>CAZYTX010000010.1:0-85679 GCA_964650485.1 uncultured bacterium | reverse complement strand
TTGATATCATTTACCCCTCCACTTTCACCAGCGCCTTTATTTTCCCGTTCTTTTGCTCGATGCCCTCAAGTCTCCAGTGCTCGTCCTTTAAACAGTTCTGTGTTTCGAGCAAGCCTTCGAGCCACTTCGCGGCCTGTGGCAGGAGCGCCTTGGGCCACTTGACCTTTCCGGTGTGTAGCTCTTTTATGCTCACCTTGAAGTCGCCCCCGGTCCCGCTCACCCTGGCCCTCATCATCCCGTTCATGTACTTTTTGGCAAAAACGCACTTTGAGTAGCGGACCCTTATGAGGGTGTCGCCGCATTGCACCTTGAGTACGGGGTCCCCGAGCTCGGGGAGTGGATACGCTTGGAGCAGTTGGTTCACCTCCTTGGGGCTGAGGGTGACCTCGTGTTCGGACTCATTGCCCCTCTTTATTGCGTAGAGCACCGGCGAGAGCTTGACCGTAAGCGCGGCCTCGTCAACCACGCCCCACTTGGTTTGCTCGCATTGCATGGGCCCGTCCGATAGCAGGCTTGCATTGGCCCACACGTATCCGAACACCAGCAGCCCGGCCACGCCCAGCACCACTCCGGCCATCACCGCAATCAAGTAACCCAGGCAACCGCATCCCTTCTGTTCCATGTCCCTGCCCCTGTCAGCCCACGCTTCCGAGCTTTAGCTTTTTGCCCCAGCGCCTCTTCAGCATAAGCATGAGCAGCCCGTGCTCGGGGCTTTGCAACCGGGGGTCGTTTTTCACCATGTTAAATGCGTCCTCCCTGGCCTCGGTAACTATGTCGGCGTCGCGGATGATGTTGGCCACCCTGAAGTCCGGCAGTCCCCACTGCCTGGTTCCGAAGAACTCTCCGGGACCGCGTATTGCCAGGTCCTCCTCGGCTATCTTGAAGCCGTCGGTGGTCTTCTCCATGACCTTCAGCCTCTGCCATGCGTCCTCGGAGCGCACGTAGGCGCACACCAGGCAGCACTTGCATGGGTGTTCGCTGCGGCCCACCCTGCCTCTTAGCTGGTGCAACTGGGACAGGCCGAACCTGTCAGCCTCCTCCACCACCATGATTGATGCATTTGGCACGTCTATGCCCACCTCGACCACTGTGGTCGCCACCAGCACCTGAACGTCGCCTTTCTGGAAGGACCTCATCACCCGGTCCTTGTCAGCGGACCTCATGCGGCCGTGCACCAGTCCGACTTCGAGGTCCGGGAAGACCTCGAGCCTGAAATGCCGGGCCATGGACTTGGCGTCCTTTAGCTCGAGCTTGTCCGACTCCTCCACCAGGGGGTAGACCACGAATGCCTGGTGACCGTCCCTGACCTCGGAGCGAACCAGGTCATAGACCTTTTCCCTGTCCTTTTCCCTGTACAGCTTTGTGGCCACCGGCTTTCTGCCCGGCGGCATCTCGCGGATCACGGAAACCGCGAGGTCCCCGTAAACCGTCATTGCCAATGATCGGGGAATGGGGGTCGCGGTCATGACCAGCGCGTGGGGGGTCTTTTCTTGCGGCCCTTTTGCTTTCAGTCGCGCGCGCTGGATCACGCCGAACCTGTGCTGCTCGTCAATGATGCCCAGTGCCAGGTTTTTAAAGCTCACCTTTTCCTGGATCACCGCGTGCGTGCCCACCACCATGGGTATGCTGGCGCTTTTTATTCCGGAGAGCACGCGCTCCCTGTCTTTTCCCAGGACCGAGCCGGTGAGAAGCGCGCAGTTCACCCCCACCCTGGAGAGCATCTCCGAGACCACCCGGAAGTGCTGCTCTGCCAGGACCTCGGTGGGCGCCATCATTGCCACCTGGAACCCGGCCTCAATGGCCGCGAGCGCGGCGAACAATGCCACCACGGTCTTGCCCGAGCCCACGTCGCCTTGCAGCAGCCTGTTCATGGGGGAGTCTTTTGCCATGTCCGCGAGCACCTCTCCCGCGACCTTGTCCTGGGAGGGGGTGAGGGTGAATGGAAGCGAGCGCCGGAACTCTTCGAGCAACCCCCCTTGCGCCTCCACCGGCACTGACGGCTCCTCGATGGCGCCTCGCTTTCGCAGTGCCAGGCCGGTCTCGAGCAGGAACAGCTCCTCGTAGGCCAGCCGCCTGTGTGCCTGTGACCTGTGTGAGTTGAATTCCTCGGCGTCCTCGTCATGGGGAGGCGAGTGCACCCGGGTGAGTGATTCCAGGATCCCGGGCAGGGACCGCTTGTCCCGCACGTCTTGCGGCAGGAACTCGGGCACGCCCGGGCCGAATGTTTTCAGGGCGTTCTGTATCACGCGCCTGATATGCTTCTGGAACACCCCTTCGGTCAGTGGGTAGACGGGCATTATCCCGGAGACCGCGGCCTCGTCTTTCATCTCGTCGGCTGAGATCAGCTCGATGTCCGGGTGGTGCATCTCGAGCTCGTTCTTGTACTCGCGGACCACTCCCGAGGCTATGACCCTGCAGCCCGGCTTGAACCGCTCTAACTGGTCCCCGTAGTACTTGAACCACTTGGCTGTTATGTAGCCGGCGCCGTCGGACAGCATCATGTTGAACCTGCGCCGTCCCCTGCGCGATGGCGCGGGCCCGGCCACCATGACCTCTGCCAGGACCGTGGCCTTCTCGCCGGGCCCTATATCTTTGATTCGCTTCATTCCCCTGCGGTCCTCGTACCTGTAGGGCAGGTGGTAGAGCAGGTCCTCGACCGTGTCTATGCCCAGCTTGCCGAAGCGCTCGGCCATCCTGGGGCCTACGCCCTTTACGTACTGCACGGGGGTGTCAAGGTCCTGGATGTACTCTTGGGTTCGGGGGTCCGGGGCCTCCGGCTGCGGCGCAGGCTTTTCAGCCCCTCCCCCCTCGATACTGTCCAGCATGCGGAGCAGTCCCGCGATCTTCTCCTTGCGCTCTTTTCCCCGCAGCCGGTCCAGGTCTTCGAGGGAGGACTTGAATCCCTGCAGCCTGGGCTCGGACGAGCAGTGCTTTTCAAGGATGTCGTTCAGTGTCTTTCCCAGGGCCGGCAGCACCCGGAGCCTGCCCTCGGGCAGCCCGGAGGCGTATTGCAGGGGCCTGCGCAGCAGGCTTATCACCTCTGAAAGGTCATGGTCGGTCATTTAGAGGGTTTGATATTCTGGTTGATCTCTTGCAGAAAGGTCTGCAGGGGCACGCCGTGGCTCCTGGCCGCGTTCCTCACGGTCTCGTGCTCGATGCCCTTGCAGCCCGGGCACATCATGCCCCGCTTTTCGAGCACCTTTTTCACCTGGGGGTGACTCTTCAAAAGCTCCTTTACAGTCATGTCGGGGGTTGCCTTCATTTTCTTCTTATTCCCTTTTTCTTTCCACTTCTGTCCAAAATAGAGAGCGCAAAAAAGATTTATCGCACAGAGGCACGGAGAACACAGAGATTTCTTAAATCTCTAATCCCGTTTACAAGACAAGCAAAAAGCTCTGCATTCATTTTCATTCCTCTGTTTCCTCTGCGCCTCTGTGCGAAATATAAAAGTTGATTTTAACAAGAGTATTTTCATTTTAACTCACCGAGCTGCCTACTGACCGGGCTTGTACTCGACCTTTAGAATCTCGTACTCTTTTTTCCCTTTTGGCACCTGCACAATGGCCTCGGCCCCCTCTTCCTTGCCGATAAGCGCCCTTGCCATGGGAGAGGTGTACGATATCCTGCCGGCCTTGGAGTCAGCCTCGTCCTCGCCCACTATCTGCACGCTCTGCTCCTGGTCCGTGTCCAGGTCAAGGAGCGTGACCCATGCCCCGAAGATCACACGGGGCCCGGAGAGCTTTGCAGGGTCTATGACCTCGGCCCGGGCCAGCTTGTCCTCGATTGCACGCATGCGGGCCGCCACCATGCCCTGCTTCTCCTTGGCCGCGTGGTACTCGGCGTTCTCTGCAAGGTCCCCAAGCTCCCTGGCAGCGCCGATTTCCTCCGAGATCCTGGGCATCTCCTTCTCTTTCAGCTCTTTTAGCCTGAGCTTCAGACTCTCATACCCGGATGGCGTCATGGGCTCGCGTTCCGCGCTCAACTTGAATGCCTCCTCTGCCAGGGATTTAATATCAAAAGGGGGGCTCGTGCCCCCGTGTCAATGGAAATGATAGCTCATGCACGAGGGCTTGTAAAGCTCCTTTTGATCACTCTGTAAAGGAGGAAGATTCAATGAAGGCCATGGTCCTGGAAAAGACCGCGCCCGTGGACACGAACCCGCTTGCTTTGAAGGAGCTGCCAGACCCCGAGCCCGGGCCGGGCGAGGTGAGGATCAGCATCCACGCCTGCGGCATATGCCACACGGACCTTCACATAATCGAGGCCGAGATACCCGCCCACAAGCTGCCCCTGGTCATCGGCCACCAGATCGTGGGAGAGGTGGACAGACTGGGCCAGGGAGTGAAAAGCTGGAAGCCGGGAGACAGGGTGGGAGTGCCGTGGCTGAACAGGACAGACCAGGACTGCGTATATTGCAGCCGCGGCATGGAGAACCTGTGCGAGAACGGCCTCTTCACCGGCTACGACGTTGACGGCGGCCTGGCCGAGTACACGGTCCAAGACGCGGACTGGGTCTACCCCATACCAGGCGACTACCCGGACCTCATGGCCGCGCCGCTCCTGTGCGCCGGGATCATCGGCTTCCGCGCGCTCAGGCTGTCCGAGATACGGGGCGGCCAGAGGCTCGGCCTGTTCGGGTTCGGGGCCTCCGCACACATAGCCATACAGGTGGCCCGCTTCTGGGGGTGCGAGGTGTTCGTGTTCACCAGGAGCAAGAGGCACCGTGACCTGGCAAAAAAGCTGGGCGCCGCATGGACGGGCGGAGTCGAGGACCAGGCCCCCGGGCCCCTGGACTCCGCGGTCATATTCGCGCCCGCAGGCCCCATTGTGCCCGAAGCGCTAAGGTTCACCCGCAAGGGCGGGACAGTGGCCTGCGCCGGTATCTACATGACGCCCATACCCGAGCTCGACTACAACACCCTGCTCTACCACGAGCGCACCCTGCGCAGCGTGGCCAACTCGACCAGGCAGGACTGCATGGACATGCTCGAGATAGCGCCCAGGGTCCCGGTCCAGACCGAGGTCCAGGTCTTCTCCCTGGAGGAGGCCAACAAGGCCCTCAATAAGCTCAAGAACAGCCGGATAAACGGCGCCGGGGTGATAAAGATAAGCTAGCCTTGGACCCCGCTCAAAACCCCGTCCTGTTTAGGTACATGTAGTAAGAGGTCGAGGTGTAGAGCGCTGCCAGGGGGTTGTGGGCGGTGACCCTGTCCTTTACCGCGAGCACGGTCGAGTATGCCTTGGCGTATTTGAGGAACAGGGAGTCGTGGCCCACGCACAGCCCCACCAGCACGTTCAGGTCGGTGTTGGAGGCGTTCAGGATCATGGCCTGCAAAACCGGGTTGCAGGCCGTCTCCGCGGTCCCGATCATGACCTTCTCGTGGTCCGCGAGTCCCAGCTCCTCCTCCTTCAACTGCCTGCCCACCTTGCACATGACGCTCACCACCTCGAACCCCTGCCTGGTGAATATGTCGTGCAGCATGCGGGCCTCCTGGGAGAGACCGATGCAAAAGGCCAGGCCAAGCCTTTTAGCCCCTATCTTGTTCGCGAACTCGCAGGTCTCCTGGATCCTGGGCTTGCCGCAGTGGGGAATGTACGGACGCCTGTCCCGCTCCAGGTAACACTCGGCCTCCTGCAAAGACGCGAGCCTGGCGAACTCTTTTGTGTCCGGGTCCTCGTACTCCTCCCTCGCTTTCTCGATCAAATCCGGAAAGCTCCTGGTGGGACAGAAGTCCGGGCCTTTGCCCCCTTCCACAAAGCAGGCCTTCTCAAAGAGCGGAATCCCGCACACTGCGCATTTCGGGTCCTTTTGTTCCGACATGCCTTACCTCCCTTGCATGCTGAATTTCTGAAACCACAAAAACCGCGCGCCTTTTGGTTATCTTCCCTCAGTTGGCGCCGGTTTTCAATTCGCGCGTTTTTAATTTAGGATACAGAGATACAGGCCAGACCCGGAACGGTTAAAAAAGACTAAAAGGAGGAAGTAAGCTATGGCTAAAACCAGGGACATGGTAGCGGACATTATGGTTGACGCGGGCATGGAGTACGTGTTCGGTATGCCGGGCGGGTCCAACATGTTCATGTTCGACCCCCTGTTCGACAGGCAGGACAAGATAAAGACCGTGCTGGTGAGGAACGAGCAGTGCGCCTCGGGCATGGCCGACGTTATCGGCCGTCTTACCGGCAGGCCCGCGGGCGTGCTGGCCCAGGGTGCCTGGCTGGGCTCGAGCGCGGGCTTGGGCATAATGGAGGCTTACCTTGCCGGCTCTCCCATGCTGGTCCTTGCCGAGTTCTCGGACTACGGCGGGCTCACCCAGCACATGCCCTACCAGTGCGTGAGCGGCGAGTACGGGGCCATTGACCTTCCCGGCATCTTCAAGGGAATGACCAAGTACACCACCGTGGCCCATCACCCCTCAGAGTTCGTGCACGGGGTGCAGCTCGCAATAAAGCACGCCACCACCGGCAAGCCCGGCCCTGCCGCGGTGATCGCCAGGTGGAACGTGGTCACCTCGGAGGTGGACCCCGAGAGCATAAACCCAAGGCTGCACCCGGTAGAGGGGCTGCTGAACGTGTCCCGGCCGTGCATGTCAGCGGACGACTCCGAAAGGATAGCGGACATGCTGGCCGCGGCCGAGAGCCCGGTCATGATCGCAGGCAGGGGGGTGCATGCATCCAAGGCGTACAATGAGCTGGCCGAGCTCGCAGAGCTCATAGGCATGCCCGTGGCAACCAGTGTCATGGGAAAGAGCGCCATACCAGAGACCCACGACCTGGCGCTCGGCATGACCGGCAACTTCGGCCAGAAGGTGGCAAACGAAAGAGTAACTTCCGCTGACGTTATCCTGGCCGTGGGCACCGGCCTGGCCCCCGAGAACAACAAGATGCTCTCGCCCGACTGGATAAACCCTGACAAGCAGAAGATCATACAGCTCGATATCGAGCCGCTGAACATAGGCTTCACCTACCCGGTGACAATAGGCGCTGCAACCGACGCCAAAAAGGGCCTCGCCATGATCATAGAGGCCATAAAAAAGAAGTCGCCCAATATAGACGCCGCGGCCAGAGTGGACAAGCTCAAAAAGGAAAAGCAGGAAAAGAACTACTTCCAGGACGAGAAGTTCACATCGGACGAGGTCCCCATCGCGCCCGAGCGGGTGGTCAATGACCTCTATGACTCGATCGGGGACGACGACCTCATAGTGCTCGACGGGGGCAACAACAGGGTGTGGATGGGAAAGTACTACAAGTCCAAGAAGGCCGGGCAGATCATAGCGCCCGGGGGCGTGACCCCGGTGGGCTGGAGCGTGACCGCTGCCCTGGCAGCGCAGATGCACCTCTCCGACAGGAGGGTGGTGTCAGTGTGCGGCGACGGGGGCATGGTCATGCAGCTCTACGGGCTGGAGATGGCCAGGCACTACCAGCTCCCGGTCACATGGGTGGTGATGAACAACTCATGCCTGGGAAACGTCATGGACTTCCAGCCCGACGACCGCAGGCTGGCAACCGAGTACCCGCAGCCCAGGCTGGCCGACATAGCAAAGGGCGCGGGCATCGAGTCCTTCAAGGTGGACAAGGCCGAGGACGTGAAAGGGGCCATACAAGAGGCCATAAACCTGGACAAGCCGGCCCTGGTGGACGCGGCCACCAGCCAGCAGAAGCACTTCAAGGCCATCATGGGCTGATGCACGGGTTCTTTAACAAGGTGCTCGGCATTGACCTCTCCTCCAGGGAGACCCGGGATGAAGATGTCCAGGAACGGGTGTATGAAAACCTGCTCGGCGGAAAGGGGCTAGCCACCAGGCTGCTCCTGGACAAAAACCCCGCAATGGTTGACCCGCTCTCTCCTGAAAACAACCTCGTATTCGCAACAGGGCCTCTCACCGACCAGCGCGTGCACGGCTCCGCCCGCTTCGGGGCCTTCACCAAGTCCCCCCTCACGGGGCTATACTCCGAGTCATACGCCGGCGGAACCGCCGCTGACAGGATAAGCAGGACCGGGTACGACGCCATCATGGTGTCCGGGGCATCGGAGAGCCCGGTGTTCCTTACGGTCTCGGACAATGGAGTGGAGTTCCATCATGCCCGGAAGCTGTGGGGCATGGACACCCACCGGGCGGAGCAGGGGATAAAGGAGCGCGTGGGAAGGTCCGCGGGCGCGGTGGTGATCGGTCCCGCGGGCGAGAACCTGGTGCGCTTTGCAAACGCCGTGACCGACCGCTGGCACTTCCTCGGCCGCACAGGCATTGGCGCGGTCATGGGTTCGAAGAACCTGAAAGGCATCGCTTTCCTGGGAGACAAGAGGAGACAGGCCTTTGACCCGGACCTCTTGGAGAAGCACTGGAAGACCATGGCAGAGCGGTCCAGGTCCGACCAGGGGGTTGCGGCATACAAGAGCTTCGGCACGGTGCAGATGGTGGCCGTGGCCAACGAGGCCGGGGTATTCCCGACAAGATACTGGGAGCTCGGCAAAAGGGACGACTATCTGGAAAAGCTTAGCGGGGAGGCGCACCACAAGAGGTGCAAGGTGCAGCCCCGGGCATGCCCCCGCTGCTTCATGAGCTGCGGCAAGATGAGCGAGGTGCTGGAAGGCGAGTACAAGGGGCTCAAGATGCAGGGGCCGGAGTACGAGACCATCTACGCCTTTGCCGGCCTGTGCATGGTGGACACCATCGAGGAGGTCATGCACCTGAACCGGGTATGCGACCTTTTAGGCATGGACACCATCACCGCGGGCAACCTGCTGGCCTTTGCCATGCACGCCTCGGAGAAGGGCGCAATACAAGAACGTATAGCTTTCGGCCACACCGGGAAGTGCGCGGACCTCTTGGGCCTGATCGCCGCGCAGGAAGGCATCGGCCAAGTGCTGGCCCGGGGCATGGTGCACGCGGCAAATGAGTGGGGGCTGTCAGAAGACGCGGTGCACGTGAAAGGGCTCGAGCCCGCTGGGTACGACCCCCGGCCGCTGAAGGGCATGGGCCTTGCCTACGCGGTCTCCGACCGGGGGGCCTGCCATCTCCGGGCGACCTTTTACAAGGCCGAGTTCTCGGGCATGATCCCGCCGGACAAGGTCGAGGGCAAGGCCGAGCTGTTCGTGGACTTCGAGGACCGGGCAACCCTGTTCGACACCCTTATACTGTGCCGTTTCTTCAGGGACCTCCTGCAGTGGGAAGAGCTCGGGGTGCTGGTAAGGGCGTCCACAGGAATGGACCTGGACAAGGCGGGCTTGAAAGGAATCGCCGCCAATGTGACCGACCTTGCAAGGCGCTTCAACCTGAGGGAGGGCATGAAAGAGGAAGACGACCGCCTGCCCGCTCCGCTGCTCTCCACAAAGCTCCCGCCAACAAACAAGAGCATCAAGCCCGCGGAGCTGTCTCGAATGAAGGCCGACTACTACAGGATAAGGGGATGGGATGAAAAGGGCATGCCCCGATCATTCAAGGATCAATCCTGAGGCGGAGGCCGCGGTGCTGCCCGAGGCGGGTGCGAGCTTTGTCTCATGGGATTGAAAGCCCAGGACGGAAAACCGTGGACTAATTACAAAATGATCAAATAAAAATATGGAGGAGCCATGAAGGGATTCAGGCTGATTATGGTTTTAACGGTCGTGCTGGGGATTGCAGGCTGCCTGGCGGCAAAGCACCGCTACAGGAAGGACCCGCCGCTGGCCCAGTACAACGGCGGCATAAAGGCGCCGGGACTCAAGGGGGAGGCGCACGTATACCGCGATGAGTACGCGGTGCCGCACGTATACGCTGACAACGCCTATGACCTGTTCTTTGCCGTCGGCTACGCCCAGGCCCAGGACAGGCTGTGGGAGATGGTGCTGCTGCGCGCGCTGGCCGAGGGCAGGACCGCGGAGTTGCTTGGCAGGCTCAAGGTTCCGGGCGCGTCCTTCAAGGGCTTCCCCGTGGACACGGTGATGATAGACAAGCAGCAGCGCTCGGTGGGCTTCAAGTTTCTGGGCGAGGTCGGCGCGGCCCTTTTAAAGGAGTACAGCCCGGAGCAGCACCTGGAGCTCAAGGCTTTCAGCGACGGCATAAACCACTTCATCAAGACCCATGACAAGCTTTCAGAGCTGCCGGTGGAGTTCCAGGTGCTTCAGGTGAAGCCGGCGAAGTGGCGGCCGGCGGACGTGGTCACCCTGGGCAGGCTCATGGGCTTCATACTGGGCTATAACATGATGGTGGAGCTGTGGCGCTACAACATCATGGAGGAGTACGGTGAAAAGATCGGCTGGGAGATCGCGCCTGTGCACGACGCCTTCGGGCCCACCGTGGTCCCGCCCGGGCTTTTGCACAACAAGCTCGACGAGCCCAGGGACCTGCCTCCCGGGGGACGGCCATCCGAGGAGGAGCCGGGCTACTCGCTCCCGCTCTCGGCAGAGGCCGCCAAAGGCATGCTGGCCGCCTTCCAGGCCATAAACAAGGGACTGCGCGCTGACCTGCCGTTCGCATCCAACAACTGGGTGCTCTCCGGGAAGATGACAACAACCGGCACGCCCATGCTGGCAAACGACACCCACCTCCCTCATATGCAGCCCTGCATATGGTACATGTGCCGGGTCAAGGGAGCGGGCTATGACTCCTACGGGGTCATGCTGCCGGGCACCCCGTACCACGCGCTCGGCCACACCAGGAAGCTCGCCTGGGCCGCCACCACGTCCATAGCCGACGTGCAGGACCTGTTCGTGGAAAAGGTGGACGAAGACCGGCCCGGCCGCTACCTGCACCAGGGCGAGTGGAAGCGCTTTTTCACCAGGAAGGAGAAGATAAAGGTCAGATACGGGTCCGTGTTCCGGGAAAAGGAGGTCGAGATCAGGCAGAGCGTGCACGGCCCGGTGGTGTCAGACTTCCTGCCCCTGCCCGAGGGCACGCCCCCGGTGGCGCTCCGCTGGGTGGCGTGGGACTTCGCCAGGGACCTTGCGGTGTTCGAGAAGCTTATAAGATCGAAGGACGTGGAAGAGTTCATGCGCCGGATGCGCGGGGAGCAGGAATTCGAGCTCATGAACATAGCCATAAGCCTTTCCATGCTCATGAAGGGAGAGTCAATAGACGACTTCATCCGGGCCATGGACAAGCTGGTGCTCCCCAACCAGAACTGGGCCGCGGCGGACGCGGACGGCAACATCATATATCTTCCGGGCGGCCTGGTGCCGGTCAGGGAAAAGGGCCTGGGCGCCATACCGGCGCCGGGAACGGGGGAGTTCGACTGGACCGGGTTCATACCTCTCATGGAGCTTCCCCACATGATAAACCCTGAGCGCGGCTGGATCGTGAGCGCCAACAACGAGGCGGTGGACGCGGAGTGGTACCCGTACGTTTTCGATTTGAACTACGACTCCGGCTGGCGGGCCTGGCGGGTGCAGGAGCTCATCCTGGAGCTCGCGCCCATAGACATGGATGACATGAGGCGCATCCAGAACGACGTGTACGTGAAAAAGGCCGAGGTCGAGGTCCCCATGATCCTGGCTGCGGTGGAGAAAACAGGGGCGGACGACCCCCGGGTGATCAAGGGCTACGAGCAGTTGAAAGAATGGGACTATGAATCGGACGTTGACTCCACCGCGACCGCGGTGTTCTTTAAGTATGCGGAGGAGATGCGCAGGAACACCTTTGCCGACGAGCTCTCAGAGGAGGACTTCGAGATGTTCATGTCAGAGTCGCACGCGGACATCAGCGTGGAGCTTCTGCTTAAAAAGGGCGAGTCCTTCCTGTTCGACGACGTGGACACCGAGGGAGTGGTCGAGGACAAGGACGACATCATGGTGCGGTCTCTCGGGGACGCGGTGGCTTTTATGGAGGAGCGCTACGGCGAGGACCCGTCCGACTGGAGATGGGGAGAGGTGCATCCCATGCGCTTCTTCCACCCGCTCGGGTTCGGGCCCCTCAGGGAGCTCTCGGTCGGGACCTGGCCCCACCCGGGCTCCAGGCACACGGTCCGGTGCGCGAGCCCCGCGGAGTCGGGCAAATGGCACTTCAAGGCCACATACGGACCCGCATGGAGGCTCTTGATAGACATGGGCGACCCGGAGCACGCACTGGGCATCATTGCGGGGTCCATCTCCGGCCAGTGGCTCTCGCCCCATTACCGGGACATGCACGAGAAGTGGGTAAAGGGCGAGCACCTCACCTCCACCATGGACCCGGAGAAAGTCAAAAAGGAGGCCAGGTACCACCTGGTGCTATCCCCCTGACCCGTATGCACGGAAGCGTTGTAGCAGTTGATGCTGATGCTTGTCCCTGTTAGCATTTATGTAGGCGAACCTGCCTACGGGAGGGCCGCATGAAGTTCATCGCCATGAGGGAGCTCAGGAACAACACCTCCAAGCTGCTGGACAAGCTCCAGGATGAGGACATCATTGTAACCAGGAATGGAAAGCCCGCGGCAGCGCTCATTCACCTGGACGAGGACCTTATCGAGGACTTTATCATCTCGCGCCATCCAAGGCTTTTAAAGGAGCTCGAGGCCGCCAGGCGCGAGTACGAGCAAAAGGGCGGCATCCCTCACCAAACACTGAAAAAGAAGATCGAGCGCAAGCGCGACTGACATAAAGATCGTATACGCCACAGACCGTTTGAAAAAAGCCCGGGATAAAGATAGAATCTAAGCGTATGCCCATGAGTGAGCCTCTTCCAGGGAACCCGCCGGACCCGGACCGGAGACCGGGATGGGACCAGTACTTCATGTCAATAACCCGGCTGGTGTCAAAGCGCTCCACCTGCCTGCGCCGGTCGGTGGGAGCGGTGCTGGTGAAGAACAGGAGGCTTCTGGCCACCGGGTACAACGGCGCGCCCACCGGGCTGCCCCACTGCTCGGAGACCGGCTGCATGCGGCTGGAAATGAACGTGCCCTCGGGCGAGCGGGCGGAGATATGCCGGGGCCTGCACGCCGAGCAGAACGCCATCATCCAGGCAGCCTACCACGGGGTGTCAATCGCCGGCGCCACCCTATACTGCACCAACCTGCCGTGCTCCATCTGCATAAAGATGCTCATTAACGCGGGGATAGAAGAGATAGTATACGAGGACGGGTACCCGGACCCGCTGGCGCAAAAGCTCATCAAGGAGTCCGACATCCGGGTGTGCTCCTACAAGGGAGGAGAATAATGAAATGCCCCTTTTGCGGAGAGCAGGACAACAAGGTGATTGACTCCAGGCTCTCAAAGGACGCCCTGGTGATCAGGAGGAGGAGGGAGTGCCTGGAGTGCGGACGCAGGTTCACCACCTATGAGCGCATCGAGGAGGTCCTGCCCCTGGTGATAAAGAAGGACAGCAGGAGGGAGCCCTTTGACAGGATGAAGATAGTCATCGGCCTGAAAAAGGCCTGCGAGAAAAGACCGGTGTCAATCACCACCCTGGAGAAGATCGCGGACAAGATCGAGGCAAGGGTGCAGGAGAGCGGGGACAAGGAGATACCCTCATCCGTGATCGGCGAGGCCATCATGGAGGAGCTGTTCTTCCTCGACCACGTGGCCTACGTCCGCTTCGCCTCGGTTTACAGGTCGTTCAAGGACGCGCACCAGTTCATGGAAGAGCTCCGGGACATGCTGCAAAGACAAAAAGAAGGATACACACCAAAAGGATGAGCCACAGCCCGGGTTACTCAAAGTGGATGAAAAGGGCGCTCCTCCTTGCAAGGAAAGCCCGCGGAAACACCGGCCACTACCCCATGGTCGGCGCGGTGATCATAAGGGGCAACCGGAAGGTCTCGGAGGGCTATTTCCGCGCGCCGGGAGAGCCCCACGCCGAGATCAACGCAATAAAAAGGGCCGGGCAAAAGGCCAGGGGGTCCACCCTGGTGCTGAACCTCGAGCCCTGCTCCCACTACGGCAGGACCCCTCCCTGCACGGATGCCGTCATACGGGCGGGTATCAAGAGGGTGGTGGCCGGGATGGAGGACCCGAACCCCCTGGTCTCGGGCAAGGGGTTCGCCGCGCTGAAAAAGGCCGGGGTGGAGGTCGTCTCCGGGGTGATAGAGGAGGAGTGCCGGGAGCTCAACCGTGTGTTCGCAAAGTTCATCACCACCCGCACCCCCTTTGTGGTGATGAAGGCCGCCATGACCCTGGACGGAAAGATAGCCGCGGCAGGCGGCGACTCGAAATGGATAAGCGGCGAGCCGGCCAGGAAAGAGGCGCACCGGATGAGGGACCAGTGCCAGGCGGTGATGGTGGGGGCCGGCACAATAAGGGCGGACGACAGCGAGCTCACCGCGCGCCTGGCCGGAAAGGGCAGGCATCCGAGGCCGGTGATTGTAACAAGCTCGCTCGACGTACCGCTCAGCTCAAAGGTCATGTCCACGCCCGCAAAGGGAGGCCCGCTCATATTCTGCACCAGGAAGGCCCCCTCCGGCCGCATAAAGAGCTTCAGGCAGAAGGGCGCCGAGGTGGTGGTGGTGAGAAAGGAAAGGCACGGGGGCGCGGACGTGGAAGCCGTGATGCAGGAGCTTGGCGAGCGCAGGATAGCGAGCGTGCTCCTGGAGGGAGGGGCCCGGCTGATCTCGTCCGCGCTGCGGGCCGGGGTCGTTGACGAGCTTGTGCTCTTCGTGGCACCCAAGCTGCTCGCCGGAGACGGCTTGTCCCTCGCAAGCGGGAAGGGCGCAAAAAAGATCGCGGACGCGGTCCCGGTCGCGGGCATGACTTGCAAGAAGATGGGCGATGATCTTATGATCGTCGGGAAACCTGCGAGAATCTAGGTTACCTTACATGGTGAGGCCATGTTCACCGGAATCATCGAGCGGATAGGGCAGGTTAAAAGCGTATCCAACAGGGGGAGCGGCGTGTCTCTCGATCTCGACACCGGGCCCGGGCCCTTTGAACTCTCCCCGGGAGACTCGGTGGCTGTTGACGGGCTCTGCCTGACCGCGGTGCAGGTTATTGAGAAGGGGTTTACGTGCGAGGCCAGCCGCGAGTCCCTGCAAAGGTCCACGATCTCGCTTGCCCGGCCGGGGACGCGCGTGAACCTGGAGCGGTCCCTCAGGGTGGGCGACAGGCTGGGAGGCCACCTGGTCAGCGGACACGTGGACGCAATGGGCAGGATCAGCGAGGCCCGGCCGGAGCGCGGGTTCGCCAGCATCACCGTGGCAGCGCCTCCCGAGGTCATGGGGCTCGTGGTGGAGAAGGGATCGATCGCACTGGACGGCATCAGCCTCACGGTTAACAACGTGCTGGCCGACCGCTTCAGCATAATGGTCATCCCGGAGACGCTTGCCAGGACCACGCTGGGGGCGAAGAAGCCGGGCCAGGAGGTGAACCTCGAGACCGACGTCATCGGCAAGTACGTGGCAAAGCTCCTGGGCCGGGCAGGGTCGAACAGGGACCAAGGCGGCCTTGCCAGGAAGCTCATCGAGCAAGGGTTCATGTAAAAGCGCGACACAAAAAGTCCGTGCAGGGGGTTGTGAATGGAGACTAAAAGGAAGACCTGGGACAGGTTGATCGAAGAGCTCACCAGGGGCATGGACCTTTCCAGGCCGGAGTCCAAGCGCAAGGCATATGAGAACTGCGTGGTCTACGCCGAGAGGAACATGAGAAAAGACCCCATGCTCAACATGTTCCTGAGCCACGCCGCCACCAGGCTGGGCGCCACCCCGGTCACCAGGGACGTGACCAGGGAGATCGTGCCCATGCCCGAGAACGCGCGCGCGCATATCGCATTCGACTACAACGAGGGGCCGGCGCTCACGGCCAACCGCGAGGGACTGCGCTACCTCTCCGAGCTCTTCGAGGTCCTGGCCGGCTCGCCGGTGATGGGGGACCACCTGAGACTCAACTGGGACGAGACCCCATTGTGGGGCGAGACCTACGGCCTCACCGTTTACATCGAGGAGGACGAGTGGTTTGAAGAGCAGGCATTCGATGGTGCAGGCGAAGAGGATCTCCAGTTCCCCAGGAGGGACATCGAGGCCGACAATGTAATGGCCATACAGTTCGCCACTAACATGTGCTCGAGCCTGTGCGTGACCCCTGGCAAGCTCTACCTTGTAAAAGAGCTTGCAAAAAGGTCCTCCCAGGACGCCTGGTCAAAGGTCATAAGGGACGACGACTCCCGGGTGTGGGTGTTCTCGATAGAGGACGACCATGGAGATGACAAGCTCGTGTCAGTGGACCTTGACGACCCGGACATTAACTTCCTCACCAGGGAGGACCTCGCCCAGATGGTGCACTGAGGTTTTGCATGGCAAGGGTATCCTTCCTACAGCTCAGCCATTACGAACTCCACGGGCCGCAGTCAATCGCCGCGGTGCTGTCCTCGCAAGGCCACCAGTGCCAACTGGTCATCCCCGGCCTGGACAAAAGGCCCATGGAGTCCATGCAAAAGTTCAAGCCCCGCCTGGTGGGCATAGGACACACCACCGTGGAGCGATCCGAGGCGCTGATGTGGGCCAGGGCGGTGAAAGAGCGCATGAACTGCATGGTGGTCCTGGGGGGGGTGGACCCCACCTTCCAGCCGGACCTGGCACGGGACCCCGCGGTGGACGCCCTGGTGCGCGGGGAGGGCGAGTACGCCATGCTGGAGATAATGGAGCAGGTGGAGCATGGGGTTGACCTCTCCGAGATCGAGGGCGTGGCATTTTGCCGGGACGGAGAGCTGATCGAAAACCCCGTGCGGCCTCTTATCCAGGACCTGGACTCCCTGCCATTCCCCAGGAAAGACCTCTACCTCGAAAACTACCGCTACTTCCGCAAGTACCCCATCAAGTTCTTCATGGCCAGCAGGGGATGCCCGCACCACTGCTCCTACTGCGCCAACCCGAGCCTGAAGGCGCTTTATCCAGACCCGCAGCATTACGTGCGCTTCAAGTCGCCCGGCTACCTGATCGAAGAGATAAAGAGCGTGCTGGATAAATACCCGGCAAGGACCGTGGCATTCGGCGACGACCTTTTCACATACAAGCTCTCCTGGATGCAGGAGTTTCTGCCCCGCTACAAGCAGGAGGTCGGGCTGCCCTTTTACTGCTGCGCAAGGATTGACTCCATGACAGAGGAAAAGGCCGCGCTGCTGGCGGATAGCGGCTGTTATACGTGCTGGTACGGGTTGGAGAGCGCCAACCCTGAAACCAGGGAGATGATACTCAACCGAAAGATGTCAAACCAGGCCATAAGGCAAGGCGCCCGGATTCTGCACGACCGAGGCGTACTCACCCAGAGCTATAACATGATGAACATCCCGGGCGAGGGCCTCGATGACGGGATCGAGACCCTGAAGTTCAACATCGAGCTTAAGAACAAATTCCTGGTGGCCTCGCTGTTCCAGCCCTTCCCCGGGACCGAGATCACAAGGAAGCTCGTCTCGCAGGGAAAGATTAAAGAGCCGGAGAGCCTGGCAAGTCGCGAGAGCCTGTCCTACTTCGCCTTCTCCCCCTTCAGGCAGGAGGACACCGACAAGCTCATCAACCTGCAAAAGCTCTTTATATACGGCTCCTGGTTCCCGCGTCTGGCGCCCCTGATAAAAAGGATGTGCGCCTTGCCCAGAAACCCTGTTTTTGATATCCTGTTCCTTGTGAGCTTCGGCATTGATTACGGCAGGGTGCACATGCTCAAACCGTGGGAGGTGCTCTACTATAACCTCCGACATTTATGGACCACATATATTGCCAGGAGCAGGTTCGTTCCCAATGAACGGGAGTAGCTACATGAGGGGGGGCCTAATTCAGAGGGCAGCCCACACAGCTCGCTATGTGGGCGCCGAAAGCCAAAGGCCGGCTACGCGGGAGGCGCAGGATGAATATAACAGACGGCATGGGACAAATAATTCATCGGGTTGTGCCCTGCATCCTGCTCGCTTCGCTCGCGCACATAGCAAAGCTATGTGCGCTACCCGGCGGGCGGGAACGGTTGGCGCGCGTTGCCAAACGTTCTTTATACCCCGAAGGGGTTTAATAAGGAGCATAAGGAATGAGCAGTAGAAGAGTCAGTATAGAAAAGGCCCTGGAAGACGTGGCCCAGGGCAAGATGGTGATCCTGGTGGACGACGAGGACAGGGAGAACGAGGGCGACCTTTGCTGCGCCGCAGAGATGGTCACCCCCGAGATAATAAACTTCATGGCGAAGCACGGCAGGGGCCTGATATGTCTATCTCTCACCGAGGAGAAAGCCGACTCCCTGGACCTGCCTCCCATGTGCCAGGAAAACGAGTCCAGCCTCAGCACGGCCTTTACAGTGTCAATCGAGGCAAGGCGCGGAGTGACCACCGGGATCTCCGCGTTCGACCGGGCCCATACCATCCTCACCGCGGTGGCTGACGATGCCGCTCCCCGGGACCTGGTAAGGCCCGGCCACGTCTTCCCCTTGCGCGCCAAAAAGGGAGGGGTGCTGGTCAGGACCGGGCAGACCGAGGGCTCGCTGGACCTTGCACGCCTTGCCGGCAAGAAGCCGGCCGGGGTCATATGCGAGGTCATGAAGGAGGACGGCGCCATGGCCCGCATGCCCGACCTGGAGAAGGTTGCCGCGGAGCACGACATCAATATAGTGACCATAGCAGACGTCATCGAGTACAGGATAAAGAACGAGAGCCTGGTGCACAGGGCCGCGGAGACCATTTTGCCCTCATGCTACGGGGGCGAGTGGAAGGCGATTGCATACACCAACGACGTTAACAGGGACGTGCACCTGGCGCTGGTAAAGGGAGAGTTCGGTCCGGACGACAACGTGCTGGTAAGGGTGCACAGCGAGTGCCTGACAGGAGACGTGCTGGGATCGCTGCGCTGCGACTGCGGGAACCAGTTGCACACCGCCATGCAGATGATAACCGATGAGGGCAGGGGGGCCATAGTGTACATGCGCCAGGAAGGGCGCGGGATCGGGCTGCTCAACAAGCTCAAAGCCTACGCCCTCCAGGACTCGGGGCTGGACACGGTGGAGGCCAACGTCGCGCTCGGGTTCAAGCCCGACCTCCGCGACTACGGCATCGGGGCACAGATACTCATTGATTTGGGGATAAATGAAATGCGAGAGATAACAAACAACCCCAAAAAGATCGTGGCCCTGGAGGGCTACGGCCTAAAGGTCACCGAGAGGGTCCCCATCGAGGTGGACACCAACTGCAATAACATCCATTACCTCACAACCAAGAAGAAGAAGATGGGACACATCCTGACCATGAAAGACTGATCGCGCAGAGGGAGGGGGACAGATGAAGACAATAGAAGGAGCGCTCGACGCAAAAGGGCTGCGCCTGGCCATAATCGTGAGCCGGTTCAACGACTTCATAAGCTCGCGGCTGCTGGAGGGGTGCACGGACGCGCTCCTGCGCCACGGCGCGGACGACAAAGACATAACAGTGGTCAAGGTGCCGGGCAGCTTCGAGATACCCGTGACCGCGAAGAAGCTGGCCGCATCCGGAAACTGCGACGCGGTCATAGCCTTGGGCGCCGTCATCCGCGGGGGGACGCCCCACTTCGAATACGTGGCCGCCCAGGCCAGCAAGGGCATAGCAAACGCCATGCTCGACACGGGAGTGCCCGTGGCCTTCGGGATCATCACCGCGGACACCATCGAGCAGGCCATCGAGAGGGCGGGGACCAAGTCCGGCAACAAGGGGGCCCAGGCCGCGCTCTCGGCCATCGAGATGGCCAGGGTGATGGAGAAGCTCTGAAAAGCCGGCCATGGGAAAAAGAAGGCGCGCAAGGGAGCTGGCCCTGCAGTACCTGTACCAGTGGGACTTCCACGGCCCGGAGGCGGGCGAGCCCGGGGCCCCGTTCTGGGAGACAAGGCGCGACGCCGACCATGTAAAGGAGTTCGCCCGAGAGATCGTGGAGGGGGTGAAGGCCGAGGGAGAAGAGCTGGACCGGCTGATCGAGTCGGCCTCCAAACACTGGAAAGTATACAGGATGAACCGCATTGACAGGAACATCCTCCGCATCGCGGTCTACGAGTTCACCCGCCAGCCCGAGATACCGCCCAAGGTCACCATTGACGAGGCCATCGAGATGGGAAAAAAGTTCGGGACCTCGGAGTCCGGGGCCTTCATAAACGGCATCCTGGACCAGTTGTGGAAGAAGATCAGCGGCTCAATAAAAAAGCAGGACCAGGTGCAGGTACATGATGCTGCTTCTGACCGAAAGTCCGGCTGAGAGCTTCTTGAAAGACCCCCTGGCAATACCCGTGTTCAGCGACGTCCGGCCACCGCAGGGAGAGGCGGGCAGGGTTGACCTGCTCCTTAACGGCAGGCTGTCAAAGTGGCTTGCAACCTCGGAGCTCGACCCCCGCTCGGACTCCCCCTTGATATTCGCTCCCGGCCAGGCACACCTCTTCCCCGAGGTCCTCGTCATGGGCGCGGGTGAGGTCCGCGAGCTTACCGAAGAGAGGACACAAGAGACCATCGCGGCAATGGTCGAGACCTTCCTGCGCGCCGGGGCCCCCTCGTTCGGCGTCGCCGCAGGAGACTTGAAAAAGAGCGGGGCCACGGCCAGGGAGAGCGCCCGTGCCATACTGCGCGGTATACTGAAGGGGTGCGACCGGGCGGACGTGCACGCGGGACACACCGTGAGGATTCACTGGGAAAGAGGCGAGGCACATGAAGTGGCCCGGGAGTTAAAGCGCTTTCGCCCGCACCTGCCGCCGTGCAGGGACTGGGAAATACAAGCGCCGCCCGGTGAATGAGCCTACCAAGGCCACACCGTGCGGCCCAGGCTTGCATCTTCTGCGCTTTAATGCCTAAAATCACACGTGCAAAGGCATTAAGCAGACTACTGACCAAGGGAGGAGAACATGCACAGGAGGGACTTTATAAAAACCGCTTCCGCGGGCGCCGCTGCCTTGGGGCTGCCCCCGGGCCTCTTGTCCGCTGCTTCCGGCATGAGCCGTGCGGACGTGGAAGCCCGGGTAAAGCAGGTCATCTCCAAGATGACGCTCGAGCAGAAGGTGTTCCAGATGTCGGGGCACGTATGGCGCGACATTATCTATGCATTCACCCACAAGGGCCACGGCTACACCGGCTACACCCCGGCAGACAAGGAGCTCGGCATACCCGCGCTCAAGTGCCTGGACGGGCCGCGCGGAGTGGGGTTCCTTTACAAGACCACCTGCTTCCCGGTGGGCTCGGCCAGGGGAGCGAGCTGGGACCCGGACCTGGAAGAGCGCATCGGAAACGCCATGGGATACGAGGCCAGGGCGCTCGGGGCCAACATGCTGCTCACCCCCTGCATAAACGTGGTCAGGCACCCCAGCTTCGGCCGGGCCCAGGAGACCTTTGGCGAGGATACGTACCACCTCGGGATCATGGGAGCGGCACAGGTGAGGGGCATCCAGAACCACGTCATGGCATGCCCAAAGCATTACGCCTGCAACAACGTGGACGAGTCCAGGATGTTCGTGAACGCGGTGGTGGATGAGCGCACCTTGCGCGAGGTCTACCTGCCGCACTTCAAGACCTGCGTGGACGCGGGCGCGGCATCGGTGATGAGCGCGTACAACGACGTGAACGGCGAGCTGTGCGCGCACAACGACCACCTGCTGCGCGACATCCTGAAGAAGGATTGGGGGTTTCAGGGGCTGGTTGTCTCGGACTGGATCCAGGCGGTGGAGGACACGGAGGAGGCTGCGCTGGCCGGCCTGGACGTGGAGATGCCAAGGCCCGAGTACTATGGCCGGCACCTGGTAAAGGCGGTGCGAGAGGGCGAGGTCCCGGAAG
This sequence comes from uncultured bacterium, assembly GCA_964650485.1. GTDB lineage: Bacteria > RBG-13-61-14 > RBG-13-61-14 > RBG-13-61-14 > DATKZS01 > CAZYTX01. The sequence continues at coordinate 64,050 of CAZYTX010000010.1, read as the reverse complement.
AGGTCATAAACGAGGCGGTCACAAGGATTTTGAGACAGAAATTTATATTCGAGAACTTGCCGGGAACGTATTACAAGGACAAGATCGCGGGAGAGACGCACGCGGCCATTGCCAGGGAGGCCGCGCAAAAGAGCATGGTGCTCCTCAAGAACCAGGGCAATGTACTGCCCATCTCCCTTGATGAGGCAAGCAAGATCGCGGTCATAGGCAAGCTCGCGGACAAGAAGAACCTGGGCGATTACGGCAGCAGCATTGTAACGCCGCCGTACGCTGTAACCCCCTTGCAGGGGATAAAGGAGAGAGCCGGGGGCCGGGCCGAGGTGATCCACGAGCACGGATCGAGCCTGCCTGCTGCCAGGAAGGCCGCGGCTGAAGCCGACGCGGTGATAGTTGTTGCCGGGCTTACCTTCAAGGACGAGGGCGAGGGCAGGGACCGCGAGGACCTGGGCCTGAAAAAGGAAGACGTCGAGCTTATAAAGGCGGTGGCCGCGGAGAACAAGAGGACCGTGGTGGTGCTGGAGGGCGGCTCGGCCATAACCATGGGGTCCTGGCAACACGCGGTCCCGGCAATAATCATGGCCTGGTACCCGGGCATGGAAGGGGGGCACGCCATAGCGGACGTGCTATTCGGTGACGTGAACCCGTCGGGCAAGCTGCCGGTGGTTTTCCCGAAGTCAAAGGACCAGCTCTTCGAGTTCGACAACCAGGCAAAGGAGGTGGTCTACGATTATTATCACGGTTATCGCTTCTTTGATAAAAACAAGCTTGAACCCGAGTTCCCCTTCGGGCACGGGCTCAGCTACACGACGTATGAGTATACAAACCTCAGACTCATAAAGGGCGCCGACGGGGTCAATGCCAGGGTTGACGTGACAAACACCGGCAAGGTGGCCGGCGAGGAAGTGGTCCAGCTTTACGTGGGGTACAAGGGCTCAAAGGTTCTTCGGCCGAAAAAGGACCTCAAAGGCTTCAAGAAGGTGAAGCTCGAGCCCGGCATTAAAAGGACAGTGGAGATGCACCTCGACCCCCGGGACCTCTCATTCTACAACGCGGAAAAAGGGGCGTGGGAAATAGAGCCGATCGAGTACGTGGTCTCAGTAGGGCCGTCCGCAGCGGACAAGGACCTCTTAACCAAGACCGTAACATTGTGAGAGAAAGGAGAGAAGCGGGGAGCGAGGGAATAAACGCCAAGTCACAAGGAAGATGCCAAGAAAGAAGAGTATGTGAAAAAATTTGAAACTCCAAACCCAAAACGAAAAAACCATAGACCTACACCAAACCTTGATAATGGCACCTGGCTCCGCTATGCTGCGCCCTGCCTGTGCCGCTCCTTCGCATGGTTTGGCAGGCAGAGGCCCACGTTCTCTACTCCCCTTGGCGCTCTCTTCTTCCTTGGCGTTTTGGCGTTTCAGGCCTGTCCCCTCTCCTTGTCCTCCATCATCTTGACCAGCTTCTTCACGTCCTCGGCGCGGTCCTTGGCAACGATCAGTGTCCTGGACCCGGCCCGCACCGCGACCAGGTCTCGCACGCCTATCAGCATCACGGTCTCGGCAGGGTCCTTGCAAAACACCAGGTTGTCGCCGGCATCCAGGGCCACCACCTCGCCCCGGCCCCTGTTACCGTTCCGGTCGCCGGGCAGGTGGTCATCGAGCGCAAGCCACCCCCCCACGTCGCTCCACTTGAACCTCGCCTCCACGCACCGCACCGACCCGGCCTTCTCCATCACGCCGAAGTCAATGGAGACGGGCTCGAGCCTCTCGAATGCCCCGGCAAGGGCATCCTCCCACCCCGGCTTGCCGTCAAAAGAGGCCAGCCCGGAAAGCGACTCCACGTGACCGGGCAGATGCGTCTCAAGCTCGCTTATGATCGCATCCGCGCTCCACACGAACATGCCCGAGTTCCAGTAGTAGTCGCCCGACCCCACGTAGCCTTGCGCGGTCTCCTGGTCCGGCTTCTCCCGGAAGCTCTTCACCTGGAAGTGCCTTACGCCGCGGTCATCCAAAACCAGCGCTCCCCTCTCCAGGTACCCGTAAGCGGTGGAGGCGAACGCGGGCACTATGCCCATGGTGTAGAGCGCCTCTTCTTTCTCAGCCATGCGGGCCGCGGAGACAAGCGTCCGCTGGAACTCGTCCACGGGTTCGATCAGGTGGTCCGCAGTGAGGGTGGCGATCACCGGGTCCCCGAAACGCGCCTTGCACAGGAATGCCGCAAGGGCCACCGCCGCGGCCGTGTCCTTCCTCTGGGGCTCGCCGATAACGTTGTGCTCAGGCACTTCCGGCAGTTGCTCTCTGACCAGGTGCACGAAGGAGGCGTTGGTAAGCACCAGCACCCTCTCCGGGGGAACAAGGCCGGACACCCGCTCAAAGCTGAGCTGGAGCAGGCTCTTGTCGCCGAAGAGCGACAGGAACTGCTTGGGCATCTCCTCTGTGCTCACCGGCCAGAAACGCGTGCCGGCCCCCCCGGCCATGATAACAACCGCCAGGTCCGGATCATCCCTTTTCACAAAAGCCTCCTCTCAAGCGTTCTCCAACAAACCTATCATACCTGTTATCAATTACATAGCGCATGCTGGCAAAGAGTTGCTTTTGCAGTCATGGGCTTGACGCTCTTGGCCTTCATGGCGAGCTGGCGTTATAATCCTTTCAGGGTTGCAATACCCGGGTTAAAAGGGGCGATAAAGATGAATGGCGGCAAAGTAGTGCCCGAGGACGCGGCCACGGTGGTGCTTGTCCGGGACTCGGGAGACGGTCTCGAGGTGTACATGACCCGCCGGCGGGACGAGCTCGTCTTCCTGGGCGGGTACCACGTCTTTCCGGGCGGCAAGGTTGACCCCGGGGACCGGTGCAGTGAGGCCGTGCAGCGCAGCCGGGGCCTTTCACCCGAAGATGCGGCCTGCAGGATCAACGGCGTTCCCGAGCCTTTCCGGGCTTTCGGGTTCTTTTTCGGGGCGGCGCGTGAGCTCTTCGAGGAGGCCGGCGTGCTCATAGCCGAGGATGGAGAGTGCGGCCCCGTGGAGGGGCCCTCTGCGGGTCTGGCTGAGAGGCTCGGCGCCCATCGCGCCGATCTCCAGGCCGACCGCGTGCCTTTGCACCGCATCCTGGAGCAGGAAGGCCTTTTCATCTCGGTCCACAGGCTCAAGTGGTTTGCCCACTGGATCACCCCGGCGACCTCGCCCCGCAGGTTCAACACCTACTTCTTCGTGTGCAGGAAACCCGGGGGCCAGAGCGCACAGCCCTTTTCCGGCGAGGTGTCCGAGGGCGTGTGGGTGCGGCCGCTGGAGGCGCTGAACAGGTGGAGAGCAGGGGAGTGGAAGATGATCCCTCCCACCTTTGCGAGCCTTGACACCCTGTCTCAATACGGCTCATGGGAGGACCTTTCAAGGGATTTCAGCCGCCCGCCCCTGGAGCACCCGAGAACGGTGTGGAAGGGGTTTTAATCAGCACTCGATGCCTTTCCTGCAAGGGATTCCCTCCTTCCAGTAGTGCTTTATCTCCTTCATCTCCGTGACCAGGTGCGCGCGCTCGATGACCTCGGGCCTGGCCGTCCGGCCGGTCAATATCAGCTCCGTGTGCTCCGGCTTCTCCTCGATGAGCTCCAGCACCGGGCCCAGCCCGATCAGCCCGAAGTCAAGCGCCATGTTGATCTCGTCGAGCACCACGATGTCATACTCTTTTTGGGCCACCACCTCGATCGCATGCGCCAGGGTCTCCTGTGCCAGCCGGACGTCCTCGGGGTCCGGCGAGGTCCTCTTTACGAAGCTGTCGCGGCCTCCCTGATATATGGTTATAAGGCCCTCGAAGCGCTCGACCGCGTAAAGCTCGCCGTAGCCTATCTGTCCCTTCATAAACTGTATCACGCATGATCGCATGCCGTGTCCCGCGGCCCGAAAGCACAGTCCCAGTGCCGCGGTGGTCTTGCCCTTGCCGTCGCCGGTGTAGACCTGTACGCATCCCTTTTCATCCCGTGGCATTGTTTGTCAGCCTCTCCTCTTCCTGTCGCATTAAAGTCTCGATCCTATCAAAGCTTATGTCCGCGGCCATTGCCGCGGGGTCGTGCTCGGGCATGAGGGTGCTTTTATGGAAGATTCTATCGAAGGCCATTGCCCGGGCCGCGTTTTTTTCGAGCTCTTCCTGGCTCATCTCGTTTACAATCCTCCTGTTGCCTTCCAGGAACACCCTGGTGGAGATCATCTTTGCGGAGGTTGCGAACTCGAAGAGCATGTCGCCAGGCTTTATATCGAATATTGTGCTCATCACCTGGTGAGGGTCAAGTTTTTTCAGCAGCCTGTATGTATCCCCGATGTCCTGTTCCTCCTCTCCCGGGAACCCGAGCATTATGAACACCCCCAGCCTGAGACCCGCGCTCCTCACGAGCTCGGCCCCCCTGCACAGGTCGCTCTCGTCCATGTGCTTGTTCATCTTGCGCCTGAGCCTGGAAGAGCCGGTCTCAAGACCCGCCAGCACGTCAACTCCGCCCGCCATCTTGAACGCATCCAGCCACTCTCTGTCAACGGTGTCGAACCTGGTCACCGCCTGAAGCTCAACCTGTACACCCGATTCGATAACAGCCTCCAGCACCGCCCTCGAGTGGCGGGGCCTGGCCCCGAAGCAGTCGTCGTAAAAGATTATTCTCTTTACCCCGGCGTCTCTTACCAGGTGGACGATCTCCTCTGCAACCGCCTTGGGGTTTGCGAGCAGCAGCTTCTTCCACAGGTTGGAGCAGAAGTTGCACCAGTACGGACATCCCCTGGCTGACATTACATAGGCCCGCTCGATGCCCCGGCCCAGCCTGTGGATATAATCCCGGTATTGCGTCGGGGGCAGGGCTTCCATGTCCGCGTGGTAGACGGGCTTGCCATACTGCCGCGCAACCCGGGGCCCGGCGCGCCTTGCTATGCCCTGGACCTTGAACAGGGGACCCGGCTTTCCCGACAAAGAGTTTATTAAGGCCGGCAGAGAACTTTCCGCGCCCCCCAGGCAGGCATAGTCGAACTCGGGCCATGCCTTCAGCATCTCTTTGCCGAGCCTCGCCGGCAGGGGGCCGCCGGCTATCACCGGCATTCGGGGGAAGGCTTTCTTAACGGCCCCGGCCGCCTGCCTGGCTTCTCTCCTGGTGGCCATGTACACGGCTATTCCGGCTGCATCGAACTCCTCTTTTTGCAGTGTCTTTTCCACCGCCGCGGCCACGTCCAGGTTAAAGCTGTCCCCCGAGAGTGAAATAGCGGTCAAGGGGTCCAGAACCACGGCCTGGTGTCCGTGCTCTTCTAGTATGGCCGCGAGCTGGAGCAATGACCGGGAGGGCAGGAGCTTTTGTGTAAGAGACGGTCCGCTTCTTTTATAGTCCGGCTGGACCAGGAGTACGCGCATCAACTCTCCCCGCGGACGTCCGTGTAAACCCGGATAAGCTTCCCGGCGTGCTCGGGTATGCTCTCGATGGGTCCGCCGGTCTCGGAAAGCCTCTCTGAGAGCTCCACGTCCTCGGCCAGCCTGTCCATCATCTCGGCCAGGTCAAAGACGTCGCCGGGAATGAACTTGAGCCCGTTCTCCTCGTGCCGGATGGCCTCGGAGAAGGCGCCGATGTCCGAGGCTATCACCGGCCGCCTGGCCCTGAAGGCCTCCCTTATGGTGATGCCGTAGGACTCGTACCACCTCGAGGGCATGACCACGGCGTCAATCCTCGAGAGCACCTTTGGCAGGTCCTCTGGCTGATAGGGCCCGTAAAAGCTTATCTCCGCGCTTCTGGCCATCTCCACCAGCCGCTTGTCATAGTCGTAGATCCCGTGATAGGGCACCGCTTCCCCGTACACGTGCAGCGAGCATCCGGGCGTCTTCATCCTCTTGAAGGCCATGATCACGTCCTCCACCCCCTTGCTGGGTATGAGGGTGCCCAGATACGCGAACCTTTGCACCGGCTCTCCTTTTGCTCTTTCCGGCACCTTGTCCAGGGTGGAGAGGTCCAGGCCGTAGGCCAGGACTTCGGACCGCGCCCCGGGCACACCCACCTCGGTCATGCATTTCTTGTGGTGCTCGCTTGGCATGATGAACCTGTCCACCTGCTCGAATATATCGCTGATCTCCCGGTGCATATCCCTTAGCAGCTCTATGCCTTTTTGCTTGCTCAAAAGGTATGCGACGAGCTTCGAGGACCTGGACGGCAGACCCACGGTCTGTGGCATCATGCACTCCTGGCACTCGTCCAGGTTCAGGGTCTTGCACACCCTTTTGTCGTTCCTGATCCTCTGCCCGCGGGGGCAATGAGGCTGGTGGTCGGACAGGGTCATGACCACTGGAATGCCAAGGCTCTTGGCTTTCGAAATCATCCCCAGGCTGAGGCCCCCCAGGTGCTGTACGTGCACCACGTCCGGTCTGGTCTCCTTGAGGTGCTCCTCGAACAGGTCGTCCACCCACCCCCTGCAGTAGATGTCCCTGAACGTGGACACCCGCCTCATGTCCACATAAACCCTGGTGACTTGCACCCCTCCCTCGCTGGTCTCGTACACCTCGCCGTTCTTGAGGCCTTTTTTAAGACCCCGGCTGAACACGTACACCTGGTGCGAACCCGCGAGCTCGCGCACCAGGCCCTTCAGGTAGACCTCGACTCCGCCCACCCTCTCGGGAGGATACCCCTGGGTGACGTATACTATGCGCGTGACTAGACCCCCCTTGCCATGAATTCGTCAACCTTGCTCCACCACCGGAGCTTCATGGCAGCCTTGTAGGACCTGCTGCCCAGGTACTGGGCCAGGTTCTGGGAGATGGAGTAAGGGAGAGCGTAAGCCCTCCAGTACAGCTTTTCAAGGCCCTTTATCCCTTGGCTGTCGAGCTCGGCCCACCGCTCGAACACCCCGTTCCAGCTTGCCTGTGCCACCTCGAAGAGGTTGTTAAACAGGTTCCCCTCGGCAACCTCCCGCCAGTTCCGGTGGTCCAGGTACACCCTCTTGAACTCGTACCACATCGAGTTCGCATGCGAGTGGGTGACCACCGAGGCGGGCTCGTACACGACCGCATACCCATGCAGCATAACCTCTTTCGCCCAGGCCGAGTCCTCGCCGAACCTGCGGCGCGGGAAGGGGAAACGCTCCCACACCCGTTTGTCAACGCACGAGCTCACGTTGTCAAAGCTGAGCCTCCGGATGCGCTCCTGCATGGAAAGGGCCAGGAGCTCATCCCTGCCGCTTATCTTTTTCACTTGCGGCGCGTCCCCGGTGGCGCTCCACCTGGAAAGCCTCTCCCTGATAAAGGGCGGGCAGTCAGGTCTTGGAACCTGCCTGCTGTACGCTCCCGCCACCCCCGGCTGGAGCGCGGCTTTCACGAGCGGCTCCAGCCAGCCTGCATGCGGCGTCGCGTCCTGGACCAGGAGCGCCACCGCGGCCCCCCTGGCCTCGGCTATGGCCTTGTTCCTGGTAAGGCCGTGGTTGAACTCGCCTCTGGGTATCTGCATGACCCGGCCGTATGAGGAGGCCAGCTCCGGGGTGCCGTCCTCGGAACACGAGTCTATCACTATTATCTCGAAGCCGCCATCGAGCTCCTGGCCGGCCACCGCGGAAAGGCACTCCTTGAACACGGGGCCCGGGTTAAGGGTGGGGATGACAACGCTTGCCAGGGGCTCAGTCATCAGCGGGCTTCTCTCCCACCGCAATAAGGTAGTACTCCCAGTCCGTGTCCGGTATCTTGAATGGAAACTCCTGCTCGACCTCGGAAAGGCAGGAGAGGTCTTCCCTGAGGTGAAAACCCGCGGCCCGGACCAGGAAGCGGACCTCGGCCGCTGTGTAGCAGTGCACCCTGCCACGGGTCTTGGCCCCCCTCTCGACCATGTAGTCCACCGCGAACTCGAACTCCTTGAATCCACCGGGGTGCAGCAGGTTGTAGAACTGGAACCAGGCAAGTCCGCCAGGGGAAAGCACCCTGAAGGTCTCGCGCATGTAATGGAAGGCGTCCTCCCTGTCCAGGTGGATCAGCACCACCTGGAAGACGGCCTTGTCAAACGAGGCCTCCCGGAAAGGGGAGAGGTCGCTCCCCGGATGGGCCAGGAGGCTGACATTATCAAAGCGGGCCAGCCGCTCCTTTGCAAAGCGGACCATGTTCGCGGACACGTCCACACCGGCGAAGCTCCGGCACACGGGCGCCAGGTGCTCCGCGATCCTGCCCACTCCCACTCCCACTTCCAGCACCCGGTCCGACCCGGCGATCCCGAGCCGGTCCGCGATGATGCCGGCGGTCTCCTTTCCGTGCTCGGACAGGGTCTCCTCTGTGGCCGGCTCTCCGAAGGGCTTCCCTGCCACCGCAATGTAGGCGCTGTCCCGGTCCTTTGCCATGGCCTCCCAGAAGCCCTTGTAGTCCTGGCCGAGCTCGGGGCTCCAAAGCTCAGCCCCGGGAGAATCCTCTTTATTTTGCTCCGGCTCGGCTTTTCCGAGCAGTCCCCTTATCCTTTGCACGATTCCCATGTGAGGAATTATACCAGAGGCTTTGTTGCACCGCCACGCGCGGCAGGGAGGCGGTGAAAATATTCTGCTTAGTATTGGGAGGTTAAAAGGTTGCCGGTATCGAAGATTTCTGTCACTCTAACATAAGATGCAAGAGAGACAGTTCGGAGCTTAAAGAATGAGCGTTTCCAACAAAAAGAAGAAGGCTATAGTCCGGGGCTTTCCTAAAAAGTCGGTAAAGGAGCTTTCCCGGGAGCTGGGTCTCACTCCGGGCGAGGTCAAGTCCGCGCTCAAGGATGCGGGTAAGGTCCCGCGGTCTTCCCGGAAGAGGGCCGCATACATAACGCTTTCGGTATCTTTTTTGGCGGCTGTTTTGATTGGAGTTTGCCTTTATTTTTCCCGGTCCGCCCTGAATTTCCAGGCTGGTGGGGGAGAAGATAAAAGCTCTTCCAGGCCGGTACTGTTAATAGGGCTGGACGGTCTTGCCTGGAGGGTGGTCACACCCATGATCCACGGCAAGGAGTATCCGTGGGTGAGGTGGTCCCGGCCCCTTGACCTGAGCACATCTCCGCTCGAGTACCTTACCGGCAAGGAGCTTTCTCATTCCGGAGGCGGCAGGGCTCATTTCAGCGGGGGCGTCCTTGACGTGGACCGGTTGAAGATGCCGGAGGTCTGGGGGGTTTCCAGGACCTTCAGGCGCAGCGCTATTTCCGGTGAGCGTGGCCTGTTTGAAGCCGAGGCCCGTTCGCTGGTGTCAAAATCGAAGCTGACCCTGGCAGTTCGTTTCCAATTCCCCGGAGGGGAAGGGGTAAGTGACAGCGGAAACAACGAGACCTTGTGGAGAACCTTCGAGCTCGGGGAGGAGTGGAGCGAGGTAAGTATCGAGTTCCAGCTTCCCACCACAGCCCGCCTGTTCTCTTTGGTAATCCTTCCGTATCAGGCAAAGGTTAGTCCGAAATCCATCCCTGGCCCCCCCGATTCCCTTCCCCTTGAGTCTCAGAGGTTTCAGGTACGCGGGCTTTCCCTGGTACCGGGAGAGATCCGCGGACTTCCGGAGGGCGGCTACGACTTCTCAAATATAAGCGAGCAGGACAACCAGCTTCCAAACTTAAGCCGGTTGATGAAGCGGGGCTCGTACGGCCACCTTGCGAACCTGAGCCCTGCTAACTCTCCGGTGATATGGACCTCGGTGGCCACCGGGGAGAGACCGTCGCGGCACGGTATCACGACTTTTTTCATGAAGGCTCCCGGGACCGACGGCAAAGTGCTAGCCTCCAGTTCGCTTCGCAAAGTGCCGGCCATCTGGAACGTGGTCTCGGATTACGGGGACGACTCGGTGGGAGTAGCGGGCTGGTGGGCGTCCTGGCCGGCGGAGAAGGTGGACGGCTTCGTTATAAGCGACCATGCAAACGACGCAGCCTTGAAAATAATGAAGGACAAGGATTGGATGCCGACCGAAGATGAGGTTTTGCAGGCTTACGAAGAATATTACACCTACCCTTCCGACCTTCTGGAAAGTATCCGGTCGCGGTTCAAGAATGTGGAGAATATCACCAAGGACGAGCTTACCAGGTTCATCCCTCAACTTGACGATGCCACGTGGAAGAGGTTCAAGAACATTGACCGGGTGGATAAAACGGAGAGGCTCAGCCACCTCAAATTCTACTATGCAAGGGACATGTCCCTGCACCGCAGCATAAAGCACTTGTGGGGCCGCAGGAACCCCGATCTGTGGTTGATCTATTACCAGGGAACGGATGTGGCGGAGCACATGTACTGGCACTGGGAGGACCCGGCCATCTTCCCGCGCGTAGACCCTGAAAAAGCCCGAAAATACGGCAAGATACTGGAGGGCTACTACCGGCTGGTGGATGAGATGGTGGGCGAGTACATGCAGAAGGCCGGACCGGACGCAACCTATATAGTGGCCTCGGACCACGGACATTACCCCGTGGATTTCATGCAGGTAAGGGATGGCGGCCCTCGCGGGCACCACCGATGGCATTCTCCCGGAATATTTATCGCAGCCGGACCCGCCATTAAGGAAGACCACTACACCAGCCAGGCACGCATATACGACATCATGCCCACGGTCATGTATTTAATGGATTACCCGGTGGCAACCTCCATAGAAGGCAGGGTCTTGCGGGACATAATCAGGCCCGGGTGGGCCGAGTCACATCAAATGGTAACCATACCGCGTTACGAGTACCTGGCCGACCACTTTAAAGGAGATGCGCCGGTCCGGTCCAGGTTCAACCGGGAAATAAAGGACAGGATGAAAGCCCTGGGCTATTTGCAGTAGCCGGAAAAACACGAGTGAAGCGACCCTTGACAGCCGCGGGACGGAGCATAAACCCGCGGAAGCGGCGTTTGCGTCTCCGGCGTCTTTATCCTGTTTTCGCGGACCTGTCCATGCTTGACTTGCATAGCCTTATCATTTAAACAGAGGGATGAGCGCCGGGCAAGTTTTTCTTCTATGTCCAAGAAAAAGAGAAATAAGAAGGAAGGCCGAAAATCCAAGGGTGGAGAGGAGAGAAAAAGCGATGCAGGACCAGCTTCCTTCCTCCAGACAGGAAGAGGTGCGGTCTCCTTTATAACAAAACGGGAAATCTACATTTTTATAGCTGCGGCATTCTCACTGGCACTTTTCTTGAGCATGGTCAGCGGCGCATTCCTCTTCCAGGGCGGCGACAACGCCGTGTATATCTCGCTTGCCAAGTCCCTGGTGCAGGGCCAGGGCTTCACCAGCATCTACACCTATCCTGCGGACCCCCACACCAAGTATCCGCCCTTCTTCCCTTTGATGCTGGCCGGGGTGATCCTTTTTTCCGGCGAAAACATACTGGCCATGCAGATCATGATAGCTTTATGCGGGGCCCTTTCCGCGGGGGCGATCGGGCTGTTGTGGGCCGGGCGGGGCGACCGGCTGATCGGGTTCATCACGGCACTGTGGGTGGGCAGCATGCCTTTCACGCTCTACTACTCCATACACGTGCTCTCGGAGATACCTTTTACAGCCTTTGTGTGTCTTACCTTCCTGTTTGCCGAAAAGGCTTTTGCCAGGGGCGGGGTGAAGAACGCCTGGTTCGCACTGGCTGTTGTATTCATGATCATCTCGTACTTCACCCGCTCGGCCGGGATCACGGTCATGCCGGCCCTGTTTGCCGGCGCATTGTTCATACCGCCGGTCAGGAAAAGGCTGAAGGCGAACGCCCTCATGGCCGCGGGGGTGTTCATCCCCTTTGCCGTTGCCGCGGCCGCTTGGAAGCTGCGATGCAAGATCCTCACCGAGGGAGAGGGAGACGTATACTTTGGCGAGTTCCTGCGCAGCGACCCCCGCAACCTCGACTCTCCCATGATAGGCCTCCAGGGCATCCTGGAGCGGATGGTGGAGAACGGGGGCGCCTATACCAGGACACTTTACGATCACCTTCCCTGGCCTCCTCAGCTTGCCGGCCCCTCTCCAGAGATGTCCGGGCTGGTGATCCTGGGCGTATGCGCGCTCGGGCTCGGCCTGGTTATGTATAGAAAGCGCGGCGCGCCCGAGTTCTTCATGTTCTCTTACTGGGCCCTTATCATGGTGTGGTCCTTCCACCCTCCCCGCTTCCTTATCCCCTTGTACCCGTTCTTGATCTATTACTTTCTAAAAGGGGTCGAGGGGATGGTCAAGGGAGTGGCTTTTGTTACGTCTCCCCTGAAAAGATTTGTATACAGGCCGGGGCCCGGGAGCAAACCCTCCGGCAAGAGAGCTTCTTCGGTAATGTCTCTTTTCAGGCTGCCCGTGGCAACCGGGGTGATACTGGCGCTGATCGGAGGGGCCGCACTTCAGTGGAACCTCCGCCAGAGCATCAGAGATATGAGGTTTGCAGAAACCCTGCGCCAGGCCAAAGGATTGAAGCTGAACGACTACTTCAAGGTGGTGCCCAAGAACAAGCCCATGGCCCGCATGGTCCAGATGTCTGTTTACCTTCGGGGCCACACGGAGCCGGGCGAGGTGGTGTTCGCGCGCAAGGCGTCCCTGGTGGCCCTGGTGAGCGACCGGCCCGCGGTGGGAGGCCCCTACTACTCCGATCCCGGGGACTTTGTAAAAAACCTGGAGGACAAGAACATAAGCTACGTTATGCTGGACGAGGCCTACGCCGAGGTCCCCAAGTACTTCGTGCCCGCGGTAAAGGGGTATCCCGACCGCTTCGAGGTGTTCTACAGGATTCCGGACACCGACAGCATGCTGCTCGAATTCAAGCGATAATACTGGTGCGAGAGAGCCGGCTGTTGTATCCTGCTCTAAGAACCTTTTGCTTTCCGGTCCGTTATAATAGATGAAAAGCACGGTTGACAGCCAGGGAGGCGGGTGCTCCGACCACGAGCTCATGGCTCGTTTCCAGAAGGGCGATGCAGGCGCCATGGAAGAGCTGGTGAAAAGACACGGGCCCAGGCTCTTCGGCTTTCTTGTGAGGATGACCGGAAGCGCCCATGCGGCCGAGGACGCCTACCAGGAGGTGTTCCTGAAGGTGATAAAGAACGCCAAAAAGTACAGGCCCGGGGCGGGCTTCTCCTCGTGGCTTTTCACCATAGCCAGGAACGCTGTCATTGACCAGGCGAGAAAGCGCGCTCTTCGCGAGGCCGCGTCCCTGGACGCGCCGGCCAACCCTGACAGCGCCGAGGCGCGCATTGACATGCAGGCGTCGCCGGGCCCGGACCCGGAAGAGGACATGAGAGCAAGGCAGATGACGGAAGTGATCGAGAAGGCCGTCGCCGGCCTGGCCGATGAGCAGAGGGAGGTGTTCCTCCTGAGAGAGCGCGCCGGGCTTTCAATAAAGGAGGTGGCAAAGATCACCCGCGCACCCGTGAACACTGTAAAGACGAGGATGTATTACGCGCTGGGCCATATAAAGGACGCCCTTAAAGAGGCCGGCATGATGGACGGGGAATAAGCCATGGAATGCGATAAATGTAAAAAGCTGCTGGTTGACCTCGCATACGGCGAGCTGTCCCCCGGGGAAGAGAAAAAGGCAAGAGCGCACCTGGAAGAGTGCCCGTACTGCACACGCGAGTACAACGAGATCATGAAGACCCTGGCCGCCGCCAGGCGGCTCGCAGACCCGCAGCATCCTGCACACCTTGACGCAAAGATAAAAGCACGGGCAGAGGAGGTGGCGGGTAAGAAGCGCTCGGCCTGGAGCGTGCTCATGAAGCCGGGCCTTGCAACGGCGGCTTTAGCCGTGATCGTTGCATCGGTGGTGGTGGTAATGTCCTCCCAGAGACGGCCACCACAGGAGATGTCAGAGAAAGGGGGACCGGCTATCGAGGAGTACGCCTTGTCCAGAATGCCTGCCGACAAGGAAGCCGAGAGGGAAAAGGCCGGGCGAGCCGGCCGCTCCGCAAAGCGAGGAGAGGCGAGAGACCAGGTGAAGCCCAAGGATGAGCGGGATTACAAATACGAGTACGAGATCAGGCAGGAGATGGGCGAGGTCCCTCCCATGCTGTGGGAGCTGGAGGAGGATGCTGACCTGGAAGCCGAGGCCAAGAATTACCTTAGGATTCCAGAGCTCGGCGGAGAAGCAGGCGGCGCAACCTGGAGCCGTACAGGTATTGCCGCGGAATCGTCCGGCATGACCACTGAGCCTTTGCAGCCACCGGCTTCCGTATCCCTTGACTATCGCACTCTGGAGCTGGCCGGGGGAGGCGCCGGGGACACGGGCATGCCTGCCGAAGCCATAGCAAAGACAGGTGCTGCTCAAGGGGCCACTGCCAATGAAGAGGCGGCTGGAAAAGGCCCGGAAGGGGAGCCTGAAAGGGAGACGGAAGAGTTCGCATGGGCGCCGGGAGCTCCTGCAAAAAAGAGTGCTGAAAAAAAGGGGTCCAAAAAAGATAAAGCTCGCGAGGGTTTAGACCTTCCATCCGAGGTCAGGGACACCTCGGCCTTCCCTGAAAGCACGCGTCAAGAACAGGACATCGAGGAGCTCGTAAAAAAGGCGGAAGCACTCAAGGAAAATGGCCGGTGTAAGAAGGCGCTGGAGATATATGAAAAAGCGCTCTACATGCTGGGCTACTCCGCGCCATCCGGTAATGTGGGTCTCCTGGACCTGATAAGACCGGCCTCAAAAGAGGACAAAGAGGAGGTCCGGTGCACCGAGGTTCTGGAGAGGGCGGTGGAAGGCGCGGCCCAGTGTTACAACAGCACTGGAAAGGGCTCGCGCGAGAGGCACCTGAAGAGATGGCACCGGGCGGTCTGTCCGAAAAATGAATAATAATCAATGAATTAGTCATTATTTAATTCCTTGTTGCGCTCGGGGAGCTCGCGCTTTAAAAGTATCAGGGCCTTTATCAGCAGTCGGTGGACCGTGATCCTGTGCATCTTCAGTGCCTTTGCCACCTCGGCCACGGTCATTTCCTGGTAAAAATGCAGAAGGAATGGTGTCATATAGCGGGGCGGGATTTTGAAGACGTGCTCGGAAATATCCTCCCACATCCAGCGGTTTTCAGGTTGGAGATCAGCCAGGGTGAGCCCGGACATGTCGGCGACCTTGCATAACTTGTAGGAAGAGAGGGGCAATTCTCTCTGGTATCCTTCCAGGCTGCGAAGATGCCGCTCAAGCTCGGGGCATAACATGGTGCAACGGTCTCTTGAGGGACAGGTTTGACAGAACATTCTTACCCTCCTTTATTCGGGCGTTGCTCCTTATTGAAAGGGCGCGTCAACTTTTCCGGGCAGGGGCTGACCTGTCTTGATCTTGCTCCAGCAGCTTGCGCAGATTTAAATCAGCATCCTTTTTCCCGGATTGATTGTAGAGACTCATTGCAGCCAAAGCCTCTAACAAATAGTTAGATTTGGGCTCAAAAAAATAGTCAACCGGCACATCGTAGAGCTCGCTTATGGCAAGCACGGATTCCATGGAAGGCCGGCTCTTACCGGTCTCCCAGTTTGATATGGCCGTCCTGCTTATGGCATGCCCGGTTTTAAGCCTTAAGAGCCTTGCCATTACCCCCAATGAATAGCCCTTAGATAACCGCAAGTTACGCATCTTGTGTCTGTCGAAACGTCTCATTTTTGTCTCCCTCCTTTAACTTAATGGTATTTGTAAAACCTTTAATGCCCTTGCCGCGGACTAAATTTTACAACTTTTTACTTGACAAGCTTACAGGAACATGATAAACTAATAGTTAGTTTTTGTCAAGCAAAAAACGTCCAAAGAACAAAGATTTTGTTAACCATGGGTGCACGCCGCAACATGAAGGCCCAATGAGCCTCGCAAGCACAACATTAAGTGCAAACAGCCTGACCAGGGGAAAGGGAGGAAGCGATATGACAAAGGGATTTAGAAAGGTGCTCCATGAGCGTCTGCTGGACCAGAGGCTCACCTACGAGGACCTCTCCAGGAAGATAGGTGTGAGCGGCGTGTACGTGGGCAAGATAATGCAGGGCAAGGTGGTGCCGTCGGACGAGGTCATCTACAAGCTCAGCCAGGCCCTTGACCTTGATCTTGATCACCTGGTTCTTCTGGCTCACCTTGAAAAAGCTCCTGAAAAGGTGAAACCGGTTTTTGCGAGGCTTTCCCAGAGGGGCGCTCTCCTCTCCGCGGTGGATTCATACGATAACGTTGAACCTGATGACCTGGGTCCCGGCAGAACGATCCCGGTGGTCGGTATGGTGCAGGCGGGCGAGTTCTCGCTCGCAGAGGACGGCGACTTCCCGCCGGGTGTTGCCGACGGGTACGTGTACTCTGACCGCAAGGGCAGGAACCTGTTCGCGGTCAGGGTGACAAACGACTCCATGGAGCCCGGGTTCAGGGAAGGGGACATGCTGGTAATAAACCCCAACCTGGAGGCCCGGAGCGGCGACTATGTAATAGCCAAGATAAAAGACGAGAACGAGGCCACCTTCAAGAAGCTCATGATACACCAGCGGGAGCAGGGCCATGAGCTCATAATCCTGCGGCCGCTGAACCCGCAGTACCAGGACATAGTGATCAGTGACCCGTCAACGGTGGAGATCATAGGCAAGGTGGTGGAGCGGAAGACGCTCTTTTGAACTCGGTGGCCGGCCGGTTTAACCTGATGCTCTGGGATTTTACATGATCCGGATTGAAAGACTGAAGATATGCCTTGCCGGGGCCCCGGTGCTCTCGGAGGTGAGCCTGCGGGTCCCTGCCGGAGAGACGCTTGCCCTGATGGGGGCGTCCGGCTCGGGAAAGAGCACACTTCTTCGGGCAGCGGTGGGGCTTCTGGCGCCCGACTCCGGCCAGGTATGGCTGTGCGGCCGGCCGGTGGTTGGCGCCGGGGGTGCTGGCCTTCGCGAGGTGAGGAGGGAGGCTGGCATGCTTTTCCAGGGGAATGCGCTTTTTGACTCCATGACCGCGACCGAAAACATAGGGTTTATCCTCCGCGAGGTCATGGGCATGAGCGAGGAGGATGCCGGGGCCAGGGTGGACACTCTTCTCGATCGGCTTCACTTGGGCCCGATCGGGCACATGTACCCCGCTGAGCTCTCCGGGGGCATGAAGAGGAGGGTGGGTATTGCCCGTGCGGTTGCCCACGAGCCCAGTGTGCTTTTTTACGACGACCCCACCGCGGGACTGGACCCCATAACGTCGGACGTGATCGCGGACCTGATCCTGGAGCTGGGCGCTTCCGAAGAAAGGGCCTCCATGGTGGTGTCCAATTACCTGCCTCTCATAAACAAGGTGGCCCACAATGTGGCTTTGCTTCATGAGGGCAGGGTGATGGAGCTCGGCACACCGGAAAAGATGATGGAGAGCGGGCGGGTCGAGCTCATGGAGTTCCTCGAGCCCGAAGGGCTTGACCGATGATCGCTTGCAAACATTTTAAGGGAACCAAGTAAAAGATGATCGAGTTCGAAAACGTGAATAAGTCCTTTGAAGACAAACCCGCTTTGCCAGCAGGCGCCGGGCAAAAGCCGGTGCTGAAGGGCATGAGTCTTTCCATCCGCGAGGGAGAGACGTTTTTCGTGCTGGGCAAGACCGGGGCAGGCAAGACGGTGATGATCCGCATGCTGGTGGGTCTTTTACGCCCGGACAGCGGTTCCATCCGGGTTGACGGCGAGGAGGTGACCGGTCTTTCCGAGGCCGGGTTCCAGAGGATACGGCGCGAGTGCGGCATGGTGTTCCAGCTTCCCACCCTGTTCGATTTCCTGACCGTTTATGAGAACGTGGCCTTTGGTTTGCGGAGGCTCGGCAGCCCGGATGAAGCACAGATCAAACCCAGGGTCGAACAGGCGCTTATGAGGGTTGAGCTGGACCCCTCGGTGGCGGAGAGGATGCCGGTGGAGCTTAGCTTTGGCGAGCAGAAGAGGGTGGGGCTGGCACGCACGCTTGTGCTCTCCCCGAGGTACCTGCTCTATGACGAGCCCACCACCGGGCTGGACCCTTTTACCGCGGGGAGGATCAACAGCCTGATAAAACACTTGAACAGGGAACTGGGGACCACGTCCATCGTGGTCAGCCACGACATGGAGAGCATGAAGGCGGTGGCTGACAGGGTGGGCCTGTTGTGGGACGGTGCATTTCGGTTCGTGGGCAGCGTGGACGAGTTCATGCAAAGCGGCGACCCCGCGGTCAGGGAGTTCATGAAGGGACTGGCAGGGAGGAGTCTATGAGCCGCCTGCCGAGAATAATGGACCGGCTGTGGCAGGCCCCCTTCCTGCTGATAGGGCACCTGTTCACATGGTTCGGCCCCTTCCTGCGGGAGCTGGGCGGGATAACCGTGTTCTTCGTACAGGTGATGAGACACGTGGTGAAGAGGCCCTTCGAGCTGCGCGAGCTTATAATACAGCTCTACCAGGTGGGGGTGAAGTCGGTCTCCATAGTTATCATCTCGGGCTTGTTCGTGGGCGCCATCGTCAGCTTCCAGTTCGCATATGCACTCTCCCTTTTCGGGGCCCAGCAGTATTTGGGCGGCATAACCACCTCCGGGCTCCTCCGGGAGGTGGGACCGGTGCTTGTAGCCATCATGATCGCCGGCCGGGTGGGCGCTTACATCACCGCTGAGCTTGGCACCATGAAGGTCACCGAGCAGGTTGACGCCATGAGGTGTTTGGGCGCGGACCCCGTACATTTCCTGGTGGTGCCAAGGTTCATCGCGGTAACTGTCATGATATTCGTGCTGACCATGCTGGGGCTGGTCATAGCCGCGGTGGGAGGCGCGCTCTCGGCCTGGCTACTCGCGGACATGAGCCTGTCCTACTACTTTGCCAGCGTGCGCAGCCTGGCCGCGGCCTGGGCCCTTTTCAACGGCATGGCCAAAGGGGTCTTGTTCGGCCTCCTGCTCTCCACCATCTCCTGCTACAAGGGCATGACCGCGGAGGGCGGCACCGAAGGGGTGGGAAAGGCGGTGAACTCCTGCCTGGTGACCAGCTCCTTCGCCATATTCTTCATTGACTATATAATAGCTAGCCTGGCCTCGCTTACTTTCGAGGTCGCGGAGACCCTCTTGTTCTTCGAGGTGTGAGAATTATGCAAGGCGGTCACGGATGAGTGCGAGGATACAAAACCCCACCTTGCGGGTCATATACCAGACCCTTTCACAGATACTGTTCCTTGCCAGGCTGGGGCTTACCTTCGAGGGCATAGGGAACCACCTGCTCAACTTCCTTCACATCCTGGGCGGGATAGTCATGCTCCTGCTCCAGACACTCTACCACCTTGTAAGGCCACCCTACCGGCTGCGGCTCTTCATGGCACAGGCCGCGGTGGTGGGGTGGCAGACCATACCCCTGATCGCGGTCACCCTGGGGGCCCTGGGCATGATCGTGATGCTGGAGCTCGAGTTCCAGCTCACCAGGGTGATCCACAACGTGAGCCTTATACCGGGGGTGGCCGGGCTGCTGTTCTTCCGAGAGTTCGGGCCCACCGTGGTCACCGCCATGGTGGCCGCCAAGGTGGGGGCGGGGTTCACCGCGGAGATCGGGGGAATGAAGACCACCGACCAGTTGGACGCCCTCGAACTCATGGGGGTGAGCCCGGTGCACTACCTGGTGGTGCCCAGGTTTGCGGCTTGCATGGTCATGCAGCTCGCGCTCTGCATAATAGGCCTTTTCTGCGCCTTTATAATGGGCTACCTTGCGGGACTTCCCACCTTCAACTACCAGACTTACCTTGGCACCATGAACGCCTACGTGGGGTGGCCGGACTTTGTAAACCTGATCCTCAAGGCCCTGGCCCTGGGGTGGGTGGTGCCCATAACATCGTGCCTGTACGGGTTGAGAGCCGGGGGAGGGGCACGGGGCGTGGGAGAGGCCACTACAAAGGCCGTGGTGACCTCGATTCTCATAATAATAATCCTTGACTTTACCATAAGCGCCATCGCTGATAAACTTATGAGCGCGGTCTTGAGTTTTACCTGATGGACCGGGAGTGACATGGACAGGTTCAGCCTAGAAGTCAAGGTGGGCCTGGTGGTCACGGTGGCGGTGGGCCTGGTGCTGGCCTTCATCTTTATCTTGAGCGACTGGAACCCGCTCACCAACACCTACAAGATCACCATGACCCTGAATTACGCGGGGGGGATCAAGCCCGGCTCCGACGTGCAGGTGGCTGGCGCCAAGGTGGGCAAGGTTGACGCCATCCGCTTCATGTCGGCGCCCGGCGGAGGCGAGGCGGCCCCGGTGCTGGGGCTGGAGCTCCTCATAGACAAGCGTGCAAAGGAGCTTATCCGGGAGGACTCGACCTTTTCCATACACATGGAGAGCCTGCTGGGGGGGAAGATAGTGGAGATAACACCGGGGTCGCCCGGCGGGCCGGTGCTCAAGGAGGATGCCGTGGTCCGGGGACAGGACCCCCGCCGGCTGGAGGAGCTTATAAACGAGGCAGCGGAGCTGCTGGAGGGGATCAAGGAAATACGGGAGGGAATCAGCCGGGAAGAGAAAGAGCGGCTCAAAGACCTGCTCTCGACCGTGGCCAGGTTCGGGCCCGAGGACGCGGACGAGGTGAAGAGAATGATAAAAAACGCGGCTGATGCATCGCAGGACTTGAAAGAGATGTCATCGGTGATTAGGCCGGAGCTCCCGCCGCTGCTGGCTGACCTGCGCGCCGCGCTCTCCGAGGCAAGGCCGCTGCTCAGCCAGGCCAGAAGGCTGGTAAAGGACCTGAACCGGCTGATGGACGAGCTGCAAGAAATAGCGCCCGACCGAAAAGAGGACGCCCGTTCAAAAGCGGAGAGGCTTCTTTCCGCTGCGGACGACCTCGCTGCCGTGGCTCGTCGCCTGAACCGCTTCACCGCCAGGATGGAGCAGGAGTTCGGATACATGGACCGCGATGAGCTTGAAAGGATAATCCGAGATTTCCTCCAGCAGGAAGGCATCACCATAAACGTGGGAAAAATTGTGGGCAAGCCCGACTACCCCGAGCCGCCGGGGCCCTCCCCGTCCGGGCCGGCCACACAGGGAAGTCTTGAAAAGCAACAGCAGGGAAATTAATCAGGCGGTGAAGTCAGGATAATGCTCCTGTAGATGAGCGCCTTGGCAGCATCCGGGTCGTGAGCCTCCGGGTCCCAGGGGTACGGAGATGCGCCCTTGTGCCCTGCGGGAAGGGAAGCCAGGGTGGCAGCCGCGGCCTTTTCCGCGTAGGGCCGGAACTTGGAAAGCGCCGCCCACACGGCATTGCTGGCAGCGACCACTGCGAGCCCTTTTTCGAGGTCGTCGTGGTATATGAGCAGGGTGAGTATGGACTCTGCCGCGGTGTTTTCCGCTGCCCGCTGCTCGTTCTGCCAGAGTATCTCTCCGCTCTGGCAATGAACCAGCTCCAGCCGGAGCTGCACTGCCACGGATGCATAGACGAAGGCGTACTTGGTGGCAAAGTCGGTTATGGTCCCGAACATGACCGCGTCCACGTCAAGCATGTCACCGAGTTCCTCCGCGGTAAAGGCGTGAACGTCGTGGGAGATCAGCACACCCTCTTCCTGCAGGACCTCGTCAACCGTCTCCAGAGGCGGCACGTCGTAGCCCTTGTAGCGGAGCCTTTTAGCTATTATGGGCCTTACAAGCGGGGTGGCGTCAAGGTCCGGGCTCATGTTGTCAAAAGGGAGCACCGCTACTGACCGGGGCGCGAGTGAATTGTAGTCAGGGTGTATGGACTGGGTGACCCGGGACTCCTGCCTGGCCGCGCACCCGCAAGAAAGCAGGCAGAAAAGTAGCGTGTAAAGCAGGCTTTCGGCCACCCTCGCAGCGAATACCGCCCGCGGCCCGGGGCCGGCATGAACGCGCACCGGATTTTTCCAGGGGCCCATAAAGTCTATTTTTCTTTTTCCGGCAGCTTGATCCTCAGGTTCTGGGTGCTGGTTCCCACGTATATCTCGCGCTCATAAGGCACGTGATCCTCTTTGTAAACGCGCAGAGAGTGGGTGCCGGTGTCAAGTGCAAGACAGCCCCTGGAGGGGGTGAACTCTCTGGCCTTTCCCGCGGCCACTCCGTCAACCTCGACCACTGCGCTCCCGGGCGAAACCTCGAAGCAGAGCTCCCCCTGTGTGGGGACCGCTTCCCTCGTGTGCTTGATTTTGCAGGATGATGTAATGCCTGTAACCAGTATCATCGCAAGGAAGAGACATACAGCCGTATTCTTCATTTTTCCGCTCCTGTTTGTTTTCATCCTATTGCGTCGCCTGACCGGGAACGTAGGTCAATGTGATATGACCACCATGTCCCCTCTTTCAGCGCCCGATCCCTTTACCATCCTCGCAACCGAGACGTCCTCTCCTGTGAGGTCCACTACCTCGGCCGTGCCCAGAGGAGTGGTCTTGTACCCCTTGAACTCTCCGGTCACCGGGTCGGTAAGCTCGCCGGTGACCCTTTTCACCCTGAGCTCCATGCCGGTCTCGATGCCGGAGAGCCTGCCGGCGTTCACGTAGATGAGCTCCTGTCCTCCCGTCCTTTCCACGTCCATGACGTAGCCTTCCCACGGCAGTGCCATGACCTCGCGGATGAGGTTGTCCACGAACTTTGACATGGCATCCCGCAGGGCCTTGTCAGCCATGGTCTCGTCATACGTGGCCTTGGCCCCGTACCCCAGAAAGGTCTCGATCTCGCGCTCGACCCTCCCGGTGCCGGAGTCAGCATATATGACCCTCCCGCTGGTCACGTCCACCACCCGGACGTCAATGGTGGCCTCGGCTATCTCCACCTTCTTTTTATAGCCGAGCACGTCCTTGGCCTCCTCCCACATGCCGAACTGGGAGATGGTGCCCACAACCACCGCCTGCACCCCGACAAGCTTGCCGGCCTGGGCCGCGGTGGCCATGTTAACCTTGCCCGACTCGATCAGATCGAACTCCTTTTCCAGCTCCGCAAGGTCAGAGCGCTCGTAGAGAACAAAGGCCCCGCTCTCCTCCAGCTCCGTATAAAGAGCGTCCACCGCTGCGTTCCCGAGCCGGTTCTTGCCGTAGCGGCTCTTGTTCTCGAACTCGAAGATGCCCACCCTCTTCTTGGGCCCTTGCGGCTCGACCTGCCGTGCGGGGGTGGCAACAGTCTTGGGCTCCTTCTTCTTGGGAGTGCACCCCCATAAAGCGACAACCGTAAAAAACCCTCCCAGCATGATGGCAATATACCTCATAACTCTCGTCCTCCTTTCCACGTGGTTGAACCTGTCTCTATATTTAAGCACGTACCGCATCATTTTACACTATTTCCAGAAAGGGGTGGGAGACAGCTTCAGGTCTTGAGGGCCTGTTGTCCAAAATCAATATAAGGCATGAAAGGCCGACGGCCTTTAGCCCAGGGATTCGCTACGCTCCGCCCTGGGTATGAAAGATCAATAAAATTTTTCCAAGGACTGAAGGGCCGCCACAAAATTTCCTCGCGACCATCTCCACTCTTTTTTTTGTGCCGCCCTTTCAGGGCTTGGAGGTTTGGGACCCGCTTTCCCAAGGCAAGCCCGAAGGGCGCAGCCTTGGGCTATAGACCGTCGCTCTTTCAGAGCTTTAATAGCCTGAGAGGCGCTGGCCCAGGCTCTTCTTTTATGCTCCTTTGGAGCTATAAAGGATTTGGGTAACAGGACCTTGATAATCATTTCAGGGATCGCGGTCTGCCAGCCTGCGCGCCATAGCGCTTTCAGCCTACGTAGCCGAAGCTACTTCGGCGAAGTATGCTCCGCGGCGGCGCGGAGACCGCTCCCACGGAAGCTTGCTCCCGCAAGTCAGGAGTCCAGTATCTCCCGCACCCTTGTGGCCAGGTACTCGAGCTTAACAGGCATCTGTATCTTTACTGAAGAGGGGGAAAGCTCCCTTGCCCATGACAAGGGCACCAGGTAGGCGAGCTTGCACCCGGGCGCCGCTCTCGAGACCTTCAGCTCCAGGTGGTTCGTCTCCGTTTCAACCAGTTGCGAGTCAATAAGCGCCAGGCTGGGCATGAGACCGCTTTCAAGGACCGAGAGCGCTTTTGCCTGCGACTCGGCCACGTGCACCTGGTAGCCCAGGGTGGTGAGCATCCTCGATACCAGCCTGGTGGTGGTCCGCTCCGCGCCGATTACAAGTATGACCTCATCTCCGCGCGGCAGCTCCTTCCTCTCCGGCCTCGCACTGCCGAACACCCTGGGCAGTTCCAGGATAAACGTCGTTCCCTTGCCGGGCTCGCTTTCACAATGGATACACCCTCCCCACTGCTCCACAAGGGCATGGGTTATGGCCAGGCCCAGGCCGCTGCTTTCTTTCCCCGGCCTGGTTGTGAAGTATGGTTCGAATATCCTCTCCCTTACCTCGTCTTCCATGCCCTCACCTGTGTCCGCGACTTTTATCCTGACGCAGGGCTTGTAGCTTACCCCGGGGGTGGCCTGCACCGGCATGCGCTCCGAGAAATCCAGCTCCGTGGTTATGGTAAAAGCCCCTCCCCCCGGCATGGCCTGGCCGGCGTTCTTTGCCAGGTTTGTTATGATCATCTGCACTTGAGTGTGGTCAGCCTCCACCTGGCAGGGGTCGTCGCAAAGGTCCATGCATACCTCGACCCCCTCACCGAGGATTGAGCTTACAAGGCTCTCTGACTCCAGGACGGCATGGTTGACGTCAACCACCGAGGTCTGCAAAGGCCTGGCCCTGCTGAATTCCAGGAGTTTCTTTACCAGATCGTTTCCCTTTCTGGCGTTTTCGATGATGTCGTCTATGTCCTTTTCAAGCTCCGGTCCCCTGGATGACTCCAGCTTCAACAGCTCGGCCCTGCCCATGACAGCCGTCAGTATGTTGTTGAAGTCGTGCGCTATTCCCCCGGCCATGGTGGACAGGGCCATGCGCTTTTTGTGTTCCTGCATCTCGGCCTCCAGCCTTCGCAGCTCGGTCACGTCAATGCCGGTTGCTATGAGGTGGCTGATGGTCCCGTCCTCGTCCCGGAGCGCCGAGAAGTTCCACACGATCCACCTCTGTTCACCCTGCCTGTTTATCCAGGGGTTTTCAAAGTGGAGGTCGAACCTTCCCTGTTCGCTCACTATGTCACTGAACAGGTTCTTGACCACGGGCGCCCATTTGTCCGGTATGAGCACCTCCCACAGCTTTTTGCCCGTCATCTCGCTTTCGCGATACCCGCTCACCTTCTCGCACATCCTGTTGAAGCGGGTTATGCTCGCCTGCCTGTCCATGACGATGATCAAGGCCCTCGCCGTCTCCAGCACAAGGGATGAGAACTCCTGCTCCCTTTGAAGGGCATACCTGGCGGCCTGCTCGCTGCTCGCGTCCCTCATAATAATTATGCCGCCCGTTATGCCTTGCTCGCCGGCCTCCGGCGCCGTCTTTACCTGGAAGTCCCTGACTCCGACCGGCAGGCTGACCCGGTACAGCTCAGGGGGCGACTCCTCTCCGGCAAGCGCGCTTTGGATTGACTGCCGCAGGCGGGGCTTGTCATCATCTCTCCAGCACGGCAGCTCAAAGATGTCAGTCCCCCGGACTTCGTCAATCGCGGAACTCAGCAGGTCGAGGCCCGATTGGCTCATCCACCGGATGCTCCCGTCAAATGCGAATATGATTATAAGGTCCATAGTAATATAATGAGTCCTTTAACAATCAGAATCGGGTTATTCTAGTAAATAATGTAGCGACCGTTTGATATTCTTGTCAACCATATAATAAGATTTTTTCAAATATTTTTATGGAGAGATCTCGCGGCCCGGAAAATAATCTTTAAGTTTCAGGGGGTTATACAGGGAAACAAGGCGTTGCAAGAGGGTGCCTCGGACCTGGTTTCAGAGCTTGAGCTTGAAAACCCTGTATATCCTGATCTGCTCGCAGGGCGATTTTGGCTCTTTTTTTGCGCCCAGCCGGGCTATCTCTTTGAAGCCCTGTGTAGCGGAAGGGTCGGGTATCTTGCCCGCATATTCGGGAGTGAAGCGGAAGGTGACGTAGTAGTCCACGCCTTTGTCATGCATGTACTCGACGATGTTTTCCCATCTCTTTTCAGGTGAGCCCGCCGGCCGGCGGTAATACTCCAGTATGTCCGGGTTTATGAGGGCCCCCAGGTCGAGCACGTAGCGGTCGCACTCGCCTCCCACCACCCCCAGCCCGGTGTAGCCCGCCATGACCTTTGCATTGGAAGGCGTATTTTCCCTGATCCAGTGAGCGGCCTCCATCCTGAGGCCCGTGTTAAGCTCGACCTCGGCAGCGTAAACCTCCATGGCGTGCGCGGTCTGCGAGCTCCACAACCACCCCTGATAAGCGACCGCGGCTGCTGCAATCGCGGGGACCAGACACCCGCTATATCTTTTGACCAGGCCCGGCCGGCCGGCCAGACTGCCGGAGGCCCGCCAGATTCCGATCGCTGAAATGATGACCAGGAAGACGTAGACAGGGGCAATGTAGCGGTTATAAAAGCCGCCGAACGCGGGGTGCACCGGGAAGTAGAAGCCGTAGGCCCCGGGCAGCAGCAGGAACCCGGACATCACCAGCATGCCGGAGAGGGGCCAGGCCTCCTTGGCCTTCTTTTTCATATCATGGAACGTGCCTGCAAGCTGATACACTACGCCGCCGGCGAGGACCGGCGCCAGGACCCGCTCGGTGTTGCCCAGCCTGTGCCACCCGTCCACAAGGGAGATAAAGGCCCACATGATCCTCTGGCCCAGGCCCCTCTCGATCAGCCGCGGGTCGCTGCTCACTATCTTGCCGAGGTATGTTCCTGGTAGAAAGGCGCCGGTGTGACGGTGGATCAAAAGCGCCGCGGGCAGGGCCAGGACCGCCCAGGGCAGCAGGAACTTTATGTACATAAAAGGCGAGGGACGCTCCCGTCTTACAAGCCGGGAAATACTCCAGGCCAGGGCCATGCCCGCGGGGAAGTAAGCGCCCTCGGGCCTGTTCAGCGTGATGAGGCCCGCTATCAGTCCCGCGGTGACTGGCATGGGCCTCTCTGAAAGTGCGGCGAAGGCGAACGCTATGAGCAGGGCCATTGTAAGTGGCGTCTCCATTCCAGAGACCGCGTGCATGAGCATAAGAGGGGTGTTCATGCAAAGCAGGCCCCCTGAAAAAAGCGACGCCCACGCGCTGCCGGTCTTTCGGAGTACAAGCAGTGCAGCGGCAAGAACCGAGGCCGCATAAAGCAGTCCTCCCAGCCAGAAGACAATAGTTTCATATCCCAGGAACGGCAGGGCCTTGACTATAATGGCGGCGAGGATTGGCCATACCAGGCTGGTGCACCCGAAGCTGGTCTCGCCGGGGTTGAAGGAGAAGCCGTGGCCCGCGGCGATGTTCTCGGCGTACTGCTTGAAGATGTAAGCGTCGTCAATGGGGAAGCCGGGGTCCGGGCCGCCGGCGCCCTCGAAATAGACGTAGAGCACCTGGGCCAGGGCGAGGACAGGGGGGAGCGCGAGAGCCGCGGCCATCCCGGCCTTTCTGTACCCGAGAGCGGACATGGACTGATTATAGATACCCTTTGAATGGGTGTAAAGCGTGTATCAAGCGGAGGGCCTGGTTCAGAAGGGGTTTATGAGCCTTGCGGTGGTGTGGTTCCTTTTCGCCTTTAATAATAGCCACAAGGCCCGCACTGGGTTCAAGGGCATTATGGCCCTGAGGCTCGGCCGCATAAGGCGGGCGAGCTTGCCGGACATGTTTGCAAGGTCGTTGTGCTCGGGCACGATGAAGAGCTTGCGGTCAGGATACTTGTCCCTTATGAATTCCGCGGTCTCTGCCGCGGCGCAGGGACCTATCACCAGGAAATGCCCGGAAAGTCCCTCCAGCTCGCTCTTGTCAATCCCCTTTCCCATGACCAGGTTGAACCCGCCCTTTCCTTGATAGTCGTTCGCGAACATGTGCAGCGCGATCTCGGTGTTTCCCCTGCACCCCTGATAGCAGGCCATCTCTTTTCCGTAGATCATTTTCACGTCGTCCGGCGCCCTGATCTCGGGCATGTATGGATACCTCTCGGTGAAGCGCTGAATGGACCCGATGACTTCTATGCTTGAGAGGTCCGCGCAGCCGAGCCCGGCCTGGCCCGCCCTTTTTATGTGGTCAATCTCTTCCGCCTCGTATCCCAGCACTTTCGCTCCCACCGTGTCCACGGCCACCGCGTCCGGGCCAGCTATAAGCACGCCGGTTTTAACGATGCTTTTCTCCAGGTCCTGCATTATGGGGAAGTGGCCGTATACGGTTGCGGTTACCCCTTCGATCAGGGTGAAGTCCGGCCGGAGCAGAGAAAGGATGCGCACCAGCTTCTCGCCCAGCTTGTAGTTGTGGTCCTTCATCCTGTCCTCGTGCACGAGGAACCCCATCTGGTTCTTTATTCCCAGGGTGACGTGGCTCATGGAATGGGTCTTCAGCCGGGGCACGGACAGGTAGAAATTCTCGTCCCTCTGGTCCAGGAGTCTGCTCGCCAAAAACTCCGACACCCGCACTGGCTGGTCCTCGCCGGGAAGGGTCACCTCTCTTGTCCGCCCCTCGTCCAGGTACACCGGGACTACTTTGTGCCTCTTGCACAGCCTGTCCCAGCCAAGCACCGAGAACACCACCCGGGTGAGGTTCCCCGCGGTGCAGTTTTCCATGAGAAAGATATTGCGGGCGCCTTCCCCGCGCAGGTGTTCTATCAAGGCATCGAGAAAAGCAGTGTCCGTGGACTGTCCTGGAAGGTAATGCACGCCGTTGGGCTTTATGAGCACGTCCCGGCCCGAGGCCAGCCGTTCCACCCCGCCGAAGGGCTGGAAGAGCTTTCCTATGTCCTGGATCAAGTCCTCGCTGGTGTCGTGCACTGCAACCTTTGCCATTTTTTAGGGCCTACTTCATGGTGGGTGTTATGACTTTTCTTTTTATCCCGTTCGGCTCCTCGAAGATAAGCACCAACTGGTGCGGGGGCACTATGCCCTGCCTTTGCAGTGCGTCTGCGTTGAACCCGCTTATGGGAATGTGGAACACTGTGCTCATGAGGGGATCGAAGTGCTTGTACTCCAGGTCCTGCACCTCGGAGTAGACGTAGCCCACCACGGTTATCCTGGGGTTCAGGATGGGCTCGGTCCTGAAGTTCTGCAGCTCTCCCCTGATTATCAGGGTTTTGCCCTGTATATATATGTCCGTTTCCCGGAGTGATATGCCCGTGCCCTTGATAGGCTCCGCGCCCTGTTTATACAATTGGTTGTGCTCTGCCAGCTCGCGCTTTATTATGTCATCCTTGTCATGGGCGACCTCTTCCCCGGTCTTGGGGGCACTCTCCGGCTTCTGGTACTGGAGCCTTTTCTTTCTGCTGATCCAGGTGGACACGGCCGCGGTGTAATCCCTTGCTTGTATGCTCTCTGGCGCGTACTCCTCTGCCGCGGCGATTATCCTGTTCCTGGTCTGGTTCAGGCCCCTCAGCTCTTCTATGGCTTCTTGCAACTGGGGCCCGCCCTTTTCCATGGTCTTTTCGTCGAACCCCTGGGCCTTTCCTTCCAGCCGGTCGTTTATTCTCCGGCCAAGCACGTTGATCGAGGCGTTAAGAGACTGGATCACCCGCCGCCTTGACTCTTCAGCCCGGTCCGGCTTCCCGGCCTCCATGTATATGGTCTCCATGTTCTTTGTAAGCTCTATCATCTTGAGGGCCTCTCCGGGAGAGCGCTTGACAGCCAGAAGAGAGAGCTCCCCCTGCTCAATGGCCGCCTGGAAGTACTGATCAGCGGCCCACTGATCCCCTTCCGCCTTCTCAGACCTGGCCTTTTCAAGAAAGAACATGGCCTCTTTCATCAGCGAGTCCGGGGCTTCCTCGGAGGCGCCCGCCACTATCCTGGACTCGTGCTCGTGGTAGTACTTTTCCCTGGCCTCCAAAATCCATTGCTCGGCCTCCCGGATATGTGCCGATGCCTCTTCCAGCTCCCCCTGTTTGATCTCCTTCTCAGCCCGGGAAAAGGTCCTCCTGAAGGGCAGGGTGTCGCTCTGGGGAGGGTCGTCCTTCAAAAGAATCTCGTAGAGTATGTCGAGCCGCTCCAGTCGCCCCTTTAGCTCGGCCTGCTTTGCCGAGGTTATTTTCGGCTTTTTTTGCTCCTGGGTGCAGCCATACGTGAGAGCAAAGAGCAAAAGAGCAAGGAGCAGCAGAGAAGATTTTGTTATATCTTTCATCCGGCCTCCGTTAAAGGCAGAAGGTGTTGCGCTTACAGGTTCATCATCCTCGCTATTATGTCCCTCATCACCTCCGAGCTTCCCCCGCCGATGGTTGCGAGACGGGTGTCCCTGAAGGCCCTTGCCACGTAATACTCTTCCATGTACCCGTATCCCCCGTGCAACTGCAGGCACCTGTCCACCACCCGCTGCGCCAGCTCTCCCACGTAGAGCTTGCACATCGACACCTCGCGTATGGCGTTCTCCCCGTTGTTAATCATATCCGCGCAGTGGTAGACCAGTGCCCTGGCAGCCGTAAGCTCGGTGGCCAGGTCTGCTATCAGGTGCGAGTTGGCCTGCCACCTTGACACCGGCTTTCCGAACACCTCCCTGGTGCGGGCGTACTCGATGGTCTTGTCCAGGACCAGGTATGCCCCTGCCAGAAGCCCGATGGCGCCGGCCATCCTTTCGAACTGGAACCCCTCCATGATGTAGTAAAAGCCCTTGTTCTCCTCGCCCAGCAGGTACCTCTGGTGCACCCGGCAGTCCTCGAAGCTGAGCTCGGCAGTGTCCGAGGCTCGGTTGCCAAGCTTGTCCAGCTTCCGCGTCACGCTGAAGCCCGGGGTGTCGGCGGGAACGAGAAACATGGATATCCCGCCGTAGCCGGCGTCCGGGTCGGTCTTGACCGCCATGGTCAGCCAGTCCGCCCGGGACCCGTTGGTGATGAAGGTCTTGGAACCGTTTATAATGTAGTGGTCCCCGTCTTTCACCGCCTTGGTCCGGAGGGCCTTCACGTCAGAGCCGGCCCCCGGCTCGGACACGCAGATGGCGCCGATCTTCTCGCCCCTGATGGCCGGACCCAAAAACTCCTCCTTTTGCTCGGGAGTGCCGTGGTCAACAATAGCGGGTGTGCACATGTCAGCCTGCACCATGAGGCCCAGTGCCACGCCCGCGCTCATGCACCGCGGCAGCTCCTCGTGGAGCACCACCGTGTACCAGTAGTCGGCATTGGCCCCACCGTACTCCTCGGGGTAGCGCAGCCCCAGGAAACCAAGGTCCCCCATCTTTTTGAAGACCTCGCGGGGGAACAAGCCGGCCTCTTCCCACTCGTCCGCGTGGGGCGCAAGCTCCCTCTCGATAAAGTTCCTGAGCTGCTGCCTGAAGATGTTGTGCTCTTCCTGGAAATACTTCTCGAAACCCATTAAAACCCTCCCTTTTTAGATGATGGTCATCAGGCGACGGTTCCAGGGGGCCCTCACCCGGCGCCTTGTATGAGCGAATCCACTACTGACGGGTCAGCAAGCGTGGTCGTGTCCCCCAGCTCTTTGGTCTCCCCCGCGGCGATCTTCTTCAGTATCCTGCGCATGATCTTTCCCGAGCGGGTTTTGGGCAGGGCGTCGGTGAACTGTATCTTGTCGGGCGTGGCTATCGGCCCGATCTCCTTTCTCACGTGCTTTACAAGCTGCTTTTTCAGATCCTCGTCCCCGTCCACCCCGGACTTTAACATGATAAAGGCGTAGATTCCCTGGCCCTTGACGTCGTGGGGCATACCCACCACCGCGGCCTCGGCCACCGAGGAATGGGCCACCAAAGCCGACTCGATCTCAGCGGTGCCCAGCCTGTGGCCGGACACGTTGATCACGTCGTCCAGTCTTCCCATGAGCCATATGTAGCCGTCCTCGTCAATGCGGGCCCCGTCTCCGGTGGTGTATCTCCCCTTGAACTTTATCCAGTAGGTGTCAATGAACCTCTGATGGTCCCCGTAGACCGTCCTCATCAATGCCGGCCAGGGCCTCTGGATCACCAGGTAGCCGCCCTCGTTCTCCTCGCACTCGGTCCCGTCTTCCCGGAGCACCGAGGGCTCGACCCCGAAGAAGGGCTTGCTGGCGCTTCCGGGCTTGATCTTCATGGCCCCGGGCAAGGGGGTGATCAGGAAGCCGCCGGTCTCTGTCTGCCAGTAGGTGTCCACGATGGGGCATTGCTCTCCCCCGATGTTCTGGTAGTACCACATCCATGCCTCGGGGTTTATGGGCTCGCCCACGCTCCCCAGAATCTTTATGGATGAGAGGTCGGACTTGTTGGGCCACTTGTCACCCTCGCGCATGAGGGCCCTTATGGCAGTGGGCGCGGTGTAGAACTGGTTGATGCCGTACTTCTCCACAATGGCCCAGAACCTCCCCGGGTCCGGGTATGATGGCACCCCCTCGAACATGACCGAGGTTGACCCGTTTGCCAGCGGCCCGTACACGATATAGCTGTGCCCGGTTACCCAGCCGATGTCCGCGGTGCACCAGAAGGTGTCGTCGTCCTTAATGTCGAATGCGTACTTATGTGTGGCAGCCACGTACAAGAGGTAGCCCGCGGTGGTGTGCAGGACCCCTTTGGGCTTTCCGGTGGACCCGGAGGTGTAGAGTATGAACAGTGGGTCTTCCGCGTCCATGCTCTCGGGCTGGCAATAAGGTTCAAGCTCGGGCGAGCCCGTCTCCTCATGCCACCACAGGTCCCTGCCCGACTGCATGGGCACGTCCTGGTCCGCCCGGTTCACCACTATCACCTTGTCCACGCACTCGGCCTGTTCCAGGGCCGCGTCAGCGTTGGCCTTCAATGGCACTATGCGCGAGCCCCTGAAGCCGGCGTCCGCGGTCACCAGCATCTTGCACTCGGAGTCCAGTATCCTGTCCCGCAGGGCGTCCGAGGAGAACCCCCCGAACACCACGCTGTGGACCGCGCCTATGCGAGCGCACGCCAGCATGGTAATGGGCAGCTCGGGCACCATGGGAAGGTATATGGCCACCCGGTCGCCCTTTTTTATCCCGTTATTTTTCAGCACGTTTGCAAAGCGGTTGACCTCGCGGTAGAGGTCGAAGTAGGTGAGGGTCTTGTCAGTGCCGGGCTCGTCTCCTTCCCAGATGAGCGCGGCCTTGTTCTTGCGCCAGGTTTTTACGTGCCGGTCAAGGCAGTTCACCGATACGTTGAGCTTGCCTCCCTTGAACCATGAGAACTTGACCTGGTCCTTGTCCTCCCACTCGAACACGCTCTCCCATTTCTTGTCCCAGCTCATGAACTCGTCAGCGAGCCGCGCCCAGAACTTGTCGGGGTTGTCAAGGGACTCCCTGTACATCTGCTCGTACTTTTCCATGGAGTTTATGTATGCGTCTTTTTTAAGGTTATCGGGAACGTCGAACACCCGCTCCTCGATAGCCATGGAAAGTATCTCTTTGCTCTGCTCAGCCATTTCTTCTTCCTCCTCCTCCTTGCCTTGCCGGGCTGAATGATCCGCGAGATTTAATTGGTTTGTCCCGAGTTCTATTAAAAGTATCATCACAAGGGCTTAGATTGCAAGCTCTCATAGTTGCAGGGTGAGGCTTGTGTTCTTTTTTTATGCCGGTATAATCGAAGAGATAAGCCTTTGATAAAAGCAGGCGCTAAAACTTGATTGGGGAAGCATAAAATGCCTGACTTAAAGTTCAAGCAGCCACACTCCTACAAGGCTTCTTACAGGGACCCTCTTGACGACGACCTGTTCAGACGCATAGCCGAGAACTCGCTCTCCGGCATTGCACTGATAGACGAGAACCTGGAGCTGGTCTACGCCAACCCGGCCATGATAAGGATCCACGGCTATGACAGCTTCGAGGGGCTGAAGAAGGGCTCCCTGCTGAACACGGTGGCCCCCGAGAGCATGGACACGGTGATGCAAAGGGTCAGGGAATGGAAGCAGGGCAGGTCGAGCTCTCCCTATCTCCTGTACAAGATAGTGAGAAAGGACGGCGAGGCCCGGGACCTGGAGACCTTGAGCAGCGACATCGTGCTGGGTGAAAGGCACTACCTTCTGAACTCCGTCATTGACATCACAGACCGGCTGAAAGCGCAGGAAGAGTTAAAGGGGAGCAGGGAGCGCTACCGTCTTCACTTCGACAACGTACACGAGATTATCTTCTCCATAGACCAAGATCTGCGCTTTCTCGACATCTCCTCGTCGGTGGAGAAGATGCTGGGCTATCGGCCCGAGGAGCTGGAAGGCCGTCCCCTGTGGTCCCTCGAGTTCTTTACCTCCAAGTCCCTCGAAAAGGCTTACTTTAACGCCAGGGAAGCCTTTGGCAGGCAGGCCATACCAGAGCAAGAGTACGAGGTTATAACCAGGGACGGCCGCAGTAGGGTGCTGGCAGTAAGTGCGAAGCCGCTTATTGAGAACGGGAAGGTCACGCGCATTTTCTCGGTTGCCCGTGACATAACCGAGAGGAAGAGGGCGGAACAGGCCATACGAGAGAGCGAGGAGAGGTTCAGGGCCATATTCGACACTGCCAGGGACTGCATATTCATAAAGGACACCGAGTTCAAGTACGCACACGCAAACCCTGCCATGGAAAAGCTGTTCGAGATGCCGGCCTCCCAGATAATAGGCAAGGGGGATGACTTCCTGTTCGGCGAGGAAGCGGGCGCTTACCTGCGGGAGGTGGATTCAAGAGTGCTGCGGGGCGAGGTGGTCGAGGACAGGGAGCATGAAAAGTCGGTGAAAGGCGAGCCGCGGGTGTTCCACAGCATCAAGGCGCCCATGCGCGACGCCAGGGGAGAGGTGGTTGGAATATGCGGGATCGCCCGTGACGTTACCGAGCTTAAAAGGGTGGAAAAGGCGCTCCAGGATAGCGAAGAGAGGCACCGGCTGCTGGCGGAGAACACCGAGGACGTGATATGGGCCAAGGACCTCGATATGAACAACGTCTTTGTGAGCTCTTCTGTGGAGCGGCTTTTGGGTTATAGCGTTGAGGAGCACCAGCAGGGGAAGTTGCAGGACATACTCACCCCGGAGTCGTACGAGCTGGCCATTAAGACCCTGGCCGAGGCCCTGGAGGAGGAGAGGGGCAGGAAACCCGGCGAGCCCCCGGTGTCCCGGGTGCTCGATTTCCAGTACAGGCGCAAGGACGGGTCCCTGCTGTGGTGCGAGGTGAAGACCAACTTCATGCGGGACCGGGACGGGAATATCACCGGCATACAAGGAGTTTCCCGGGACGTCACTGAAAGGAAGCTGGCCGAACAGGCCCTTTATGAGAGCGAGCAGAGATACGAGAGGCTCGTGAACTCCTCCGGTGACGCCATCGCCATTCACAGCCGGGGAGAGATACTGTTCGCAAACCAGGCCGCGGCACGGGAGGCCGGGGCTGACAGCCCGGATGAGCTTGTAGGCAAATCCATCTTCGAGTTCGTTCACCCCGACTTCAGGGAGGCGGTCCTGGAAAGGGTGAAGCAGATGATGGAGCAGGGCAGGGCCGCGCCCGTGATCGAGGAGAAGCTGCTAAAGTCGGACGGGACAGAGGTGCCAGCGGAGGTCATGGCCACGCCCGTCTTTTACAAGGGCAAGATGGCCTCCCAGGTGGTGGTGCGAGACATCTCCAAGAGGAAGGAGGCGGAGGACGCATCGAAGCGCAGCGAGGAGCGCTTCCGCTCTGTTATCGAGAACTCCCCTGACATGCTCACCATACTTGATGAGAAGGGCTTTATAAAGTACGCCTCGCCGGCCAACAGGAAAGTGCACGGCTTTTCGGAAACAGAGCTCGTGGGCAGGCCGCTCCAGGACTCCATACACCCTGACGACCTGCCCGTGGTGGAGGAGAGTTTCCAGAGGTTACTTGAAAAGCCCGGCCTGGTCGAGACAATCGAGTTCCGACTCCGACATAAAGACGGTTCGTTCAGGTTCATAGAGGGTCACGGTAAGAACATGCTCGATCACCCGGCTGTTCAAGGAATCGTATGTAACGCCAGGGACACTACGGACAGGAAAGAAGCGGAGCAGGAGCTGGAAGAGCAGAAGGACCTATTAGAAGCCGTGGTGGACAACGTCTCCGACGGGGTCTTTGTACTGGACCAGAACGCGAACTACGTGATGATAAACCACGCCTGCGGAAAAATAGTGGGCCTTGTGCCAGATGACTGGATTGATAAGCCCGGCGGCAGTCACCTGCATCCAGAGGACCTCTCGACCGCGGCCACATGTTTCTCAAAAGCCATCTCCGGTGAAAAGCAGACCTGCCGGCTGAGGGTAAGGGGCTCGGACAGGTCATATCGCACGCTCGTGATAACCCTCACCGGCATAACCAGGCAAGGCAAAAAGCACGTGCTCGGCGCGGTGGTAAGCGTTGAAACTTAGCTGCCATGGATTGACAGACTCAAAGCTCTTCCAGTATCTCCTCCTTCTTGTTCCTGTACTCATCCTCGGTGATGAGCCCCTCGTCATAAAGCTCCTTCAGCTTTATCAGCCGCTCCTTGATGGACTTCTCCGAGGAGGGACCCTCTGACTCCTCTGCTTTCTCCTCTACTTGCTCTATTTCCTGCTCTTTTTCAGCGTCGCCCTCATCTTCCGCTTTTTCCACCTTTTCCTGTTCAGGCTCTTCCTGCTTTTCCTGCAGAGCCTCCTGGCCGGCTCCGGAAAGGTTCTCGGGGCCCACTGTCACCCAGTTCACGTCTTTCAGCTCGACCCCGGGAGTCTTCACCATCTTTGTAAACGACCGATAGCCTTTTGTGGGGTCGTACCTGCTGAACTCCTTGTCGGGAATCTTCTTCACCGCGATGTTTCTGAGCGCAAGGTTCAGCTTCCCGTCCCTTACAAACATTACCCCGTCAGTCTTCCTGAAGCTGCCCGTGAATGATTGTCCCCTGAAGCTCAGCACGGAAAAGTCCACCCACTTGCCGGAAGACGCCTGGGAGAAGGCCTCGGATACGGGCTTTGCAAGAGTCTGTATCTCTTCCTTGGTGAAAAGGTCGTACTCCTTGCCCTCTTTCTTGGTCACCGCAAGAGGCCCCGGCCTGAAGTACCTGAGCGCTTTCAGGGCCTTTTTAACATCGCCGGGAGTGAACTTGTGAGGATGATCAAAGGGGAAGAGCTCCGGGTTGCCCTTTTTAAGCTTCACCCAGTTGTCATTGCCCTTTTTGAAAATGACCTCGGTCGAGCCCAGCGACAGCCCGCGGGCGGGTGATACAAAAGCCGTGGACAACAACAGCGCAATGAAAATGACTATAATCTTTCTCATGCCCCGCCTCCTTTCATTACAGTGGAGCATGGAGCCCGGCTTTAAATAAAGCGATACCTGTCAGCCCTGAGCCGTGTTTTATGCGCCTTCACCGCTCCTCTTCGGGCCGCTCTCCGCCCTGGACCTCCTCCATTACCTGCCTGCTCCACTGCTCACTCTCATCCACCGTGATCTTTTGGTCCGCTGAAATCTTCTGGAACTCCCTGAACAGCTCTTCGTACTGCCGGGCCCATTTCATGAAGCCTTTTTCCTTTATCTGCCTGGTAAAGGCGTCGTAGGCATCCTCGAATTCCTGTCTCTGCTCTTTTGTGTGGTCATCGGTAAGCTCGCCCATGATCTCCGACTTCCCGCTCTGCATGAGGGAGGTCATTATGTCCGGGAAGAAGTACACGCAGGCCCCCCCGAGAAGCACTGCAATACCTATCAGCGCCAGGCACCCTATGAGAACGAACCGCCATCCAGAAGACCCGGAGGGCTGGGGCGGCGGGCCGGGCCCGGTGTAGGGCTGCTCGGGCATGGCCCCCGGCGGCATCCTCGGTCCCTCCGGAGGGCTGCTGCCACTGTAATAAGACATCTCTCTTCTCCCTCTTCAGCTCGCCGGTCTTTGGTCTTTAGAAGGGAAGCCCCGCGGTCATGGTGAAGGTGTCCTGCTCGTCGGAGAAGCCCTGCTCGAACCGGATCACCACCGAGGGGGTGACCACGAAGCGGAAGGCTACTCCCCATGCATAATGGTAGCCCTCGAACATCTCATCCGGGATGTCCTGGTATTCCTCGTACACCCTGAATGAATCCCAGAAAAGGTTCAATGACGGATACTTGAGCTTTATGACGCCGCCGAACACCGGAAGAGACTTGCCGGGGTAAAAGCCGCGCCTGAACTCGATGTTATACTCGGTCGCACACTTGTCAATATACCGGTTGCCATAATAGCCGCGTCCACCGTAGTTGGCCATCTCGTAAAAGGGCACGTTCCCCTGGTTTATGAGGAGCTTGCCCCGGATGACAAATATATTATCGTCCGAAATAACCGGGAAGTACCTTCTGACGTCCAGGGAGAAGGTCTGCAGGGAATAATCGGAGCCAAAGGCCTCGTCGTAGCGCTTGTACTCGATTTCCTCGTAGCCGCCCTTGAGGGGCCACACAATCTCTTCCCTGCCGCCGCCCAGGGGAAAGCGGTCCTTTCTCGAGTCCCTGTATGCCGTGATTTTTGGTCCCCAGAAATCGTTGTGATCGAATTCCTTGCTGTGGAACAGCTCAGGGTAAACGTCACTTATGGGACGGTTGTAATCGTCCTCGTAAGGCTCATCAACCCGGGCGTCTTCCGGGTCCGCAAACTTGTACTCGATGCCGCCCCGCACCCCGAAAATGCCGTAGTCGGTGCGGGGAAAACGGTATATGTAGGTGGGGGCAACGCTTCCCATGGCCCAGGAGTAGTTGCAGAGTCTATCGAGCTCGGTGTCGTTTCCCTGGCCGAAGTAGCGTATGGCCGGCTTGTTCTCGTAATGGAACTTGAGCTTGAGCCGGCCCTGGTCGGAGAGGAAGTAGGGCTCCTCCCATGTAAGGTCGTAGTACTGGTACAGGGTCTCGGTGTAGCTGAAAGAGAAGGTTGTATCGCGGCCCTCCTTCCCGAACATGTTGCGGTAGAGGATCGCGAACCCCAGTCCGAAACCCGTGTCAGGGCCGGTGAAAAAGTAAGGCGTGCCCCCCCAGTTCTGCTCCTTGTCTTCCTTCTCCGCCTCTTTCGCCGCTTCCGCTGCTTCCTCAGGCACCTCCTCTGCAAGCTCATCCTTGGCCTCCGGATCAGGCCGCTGAGCATAAGCCGGCCCAATAACAAGGGCGAGAAAAAGCCACGCAGCCAAAAGTCGCGCGCCCGCCCGCAATGAATCTCTGCCCGCGGTTAAAGTCACGATCTCCATAACATGCTCCCCCTTTCACCTATATAAAGCATGCGAAATATAGCCTCCCTGAATCCGGTGTTTCAACACAGAAAAGCTACATTACTATAAACCAATACAAAGGCTCTTGGCAAGGAAAATTTTACAAGCATGAACGGCCAGATGGCAAATCAGCCCCCTGGTCCCTTGTCAAGCAGCCGCACCGCATACGCGTTTATCGCAAAGGAGTGCAGGAACACCGGGTACGGGTAGCGGTGGAACTTGAATTGTTTGAGGGGCCGGAGCTCATAGAGCCCCCCTGCTCTCGCCTTCACGCCGGTGATTCTTTCCGAGCCCGGGTTATCCATCTCAAAGTAGTGGGTGGCCTTC
This sequence comes from uncultured bacterium, assembly GCA_964650485.1. GTDB lineage: Bacteria > RBG-13-61-14 > RBG-13-61-14 > RBG-13-61-14 > DATKZS01 > CAZYTX01. The sequence continues at coordinate 24,865 of CAZYTX010000010.1, read as the reverse complement.
TTCTCCACCAGGTAAGGCCCTGTATCGTTCTTTTCAAGCCAGGGCAGGATCTCGGGGTCAACGAGCCCGCCCAGGTCTATAACGTAGCGGTCCGAGTAGAAGCGCAGCACCCCTATGTCCAGGCAGGCTATGCGCGCGTCTTCGCCCAGAAAAAGCCGGGCCCAGTTGGCCGCGGCCTTGTGCTCGCTGTTCAAGTGCCTGACGTTCGCGTGGAAGAGACCCTGCCACTGCCGGGTGTGAAGCAGCTCCATGCCTATGGGGGTGGCCAGCAGCAGGAGGCCCACAGCCAGGTACAAGTGCCCGGACCAGCGCGACACGTGACCGGGGTAAGGGTTGCTTTCATCGGGGCCCTCCGCGTCCATCTTCATGGGCATGGCAAGGGTGCGGGCTATTATGTAAGTGAAGCCACCGATCAGTGCGGGGATGAGCATGACCTGGTAGCGAAGGTTGTGGTAGGGGGTGAGGATCATGGTCGAGCGGAAAAAGAGGGTGTGCGCCAGGAAGTGCAAAATAGCCCACAGCCCGAGCAGGCCCGCGGGCGAGACGCTTGCAAATGACAAGGGCCGCGCCGCGAGCGATGTGCCCCTGCCATTCTCGCTCGATCCGTGACCGGCATCCTTCTTTGCAACCAGGTTGTAAAAGGTGAGGGGCACGGATAAAAGGAGCATTATCAGAATCCCCTTGTCAGCCTTCCACAGGAACTGGAGATGCATGACAGCATAAGTAGAAATCCCTTTGAGAGCGGGCCCTGAGTTGAAAAGGTCCGAGGCCAGCTTGCCGGCCCTGGTGGGCGGCAGAATGAAACCGGTCACAGAGTAAGAGTAGATGTACCAGGGCAGGGCTATAACCAGGGCCGCTGCCAGGGAGACGAAGACGTGCCTGCGGCTTCTAATAAGCCCGAAAGCCGCGAGAAGCACTAAAAGCAGCACTCCCGTTACCCGGGTTAAAAGCAGCAGCCCGAGAAAGACGCCGCCCCAAAGCGGCCTTGGCTTTTCCCGCCTGAAAAAGAGCAGGCAGCAAAGGCCCATAAACAGGAAAAATACAGCCTCCATCCCCGAGCCGGAGAGCCAGAGCATGTTACCGCAGGCGCTCATGCCAAGGCCGGCCAGAAGACCGTAGGTGTCTGACCACCTGGAGCAAGCCTCCTCCGTGAATCCCGGTCCATGCCTTCCGAGTACATCCCTGACTGAGAGACGAACCAGCCCGAAGAGCAGCACCGCGGAACCGGCCAGGGACAGAATGCCGGCCCACCTGGCGCCTGCCTCCAGGTCCACTCCCGCCCGGTAAAGAGAGCCCAGGAGCATGACCCACAGCGGGCTGGTAAACCCGAGACTCCTCTCCCCCGGGTTGAAGCAGAACCCCATGCCCTCTCCCAGGTGTCTTGCGAAGCTCAGGTGAATGTAAGAGTCGTCGAGCACGAGACCGGGAGCGCCTCTCACAAAGGAAGTGCAGGAGACCACCGCGACCGCGGCCACACCAAGGCGTAGCACCATCCCACGGAAGGCGGGTGCATTGAAAAACGCGGCCGGCTTGGACTTTTCAGGAAAGGACAAGGCCATACCCTTTTTTACAGCTTTTGATGATCGCGACCTTGGCGCATAGCAGCTTTGATATCAGAGCTCCAGGAGCTTCCTTACCTGCTCCATCACCTTGGGCATGGCCTTTGCCGAGGGCTCCCTGATATACACGTCCGTGATGGGGTGGTACGAGTTCTCAGTGGGGTTCACCTCCACTATCTTTGCCCCTGCCTGGTGGGCCTGCTGAGGGAGGTCGGCCGCGGGGTACACCACGCCCGAGGTGCCCAGCACCAGCATTGAATCACAGGAAGCGGCCAGCTTGAAGGAGGGGTTTAGCTGTTGCACCGCCTCCCCGAACATCACCACGTCGGGCCGGCTGAAACCGCCGCAGTGGCAGACCGGGAGGATGGTGAGTATCTTGTCAAGCCTGAACTCCTCCTCGGTGAGTATCTCCCTGGCATTCTTCAAAAGCTCTTGCTTGTCTATCTCCCGCCTGGTTCCGCATTGGGTGCAGCGGGCCCGGAAAAGGTTCCCGTGAACCTCGTACACGGTCTTGCTTCCCGCGTCCGAGTGCAGGTTGTCTATGTTCTGAGTGATCACGGCTTTTACTATGCCCAGCTCCTCCAGCTCGGCAAGAGCGTGATGGGCGGGGTTGGGCTTTGCCTGCTCGAACACGCTCAAGGTATCGAGCATGAACTTGCGGATGACCTCGGGCTTTCGCTGCGCCACCTCGATGACCCCCTGGACCGTGCCGAACTCTTCAGGGTCGAACTGGTCCCAGATACCGCCGGGGTCGCGGAAAGTGGGAATGCCGCTCTCCGCGGATATGCCGGCGCCCGAGAAGCCTAGTGCATTCCTCGAATCCGCCAGTATCCTGGCAGCATCTTCATAAACATCCATAAATAAAGCTCCTGAACGGCTTCCAGCCACTTAAAATATCATTCATGACCATCAAGTCAAGGTGAAGAAATCGTGAAAAACAAGCTTTTATAAGCTATGGCCTGGTAAAAAGGGGAGGGATAAAGAAAATCAGCAGGCAGGATACTGCACAAGCCAGCGCCGCGAAGAGCCCGATCAAAAAAGAGGCCGGCTCATACACCATCTCCATTGTGTGATCGCCTTCTGGCATTGCCACCCCTCTTATGCAATAGTCCGCCTGCATGATCCTTGTCTCCTCGTTGTCCACCCTGCACCTCCAGCCCGGATAAAAAAGGTCTGAGACTACAAGCCAGCCGGGCCTCCAAAGGTGGGCAGAGACCACGATCCTCTGGGAGGAGTACTCCACACCGTAAATGACACCGGGCAGGCCCCGGGCCATACTGCCCGGCTCATGGTCCGCCAGGTCCACGTCGCCAGAGATTATGACCACCTCCCGGGGGTCGGCCTTGCCGGCGGCCAGCACATCGAGAGCCGCATCCTCCTCTGCTCTCAGGGCGTTCGAGGCCAGGAAGACCCGGGGGAGAGCCTCTGGGTTGCGATAGAGCCAGTTGCGGCCCGCTTTTATCTTTGTCCATGGACCCTTGTCAAACGCGGCCGGGCCCCCGGCCCGGAAGTCCGACCACCCCGCCTGGTCATAATCCCGCGACGCCCCGGGCAGGGAGTAGAGCCTGAGCTTCCTGCACGAGGAAGGGAACTCGATGCAGTTGACCTCGATATCCACCGGCTTTGCCGCGTCCCTCTTTTGCAGGCGGGGGTGCAGGTAGCGGCTGTAGGCCAGGGTGATCCCGTCCGAGAAGGTCATCCACACCCCGTCGGTCTGCTTCTCGATCGCCTCCGGCACGAGGGCGGGCATCAGTCGAATCCCCAGACGCTCCGGCAACTCTGGTCCGCCCTGCTTGTTGAATCGCCACTCGATCCTGGACGGCGGGTGCTGGAGGATGCCCGGTGCGGAGCCATTGTTAAAGGGAAGCCTTGTCCTGCCCACGTATTCGGGACCGGGCGCCAGGATTCTGGCGCTGGAAAGCACGTCCTCGATGGTGCGGTTATAAGGGAGAGGCCCGCCCATGAGTGCGTACTTCACACCGAAAAGCCGCATGAGAGGGTGGCCCGCAGGGTCATCCTTCGGATGGCTGATCTTCTCGGGCCTGGGCTGGAGGTACCCGGCCTCCTTGTACCAGTAAGTGCCCCCTTCCGGGCGGGTGTGCCCGTTGATCCTGTTTACGGCCTTTACCAGGCGATGGTCGTTTATTCCGTCCATTACCCTTATGTCTGCCAGCCCGAAGATGATGTTGAGGTTCGGGGGCGCAATGTCCTGGCTGATGTATACCCGGGAGAGGGGGGAGAGCGAAAGCAGCTCATCCATGGCTTGTCCGGACATGCGCTCCTCGTAACCCGGATCGCGCATGGTCTTCTGGAACCCGTCCATAAGAAGCAGGGCTGCGCTCGCGAGCACCACCACCGCTCCGGCAACCGAACGGAGAGATGGGGATAAAAATTTGCTCTCCCCCTGCTTTGTAAAAGAGTGAAAAGCGAACCAGGCGACCCAGGCCCCGGTCATAAAGAGTACAAGGAGAACAATAGCCGAGTACGGGTTAAAAAATGGGACCCGGGCCGGCTGAATCGCTCCCAGGAACAGCACGACCACCAGTGACACCAAGAGCAGGTTGGCCACCCGCACCCACCTTACTTGGCCGTGCATGACCATGTCCAGGCCGCGGCCGGCCAGGACAGCCACGCACAAGGCCACGCCCGGGACCGGGTGCTTGAAATTGCCGGAGAAGCTGAAAACCGGAAGCAGACCCAACCACCTGAACAGGGGAAGACCGAACATCACGCCCACGAAAAAGAGGGCGTAGACAAGAAGTGCCGCGTCCGTGCGGGAGAGCATCCTCAGCCTGGTCCCCGCGAGCGCGGCCATGAAAAGCGGCGCCGCTCCCAGGGATGGAGCGATCCATGGCACTATGGTCTCCTTGTATGAAGGGACTCCCTGGCCCTGCGCAGGCCAGGAGATATCCAGCGAGCCCAGGAACGCAGCACCAGCCTCGGCCTTGCCAAAGAACCATGGAGACACCAGTGACACCAGGTCCTTTGCCTGGTAGTGAAAAAAGCCGGCGCCCGGCACGTGGAAATGGTAGCCCCTTGCCCAGTACTCGATGAAGGGAAGCATCATGGGCAGGGACAGCAGAAGCCCGACGGTGAGTCCTGCTCCCAGGACAAGCATTGTGCGGCCGGTGTTTTTAAGCCCCGAGGGGCATACCAGGCCGAGGTAAGCCGGGAGCAGCAGGGTGTAGAAGGCGGCCTCTGGATGACCGTTGTTCAACACGAAAAAGCTCGTAACACCGAACAGGAGCACGTGAACCGCTCGAGGCCTTTTGCGGAGCGACAGCGCAAGGAGCGCGGCAGCGGGCAGGAGCACGTCCGCGTTCAAGTAGTTCTCGTTCACAAAGCTCGTCATGTAACCGCTGAAGGTGAAGGTGAAAGAGCCCAGGAGCGACGAGAGAAAGGACAGCCGCAAGCTCCTGCAGAGTGCGAAGGTGAAAAGGCCGGCCAAAAGCAGCCGCACCACTATGTATGTGTCCCTTGCCGCCAGGCCGGGAAAGATATACACCAGGGCCTTCAAAGGATAGAACACAGCGGAGAGCATGTTGCCAAGAAGCGGCGTGCCCAGCGCGTTCAAAGGGTTCCAGAGCGGGAAACAGCCCCGCTCGAACTCCTTGATTATCTGGTGATCGAAAGCGTACTGGCCGATAAGGTAGTACTGCTCCTGGATGGCCCCCCGGAATACGCTGCTCCCGGATGCCCAGCGAGGGCCGTATAGAATGAAAATGCAGACAAGTATAATAAAGAGCGCTGCAAGAGCTTCCAGGAAAGGCTTTGTCCATGCACTGCCTTTGTCTTGCATGGATTTCCCTCCCGGCTTGTCTTGCCGCCCTGTCTCCATGTCCTACTTTTTCTTGCCCGAGCTCTTCTTGGCGGTCTTCTTGGCTGCCTTTTTGGAGCCGCTTTTCTTGGCCGCCTTCTTGGGGGCCTTCTTGACGCTTTTCTTGGCTGCTTTTTTAGGGCCTGCTTTCCTGGCAGCTTTCTTTTCCGGCTTTTTCTTTTTCTTGGGCGGCTCGAAGAATTCCTTGTCCGAGAGTTCTGACCAGAGGGGCCTGACGGGCGCCCGCCCCGGGTGCTCGTCTATCTGCGGCATTTCAGGCGGGTCGCCTCTTTGAGCGGGCGGCTCGTGTGGAGGCCGTTCTCTGGGCAGGTTGGGGCCGCCCCTGCCCGGCTCGGAAAAGCCCACGCACTTGCCGGACTTGTCCCTGAACCAGCCCTGGTCGAAGAACCCCAGCAGGGTCTTGTCATAGCTCCACACCCCTCCTTTGTCCACGAAGGCCGCGGACTTGCCCTCCCACGAGTATATGTGGGTCTTGTCCTTGTCAAGCAGGTAGTTGGCCCTGCCTTTTCTGTTAAATACGGGGTAAAAAAGCTTCTCCTTTTTCTGTTCCATCCTAACCCTCCATGAAAAAAGGTCTTTTTGCTTTTCATCCGGGGCGTCCCAATGGATGCCGAACTATATTTCATTACAGCATATCCCGGCAGAATGATAAAATCAACTTGCATGGATTATGGTCATTTATTCGCACTTATGCCTTCAGCGCGGGGCAGTCCCCCGCTCGTCAATGAGGCTGCGGAGGGTGGAAGGGAAGTTGGAGATGATGCCGTCAACGCCCAGGTGGAGAAGGCGCTCCATCTCCTCCCTTTGGCTCACTCCCCAGGGTATGACCCATATTCCCTTTTTATGCTGGCGCTGTACGTAGCTTTGGTCCACCTGGTGCGGCTGAGGGTGCTTTGAGAAGGTGGGCAAAAAGGGCGCGAACCATACCCTCCGGATCTGCCGGATGGAGTCGGAGAGGTAGTTGAACCCGGTCTTTATCTCCGGGGCCATGGACTTCAGACGCATTATGGTAAAGGGGTTGAAGCTCGAGATGATCACCTGGTCGGAGAGGTTCTTTTCCCGAACCAGGGAAATGACCGCCTCCTCCATGCCTTCTGAAAAGGGGCTGTACCCTTTGAGCTCGATGTCTATGATCATGTCCCGGCCGTAATGGTCCAGCACATCCTCCAGCCTGGGTATCCTCTCACCGGCGAAGCGGGGATGAAAATGGCTGCCGGCGTCCAGGCCGGATATGGCCGGCCAGGTGACCTCCTGCACCGCACGGTGACCACCTGCTATCCTTTGCAAAGTAAGGTCGTGCACCGCGACCGGCACATTGTCACGGGTAAGCAGAACGTCAACCTCGAACCCGTGCATGCCGGCGACCCGCGCCGACTCAAAGGCCGGCCAGGTGTTCTCGGGGGCCTCGCCCCCGGCGCCCCGGTGGCCCATGAGAAGCGGTCTTGGAAACACGGTGCTCATAAGCTTTCCATCCCGGGAAAAGATTATATACGGTCAGCCTCCCGCATCCAACTCCCATGCAATTCGTTAGGCCTTTCCCTGATACGAATTTTATATGCCGTAGCAATTAATATTTATAAGCATTTTTTGCTTGACGTGACCCTGCAAGTGTGATAAGGTGCAAAAATGGGGAGTAAGGGGCTTTAAAACAAAGCAAGATATGTTTGTCTTGCCCTGCCTGGAAATATTAACTGTGTTATGCCTGCTGGTTGTAGTGCTTTTTTGAACGTCAAACCAAAAGGGGTATTCCATAATGAGCAGTTATCAGGGAAGTTCCGGAGGCGGAGACCACTTGAACTCCGATCAACTCGAGGATGAAAGGTGCGAGTGCGGCAACCTGTTGTGCAAGACGTCCCCGGAGACGGTGGAGATAAAATGCCGCCGCTGCAAGCGCATCCACGTCATTCCAATAGAAAGACTGGTCAAGAGATACGAGGAGAGCGAGTAGCTCAAGACCTGTGATTTCTCGTCTGTCATTCCACTGAACCATCGAGGTTTCACACGGCCGATGATTGACAAAAGGCTCTTTATGGAGTGATAGTAAGGAGTGAGGCTGTATGCACTTACTCCTTTTAGCTGTCATTTTTTTTACCTCTTTGTCCGCAAAGGACCCGGAGCCGGTCAGCCACCGGGGTGTTGAATGAAATACCGGGACGCGCTGGCATATCTCGAAAGATACACCAATTACGAAAGAGAGCTCCGCTACCCTTACGACGGCTGGGCAATGAACATCGAGCGGGTGCGCATGCTGCTGGACGGGCTTGGGAGGCCGGACCAGGGGCTTCGGATAGTGCACCTCGCCGGCACCAAGGGCAAGGGCAGCACCGCGGCCATGCTCGAGGGCATGGTGCGGGAGGCCGGCTTCTCCACCGGGCTGTTCACCTCACCCCACCTGCTCGACCTGCGAGAGAGGATAAGGCTCTCAGGGGAGATGATGCCAAAAAGGACCTTTTCAAGGTGGGTGGAGCGGATCATCCCGGCAGCGGAAAAGGTGCACAAAGCTCATGAGCTGGGACCTCTCACCTACTTCGAGGTCATGACCGCGCTGGCGGTCGCCTCCTTTGCCGGGGCGGGGGTTGATCTCGCCATACTGGAGGCCGGGCTGGGCGGCCGCTACGACGCCACCACGGTTTGCGATCCCGTGGTGTCCGTTCTCACCCACGTGAGCCTGGACCACACCGACATCCTGGGCTCCACCATCGAGGCCATTGCCGAGGAAAAGGCCATGATAATAAAGCCGGGGTCTACAGCGGTGGTGGCCCCCCAGGATAAAAGCGCGCAGCAGGTGATAGACTCGAGGTGCCGGACCACAGGGGCCGGACAGGTGCGGGTCGAGGAGAGCTACTCCTGGCAGCCGACCGAGCAGAACGTCCCGGGTCAATGGGTGCGGGTAAGAGGCAATCGCCAATTTGAAAACCTGTTCATTCCCATCCCCGGGGAGCCGCAAAGAATAAACGCAGTGACCGCAATGACCGCGGCCGACCTCATCTCAAAGCACGGCCTTGATATCCCCGACAAGGCCATAGAGAAGGGACTTGCGGGCCTGCGCTGGCCGGCAAGGTTCCAGAGGACAAAGAAAAATCCCGACCTGGTGCTTGACGGAGCGCATAACCAGGAGAGCGCCCGGCATTTGCGCGAGACCTTGCAGCACGTGTACCCGGGCCGCAAAGTGACGGCGATACTTGGCCTTGGCAAAGACAAGGACGTGGAGGGTTTCTTGACAGAGCTGGGCCCCGCTCTGTCAAAGGTGCTGATAACCCGCTCCCGGACCATGAAGGCCGCGGACCCGGAAAGGATCGAAGTCTCACTTGCCCCGCTCGGCGTTGAAGTCGCCCGCACTTCTTCGGTCGCCGAGGCCATGGAGCTCGCGGCCCATGGAGCCTCTGCTGAAGAGGTCATCCTGGTGACCGGGTCCTTCTACGTCATCTCCGAGGCCATGCAAACAACTGCAACAAGCCGCGATCTCTGGTATAATTCTTAGTCCCGGGATATTCCAGGGGAGCGCGGGCATTGCATCACTTCGAGTACAAGAACGGAGAGCTTTTCTGCGAGGACCTGGCACTGAAAGAGGTGGCCGGGTCTTACGGGACCCCCTGCTACGTTTACTCCGCGGCCACGCTCACCCGCCACTTCCGCGCTTTTGACGAGCCTTTCTCGGAAGTGCCTCACCTCGTGTGCTACTCTGTCAAGGCCTGCTCAAACATAGCCGTTCTGAAGCTGCTGGCAGGAATGGGGGCTGGCTTCGACGTGGTGAGCGGGGGCGAGCTGTTCAGGGTAATCGCGGCCGGGGGTGACCCCGGCAAGGTGGTCTACTCGGGCGTGGGCAAGACCGAGGAAGAGATCAGGTACGCGCTTGACACCGGCATCCTCATGTTCAACGTGGAGAGCGAGTCCGAGCTTGCGGCCATTGACCGGGTGTGCCGCTCCTCCGGCCGCACCGCCAGGATAGCACTGCGCGTGAACCCGGAGGTGGACCCGGGGACTCACCCTTACGTGGCCACCGGTCTCAAGGAGTCCAAGTTCGGCATCCATCCCGGCCTGGCAAGGGACCTGTACCAGAAGGCCCTTGACATGGAGCGCGTCGAGCCGGTTGGCCTGGACTGCCACATCGGAAGCCAGCTTACCCAGACCTCGCCCTTTGTGGACGCGCTAGCGAGGATGATCGAGCTGACCGAGAGCATAAGAGAGCTGGGGGTGAACCTCAGGTGCCTGGACCTGGGCGGCGGGCTGGGGATCACCTACCAGGACGAGGAGCCGCCCGTGCCCGCGGAGTATGCGCGCGAGATACTGGCCATGGCGCGCGACCTTGGGGTGACGCTTATACTCGAGCCCGGCAGGGTGATCGCGGGAAACGCCGCGGTGCTCCTTACCAGGGTGCTCTACCTGAAACAGACGCCAGCAAAGAGGTTCGTCATCGTGGACGCGGCAATGAACGACTGCATGCGGCCCGCGCTCTACGGCGCTTTCCACGACATAAAGACCGTGGACCAGAAGTCCGCTCCAGGTCCCGGGGGCACAGCCGACGTGGTTGGCCCCGTGTGCGAGAGCGCGGACTTCATTGCAAAGGACCGGCCCATGCCCGAGGTGCAGGAAGGCGACCTGCTGGCGGTGATGAGCGCAGGGGCCTACTGCGCCTCCATGGCCAGCAACTACAATTCAAGGCCACGGGCCCCCGAGGTGCTGGTATCGGGCCGGGAGGCGCACCTCGTAAGGGAGCGCGAGAGCGCCGGGGACCTGGTGGAAAAGGAGCGCATACCCGGGTTCCTGTCATGACATTGAGAAAAAGCCCGGAAAAGGAGCGCGCTGTGAGGCTTGACTTTACCAAGATGCACGGGCTGGGAAACGACATGATCGTGATAAACAGCCTGGACACAGGGTTCGTGCCTTCTTCTGAGCAGGCGAGCTCGATGTGCCGCCGGCGCTTGGGCATTGGCGCGGACCAGGTGCTGGTGCTGCTTCCGTCCGACAAGGCGGACTTCCAGATGAGGATCAGAAACGCGGACGGCTCCGAGGTGGAGATGTGCGGGAACGGCATAAGATGCCTTGCAAAGTACATACACGACCGCGCCATATCCGAAAAGGGCCCGATCGAGATCGAGACCCTGGCCGGGATCATAAGGCCTGAGATCATGGGAGAGCTGGTCAGGGTGGACATGGGAGAGCCTGTTTTCGACCCGCATAAAGTGCCGGTAAAAGCGGACTCAAAGGTCAAGCAGGAGCCGATAAGAGCGGGGGATCATGAGCTCGCGATGAGCGCACTGTCAATGGGCAACCCCCATTGCGTGATCGAGGTGGACCGGGTTGACCAGGCGCCTCTGCTGGAGCTGGGTCCGCTGCTGGAAAAGCACGAGCTCTTCCCCAACCGCACCAACGTGGAGCTCGTAGAGGTGCTCTCGCCCGGGCACATCAAGCTCAGGGTGTGGGAGCGGGGAGCCGGGGCCACCATGGCCTGCGGGACAGGGGCATGCGCGGCCGCGGTGGCCATGATGGACCTGGGACTGGCGGAGAGGAAGGTTACGGCAAGCCTGCCGGGCGGAGACCTGGAAATAGAATGGGATGAAAAAGACGGCCGGGTGTGGATGACCGGACCCGCACAAGAGGTGTTCTCGGGACATCTTGATATTTAATTCCTGGACAAGGACGCGGCAGTGACAGGGATTGATCTTACAGACAAGGTGGCATTGGTGACCGGCGGAGGCGATAAGGGAGGAGGGCCGTGGCGCCGCGATCGTGTCCGGCGGCGCATCCTCTCCTGACTCTGCAAAAAAAGCACATGACAAAGGAGGACAAAAGTCCGGGAATGAAAAATACAAAATGGAAAAGGTTTAAGGCTTATGCCGCGCTTTCTTTGGCAATGGCAGCCCTGGCCGGAGTGGCAGTGGCCCTGGGACCGGCGCCCTATCCGGAGGGGGAGGTCGAGTTCGAGTCATACGAAGTGGAAGAGGGCACGGTGAGGCCGGGTGAAAAAACGGTGTACCGCTTCGAGTGGAACGGGATCAACGCGGCCGAGATCACCGCCGGGGTCACCGAGGACCCGGGCGACGAGAACCGGATATGCGTGTCCGCTGGCGGCAAGATCATCGGCTTCCCCTCACTGCTGTACAGGGCAAAGGACTCGGCACGTTCCTGCATGCATAAGAAAGACTTGAAGCCGGGCAGCTACTCCATAAGCGTCCGGGAGACGCTGACCAAGTACGACATGGAGGTGAACTTCGACCATGAGGCTAAAAAAGCATACATGGAGAAGAAGAAAAAGCCGTTCGGAAAGTCGGAAAAAGAGTTCGAGTTCAAAAACGCGTACGGGCCGCTCAGCACCGCGGCCCTGATAAGGAGCCTGCCGTGGGAGCCGGGGGACGTGCGCAGGTTCGACGTCGTTGACGGGAGCGAGCGGCACCTTTTGGTCATCGAGGCCGCGGGGGAGGAGACGATCACGGTTCCCGCCGGCGACTACAAGGCCATAAGACTCCAGCCCAGTGTCTTCCGGATGCCCGAGAAGCGCGGAAAGCTGAACGCCGCATACTGGGAGAAGCAGAAACAAAAGGACCAGGAGCGCGCGTCCATGATAAAGGCCTTTACCCTGTGGATGGCAAAGGACCCGCCCCGCATGTTCCTCAAGGCCAGGACCGACGTTTACTTCGGGCATATAGACATGGAGCTGGTCGAGTACCAGGCCCCCTGACACGGACGACCCATGCAGGACATAAGCATCGAGAGCTTCCGCGGAGACGCCGAAGAGCTGGAGAGGATGGCCCGTCTGGCCTGGCGGGACGAGTACGGGGTTGACTCCTACCCAAACCTGTACAAGCCAGCATACCTCGACTCTCTCATGCAGGGAGTGGACGACCCCAGGCTGGCCATTGCAGCGTATCGCGGCCAGGAGATAGTAGGGTTTTTGCTCAACCTGCCCAGGAACATGGCCCTGGACGGCAAAGTCTACAAGGCCGCCCTCTCATGCCTTTTGGTGGTGAGAAAGGAGCAGGGGAGAAAAGGACTGGCACAGACCATGATCCAGGAGGGTCTAAGGCGCAACCAGGAGCTGAAATACGACTTCACCCTCTTTTACCTGGAGACAGGTCACCGCTCCAGCAGACTGTTTGCAAAGCTCCGGGATGCGGGATCACCCATCGAGCGGGTGAAGAGGATGCACGTGATCGCCCGGGTCCTGGACCTCGAGGCCATTAAAAAAAGCGAGAACGTAAAATCATACGAGGTCTTGGCAATGAAGCTCCTGCAAGCGCACAAGCCGCCGACTGAAAAGGACAGCGGGATGATAAGGGAAGCCACCGGGGATGACACGGATGCTATCCTCCCCCTTTTCAACTCATTCAAGCAAAAGGTAAGGCTGGCCAGGGTGTTCGATGAGCAGGAGCTTGCCCGCGAGATCATAAACCCGCCCGTAGCGAGGACCCTGGTGCTCGAGCGCGAGGGCGGGATCAAGGGGGCGCTCTCTTACGTGATCGTCGAGCACGTGGGAAAAAAGGCGGCGCCATGGGCGTGGATCAATCACGTTGCCTGGGACGGGCTTTCACTGCGAGAGCGGCTCATGCTCCTGAACGCTTTCCTTTGCCGGGCCGCAAAAGAGGGGTGCGCCGGCTCGATCGAGTGGTCAAAGAACGTGTATCCGAAAGGCGCCTTGTACATGGCCCGCTTCGTGCCTTACCCGCGGCAGGTGGACATGATGGCCTGGCGCTTCCGGGACGACATATCGCTCTCAGGAATCCCCGAGGTCTATGAAGTGCAGATATGATAAAATAGATAACAGAAACAAAATTTTTTGTCGCACAGAGACACAGAGAACTCAGAGCTTCTGTAAATTTTTTCTTTAAGTGATATGATGACAAGTGGCATAGAAAACAAGGCCCCCTCCGCCAAAAGATGGACCCGCTTTTTAGGAGAAAAGTAAAAAATCCATGCATTTTTTTCTTTCCCCTGTGTCCTCTGCGCCTCTGTGCGAGATAAACGCTTTATTTCAGACAAAAGTGACTTGAGATTTAACGCTCAGGTGTTATTGTATTGCTTTAGAAGATAGCAGATGAGCGTTCTGGAGAAAGACGTGCAAGATGCACCGGCAGAGGAGAATGAAGCGGCTTCAAAAGAAGATCAGGGCTGGATCATAAAAGAGCGCAACCGCTGGTTCTACGCCTTGCAGATGCAACGCAAGCAGGAGAAGCTCTTCGAGCTCGAGGTGCTGCTGAAGGGACTCGACCGTTTTTTCAACCTCGCCAACCTGCCCATCAGCCAGAAAGAGGGAATTGTAAACCGCGACTTCACCAACGAGATAAAGATCATAAGGAACGCGGTCAGCAAGGTGGCCATGCTGGCAAGGGGGCTTTTAAACGCCGAGGACAACAGGGCCCTGCACTTCAGGAACTACGTGGAGAACAGGCTGCTCAGCGACTACCAGAGGGCCAGGCGCACCGAGCGCGCTCTCCTGCAGCGCACGCCCGAGGAATCTTTGTACGTGCTCTGCCACACCTTTATAAACTTCCAGGAGATCCTGCAAACGGTGGCATGCAGGCGGGAAAACTCCTACCCGCTCTTCTACCACGTCGAGCAGCTCATAAGCCGCGAGATCGCCGGCAACCGCTTCTTCAACCCATTCAAGGCCGCGGGGTTCGCTCCCCACTACGACGTGATAAAGAGCCCGCGATTCACCCGGCTGGCAAGGTCCATCTCTGACCCGGTGCTGAAAAAACACCTGTCCATAGTCTTCCTCATGATGTTCAAGCTGCTCCGCTACCTTTCATTCATAGACCCCGAGAAAAGGGACATCGCAAAGCTCAAGGACACGCTCCTCATATTCGCGCTGGTAAACTCCGAGTCCTCGCTTCTGGTGGACGTTTTGGAAAACGAGATGCCGGCCGTGATAAAAGAACGCACCAGCCTTGATGACGAGCTCAAGGAGAAGCTGCTCGACAACATGGACGCCTTTGCTTACCAGACCTCGGTCGAGCTTGAAAAGATATTCGAGCTCGAGTTAAAGGACGCGGCCCAGGCAAAAGACCTCTCCGGCCTCAGGACCGGCATCAGCCGCTCCCGGGGGCTCTTGGTGAACATACTCCAGCAGGGAATAGTGCACATGGCGCAGGTTATAGACCCCGGGCTCGACGGCAAGGAGGTCTTCCCCGATTTCCTCTCCCGGCTGGAGGAGTCTTTGAAGCTGCGCAGGGACGTGTGGCTCTTCCACAGGGTGGTGGAGAACCTCGAGAACGTGATCGAGCAGAAAGCCGGCACCCCGGACACCATTCCACTGATCGAGGCGGTGAAGACCACCCGCAACTTCATCTTCTACTACCAGAACATAAGCTTCCAGTACGTGCGCAGCCTTGACAGGGACGAGTTCAAGAACTTCTTCATAAGGATTGACAAGTTCACCATCAACCAGTTGGAAGACCCGGAAAAGCTTACGAAATTCAAGTCCGACCTGCACGCCTTCAAGATGTTCCTCGAGACCACGCTGGCAAACATCAACAACCGGGCCGAGCTCAAAGACATGCCCTTCGGCAGGGAGGAAGGGGAGCGCATCCTTTCCCAGTTCATGGCCTGAAAAATGGACCCTCTCCTCTCAAGCCCAAACCAGGTACAAGCAGGCATAAGACCCGTAATAAAAGCCCTTGAAAAAGGCATGACCCGGGTGCGGGTGGCCCGGCTCGCCGGGTCCTCACCCGCTTACCTGGCCGCGGGCATCCTCTCAGAGCTGTCGCGGCCGGTTTTTATTATCGCATCCACCGGGGAGGAGGCGGCCCGGACCAGCGAGGAATTGTCATTTTACACCAGGGCCCTCGGGGCACAGGCCCCCTCCCTGCACATGCCCGTGAGGCAGATACTCCGCGCATTGCCCCAGCAGGCGGGCGCAAGGACCGCGGCCCTGGGGTCCATGATACAGGCCGGACCCGACAACCCTGTGACAGTTTCGGCATCCATCCAGTCCGCTCTCATGAACACCCTGCCACCTGCAATGCTCATGGACAACATGGTGCAGTTGAGCACGGGGATGCAAATTGAGAGGGACGAGCTCATACGGGTTATGATCGGGTCGGGCTACACCGCATCCCCCGCGGTAATGGAGCCGGGGGACTTCTCCCTCCGGGGCGGGATCGTGGACGTGTTCGCGCCCGGGAGCTTTGAGCCCATAAGGGTCGAGCTGTGGGAGGACGAGGTCGAGTCCATCCGCGGCTTTGACCCAGGCACTCAGAAATCCACCCGTGTACTCCAGCAGGCTCTCATACCTCCGCTCAAAGAGGTCATCGTCACCCGCGAGACCGCTGAAAGAGCCTCCGGGGTGGTGCGGGAAGCGGCCCGACTGCTAAAAGAGCAGAGGCCTCCCTCGACCGCGGGCGAAGACTTCAGGCGGGACGCGGGCGAATTATTTTCCAGGATTGAGAGGATGGAGCACTTCTCAGGGATCGAGTCCTTCCTCCCGGCTTTTTATAAAGAGTCTCACTGCGCGCTCGACTTTCTAGACAAAAACTGGGTGGTGATATACCAGGAGCCTTTCCTCTGCCAGCAGGCGTTCGAGCGGAGCATGGCGGAGCACGAGGATGAGCGCGGGCGCGAGCTCGACAGCGGAGGCTTCTTTCTGGAGGCGCGCTCTCACTTTATACCCCGTAGCAAGGCACAGGAGCTGTTGTCCGTGCCCGCACTCGCGGCCGCGGGCCCCGAGCAGTACGAGGCTTCCGGGAACGAGGGAGGGGACGAGCGGGAATGCGGCGCGCCCGCGGCGCAGCCCCCCCAGGTAGAGCTGCCGGGGGTGGCATACGAGCTCTCCTCGCTGAAAGCCCGGCCAGAGGACCCCGAGCCGCTTGGCCCCTTCCTCTCCGCACTGCGCGAGTTCCAGAGCACCGGGATGAAGACAATGGTGGTGAGCCCGGCGCCGGGCAAGGCCGTGCACCTGCGCGAACTGCTCCAGGGCCACGGGATAGAGATGCCCGTGTGCGAGGACCCGGAAGGGGCGCTCCTCTCCCACATGCAGGCTTGTATAACAGCGGGAGAGCTGCAGCGAGGCTTCTACGACCCCGCATCAAGGCTCGCGGTGATAGGCGAGGCCGAGGTGTTCGGAGACAAGATCCGGCCACGCCGCAGGAAGCGGCCGGTCGAGTCTTTCATAGGCGACCTCTCCGACCTCTCCGAAGGGGACCACGTGGTGCACGTGGACCACGGGGTGGGAATTTACCAGGGCCTTCATTCCCTGGACATACAGTGGCCCGGTGATTGGGACTTCATGAGCCACAGGGGAAGGCCGACCCTGCGGATGGACGCCGCCAAGATCGAGTACGCGGCCGGCTCAAGCCTTTACGTGCCGGTGCAGAGCATCAACCAGATTTCAAAGTACCGGGGTCCCACGGACGAGTCGCCCCCGCTGGACACCCTCGGGGGCACTGCCTGGGAAAGGCTAAAGACCAGGGTCAAGCACTCCATACGGGAGTTCGCACAGAAGCTCATAAGGATCTACGCTGCTCGGAAGGTGCACCCGGGCACTGCTTTCCCCCCGCCCGACTCCACGTTCCGCGAGTTCGAGGAGAGCTTCGAGTTCGAGGAGACCCCGGACCAGCTCCAGGCCATTGACGAAGTGATCGAGGACATGACCGATGAGAAGCCCATGGACCGGGTGGTGTGCGGCGACGTGGGCTACGGCAAGACCGAGGTGGCCCTGCGCGCCGCTTTCCTTTGCGCCATGTCCGGCAGGCAGGTGGCAATGCTGGTGCCCACCACCATCCTGGCTGAGCAGCATTTCCAGACCTTTGTAAAAAGACTCGATAAGTACCCTCTGGAGGTGAGGGTGCTCTCCAGGTTCCTTTCCCAGCACCGGCAGAAAAAGGTCGTCGCCGGTATCGGGGAGGGCGCCGTGGACATTGTTATCGGCACCCACAGGCTGCTTTCCAAGGACGTTAAGTTCCGGGACCTGGGTCTGCTGGTCATAGACGAGGAGCACAGGTTCGGGGTGCGGCACAAGGAGCGGCTGCGCGAGCTCAGGGCAACGGTGGACACCCTCACCCTGACCGCGACCCCCATACCCCGCACCCTTTACATGTCTTTATCCGGCATCCGGGACCTCTCCATTATAGACACCCCTCCGCCGGACCGACTGGAGGTGCACACCGAGCTTGCGCCCTCGGACGACCGCATTATTAAGCAGGCCCTGGAGAGAGAGCTCAGGCGCGGGGGGCAGGCGTTCTACGTGCACAACAGGGTGCAGACCATCGAGAGCGCCGCGGACCGGGTAAAACGGGTCGCCCCCGGCGCAAAGGTGGCCGTGGCCCACGGCCGCATGCCGGAGAAGGAGCTTGAAGAGGTGATGAGACTTTTCATCCAGGGGCGTTTCGACGTGCTGGTGTGCTCGGCCATTATCGAGTCGGGCCTGGATATCCCCGCGGTCAACACCATGATAGTGGACCGGGCGGACCGGTTCGGACTGGCGCAGCTATACCAGCTCCGCGGCAGGATAGGCAGGAGCAGGCAGAGGGGCTACTGCTTCCTGATGGTTCCTGGAAAGGGCCTGATCACCAGGCAGGCGGCGCAGAGGCTCAAGGTGCTAAAGGAGTTCACCGAGCTGGGCAGCGGCTTCAAGGTGGCTGCTCACGACCTGGAGATCAGGGGCGCGGGAAACATGCTGGGCGCGGAGCAGTCGGGACACATGTCCAGGATAGGCCTGGAGCTCTACATGGGGCTGCTGGAAAACGAGATCAACCGGCTCCGCGGAGAGCCGGCCCCGGCCGAGGTCGAGCCGGAGATAAAGCTCCCGGTGCCGGCATACCTTTCCGAGGACTACATGCCGGACCAGAAACAGCGCCTCTCATGGTACAAGCGGTTGTCAAAGGCGTCGGCAAGCCGCGAGATAGACTCCTTGCAAGACGAGCTCATAGACCGCTACGGGCAGCCGCCGGAGAGCGCCTTTAACCTCCTCGAAGTGGCGAGGATAAAGTCCAGGCTGCGGGCCCTCGGCGCCAGGGAGATATCTTTTTCCGGCCAGGAGTTCACCCTGACCTTGGCGCCCAGTACCAGGGTCAACGTGGAGCACGTTATTTCCCTTGCCATGCAAAACCCCGACAAGTACAGGGTCACCCCGGACAACCAGCTAATAAAGAGGGGAAGCGCCCAGAGCCCCTCACAGTTGTTCCCGGCAGTGCACGAGCTGTTGAATGAAATCCAGGGCCCTGATAAAATCCCGGCTTGATTCTTAAAGCTCTTGTAGAGGGTAGCCCAAACAGCCGTGTGGGCTACCCTTTGAATTATGCCTGGAGCCTCATCTTCCCTCGGCGCCTTGGCGTTTTATGATTTTACCGTATCGGGGCGCACGAGTGAGGGTGTTTCACCCCCCGGAGAAAAGAGGCCGGAGCAGCAGCAGGCCGGAGACGAGCAACAGGGCGAACACCAGTGCCCGGAAGGGCCGCTCCGGTATCAGGTCGTGCAGCTTCATTCCCAGGACGGTGCCGAAGACCATGGTGGGCACCGCGATCCCCGTGATCGGCGCCATGTCCGCGGACCACCGGTTCGATACTGTATAGGATAGGCACAGCACCGTGTTCAGGACCAGCCACACCAGCGAGAGGGTGGCCCGGAAGGCGGACTTGTCCTTTATCATCCTCGCCGCGTAGATCACCATCAGGGGGCCGCCGGTGGCCAGGGCCCCCTGCACCACCCCGGCGGCGAAGTTCAGCGCGTGGAACCAGCGGTCGGGCGCCTGCCACGGGAGCCGCAGTCCCAATAGGTTCCACGCCGCGACCGCGGTCACCACCCCTCCAAGGAGGAGCTTGAGATCATCCGACGGCAGGTACGAGTACACCGCGAACCCGAAGGGGAGTCCCAAAAGAGACAGCAGCACGATGGACTTCGCATGATCGGCGATTATGTGCGAGCGCTGGGTGAGTGCGAACCAGCCCACCTGCAAAAGGTTCACCGCCACCAGGGCCGGGATCAGGGTCTTTAGCGGGAAGAAGAAGGTGAGCACCGGCAGCGCAAGCACCAGGGCCCCGAAACCGGTCACCCCCTGGACCAGGTGGGTAAAGCAAAGCACCAGCGCCAGTATGATGTACGGGATCATCTCCATTTACTTGCTTTCCAATAAAAACTCCGCGAGGATCAACGAGCCCCTCGGCCCTCCGCTTTCTCCAGCATGCCATCCACCCTCTTAAGGCCCTCTTCTGCCCGCTCATAAGAAGGATAAAGCTGCAATGCGGAATCGTATCGGCGCCGGGCGGCCTCGAGCTCCCCTCGCCTCTCCAGCAAAAGCCCCAGGTTCAGGTGCAGGGCCGGCTGGACCGGGTTGATCTCAAGCGAGCGCCGGTAGAGCCTCTCAGCGGCCCGGAATTCCCCCTGGTGGAAAGCTATGGCCCCCAGGTTCGCGAGCGCCATGTAATCGCCGGGCTGGGCCTCCAGCACCCGCCCGTAGTAGCCCGCGGCCTTTTCAAGCTCCCCCTTCTCCAGATAGTAGTTGCCAAGGTTGGACAGGGGCGCGGTCCGGTCCACTTGCCGCACCCCCAGGGCCCGCGAGTTGGATACGATCAAAAGGGCCACCAGGATTAGCGCGTAAGCCCCGGCGCGCTTCCATCCTTTGCCGGACACCGATGCGGCCGCGGACCGCAACCCGCAGACGGCGAACAGTATCAGGGGCCCGACCAGGGGCATCCTGTACCTTGATGTTACAAAGAACATGACGATGGTGGACGCGTAGAGGAGCGTGAAGAGGTAGAGGGGGGCCCAGGTCTTTCGAGAGGGCCAGGCCATGACCATGCCTGCGATACCAAGCGGTATAAGAAGGCCGGCGGGGAAGGCCACCCGCGCCTCGCGCACGAGCGCGGCCATCGCCGTGCTGTAGGTGCGGGCGAAGTAGGGCACGTTGTTGGACGGTGTCTCGAAGCCGTTCACCAGGTAGTAGAGCTTCTTCAGGTAGAGGGCCGCGGCCGCCCCCGGCTCATGCGCGATCCATGCAAGCGCTTCCCTGTACCAGAAGGCGGACACCTCTGCGGGGCCGAGCTCTTTCCCGGCCATTCGCTCGGCCTCGGACACGCTCGAGAGCCACACGCTGTCAACGTAAGACTCGCCGGCTCCGGTCTGCATGCCGGGGGCCACCGCGGTCTTGCCGTCAGCGGAGGGGTTGTTGCCGATGTAGAAGTTCACCCCTCCCTGGGAGGCGATGAACACGCAGTCCCCGGAAAGGCAGTTGCGCGCGGTGACCGCGAGGGGCGGGACCATGAGCGCGGCGATAAAAGGCAGCGCCCTTACGCAAAATCTTTTCCAATACGTCTCCTTATTGCCGGAGAGAAAAAGCCATACGCCAATTCCAGCGGCAGGGAGCAGCACGTTGGGCCTGGCTATTGCCGAGAGCCCGAGGACCAGTCCGCAGGCGGCAAAGAGACAAGGGCCGCGTCTCTCCACGGCGGCGAACAGGAGCACGAGCCCGGAAAGGTCCAGGAACACGATCAGCGCGGGCATCAACAGCTCGCCCTCGAAAAAGATCATGGGCCCGTAGAGCGCGAAGCAGAGCCCGCAGATAAAAGCCGCCGGTCCGCTAGTGAGCAGTCTCCTTCCAAGCAGGTATACAAGCGCCGCGCTCATTGTGCCCAGCAGGAACTGGATTGCCCTTGCCGCGACCGTGCTCGCCCCGGAGAGCCAGTACAAAAGCCCCAGGAGCCAGGGGTAGAGGGGAGCGCGGAAGAACACCTTGTCAAAAGCATCACCCGCGGCGATGCTTTTTGCCCACTGGTGGTGCCAGAGCGGGTCCAGGAAGAGGTAGGAGAAGAGCTGGTGGTCCATGTACTCGAAGAGGTAGACGAGTCTCGCAGCCAGGGACACGATCACGACGGCCAGCACAAAAACCGCTTCCCTTTTATTAAAAGCCGGGCTATGCTTGAATCTCCGGCAAGAGGAAGAAACCATAACAGTCAAATATTATCTTGCAGCGCCCCGGCCTGCAAAGCCGCGCTGATAAGAGGGGCGTTAAAAGCAAGGAGGAGGGGACCATGGACCATCGCATTGAACGAGACTCTCTCGGCGAGATGAAGGTGCCCGCTGACATGCTCTACGGGGCCCAGGCAGCCAGGGCTCTCGCGAACTTCCCGGTATCAGGGTGCACCATCGGCAGGGACATGATCCGTGCGCTCGGCCTTGTAAAGCTGGCCGCGGCAGAGGTGAACCTGGAGCTGGGGAGGCTGGAAAAGGACATAGCCGACGCGATCATGCAGGCATCCCGGGAGGTGGTTGAGGGCAGGCTGGACGAGCATTTCCCGGTGGACGTGTTCCAGACCGGCTCCGGCACCTCCAGCAACATGAACGCAAACGAGGTCATATCCAACCGGGCCATACAGATTATGGGGGGCGAGCCCGGGTCCAAGACCCCGGTGCACCCCAACGACCACGTGAACATGGGCCAGTCATCCAACGACGTGTTCCCCGCCGCCATTCACCTGGCAGCGCTCTCGCTGATCGAAAACAAGCTACTGCCGGCCCTGCAGGGGCTTCAGTCCGAGATCGAGAGCAAGGCCCGGGAGTTCGACCCCATAGTTAAGACCGGGAGGACTCACCTCCAGGATGCCACACCCATCAGGCTGGGCCAGGAGTTCTCCGGGTATGCCTCCCAGGTAAGCCACGGCATGGCCCATGTAAAGGGCGCCTGCGCCCACGTGCGCGAGCTGCCCATCGGGGGCACCGCGGTGGGCACGGGCATAAACACGCACCCGGAGTTCGGAAGGAGGATGGCTGAGAAGCTCTCCGAGCTCACCGGGCTTGATCTTATCGAGGCCCAGAACCACTTCGAGGCACAGGGGGCAAGGGACGCCGCGGTGGCCATGAGCGGGGCCATGAAGACCGTGGCCGCGGGGCTCATGAAGATAGCCAACGACGTGCGCTTCCTGGGCTCGGGTCCCAGGCTGGGGCTTTGCGAGCTCGAGATACCCGCGGTGCAGCCGGGCTCGTCCATCATGCCGGGCAAGGTCAACCCGGTGATCGCGGAGTCGCTCATCATGGCCTGCGCACAGGCAATCGGAAACGACGCGGCCATCACCCTGGGCGGGCTCTACGGCAACTTCGAGCTGAACGTTATGATGCCGCTGATCTCCCGCAACCTGCTCGAGCAGATAACACTCATTGCGAACGCGTCTGCGATCTTTGCGCAAAAGCTCGTAAAAGGACTCAAAGCCAACACAAAAAGGATCGAAGAGATGAACCAGCAATCCCTGTCCCTGGCCACCTCGCTGGCCCCGGTGATCGGATACGACCGGGCAGCCGAGATAGCAAAGCTCGCCTACAAACAGGGCAAGACCGTGAGGCAGGCGGCGCTGGAGCGGAAGGTCCTGCCAGAGGACGAGCTCGACCGGCTGCTGGACCCGGGACGCGAGACCGAGCCGCACGAATGAAGACCCCTTAAAAACCCTCCCAGGGATTGCCCGCTCCTGTTTGATGCATACACTTATGATGTTTGCATTTAAATACCGCAGGAGAGAGACGTGGCTGGACAGGAGAAGAAGCAACCGGTGCGGGGCCTGGAGGGCGTCATCGCCGCGGAGACCAGGATAGGGCTGGTGGACGGAACCAACGGCAAGCTCTATTACGCGGGCTATGACATAGACGACCTGGCTGAGAAGGCCACCTACGAGGAAGTGGTGTTCCTGCTGTGGAACCTCCGGCTACCCGTGGAATCGGAGCTCGAGACTTTGAGAAAGGACCTGGCATCGAGGATGGAGCTTCCAGCCCCCATGCTGGAGTGGTTCAAGAGGGTCCCGGAGAACACCCACCCCATGGTGGTGCTCCGCTCCGCGGTGTCCGACCTTGCCATGTACGACCCGGTGGACAAGAGCGACAACTACGATGCGAACAAGGACAAGGCGGCGTCCCTGGTGGCCGGGGTCCCGGCTATTGTGGCGGCCTATTACCGGGCAGTGCAAGGGGACAAGCCATTAAAGCCGGACCCGGACCAGGGCGTGCCCGAGAACTTCCTCCGCATGTTCCTGGGCAGGGAGATTAACGAGATCGAGGCCAGGGCAATGCGGGATGGACCGCGCACGTGCTGGAGCAGCTCTCGGACAACAGGCTGATGAGGCCCCGATCGGTATTCGCCGGGCAGTACCCCAGGGAGTTCGTGCCCTTGTCCAAGAGGGCTGCGGGCTAGTTGCCCCCGACCGGGCGGTGCTTACAATTTATTTGAAGGGTTAATCAACATGGCCGATAAAGAAAAGAGGGTGGCGGTGGTCACCGGGGCCAACCGGGGAATAGGCTACGCCGTGGCAAAGGCGCTTTCACAGCAGGGCCTCAAGGTGGTGCTCACCGCCCGGGACGAGGAAAAGGGGAGCAAAGCAGCGGAGGAGCTCAATCGGGAAGGTCTCGACGTGGTGTTCAAAAAGCTCGACGTGGCCGACCCCGCGGACATCGAGGCATTTGCAAAGTGGATCGAGAAGGAGCTTGGACGCGCGGACGTGCTGGTGAACAACGCGGGCGTGTTCCTGGACGGGGGCGGTCTTTTCGGGGCCTCCAGCGGGACGAGTCCCGAGCTGGAAGCAATACGAGGGAGCATGGAGACAAACGTGTACGGGCCGCTGCTGCTATCGGCCGCGCTCATGCCGCTGATGAAGAAGCTCGGCTACGGCCGTGTAGTGAACGTCTCCAGCGGCATGGGCCAGCTTTCGGACATGGGCGGCGGCTCACCCGGCTACCGCATATCCAAGGCCGCCATAAACGCGGTCACCCGGGTGCTGGCTTCCGAGGCCGGGGACAACGTAAAGGTGAACTCGGCGTCTCCGGGCTGGGTGCGCACCCGCATGGGAGGCAGCGCCGCGGCCAGGTCTCCCGAGGAGGGCGCGGACACCATCGTCTGGCTTGCCACCCTGCCTGATGACGGACCCACCGGCGGCTTCTTCAAGGACAGGCAGCCCATACCGTGGTGAAAGAGATCGAGGGAAAAAGGCATAGCCGCTCATTGACAAGGTGACCTTCGGGTAGCATGATTTCTTTGTGCAGAGCAAGAGAATGAGAAAAGGAGGCATTACAATGAAAAACCATGACCGCAAACCCACCACCACCGATGCCGGGAGACCCGTGGCCAGTGACGAATTTTCGCTCACCGTGGGGGCTGACGGCCCCATCCTGTTGCAGGACCACTATCTCATCGAGCAGATGGCCAACTTCAACCGGGAGCGGATTCCGGAGCGCCAGCCCCACGCCAAGGGCGCCGGGGCCTTCGGACACTTCGAGGTGACCCAGGATGTCAGCTCCTACACCAAGGCTGCGGTGTTCCAGCCGGGCGCCAAGACGGACATCTTAATCCGTTTCTCCACCGTGGCCGGCGAGCGCGGCAGCCCGGACACCTGGCGCGACCCGCGCGGGTTCGCGCTGAAGTTCTATACCAGCGAGGGCAACTACGACATGGTAGGGAATAACACGCCGATATTCTTCCTCCGTGACCCCATGAAGTTCCAGCATTTTATCCGCTCCCAGAAGCGCCGGGCGGACAACGGCCTGCGCGACCACGACATGCAGT
>CAZYTX010000009.1:0-89750 GCA_964650485.1 uncultured bacterium | reverse complement strand
GGCACCGCGCCCGGCTTCGCGGCATCGGCAGCGGGCGCGACCTATTACTTCCTGCCCGGCGTGCCGCGCGAGTGCCGGGCCATGATGGAGGAGTACGTGATGCCGGACCTGGCATCGCTCTCCCGCGGCGCGGCGTTCGCCCAGCACGTGTTTTGCACCTTCGGCATGACCGAGTCCCAGCTCGACCAGGAGCTTTCAGGTATACAGCTCCCTGAAGGTGTCCGCCTCGCCTACCGGGCCGTGTTCCCGGAGATACACCTTAAGCTCCTGGCATGCGCCGGGAGCGGGGAGGAGGCCCGGCGGCTCTTGCAGGGGCCCGCGGAGCAGATACGGTCCCGCGTGGGCAGCGCGGTGTACTCCGAGGAGGGGAAGGGCCTGGAGGAGGTGGTGCTGGACTCCATGCGGGAGAAGGGCCGGAAGCTGTGCGTGGCCGAGTCCTGCACCGGCGGGCTTTTGAGCAAGCGCCTCACTGACGTGCCCGGCAGCTCGGCCGTGCTCGAACGCGGGTTCGTGGCCTACTCCAACGCCGCCAAGATCGAGGCCCTGGGCGTGGACCCAAAGGTTATAGAAAAGCACGGCGCGGTGAGCTCCGAGACCGCGCTGGCCATGGCCAGGGGCGCGCTCAAAAGGTCGCGCGCTGACCTCGCGGTCGCGGTCACCGGCATCGCAGGGCCAACCGGCGGGACCGCGGACAAGCCGGTGGGCACGGTGCACGTGGCCCTGGCGGATAAAGACGGAGAGTGGGAGAGAAGGTTCAACTTCGCCCGGCCGGACCGGGAGTTCGTTCGCGAGCTCACCGCCGAGGCCGTGCTGGAGGTGATAAGGAGACGCGTGCTTTCTATGCCAATGAGTATGGAGACGGGAACGGGGGACGACGGAGATGGAGAGGACCGGGACAATTGAAGAGCTCCGCGGCGACCGGGCCGTGACCAGGCTGGATGACGGGCGGGAGCCGGGTACGGTCGAGGCGAACAACGATGCTGGCGCGGCCGCGGGCGACCGGGTGCGGGTGCGCATGCCCGAGGTGGTGGGCGAGGGCATGAAGGGGCTTTTCTACGCGGCGCCGCTTGCCGGGGTGACAGCCGGCGCAGTGGCCGGCAGGGTCCTGGGCGGGACCGGGCCGGTGGCCGACTTCCTCATGAGGATCGGCGGCAGGTTCGTGGGCCCGCTGATCTCCAAAGGGGACATCCTGGCCATGCTCTGCGGGCTGCTGGGCCTGGCGGCCTCGATCGCGGCGCTGTCCGTTTGGGTGAACAAGAGGAGGGAGGCCGCGGAGCAAGAGGCCGAGGTGGTCGAGGTCATTGCAGGTCAGAGCGACTCGGGCTGAGTACCATGGAAAAAGACAAGAAACAGGAATACGAAAAGGTCGTAACGCGCGCCAAGGACCTGTATTACAAGTACGAGGTCATGGAGAAGTGCGAGGCCGGCATGGAGCTCCTCGGCACCGAGGTAAAGTCCCTGAGAGAAGGCCGCGCCGACCTGAAGGACAGCTTTTGCCGCTTCCAGGGGGACGAGATCTTTCTCATGAACATGCATATCTCGCCCTATCCGCACGGCACCCACGCGAACCACGAGCCCGAGCGGCCCAGGAAGCTCTTGCTCAAAAAGCGCGAGCTTGTAAGGCTCCACTCGAAAGTCGCCGAGCGGGGCCTTACCATCGTGCCGGCAAGGCTCTACTTCAACCGCGCCGGCAAGGCAAAGATCGAGATCGCACTGGTCAAGGGAAAGAAGCTCTACGACCGCAGGGAGACCTTGAAGAGAAAGACACAGGAAAGGGAGATGGAGCGCGAGATGAAGAAGTACAAATGAATTTTGCGTTCGGGGTTTCGAGTTCCGGGTTCCGGGTTCTGGGTTTTTTTGATGTGCCTGTCATCTTTAGAGGGTAGCCCACATAGCTATTTTCTATGTGGGCGCCGAAAGCCAAAGGCCGGCTACGCGGGAGGCGCAGGATGAATATAACGGATTGCATGGGATGGATAATTAACCGGGCCGTGCTATGCATCATGCTCGCTTCGCTCGCGCACATAGCAAAGCTATGTGCGATACCATGATGCCCGTTGCGTCTTTGCGGCGCCCGCCTGTGCGTGTCCGCACGCAGACAGGTTGCGTCAAACAGCCTGGTCTTTATTATGGAACCTGGCCGGGTTATAATCCATCAAAGAGTTGATCACTGCAAACCATAGAAGGCGGAAGGTTTAATGAACAGACTTACATGCCTCGCGGCCCTTGCTTTCATGGCCCTCTTTGCCTTGGCTTCAGAGCGGGCGCATGCGCAGTCCGACTTCAGGGCACTGGACGGTATAACCGCGGGTAGCGGCGCTTCGGACATGGCTGTCACCCCTGACGACCGGTTCGTGCTTGCAGTGGACAGGGCAGGGGACAAGCTCCAGGTGGTGGACTCGTGGAACTTCCAGGCGTTCACCAGCGTGGACATCGCGGAAGGCGCCCCCTCGAGCGTGGCCGTGTCACCGGACGGACGGTTCGCCTACGTGGGCACGGACACAGGGTTCGTGGGCATTGTGTTCCTGGAGCCGCTTTACGGGACGCTGCCGGGAGAGAGTCCACCCTCGCTGGATGTAAAATACCCGGACATAACAGGGGACAATTCCACGGACATCTTCGACATCGCAGCCATACCCTCCACAAACCCAGGCAGCACCGCAACATTCCTGCTCATGGCAACCGCGGACAAGCTGTACTGGGCAAGGCACACGGGTGAGGACCAGGTGGAGAGCATCACTCAATGGTCAACGACTTACAAGCCCTTGAGCGTTGTCTCTGGGGCAAGCTACGGGTACGAGCTTTTCTTGCAAAGCAGTCGGTATCAATTGAGGGTCATATCCTGCACTGACCTTTCACAGGTCTATTGCGACGTGTTCGACCCGGTATATTCAGAGGTTGATCTTGGAACCATCCCTTTCTCCGGCCTGGCCGCTGATCCTATTGAAGACAACTACCTACTGACCATGAACACAAGTGCACCTGAGCTGTGGCTGCTTGCTCCCATCCTGGATCCCCAATATCCGCAAACAAGCCTGGTGGGTACGACCATAGGATCAACGGTGGTCTCGGACATGGCGTTGCTGGCGGACGTTGCCGGGGGCGGCGACATGGTGTTCCACGCACACGGGGACACCGCGACCATAAACAAGGTTGAGCGGTCGTCTCTCGGATTCACGGGCAGCTCTTTTGATATTGGCATTGGAGAAGATCTCGAGTCATTGGCTGCTTCCAGCGGCGGGGACGGCTACGTTTACGCCGGCGGCTCGTCCGACAAGATATACCCGCTCACCGCAAACCCGAAAGTGTCCGGCCTCAGCGTGAACAACGACAGCCAGGTGACCGAGCAGAGCGGTGAAACCGTGTCGGTGACTTTTAAAGTGGACCCGCCAGCCTCGGGGGATTTTACTTACAAGGTAGTGAACGATGCCTCCTTTGGCGAGTGGGTTGACGTGCTGGCCGAGGGGGACATGTCGGCCGGCGACACCCTTGCTGACCCCTTTATCTTCGCCTCGGACCTCGACGAGTGCACCAACATTATTACGGTCCTGGTGACGGACGAAGAAGACCGCACCGGCAGGAACGCGGTCTCCATTTACGTGAACCTGATCCCTCCTCCCGAGCAGTCCTTCGACCTTTCAAGCGGGCACCAGCGCATCAGGGTGAGCTTCACTGCCATGGACCTGTGCGACCTGGACCGGTTCGAGATCTGCTACGGCACGTCAGAGCCTTCCGACATAACCTCTGTGTGCGGGTCCACCGCTTACCCGTCAATAAGCATCAGCGGGCCGTCAGCCGGAGAGAAGATCGAGAAGACCATCAAGGGCCTGGAGAACGGGGTCGAGTATTACTTCTGGGTGATCACCTATGATGAAGGTGACAAGAGCTCGGTGAGCGGCCCTGAGAGCGCGGTGCCCCAGCCTATAAGCACTCTGACCGACCTGGTGGGCGAGGAAGGGGGCGTGGACTGCTCTGTTTCCGGGTCCGGGAGAGGGGACCCGCGCGGCCTGGCCTGGCTGCTCGTGCCTGCGTTTTTGGTGCTGGGCTCTCGCTTTTGGAGGCGCAGGCCATGAAGCCGGCCGCAGCAGCCCTTGTCCCGGCCCTCCTGCTGTCCCTTTTATTCGGGACCGCATGGGCGCAGCAGGAGCGCGCTTCGCAAAAGAATGAAGGCCCGGGCCTGAAGAAGCGCGTGGACGATTGGGTGGAGTCGCAGAGCTACAGCCTGGGCGCTTCCTACTCCGAGATAGTGTTCGAGCAGGAGGCCTTCCAGGAGGCGTTCCACGAGAAGCACATCCCCCTTATCAGGCTGGGGTGGGGCTGGTTCCCGGTGAAGAACCTTTCCATCGAGTTCCGGGGCGGCGCGCTTCACGAGGTGGGGCCTGCCATCGGCGCCATCACCGGCGAGGACTCCGGCGAGGACATGAAGCTCTACGTGTACCCCTTGCAGGCCAGCTTGAGCTACGAGTTTAACTTCCTGGAGGACCAGCTTTTAGTGCCCAGGGTATGGGCCGGGGTTGACTGGTGGTACTTCGAGGAGACAAACGAGTTCAAGGACAACGTGGTGGGCGACAAGACCGGGCATCACTGGGGCGCTGACATAGGGATACTGCTTGACCCGGCCGACCCGGGCGCGGCCCACAAGATCAAGCAGACCTTTGGCGTGGAGAACTCGTACCTTACGATCGGTTACGAGGAGACAGTGGTGGGCGAGGAGGATGAAGGTCTTTTGTTCTCCGGATCGCTCATAAGCGTGGGCGTAAGGCTGGAGACCTCGGGTCGCTGACCGGTGAAGGTGATAAAGCTCTTGCTGGAGTACGACGGCCGGGACTTTCACGGGTGGCAGGTGCAGCCTGGACAGCGCACGGTGCAGGCCGAGCTCGAGGATGCGCTTTCGAGGTTCACGGGCGAGCGCATACGGACGGTGGCCGCGGGCCGCACCGACTCGGGCGTGCACGCGCTGGGGCAGGTGGTGAGCCTGAAGACCTCGAGCCCGCACCCGGCAGAGGTTTTCAAGCGGGCATTGAACGCGCTGCTGCCGGAGGACGTGGCTGTGCTTGATGCCGAGCAGGCGCATCAGAAGTTCAACGCAAGAAGCGACGCCAGGGGCAAGGTGTACAGGTACCTGGTAAAGGACCGGGGAGAAAGGAGCGCGCTCCTGCGGGACCGGGCATGGTTTTTTGACCGGCCCCTTGACGTTCTGGCCATGCGGGAGGGGGCCCGGCGCCTGGTTGGCGAGAATGACTTTGCGGCCTTCCGCTCGTCTTCGTGCGAGGCCAGGACCACGGTGCGGCGGATGAAGAGGATCGAAGTGTTCCGTGACCACGAGGGGCTGGTGAACGTGGAGCTGGTGAGCTCGGGGTTCTTGAAGAACATGGCCAGGATAATAGTGGGGACCCTCTCAGAGGTGGGCTCACACAAGAGGGCGCCGGAGGACGTGGAAAGGATACTGGAGTCCGGGGACAGGAGGGAGGCGGGCATTACCGCGCCCTCCTGCGGGCTCTACCTGGTAAGGGTTGACTACTGATGGATACGGGGGTACACATGAAACCGTATAGTGCTATTGTAGCCGCGGGGTTGGTGGTTTTTCTTTCCCTGCTTTTTCGCTGCGACGACATATACTCTCCCATTGAAGAGCGGACGGTGAAGCCCGCGCCCAGGAAGCCCGCCCCGGAGGAGGGGGCCAAGAAGCTCACCAAGCAGGACTTCGAGAAGATATACAGGTTCGTGTTGAACATCCGCAACCAGGTGCGCATGAACTACGAGAAGCTCATGGAGCTGAAAGAGGTTGACGAGGGCAAGTTTATAGAGAAGAAGAGCAAGTACCAGTCCAAGGCGAGGACATGGAATACCATGCTAAAGGTGCGCAAGGAGTGGCTGAAAGATGCGAGTAAAGACATCTCTCCCGGAAGCCCCCTGCCCGCGCTCAGCGGCTCGATCAACTACCTCGTAATGGAGATGAAAAGAAGGGACCGGGCACTCACTGGCCTGGAGGAATACGACCCCAAGCTCAGCGAGCAGGTGGACCAGCAACTGAAAAGAGCGCGCGAGTTACTAAACCTCTACGGCGCGGACAGGCCCATGCCGGTGAAGTAGAGGTCGCCAAGGAAGATGAGCTTCATGTATTATTACATAAAAGTATTATTGGCTATTAAACCTTGGCGCCGTTGGCGTCCGGGCGTTTAATCCCTCACACCTCACGCCTCAAACCTTCCCTAGTAGCTCTTATACATCTTCAGCATCTTGGGACCGTACTTTACAAGCACCTCGCGGTTGTCCTCGGTGGTAAGCGCCGTCCTCAGGCTGTTGGCCACGGGCTTTTCCCATGCCTTCTTCATCTTCTCGAGGTCCACCAACATCATGGCCGATGTAATGGAAGAGTCCTTGCCCATGACGAACAGGGTCCTGTTGTCCCGGGCCAGGTTCATTGCCCAGGGCTTTATCATCTTTGCCTCGAACAGGGGGGGCAGGTCCTTGACCCCCGAGGTGAGGACCTCCTTGGTGCGGTAGACCAGGAGCTTGTTGTCCGAGCTCACGTATGCCATGTAGGCCCCGTCCGGTGACACGCACCCTCCCTTCCCCGAGAGCTCGATCTTCTTGAGCGCCTTCCTTGCCATGAGAAACATGCGCTCCGAGGACCCGGGGGCCCGGTAGTACGAGGTCATCACGTACTCGGCGTCGTCCGAGACCGATAGTATGCGGGTGTACCTGCCGAAGTCCCAGGCACTCTTTCCATCCGGAAGGGTATAGAGTATCCCCCCCTCGCCGTCGAACAGGAAGCGCTCCCCGGGGTCGAAGGCCACGTACCAGAACTGGACGGGCTTGGTCCACAAGAGGTTCAGGTTGTCGTCGAACAGCTTGGTGGACGCGGCCATGAGCTCGCCTATGACTATGTACTTTCCAGAGGGGCTCAGCACCGCGTCCTGGTAGCGGTATGGGTTTTTCTTCTTCCAGAGCTCGTTGCCTTCCTTGTCAAGCATGTGGATTGTGAGGTCCATGCTCTGGGTGGCCCGCTTCTTCTTGGTGTCCGACTGGAACATGATGCGGGTGCCCTGCCGGTTGATGGCAAGGTCGTCAATATGCTTGATCCCCTTGCCGCCGCCGAAGGTCCAGTCAGCGCCCGGGCCTGTCGAGAATGAATAGACCTTGTGGCTGGTGGAAGCCACCACCTGCCCGGTCTTCTCCGCCATGTCAACACAGGTGATCTCCTCCGGGAGCGGCCTGGTCCACACAAGCGCCGGGAACACCAGCTTCCTGCCGGCGCCGCTCACCTCCGGCTCCTCCGCTTCAGGGCCGCCCCGGGCAGCCGCCCCGAAAACAGAGGCAAGGACAAGTGCGGGGAATATGAACAGAGCTTTTCTTCCCATACGTTTTCTCATGGCAGGCCCTCCTTTCATAATCACTCTTTTCCAGAACGGCCTCTTATTTCGCGCATAGTCATAATGAACAAGAAGAGGCCGTTGATCTCATCGAGCCTGATTGGGTTACAATCAGCTCCTTTAAACAATCACGGCTTTCCCATTAACCTTAGAACAATTTCAACCGGTTGCAAAGCACCGGGTGGGCCGGTCCCTTGTTAATAAGAAGCTGGGTTTCAGGAATACGGATACTGCCTGCCGGTGTTGGTTTGGCCTTTGTAAAGATGGCTCTACCCCGTGGCCTGTTTTATGGACTCGTAAGTGATGCCCATGACCCGGCCGAGCTCATCGGCGCTTATGCACAGCGCCGGCATGATGATGACAGTGTCGCCTAGCGGTCTTATTATGAGTCCCTTTTTCCTGGCCTCGAGTACGGCCTTCCTGCCCATCATCAGCTCCGGGCTGTAAGGGGTCTTTGTTTCCGGGTCCTGTTCCAGCTCGATGCCCATCATGAGCCCCCTCTGCCGGGCCTCGCCCACGTGGTCCAGCTTTGCTGTCTCCTCCAGCCAGGCGCGGGCCTCTGCGGCCCGGCTCCTCACATTCTCCAGGGTTTTATCCTTTTCGAATATGTCGAGCGAGGCCAGGGCCGCGGCGCACCCCAACTGGTTCGCGGTGTAGGAGTGCCCGTGGAAAAAGGTGTTCTCGGAGTGGTGCTCGCCCCTGAAGGCGTCGAACACCTCTTCCGTGGTCAGGGTGGCGGCGATGGGGAGGTACCCGCCTGAGATACCCTTTCCTATTGACATGACGTCCGGGGCCACATTTTCGTGCAGGCAGGCGAACACCTCGCCGGTGCGGCCGAAGCCGGTAGCCACCTCGTCGGCGAGAAGCAGCACCCCGTGCTTGTGGCACAGCTCCCTCACTCGAGACAGTAACCCGGGCGGGTGCACGATCATGCCCGCGGCCCCCTGCACCAGCGGCTCCATGACCACTCCCGCCACCTGGCCTGCCCTCTCTGAGAGCGCCCGGTCGAGCGCGGCCGCGCATACTGACCCGTCTCGGCAGCCGTCTTTTTCATCCGGGTGCGGACAGCGCCGGCAGTGAGGGGCCGGCACGACCGCGGTGGGAAAGAGCAGCGGCCTGTAGGTATGGTGGAAGAGCTCGATGCTTCCCAGGCTCACCGAGCCGATGGTGTCGCCGTGGTAGGCGCTCGAAAACGTGATGAAAATCTTCCTCTCCGGGCGGTCCGGCTGCTTCTGCCTCCAGTACTGGTACGCCATCTTCAGCGCTATCTCCATGGCGGTGGACCCGTCGTCCGAGAAGAACACCCGGGAGAGCCCGGCGGGCGCGAGTTTGATGAGCCTCTCCGCCAGCATTATACCGGGCGGGTGCGACTGTCCCAGGAAGGTCGAGTGGGCGATGCTGTCGAGCTGGTCCTTTATGGCCCGGTTGATCTCGGGCCGGGAGTGGCCGTGCACGTTCAGCCACAGCGACGACACCCCGTCAAGGTAGCAATTGCCGTCCGCGTCGGAAAGGTATACGCCCTCCCCGGAGACGATCACCGGGAATTCCTCTGACTCCCAGAGGTTGTGCTGGGTGAAGGGGTGCCAGAGAGCGGCCCGGTCGCGCCGGCGCCAGTCTTCCGAGCGGTTCTCCTCGTTCATGCGAGCGCCCCGGGGAGCGCGGCCAAGAGCCGCTGGATATGCGATTCCTCATGGGCCGCGGACAGTGTGATCCTGAGCCTGGAGGTCCCCTCGGGCACGGTGGGCGGCCGGATGCCCTGCACGAAGACGCCTTTTGCAAGCAGGTGCTCGCAGGACTGCATGGCCCGGTCGCGATCTCCCAGGACCACGGGCACGATGGGCGAGTCCGGGTCGGACGCGGACTCGCGGCCCATCCCGGCAAGGGTCTGCCTGATCCTTTGGGCGTGCTCTTTTACGCGCTCTCGCCGCCAGGGCTCATCCTCCACTATTCTTGTCGCCTCCATGGCCGCGCCGGCCGCTGCCGGCGACGGCCCGGTGGTGAACACGAAGGTGCGGGCCGCATTCACCAGGTAGCGGATGAGCCCGCGGGTCCCGCACACGAACGCGCCGGCGCTGCCGAGCGCCTTTCCCAGTGTGCCCATGATAACTTCCACCTCCGCGGCAGGGATGCCAAAGTGCTCCAGGGCCCCGCTGCCGCGGTCCCCCAGCACCCCGGTGGCGTGCGCGTCGTCGATCATGAGCATGGCCTTGTGCTTCTTGGCCGCCTCCATGATCTCGGGAAGAGGGGCCAAGTCTCCCTCCATGCTGAACAGGCTTTCCGTGACCACCAGCTTTTTGCCGGAGTCCCCGGCCCGTGCCAGCAGCTCCTCCAGGTGCGCGGGGTCGTTGTGCCTGTATACGAACGTGGATGCGCGCGAGAGCCTGCACCCGTCTATTATGCTGGCGTGGTTGAGCGAGTCCGAGAAGACCGAGTCGCCCTCTCCGGCGAGCGCGGGTATGAGGCCGGTGTTGGCCATGTACCCGGAGGAGAAGAGCAGCGCGGCCCGGGTCCCTTTCAGCCGGGCCAGCTCCCTTTCCAGGTCCTCGAACACCTTGAGGTCCCCGGCTATCAGCCTGGAGGCCCCCGCACCACTCCCCCATCTCTGGGCCGCGGCGTGGGCGGCCAAGATAAGTCTGTGGTCCGATGCCAGACCCAGGTAGTCGTTGGCGCAGAAGTTTACGACCTCTTTTCCGTCGAGCTCGATCATTGGCCCCTGGGGAGAGCGCACGCGCCGAAGGTCGCGCATGAGCCCTTGCCCGGAAAGCCTTGCAATCTCTTGCTCGATCCAGGGGAGGGTCATGAGGCCGGCTCCATTCCGAGGTCTCGTATCAATTGCAGGTCCTGTTCGGGGGGCCTTCCCGGGGTGGTGAGATAGTTGCCAATGAGCAGGCCGCTGGCCCCGGCCTCGAAGGCGAAAGACTGCAGGTCCCGCAGGTTCTTCTCCCTTCCCCCGCAGAGAATGACGCGCGCGCCCGGTATAAGCAGCCGTATCATGGCCACGGTCTTCAGGGCATCGAGCGCGGAGATGCCGGGCGCGGCCTCCGCCATGGGGGTGCCGGGTATGGGATTTAAGAAGTTCACGGGCACGGAGTCAACATCCAGCTCGCGAAGCATGAGGGCCAGCTCGACCCTCTGCTCCCACGACTCGCCCATGCCGAATATCCCGCCGCAGCACACCTTGAGCCCGAGCTCTTTTGCAGCCCTCACCACCTCCACGTCCTCGTCGTAGCCGTGGGTTGTGCACACTTCTTTGAAAAAGCTCCGGGAGCTCTCCAGGTTGTGATGGAACCTGACCAGGCCCTTTTGCTTCCATTGCTCCAGAACCTGGGGGGCGATGATCCCGGGGGAGGCGCAGGGGTCCATGCCCAGGTCCCGGACCCTGGATATGGCCTCGCCCATGCGCTCGACCTCGCCGGGGTCGGACACTCCCTTGCCCGAGGTCACTATGGAGAATTCGCCGGCGCTGTTCCTTTTCGCGTCCCCGGCCGCGGACATGATCTCTTCCAGGGAAAGCAGAGGATACGTCTTAATATCTGCCCCGTAGCGGGCGGACTGGGCGCAGAAGCGGCAGTCCTCGCCGCAGCGGCCCGACTTGGCGTTCACTATCGAGCACAGGTACGCCCTGTTTCCGGATGCCTCGACACGCAGCCGCCGCGCCGCGGGGAACAGCAGGGGCGCGTCCTTCTCATCGAGCACGGAGAGCCCCAGCGCCAGGTCCGGGGAGATCGCTTCGCCCCGGGAGGCGCACGCCTCGATTTCTTTGATCAGGTGCATCAAAAAGGCTTTTCTATTAACCACGAAGTCACTAAGTGCACAAAGATTTCCATATATTCTATTTGTCTTAAGAAACAGTAATAAGAATTAGTGTACAAAAGCCATTAAAAGGGCGGTATAAAATCAACCTTCCATATCCTCGATCATCCTGTTTATTTCCTGGCTGAAGGTGAGGTTCTGGTTGGTGACCCTGAGCCTCTCGCACAGGACCATCGAGAAAGAGCGGAAGAACTTCCTTTCCATGTCTTTGTTTGCCTTTATCAGGTTGGTGAAGTTCTTCTCTTTTATCTTCAAGAGCTTGGAGTCAACGTCGGCGTGCACCGACGCCGACCTGGGCTGGTGGTCCACCAGGCTGATCTCGCCGAAGTACTCGCCTTCTTCCAGGAGGGCCAGCACGTGCTCCTCCTCACCGTAAGAGTCGCGCTTTGTCACCTTGGCGCGCCCCTCCTTTATCACGTAGAAGGCGTCACCCTTGCCGCCCTCTTTGAATATGACGTCCCCGGCCTTGCAGGATACCTGCTCGGCCACCATGGACACGTTCATGAGCTCGGTGGCCTTGAAGTCCTTGAACAGGGGTATCTGTTTTAGCAGCTTTACGTCTTCCATGCCCTATCCTTTCAGCACCGCCCTCGGCCGCAGCCTTGCCACGGCCATGGCCAGGCCGGCGCCGGTGACCGTGCGTATGACCGCGTCTATGTCCTTGTAGGCCGCGGGGGCCTCTTCCTTTGCCGAGCGCCTGTCCTCGGCAACGAGATACACTCCCTCCATGCTCTTTGTGAACTCGGCGTCGCTTATGGCCGCCTCCCGCTTCTTCTTCTTGCCTTTGCCGCCCGCGGCCGCGGTCCGGCTCATCGTCCTTCCCGCGCCGTGGTTCACGCTGAACAGGCTCTTGGCGCCGCCGGGCACCCCCACCAGCACGTAACTGCCCGTGCCCATGGACCCGGGTATGAGCACCGGCTGGCCCAGGCCGGCGAAGGGCGTCCCCTGCATGAGCCCCTTGTCCCAGGCCCTGGTGCTGCCCTTGCGGTGCACCAGCAGGGTCCGGCCATGGTGCTCTTCGAACTTGGCCATGTTGTGAGGAACGTCGTATATGTGCCGGAACTCCATGCCAGGATAGCGGAATTTTATGTCGCCGACAACCAGCGCCGACATCAGCGCCCGGTTGACGAAAGCGAAGTTGGCCGCGGCGTTCATGGCCTTGATATACAGATCAGCATTGCGCGCGCCCAGGGGGAAGAAGCAAAGCTCCCGGCTGGGGTTTCCCCCGTGCTTCTCGTTATACTGCTTTGCAAGCTTCATGTAATGGCCGCCCACCTCGTGCCCGAACCCGCGCGAGCCCGAGTGCACCATCACCGTGAACTGGCCCTCAAAAAGGCCCAGCCTGCGGGCGGCGTCCCGGTCGAACACTGTCTCCACCTCCTGGAGCTCGATGAAGTGGTTGCCCCCGCCCAGGGAGGCGAACTGGCTCATGCCCCGCTCGATTGCCCGGGGAGGCACCGCTTCCGCGTCCCCCTCCATGCTGCCCCTGTCCTCGACCTTTTCGAGGGCGAGGCGCTCGGAATCCGGGTCGAACATCTCCCAGGCCCGGTGCCCTTTGGCCCCGATGCTGACCAGCTTTGAGA
Source organism: uncultured bacterium (assembly GCA_964650485.1). Taxonomy (GTDB): domain Bacteria; phylum RBG-13-61-14; class RBG-13-61-14; order RBG-13-61-14; family DATKZS01; genus CAZYTX01. Next base: position 76,978 of record CAZYTX010000009.1, on the reverse strand, counting down.
GCCCGCCTTGCAGCAATGCTTCGAACTCGCTCTTCTTTACGCGCACGTTCTGCTTGCCCTCGCCCAGGGGGATATCTCGCCTGATGGAGTCTGCGAGGCCCTTCACGTCCACCTCCGCTGCGTGGAAAGAGCTCGCCACCAGCCTCATGCCGCAGTTTACGTCGTAGCCCACCGCTGCCGGCACCACTATGTCACGGGTGGCCACCACCGAGCCGATGGGCACGCCGTAGCCGTGGTGTATGTCCGGCATGGCGATGGCGTGCTCGACCCCGGGGAGGGAGGCCGCGTCGCAGAGCTGCTTTACGGCGCTCTCTTCCACCTTGACGTCCCGGCCCGCGTATACGAAGGCGTCAACCTTCATGCTCCCGGTCCTGGGCACGCGCAGGATGAACTCGTTCTCGCGCTTTATCTCCACGGCGCCTTAAATGTATGCAAGTGTGCGCTGGGTGTCAAGGAAGGACAGCGGACCTCGGGGGAGGCTGTCTACTTTAAGGCTGGCCATAAATAAGTGATTCAACTTATCGTTTGCAAATTTAGAAATCGGGGTAGCGCACATAGCTTTGCTATGTGCGCGCCTGCTCTTCCCATGCCATCTGTTATATTTATCCTGCGCCTGAGCGTAGCCAGCCTTTGGCTTCCGGCGTCCACATAGCAATGTGGGCTACCCGGTACCCGGATTTTGCTCTGCGTCTTCGCGCCGTTCGGCTGAGCTCACGCCGAAGCCTTCCGCCCTCGGCCAAAGCCCATGCCGATGCGTGAAACAAAAAGTTATTTTGCCTCACGCCGCCCTGCTGAATGTTATGCCCTCCCCCGACTCGGGCGCGTCCACCACCACGGTGTCTCCGTCCTTGAACCTTCCTTCGAGTATGGCCTTTGCCAGGGGGTCCTGGACCTCGCGCTGTATGGCCCTTTTCAGCGGCCTGGCCCCGAACTGTGGGTCGAAGCCGGTTTTGGCCAGGCGCTCCATGGCGGCCTCGGTGAGCTCGATGCCGAGGTTCCTGTCCTCCAGCCTCTTCCTGAGCCATCCCACCTGTATCTCCACGATTTTCTTTATCTGCTCGAAGGAGAGCGAGGCGAAGATGATGATGTCGTCAATCCTGTTTAAGAACTCGGGCTTGAAGTAGCTCCTCATCTGCTCCATGACCTGGTCGCGCACCCTGTCAACCGTGTGCTCGTCCACGGTCTGTATGAGGTCGGTGCCGATGTTGGATGTCATGATGATGACGGTGTTGCGAAAGTCCACGGTCTTGCCCTTGCCGTCGGTAAGCCTGCCGTCGTCCAGTATCTGGAGCAGTATGCTGAACACGTCTGAGTGGGCCTTCTCGACCTCGTCGAACAGTATCACCGAGTACGGCTTCCTGCGCACCGCCTCGGTAAGGTAGCCGCCCTGCTCGAAGCCCACGTACCCCGGGGGCGCCCCGATGAGCCTGGCTACCGAGTGCCGCTCCATGAACTCGGACATGTCTATGCGCACCATGTTGTTCTCGTCGTCGAAGAGGAACTCTGCCAAGGCCCTCGCGGTCTCGGTCTTCCCCACCCCGGTGGGTCCGAGGAAAATGAACGAGCCCACCGGCATGTTGGGGTCCGCGATCCCCGAGCGCGCCCTCCTGACAGCGTCGGAGACCGCTCTCAAAGCGTGGTCCTGTCCGATCACGCGCCTGCTCAATCTCTCTTCCATGTGCAGGAGCTTCTGCAGCTCCCCCTCCATCATCCTGGACACGGGTATGCCGGTCCACTTTGAAACCACCACCGCCACGTCCTCGGCGTCAACCTCCTCCTTGAGCATGGCCCGCTCCTGCTGGATTTCCTTTAACTTGCTCTGCTCGTCTTCCAGCCGGGCCTCAAGCTCGGGTATGCTGCCGTGCCTGATCTCGGCCACCTTGTTCAGGTCCGCGGCCCGCTCGGCGCGCTGCTCCTCCACGTGCAGCTCGTCAATCTTCGCCTTCAGCTCGCGTATGGACTGGATAACCTCCTTCTCCTGCTGCCACACCGCCTTCAAGGAGTTGCCTTCTTCCTCCGCCTCGGCGATCTCGCGCTCGATCTTTTCGAGCCGGTCCTTGCTGGCCTCGTCCTTCTCCTTTTTCAGGGCCTCGCGCTCGATCTCGAGCTGTGTCTTCCTGCGCTCGAGCTGGTCAATCTCCGCGGGCTTCGAGTCTATCTGTATCCTCAGGTTCGAGGCGGCCTCGTCCACCAGGTCAATGGCCTTGTCCGGGAGGAACCGGTCGGTGATGTACCTGTGCGAGAGGGTGGCGGCGCTGACCAAAGCCCGGTCGATGATGCGCACCCCGTGGTGCACCTCGTACTTCTCCTTGAGCCCTCGCAGTATGGACACGGTTTCCTCCACGCTGGGCTCGTCAATGAGCACGGGCTGGAACCTGCGCTCGAGGGCGGCGTCCTTTTCCACGTGCTTCCTGTACTCGTCCACTGTGGTGGCCCCGATGCAACGCAGCTCGCCCCTTGCCAGGGGGGGCTTTAGCATGTTGGACGCGTCCACCGCACCCTCCGCGGCGCCGGCGCCCACGATGGTGTGCAACTCGTCAATGAACAGTATGATCTGGCCCGATGCGTCCACCACCTCCTGGATCAGTGCCTTGAGCCGGTCCTCGAACTCGCCCCTGTACTTGGTGCCGGCCACCAAGGCCCCCATGTCCAGGGCCACCACGCGCCTGTTCTTCAGCCCCTCGGGCACGTCGCCTGCAATTATGCGCTGCGCCAGTCCCTCGGCAATGGCGGTCTTTCCGGTGCCGGGGTCGCCCAGCAGCACCGGGTTGTTCTTGGTGCGGCGCGAGAGCACCTGGATAAGCCTCCTGATCTCTTCGTCGCGTCCTATCACCGGGTCCATCTTGCCCTTTGAGGCCAGGTCGGTAAGGTCGTGCGCATACTGCTTGATGGCCTCGTACTTGTTCTCCGGGGCCTGGTCCGTGACCTTGTGGCCGCCCCGTATCTGCTGGAGCACCTTGAAGATGTGGTCTTTGGTCACGCCGTTCTCGCGCAGGACCTCGCCCGCGGGTCCCTTGTCCTCGGATGCTGCTATGAGCACGTGCTCGGTGGAGAGGTACTGGTCCTGGAGTCTCTCGGCCTCCTTCTGGGCGGCCTCCAGGGCCTGGCCCAGCCGGGGCGACATGTATACCTGGTCCGAGGATATGCCCTGGACCCTGGGCATCTTGGCCAGCCGGTCCGCGAGCTGTTTTGCTATCTGCTCGGCGTTTGTGCCCAGCTTCTGTATCACGGGGATTATTACGTTCTTTTCCTGGCCCAGCATGGCGAGCAGCAGGTGCTCTAAGTCTATCTGCTGGTGGTCGTGCTCCCCTGCCAGGGAGTGGGCCTTTTGCAGGGCCTCCTGGGTCATAATGGTCATTTTATCCATGCGTATCATTTTCTACTCCTGCCTACTCATTGTAATTGTATAGATTTTACATTTATATATGTAATCATGACCGCAATTTTTTCAAGGGGGTTTCGATTGGATTAAGGCAAGGGATGAAACATTCTTTTCTTGGTTGTGCCTTTGCGCCCTTGCGTCAATTGCCTCAATGAGCGCTGTGGAAGCGCACGAACAGGGGGTTTGTGAAAAGCTCGCTCTGGGGCATGGTTGGCCCCTTCCAGGCGCCCCTTTGCGCGCGCGGCCCCCGGACCTCGACCCGGTAGAATGCCGGCTCCCTGGACCTTCCCAGCTCTTTGTCCCGGAAGGAAAGCTGCGAGCCTTCCTGCTCGTGTATCACCATACCGTTTCGTATGAGCAGGGCCCTGGTGCGGGGGACCTGTCTGCTAAGTGCGAACCTTATCTCGGGTGTCCCCCGGAGCGAGACCTCTTTGCCGAGCATGACCGGGTTTTCAGGCTCCTCCCCGTCGCCCACCCACCACTCGGCCACGTACACGTCCTGGAACGCGTCCCCCTGCAGGGCCACCATCCTCCCCTGGCGCATGCATTTGTACACCTCCTCCTCGGTGAACTCTTTCATGTAGAAAAGTGTGGTGGCGTTTGCCAGGCTTCCGCCCGGACCGTGGTAGTCAGCGTCCGCGGATGCCCACAGGGGCTTCTCCCGCATCCCGGCCAGGTACTCGATGAGCGCGGTGTCCCACAGCCCGCCCGGTCCGCCGGCCTTTTCGTGCCAGGCAGAGGGAAGCACGGCGAAGCCGGTGAGCCGCCTGAGGTGCAGGTTGTAGACAGGCGGGGGCGTGACCATGTGCACGGTGGCGAACCATTCGTCCTGGTCCGACTCCACGTGCACCGCGTGCACGATCCCGTGGTGGTCCGCGATGTAGTCCACGAACCCCTGCAGGGGGTCCGCGCCCGGGACGGGCTCGGGCTTCAACGGCACGCCCCGCCTGGCCGGCATATTTTTTAGTATGGAGGGGTCCTCGACCGCGTACACGGTGAAGTGGTTGTAACCGCCGCCCAGCACCAGCCAGGGGAACCTGCCGTAGTTATAGATGTACGGCGGGCTCACCTCCACGCCTCTCAGCACTATCACGTCCATGTCCCGGGCCTCGGCTTGGATATCCGCAAGGCGCCGGTGGTATGTATCGTAGCCGTAACTTTCCACACCGCCGGTCTGCACGCACAAGAGCTTTGACTTGCCCACGCACAGCTTGCCCTCCCGGTGGTCGGTGTAGGCCAGTATGGCCATGCCCTGGAGCCTGGCCATCTCGAGCAGGTCCCCGGCCGTGCGGCGGCCGTCCGAGAAGGTGGTGTGGTTGTGCAGCGAGGCCCGGGCGATGATCCAGCCCTGGTGTCGGTACACGGGCGTGCGCTCGGCTCTGACCTTGGCCGCGTCAAGGGGCACGGGCTCTTTCTTGAGGCCGATGTTCAAGGTGCACCCGGCCGCGGATACAGAAAGGGCCAGGAGGCACAAGAGGAGAGAACTACAAGCTCGCCCTGATTTCATCTGCAAGTCCTCCTTCTAATTAGTGCTTTTTGCGAAACGCGGGCTTCACCTTTTATGCGGTGCAGCCGCTTTGGAGTGCCCTGGCAAGGTCGCGGATGCCTTCAGAGTCGAGCACTGTTCGACGCAGCTCCCGGGGGAGCCCCTCTTCTCCCACCCTTGCTCCGGTGATGGCGCCGGTGATGGCGCCCGTGGTGTCCACGTCGCCTCCGGCCTTAATCACCCTCTCCACCGCCTTGGCATAGTCGTCCGGGTGCTGGAGGAAGGCCCACAAGGAGACCAGCACCGTGGGAATGACAAAGGGGGTGACAGCGCCTATTGGCTGCGGCGGGTCAATCCATCCTGCGCATGCCATCTCCGTGAGGGCCTGTGCCGGGTCCTTCTCAAGCCATTCGGGTATGCGGCGGAGGTGGCCTGCGAACTCCTCGTGCACGGGACCTATGAACCCGGCCAAATCGGCCGAGAGCCTCTCCGGGTCCGGGTCACTCCCTTTAAGGTTCCAGGCCACGGCAAAGGCCACGGCGGCCGCGCCGGCCCCCGCGCGCACGTCCTTGTGGGTCACTCTGGAGTGGTCCATGCTCTCCTGGAGCATGAGGTTTGTGTCATGGGCGCGGAACAGGCCTGTCGGTGAGGCCCGCATGGCCGATCCGTTTCCCGCCTGTCCCTCTGGCGCGCCCGAGTGTTTCCAGGAGATGCCGTTTATGAGGTTGTGGGCTGCAAAGGAGCATGCACCGCCGGCGCCCACGATCTCCCTGGACTCCCACAGGCGGGCCACCTTTTTTCCGAAGAGTTCCCCGTCGAAGCAGCCCTTTTCCGCGTAGGTCTCAGCCAGTGCCATTGTGAGCTGGGTGTCGTCGGTGTACTGGCCGAGCGGGTAGCCCGGTATCTTTCTGAACCCGGCGGCTACGTCCATGCGCGCGAGCTGGTCCGAGCGGAGCCCCTCGCAAGGCGCTCCCAGTGCGTCTCCTATTGCGCATCCGAGGAGCGCTCCGGCGAACTTCGATCTTGTGTCCGTGCTCACAGCGCGGCCTCCTTTCTCCGGTGCCTCTCGAGCATGTGCTCGAGGAAGTCGCCGGTGTATGATTCTTTTACCAGGGCTATATCCTCTGGCGAGCCCTGGGCCACGATGTGGCCTCCCTCGTCTCCGCCCTCGGGGCCCAGGTCCAGTATCCAGTCGGCGCTCTTTACCACGTCCGGGTTGTGCTCGATCACTATCACGGTGTTTCCCTGCTCGACCAGCCTTCGCAGCACCCCGAGCAGCTTGTTGATATCGTCGAAGTGCATGCCGGTGGTGGGCTCGTCCAGAATGTAGAGGGTGTTTCCGGTTGAGCGCTTTGACAGCTCTTTGGAAAGCTTGATCCTCTGGGCCTCGCCCCCGGAGAGGGTGGTGGCGCTCTGTCCCAGCTTGATGTAGCCCAGTCCCACGTCAATGAGTGTCTGGAGCTTGGTGCGGACCGGGGGCACGTTTCCGAGGAACTCCATGGCCTCGTTCACGGTCATGTCCAGGACCTGGGCGATGTTCTTGCCCTTGTAGCGAATCTCCAGGGTCTCGCGGTTGTATCTGGCCCCCTGGCACACGTCGCACTTTACGAACACGTCGGGCAGAAAGTGCATCTCGATCTTTATCATGCCGCCGCCCTCGCATGCCTCGCACCTGCCGCCCTTGACGTTGAAGGAATAGCGGCCCGGCTTATATCCCCGGAGCCTTGATTCGGGCAGCTTTGCGAACAGCTCCCTGATGGGCGTGAACACACCGGTGTAGGTTGCGGGGTTGGAGCGGGGAGTGCGGCCGATCGGGGCCTGGTCTATGTCAATTACCCGGTCAAGCCTGTTAATGCCGGATAATCCACCGTGCTCGCCGGCCAGGTCCCTGGAGCGGTAGAAATTCTGGGCCAGGGCCTTGTACAGGGTGTCAATGACCAGGGATGACTTGCCGGACCCTGAAACCCCGGTCACGCAGGTGAACAGGCCCAGCGGGAACCTGGCCTCGATGTCTTTGAGGTTGTTGTGCCGGGCCCCTTTTATGGTCACCCAGCTCTTGGAGGGCTTTTTTCTCGGTGGCACGGGTATCTCCTTTTTGCCGGAGAGGTAGAGCCCGGTGAGGGACTGCCTGCTTTTCTTTATTTCCGCGGGCGTGCCCTGGGCAACCACCTGCCCTCCCAGCCTCCCGGCGCCGGGTCCCATGTCCACCACCTGGTCCGCCTCCAGGATGGTGCTCTCGTCGTGCTCGACCACGATCACGGTATTTCCCAGGTCGCGGAGCCTCTTCAGGTTATCGAGCAGCCGATGGTGGTCGCGGAGGTGGAGCCCGATTGAAGGCTCGTCCAGGATGTATAGCACGCCCATGAGGCTGGTGCCGATCTGTGTGGCCAGCCTGATCCTCTGCCCCTCTCCCCCGGAGAGTGTCGCCGAGGACCGGTCAAGGGTGAGGTACTCGAGGCCCACGTTGTTCATGAAGCCGAGCCTGTTTTTTAGCTCGGTCACGATCTTGGCAGCGATCTGCTCCTCCCGGGCCGAGAACCCGAGACCATCCACCCAGGCGAGCGCGTCCCGGATGGACATGGCGGTCACCTCTGAGATTGACAGCGAGTCGACCTTCACGTTCAGCATCTCCTTGCGCAGCCTGGCCCCTTGGCACTCGGGGCATGGCATGATTGACATGTACTTTTGCAGCTCGTCTCTCACCATGTCGGACAAGGTCTCGTGGAAGCGGCGGTCCAGGTTGGGTATGACACCCTCGAATGGCTTGCGGACGCTGTGATAGGTCTCCAGGTCGTTCTCCCTGGTGAACTTTATGCTCTCGTCCCCGGAGCCGTGCAGCACCAGGTCCCTTATCTTCTTGGGCAGCTTCTTGAAGGGTGTGTTGAGGCTGAACTTGTAGTGCCTGGCCAGGCTCTCGATCAGGTGGAAATGGTAGTCAGGGGACATGCGCTCCCAGGGGAGGATGGCGCCGTCGCGGAGGCTCATGCCGTGGTCGGGCACAATCCTTTCGGGGTCGAAGTACATCTTTGTTCCCAGCCCGTCGCACTCGGGGCATGCCCCGTATGGGCTGTTGAAGCTGAACATGCGGGGCGATATCTCGGGGTAGCTCACCCCGCAGCGGGGGCAGGAGAAGCGCTCGGAGAATATGACCTCGCTCTCCTCTTCGGCCAGCTCGACCTTGACGATCCCGTCTGCAAGCTTCAGGGCCACCTCCAAAGAGTCGGCAAGACGGCGCTCGATCTTGCCCGGCCGGATAATAAGCCGGTCCACGAACACCTCGATGGTGTGCTTCTTCTTCTTGTCGAGCTCGATCTCATCGCCCAGGTCAAAAAGCTCGCCGTCAACCCGCACCCGCACGAAACCGTCCCGCCGCAGCCGGTCGAGCTCCTTTTTATACTCGCCCTTGCGGTCCCTCACAATGGGAGAGAGTATGATTATGCGGGCCCCATCGGGCAGCCCCATGAGCTGGTCCACCATCTGCTGCACGGTCTGTCTTTTTATCTCCCGGCCGCACTTGTAGCAGAAGGGCCGACCCACCCTGGCGAAGAGCAGGCGCAGGTAGTCGTAGACCTCGGTGACCGTGGCCACGGTGGAGCGGGGGTTCTTGGACACGGCCCGCTGCTCGATGGATATGGCCGGGGAAAGCCCCTCGATGGTGTCAACGTCGGGCTTGCCCATGAGCTCCAGGAACTGCCGGGCATAGGCTGAGAGGCTCTCAACGTAGCGCCTCTGTCCCTCGGCGTAGATGGTGTCAAAGGCGAGCGAGCTCTTGCCCGACCCGGACACGCCGGTGATGACCACCAGCTTGTTGCGGGGCATCTCAACGTCAATGTTCTTTAAGTTGTGCTCCCTGGCGCCCTTAACCAGGATCCTGTCAGAGGCCATGTCCTCTCACCCCTGTCCCCTCTCGATTGGATTCAATACAACCCTCCCATAATACATGCATTTTGGTTGTCTTGCCATATACTAGTCCAAGTTTTTGCAATTGCAGGTTGCTGTTTTATCCGGGTTATGTAATCATTGTCGTTTGAAAGGGCGATTATGTTCTCGAAGCGGAGGTCGTGATTTGAGCGAGTTCTTTGAACAGGTGCGCACGCTGATATCCTCTGGTGATGTCCGAATATCCGAGCATGGATATGATGAACTTTCCGAAGATGGATTGACCGTAAGAGGGCTGATCGCAGGAGTTTCCTTCGGAGGCGTTAGTAATGAAGAGGCGAAAGAAAACCAAGTATGTGCATGAAGGCAGATACGTGGCCGAGGTGGATGTATCTCTTATCGAGGACGAGGGGGATTGGTCTGCTTATCTGAGCGTCGAGGATGCTTACAAGCTGGATGACGTGCGGGAGGCCCTGCGCCGGGATGACCTCGAATCGGCTTCGCAATACGGCCGCATCTACGAGCTCAGGCCCGTGGCCGAGCGATGAAAGCACCGTCTGTCTGTATTCTCTACAATATTTTCGCAGGGGTCGGGCTGCGGGTTGACATACACACATAAGTGACGTATCTTCGAGTGACAATAGCTGACAAGGAGCGAGCAATGAAAAAGATTTTTCTCCCGGGCTTTTTTGTATTAATCCTCCCCGCGCTTTTCCTTCTTGCACCAGGCTGCGAGAAGCAGGAGAAGCCCCCCGGAGAGGCGCCGGGCATGTCTTCCGAGGCGCCCGGCCAGGAGGGGAGCCAGGTGTGGATCAGGGTGGAAGGCACGAACATAACCCGCGGCCAGGTCCAGGAGCAGGTCTCGATGATCGAGCAGCAGCTAAAGAGCCAGTACCAGGTCTCCGCTGACCAGTTGCCCAGAGACTCGATCGAGCGCCAGGCCATGCAGTCCCTGGTGCAGAAGACCGTGCTTGACCAGGCCATGGAAGAGGCCGATATCAGCGTGGAAGCGGCCGAGATTACCGAGGAGCTTGCGAACTTCAAGGACCAGTTCCCGGACGAGCAGACCTATCAGCAGCAGCTCCAGCAGAACAACACCACCGAGGAGCAGCTAAAGGACCAGATAAGGCAGATGCTTCGGTACGAGGAGCTGATCGAGAAGAAGCTCGAGATCGAGGAGCCCACCGAGGACGAGATAGCCATGGTGTACGAGCGGTCCAAGGAGAGGCTCAAGGAGCCTGCCGAGGCCAAGGCACAGCACCTGTTGCTCATGCTCTCGCCCAACGCCCCTGAAATGGATAAGCAGAAAAAGCGGGAGCTGGCCGAGAAGCTGAGCAAGAGGGCCAAGGCCGGCGAGGATTTCGCCGAGCTGGTGGGGGAGTACTCCGAGTCTCCCAACAAGGAGAAGGGGGGACTGCAGACCTTTACAAAGGGACAGATGACCGAGGAGTTCGACCAGGCCCTGTTCTCCCTGGAAGCGGGCCAGGTGAGCGATGCCATCGAGACCCCCATGGGCTTTTACGTGCTCAAGGTGGTGGACATAAAACCCGAGAGGGCCGCATCCCTGGAGGACGTCAAGGAAGACATCATGAGCTTCTTGAACCAGCAGAAAAAAGCCGAGGCTCTGGAAGGCTACGTACAAGGGCTGGTGGAAAACGCCAATGTGGATTACCTGGAGCCGCTGCCAGAGCCCGAGGCCCAGCAGCCACCGGGGGCGTCGCCCCCGCCGCAGCCGCCTCCGTCGCCCCCTCCACAGACCGGGGAGTAAAAAGCGGGCGGATCGGGCCACCTGAAGAAGAGGCAAAGAGCCCCCGCGGGGCCCTTTTTACTTTGCCAAGATCCTCTTATACAACTCTTTATAGATGCGCTGGCCGAACATGCGAACCAGGATGTCGCGCGAGCGCACCAGGGTGTGGTTCTCCTTGCTCCCCCGACTGGTGCAGCAAGGGACCGAGTGGGTCCCCACATCGAGGATGGACTCCGATTCATCGTTCACCGTGGTTATCACCACCTCATCCTCGATGATGATCACCACCAGGGGGTAAAGGGAGCACACGTAGGGCTTGACATCCAAGGGGTCAAGCCCCTGCTCCAGGGCCCAGGCGTGGAGAACGCAGCCGCCGCCCGGCATGAGGAAGATGCACTCGTCGTTGCTCTTGCGGCGCATCATCTTCTCGTATGAGTCGCCCCACCGCCAGAAGCGGCCGCTGTCAAGCAGCCGGCTGATACGAGGATACCAGCGCCTCACCTCGGGCATTACCTCCTCCACCGCTGCGATGTCGCCCTCGGTGAGCTCCAGGTCGTGGCCCCGGCAGCAGAAGGCCGCCGGCTTCCGCCTCTTGCACCCCTTGCAGTTGTAATAGGTGTCAATGTGGCGAAGGTCGAAGATGAGGTTGTCGTATACGTACGTCTCCGGCCGGTCTTTTAGAAAGTCCTTGTAGCGGTCATCCTCGTCCCGGGAGAGGTCGTCAATAAGGTCTTCGTAACGCTTCCTCAGGTTCCTGGTCATTATTTGATCCCCTCCAGGTACTTGCCGATCCTGGCAAGCCCCTGCTCGATCTTCTCCTCGGAGGCCGCATAAGAAAAGCGGAGGTAGCCCTCCGCGTTCTTCCCGAAGTCTATGCCCGGGGCCACGCCCACGTGCGCGTGCTCCAGGAGGTCCATGGCGAACCCTAGCGAGTCGTCCGTGTACCCGCGGGCGTTGGCCAAGACGTAGAAGGCCCCGGTGGGCTCGACCGTGACCCCGAACCCCAGCTCCCTTATGCGCTCCAGCATGAGAAGCCGCCTGCGGTTGAATATGTCCCGCATCCTGGCAACGTCGGGCCCGGCCTCACGGAGCGCGGCCAGGGCGGCCCACTGCACGAAATCGCCCGTGGATATGAAAAAGTTCTGCGCCACCTTCTGAAGAGGACGGGCCATGTCAACCGGCACGATGCAGTAGCCCACCCTCCAGCCGGTCATGGCGTAGCGCTTGGAAAAGCCGTTCAGCACCACCGCGTTGTCCGTGAACTCCAGCACCGAGTGCTCCCTGCCCTCGTACACCAGCCCGTGATATATCTCGTCGGAGATGACCAGGGGGGCGCATCCCGCGATCTCCTCCATCCTCCCCGGCTCCAGCAGGTTGCCGGTGGGGTTCGATGGAGAGTTTATCAGCACCGCCCTGGTCCGCTCCGAGACCCGCTCCCTTATCATCTCCGGACGGTACTGGAACCCGTCCTCCTCCATTACGGGGACGTATAAGGAACGGCCGCCCAGGTACTCGATCATGTTGGGGTAGCAGGCGTAGCAGGGGTCGGAGAGGATGACCTCGTCCCCCGGCTCCAGCACCCCCGAGAAAACCAGGAACATGGCCGGCGACGTGCCCGGCGTCACTATCACCTGCTCCGGGAGCACCTCCACCCCGTAGCGCTCCCTGTAGTCCTCGCAAACGGCCTCCCTGAACTCGATGATCCCAAGCGAATGCGTATACCGGGTCCTGCACTCGCGCAACGCGCAGAAGGCCGCCTCCACTATGCACTCCGGGGTGTCGAAGTCAGGCTCGCCCACGCCCAGCATGATAACGTCCGCGCCGGAGGCCGAAAGCTCCGCGGCCCGGTCTATCACGTCAACGACAAGAAAGGGCGGCATCCGCTCCGCCCGAGTTGATACTTTCCTCTCCTCCATGAAAACCTTTCCCGGTCTTTGCCTCTCCCCGGCGATCCCTGACCTCCATTGTAACCGCGACCGCAGCAGGTATCAACGCGAAAAGCTTTCGCCCTTATGCGACTGCCGCGTGCGGCCTGATTAATACAAGGGCTACAGTACAGCTAACAATTGTGCAATAATAAGCTTTTGAACATGCCCGGACAGGAAAACAAGCGTCTCGACTGGATCGAGTTTTTAGCCCAGACGGGGAGGCTCTTCGGCATAAGCCCGGTGCGCACCAGGTGGAGGCTCCGGGCCTGGCAGGAGAGGATGCAAAAGAGCGGCGAGAAAGCCTCGGGCGGCGCTAAAGCCGTCACCCGCGCTCACAAGACCTGCCCCCGCTGCCGGGGCATAAACAACCTTGACCAGAAGGTGTGCATGCACTGCGGGGCCAGGCTCCTGCCCCGCCCGGTGGAGATCGCCGTCCGCTTCTTCGGCCAGTTCGGGCTGGGCCTCACCCCCGAGACCATGCTGGCCGCGGGATTCATAGTGGTATACGCGCTCCCGGCCCTCGTGTTCCCCTCCTCGGGCTTTTTGGCCATGCATCCCAGGGACCTGGCGGCCATCGGAGGCAACTTCCCGGCCTTGACTTTGCGAGGCCAGTGGTGGCGGCTGTGGACCGCGGTATTCCTCCACGGCGGGCTCTGGCACATCGGGTTCAACACGTACGCGCTCGTGTTCCTCGCCCCCCACGTCCGGGAGGTCTACGGGGCCCACAAGACCATGTTCGTGTTCCTGGTAACGGGGGTGCTGGCCTCCGCGGTCTCCCTCATGTGGATGCTGGCCACCGGGAGGTTCGCCGTGTCCATCGGGGCCTCCGGCGCCATCATGGGGCTGATCGGGCTCATGGTCGCATGGGGTCACCGGGACGGCACGGGACACGGCGTATCCGTGCGCAACCACCTGGGCAGGTGGATCATATACATATTCATATTCGGGTTCCTGGTGGGCGCGGACAACGCCGCCCACCTGGGCGGGCTGGTCTCCGGCGCGCTCCTCTCCCTGGTGGTGCCCACCAGCCTGACTCGCGCGGACACCCGGGCATGGGCCGCGCCGGGTGCCGGGTCGTATCTCATGGCAGCCGCGGCCGTGGCGCTCATCATCTACCTGGTGTTCGCCAACGCGCCGGCAGGATAACTTGAACAAGCAGTGATTAAACCTTAGAGTATGTCTTATATGCTGCACATCTTACAGCCGGGAGCGGTTAAGAGCTCATGAACGTCCTCTACGTTCTCCATTCCTTCCCGCCCTTCCACTGGCGCGGCACCGAGGTCTATGCCATGGAGCTCTCCTCTGCCATGATCGAGCAGGGGCACCAGGCACACGTGTTCCACCTGCGCCATGACCCCGGTGCAGAGCGGGCAACCATGGAGCACGACCACTTCCGGGATATCCCGGTCCACCGGGTCAGGGTGCGCATTGATCCCTCCGACCAGGAGGGATACTTCTTCAGCCTTGACCAGGACCGGCTCTTCGTGGATCTGTTGAACAAGACCGGGCCCGAGGTTGTCCATTTCCTGTATTACACCGGGGGGCTTTCATTGAACCTTCATAAAATCGCAGCCGAGCGGGGAGCCAGGCTCTTCATAACCGTCACCGACTTCTCGGGCATGTGCCCGCGCGGGCAGATGCTAGACAACGAAGGGGTGCGCTGCCCGGGCCCCAGGGAGGGACTGCGCTGCATACCTTGCCTGTTCGACATGACCGTGTTCGCAAAGGCCCCCAGGCTGGACAAGGTGCTGCGAGAGTACGCCCCTTTGTGGCTCCTTCCGGCGCGGCCCGGCCGGGAGCTCATGCTGGTCAAGAGGCGGCTGTCCGCGGTGCGGGATGCCTTCGCCTCCGCTTCCAGGGTGGTATATCCGAACGAAAATACGCGCAAGCTCTACCACTACGCTGACATCAGGGGGCATGAAGAGACGGTAATGGACTACGGCATAGACACGCAGCCCTTTTCCCATCACCAGAAGAGGGGCTCCAGGACCCCGAGGATAGGCTTCATAGGACAAGTGCTGCCCCACAAGGGACTGCACCTGCTCGCAGCCGCGCTCCGGCAAATCCCGCTAAAGTATAAGCTCGTAATCTACGGGAGCACGGATGACCCGGGCGCGCGCGAGTACCTGGACTCCATCGAGCTGGAAGGAGACAAGGTCGAGCTCAAGGGGACCTTCCCCTTCGAGAACATGAACAAGGTGCTGGAAGGGATTGACATACTCTGCGTGCCCTCCAACTGGGACGAGAACTGCCCCCTGATAGTGAAGTACGGCATAGCCACGGGCACCACCCTGGTGCTGGCCGACCTGCCGGGAATGGTGGCCGCCCGCGAGGGCATTGACAGGGTGCAGTTCTTCAAACCCGGTGACACCCGGGACCTGCGCAGGGCCCTGATACGAGCCGTCGCCGACGTAAAGGAGCGCGGAGGCCAGACCGGCCCGCCCGGCTCGGCCCTGCAAAGAGCGCTCGAGGCCGGCGCAATAAAAGACGTACGCGGACAGGCCGCGGAGCTTGCGGCCATGTACAGGGAGGAGTCATGAAGCGGGCGGTGCTCCTGGGCGGCTCCGGCTTCATCGGCAGGTGGCTATCGAGGAGTCTCATACGGAGAGGTCTGGAGGTGGTCGCGCTCGACCTGCGCCAGCCGGAGGAAAAAGGCGTCCGCTATATTCGCGCGGACCTGGGGGAACCGGAAGACGTTGCCCGGGCCGTCGAGCCCGGCGACGCGGTGGTGCACCTGGTGCACTCCAGCATACCGGTGGAGTCCATGAACGACCCCGGGGCCGAACTCTCCAGGAACGTGATCCCCTACGCGGAGCTGCTCGAGCGGGTGGCGGACGCGGGGGCAGCGCTTATCGCCTACAGCTCCAGCGGCGGCCAGGTATACGGGGAAGCCATGGAGCTGCCCCTGCAAGAGAGCGCGCCCGAGCGGCCGGTCACCGCCTACGGGGTGGCCAAGCTGGCCATGGAGCATCTAACCAGGCTGGCCACCAGGAGGCGCGGCATGTCGCACATTCTTTTTCGTATGGGAAACCCCTACGGGCCGCTGCAGGAGCTGACCAACCGCCACGGCATAGTCCCCAGGCTCGTAAGGAGCGTAAACAGAGGCGAGCCCGTCACCGTGTACGGCGGGGGCGCCACGGTGCGCGACTACGTCTTTGTGGAGGACGCAGCGGAGGCCGTGGCCGCTCTGGTCACCGGTGACGCCCTTAATACAACCGTGAATATAGGGACCGGCGCCGGCGCCTCTTTGAACGACCTCGTCGCGCTGGTGGAGAAAGTGAGCGGCGGCAAGGTAAGCAGGGAAGACGCGCCCATGAGGGACGCCGACGTGGAGAGGAACGTGCTCGACATAAGCCTGTTAAAGAGGCTCACCGGGTTCGAGCCGGAGACCACGCTCGAACAAGGGCTAGAAGCAACATGGCGACACCTGAAGCAAAATGAAAAGGCATGAGTGGGCAGTCGCCTTGATCGTCCTCGCGGGCTTTGTCGCGGCCCGCGGCTCCGCCCTTCTGGGGCCCTTTGTGCTTCCTTTGGAGACGGCCTTCCAGGAGGCCATCGCACTCCACCACCTGGAGAACGGATTCGCGGCCAACCGCTTCCTCCCGGTGATGGCCACAATCGAGGGCACAGAGTTCTTTCACACCGCCCACCCGCCGCTCCTGCACGTTCTTTATGCCCTCTTGTATAAGGCCCTGGGCGTGCACGAGTGGGTGACCAGGGGCTTTTCCCTCCTGCTCTATTTCTCGTCGGTGCTGCTCTGGCGAAGGATGCTGGGCAAGGACGCCGCGCACGCATGGATGGTGTTCATACTCGCGTTTGCGCTGCCGCTCCCGTTTCTCTTGGCCGTCACCACCAACTACGAGCCGCTCTCCATGTTCATGGTCTCGCTCCTGGGCTGGCTGGTGCTGGTCCGAGGCGCGCGCGCGAGGGTCCTGGCGCCGGTCTTGAGCGCGGGCATGCTCGTAGACTGGCCCGTATACCTCGGCGTGCCGGCGCTGCTCATTGTAAAGTGGAGGGACCGGCCGTTGCGGCGCAGGCTCGCTTGGCTCCTTGCATACGAGGCCGTGTTCCTGGCAGCGCTGCTCTCGTACCAGGCCCTGGTCGCCGGGGAGGCCGCGGTGTTCTCTCACGCGCCCGAGAGGGCCAACCCCGCGGCCCTGCTCGATGCCGGCACCTGGACCGAGCTGTTCTCGCACATGGTCGAGCTCAGCGGGGCGCCGCTTTTAATAGTCTTTGCGGGAGCGGTGGCTGCCTGGCTCGCCGGGACTGCGTTCAGGAGAAAAGCCTGGCGCGACGACCGTGAAAGAGCGGGCCGGGAAAGCATCTCATACTTTGCAGTCTTGGGCCTGGTCCTGTTCCTCGCCGCCCCCCGACTGGTGTCGCGCCACTACGTTCACCTCATGTACTTCGTTCCCCTCATGGTCCTTTGCATCCACTACGCCGTTTCGCGCATGGCCAATCCCGTGATTGCCCTGCTGGCCCTGGTGGCGCTCTCCTGCCCCAGGGACTACGTGAGCGCAATGCAGCGGAACCCCGCCTACTATGCCATGGCCATGGAACTGGATAGAAAGGACGCGGGGATCGAGAACGCCTTTGTAAGCTCCGCGGTGGGGACCTGGCGCTACTACGCCGGGATCGAGTGCGTGCATCCCGTGTCAAAGGCGGCACTGGAATGGGTGATGGGTCACAAGCCCGAGCTTTTGCACCTGGAGTGGCGGCACGGGGAGGTCATGCCTTTCCTGGCACTGGTGCATGAGGACCGCAAGGATTACAACCTGGTATTTTCCATTCCCGGTGAAGGGGTGTACGCGAGAGGAGACCCTTCCACGGGAAGGTGCGCCCGTGTGCACGTTCCCTGCGCGCAGGGCCATTGGGAGAGGCCATGCTCCGTTTTTACCGCGTCACCGGAGAGAGCCGGAGGACCAGGAGAGCGCAGGTATGTCTATGCCATCCGGCATCACCCCGGCAGCAAGGGAACGGCGCTCATAAAGGAGTTGTCAATTAAGAACGGGAGCATATCGGTGAGGCCGGCCATAATCCACCCCCTGCCCTTTACAAGATCGGACGGGGTTACTTTCCAGGCCATGGCAGTATATGATAAGAAAAAAGCGACAAGGCTCCTGTACACGAGGTTCCTGCAGGACCGGACTGGTGTCCCGGCTGCGGAGGCTCCTTTAAAGCAGGCCCGCGAGATCAAGCTTATGACCCAGCCCGGGCCGCGGATGGACCATTCATTCGATGACGCATACTGGCTCCGGCCCTGCATCAGGAGCGCCGCGGAGGAAAAGTCACATGGAAAGCGATAGACCGGACCTCTCCATCGTAATACCCTTTTACAATGAAAGGGAGGCCGCGGAAGAGGTGCTGGCATCCATACTGGGGGCCGGCATCCGCACCCCCTTCGAGATAGTTGCGGTTGACGACGGTAGCACGGACGGGACCGCGGAGGCGCTTGAAGCAAAGGCGGAGGAGGGCAGTGTCCGGCTTATAAGACACGAGCGCAACCTGGGGTACGGCGCGGCCCTGAAGACGGGCATAAGGGAGGCCGCGGCCGAGCTGGTGGCCACCATTGACGGGGACGGCTCTTACCCCGCGGACCGCTTTGACGATCTGGTGTCTTTGTCCTCGGAGCACGACATGGTGGTGGGAGCCAGGGTCACGGGCGTGAGACAGGAGCCGGTGCTGCGCACCTGGGTGAAGGGTTTCATCATCCGCATGCTGAAACTCCTGGCCGACGTTGACGTGCCCGACCTGAACTCCGGGCTCCGGCTGGCAAGGCGTTCGCAGGTGATGCGTTACTTCCACCTTCTCCCCGACGGTATCTCCTTCACCTCCACCCTCACCCTCATACTGCTTTCCGAGGCCCGGCCGGTGAAGTTCGTGCCCGTGGACTACTTCGCCCGCAAGGGGGCCTCCAAGTTCCATCCCATGCGCGACACCCTGGGTATACTAATACTTATCCTGCGCACCTTCCTCTACTTCAACCCCCTGAAGGTGTTCCTTCCAGCGTCCATTGCCCTCTTCCTGCTCGCCCTGGCGGTGGGTATCGGCTCGGTGGCCGCGGGCAAGTTCATGGACGTGACCACGGTGGTGATCCTCCTCACCGCGGTGCAGGTGTTCGTGCTGGGCCTGCTCGCTGACCTGGTGGCAAAGAGGCGTCCATGAAGGTGCTGCTTGTAACCCCCCCCAACCTGAACCCTGTGCGCAGCATCCTTCCTTCCGAGGTGGAAGCGGAGCGGGGCCTTTTCCCTCCGCTCGGCATACTCTACCTCGCCGCCTCCATCAAGGACAAGGCCGAGGTTTCGGTGGTGGACGCGCACGCGGAGGGACTTGGCGCAGAAGACGTAGCCCGCAGGGTGGGCGATGGAGGCCACGACCTGGTGGGCATATCCGTTATGACCTTCTCGCTGCTGGACGCCATGGACACGGCCCGGGCCGTAAAGGAGGCCAAGAGTGATGCGGTGGTGATCGCCGGCGGTCCGCACCCGCACCTTTATCCCGGGGAGACCCTGGGCCTTGGAATGTTCGACGGGGTGCTTCGGGGCGAGGGGGAGGTGAGCCTGCGTGCGCTTGTGTCCGGCTGGCCCCGCACCATTGACGACCCGCCCCCCGGGGTGTGGTGGAGAGATGGCACAAAGGGGGACCCGGAGGTTGCACCTTTTATCGAGGCCCTGGACGAGCTGCCTTTCCCGGCAAGGGAGCTTGCCGGGCTTACCCTGTACCGCTCGGTGCTCTCGGGCAGGCGCCCCGTCACCACCATGATGTCCAGCAGGGGGTGCCCATACAAATGCGTATTCTGCGACCGGCCCCACCTGGGGAAGCGATTCCGGGCCAGGGGCCCGGAGAACGTGGTCTCGGAGATGGAGGAGTGCGCGGGGCTGGGGATAAAAGAGGCGGTGTTCTACGACGACACCTTCACGGTGGACCGGGCGCGGGTGCTGGGCATCGCCGAGCTCATTCTCGAGCGGGGCCTTGACCTGGCCTGGGACATACGCGCCCGTGTGTCGGACCTTGAAGGGGATGACTACAAGCTGTTAAAGAGGGCCGGGCTCGAAAGGGTCCACTTCGGGGTGGAGAGCGGGGACCCCGGTATCCTCCGCTCCCTTCGCAAGGGCATCACCATTGACCAGGCCAGGCAGGCATTCAAATGGGCGAGGCGCGCCGGCCTGGAGACCCTGGCATACTTCATGGCGGGGCTGCCGGGCGAGAGCGAAGAGAGCCTTGCAAGGACCCTGGAGCTTGCAAAAGAGCTGGCCCCGGACTACGTACACTTTTCAGTATTTATCCCCTTTCCGGGCACGCCCGCGTACGAGGCCGCCCTGCAGCGGGGGGTGATCGAGAGCGACGCCTGGGCCGGGTTCGCGGAAAGCCCTTCCCCGCTTTTCCGGCCCCCGGTGTGGGAGGAGCAACTGTCGTCCCCCGAGATACTGGAGGCGCTTTCAAAGATGTACAGATCCTTTTACCGCCGGCCCGGAGTTATACTGAAAAGGCTTGCAAAAGTAAGGAGCCTGGGCGGCCTCGTGCGGGGGGCGCGCATGGGTGCGAGGGTCCTGTTCATGGACGGACAGAGATGACGCAGTCCCCGCTCGTGTCGGTGATAGTGATCTTTGCAAGGGGCGAGCCCGAGCCCTGTCTGGGCTCGCTGCTATCTCAGGAAGGCGTGGACTTCGAGATAGTGGCCGTGCTGCCGTCCGGGTCCGCGACCTTCGGCCTGCCTGAAGACGAGAGGGTGAGGCCGCTGGAGGTTGGTGACGTTAACCCGGCCTTGCGACGCAACCTGGCCGCGGCCGAGGCCCGGGGCCAGTACCTGGCTTTTATTGACGACGACGCCTCTGCTCCGCGGGACTGGCTCAAAAAGGGGGTGGAGCTCATGCGGGATAGGGGCTGCTCCGGTGTGGGGGGCCCGAACCTGGCTTTCCCCGGGGCGTCTCTGCTGGAGGGTCTCACCGACGTGGTGCTCTCCGCGCCCTTTATCGGCGCGGGCAGCAGGGCTTATGGCGGGGGCGGCAGGCCGGCTCCTGCAAGGCCGGGCGAGGTCCACCTGGTGAACTTCATGGTTAAGAAGGAGTGGTTCGATCGGGCGGGCGGTTTCAACGAGGAGCTGGGCTACGGAGGCGAGGACACCGAGTTCATGCACGCGGCAGTAGGGCTGGGGGCGGAGTTTTTTTTCGAGCCGTCGCTTTTTGTGTACCACCGCCGCCGCGCCTTCGGTCCGGCTTACATAAGGCAGCGCTTCAGGCTGCGCACTCGAAGCGGCGTGCTTTTCCTTGCCTATCCGGGTTTGTATGCAAGGAACGCTTCTTTTATCGCTGCGCTGGCCGGGCCTCCGGCAGCGGCCTTGTTGCTGCTTTTCATCCCGGCGCTGCGGGAGCAGGCCCTTATATACCTTGCGGTCGCCTACGCCGGCGCGGGCGTGGTGCTCTCGCACCGGGGCTGGAGGGGCAGGCCGCTCCTCGGGGTTCTGGCGCCGGCGGCGTTTTTCATACACCACCTGGTATATCTCTTTGGGCTGTGGTGGGGCCTTGCGAAGTCGCTTCTTGCCGGGCCCCGGCGGGTGAGGCGGAGGATCCGCAACGCAAGGGAAAGGAGGGGAAATGGACAGTAACGATGAGATGGTCGAGAAGGCCTACCGGCTCGCAAAGGAGTACGAGCAGACCTGCACCGGGTGCGCCCAGTCCGCGGTGGCCGGTCTCATGGACGCCTTCGAGATCGAGGACGAGGCGGTGTTCAAGGCCGCAAGCGGGCTGGCGGACGGGATCGGGCTCACCGGCAACGGCTCCTGCGGGGCCCTGACCGGCTGCTCCATGATCATAGGGCTCCTGTTCGGCAGGGACCGCGAGCGCCACAAGGACATAATGGCGCCCATGAAGTCGTACCTTCTGTGCAAGGAGCTGCACCAGGACTTCATGGACAACTACGACAGCTCGCGCTGCTACGACATCCAGGAAAGGCTCATGGGCAGGACCTTCAACCTGCTCGACCCCGAGGACCTGGAGGAGGCGGGAAAGGCCGGGATGATGGAGCAATGCTCGGGAGTGGTCGGCCGCGCAGCCAAAAAGACCGCGGAGATCATCCTGCGGGAGAGGCAGAGCTAACCGCGGAGGCGTACAGACCCGGGCCCTCGATGCAACGGCGCTGCGCCGCAACGGAATGATAAAACAAAATCTATTTCTCTTAAGCTCTCTGCGCCTCTGTGGTTAATTCTCCGCTTTTAGCTTTTCATACTAATTCGCCGTCAAACATATAGCATTAATCCTCGGCAAAGAGATCAGCGATTTCAGGAGCAGGCTTGCGCAGATGAGTCAACCAGATGGCAAACCGCCTCTGATAGGCGTCCTTGCCGTGCGCTTCCCGCCCCCACACCGCCAATTCCTCGGGACTGAACCAGGGCTTGAGTTGAGCAGGTGGCCGCATTCAATTTCCGGGAGTGGAAGATCCTTATGCATGCGCAAGAGTATCCATTCTTCAAGGACTTCCAGCAGCTCTTTTGTTTACCCCTCCAGCCAGGAGTCGGAGTAGAGGTTCTCTCCCACCAGCACCTTTGCGGTGCGATAGTACTTTAGCTGCTCCTCGGTGAGCGAGTCGGTCCCCACGGACTTTCCGTCCATGACGTCGTAGGTGATCTGTACGATGTCCTCCTTGCCCCCCTTGGCCACTGCCACCAGGTCCTCGTCAAAGGCGTCCACAATGGCGGAGTACATGCCGTATCGCATGAGCATGATGAGGTATATCCTGTTGAGCCAGCCCCTGAGCTCCTCGGGCACACCGTTGGACACGTTTGATAGCCCGACGGTTGACTTGCAGCCTGGCACGATGTCCTGGAGCGACTTCATGAACTCGACGCATGCTTTTACCTGGTTGATCTCGACGGAGACCGGGCTGGCGATGGGGTCCACCCACAGCCTTTCGTTTCCTATGCCGAGCTCGGTGGCCTTCATCATGACCTCGGCCGCGAGCATGGCCCTCTCGTTCTCGTCGCGGGGCATGCCCTCCGGCCCCCACAGCACCACGATGATGTCAGCGTCGTGCTCGTTCACCAGGGGCATGAGCCTGTCCATCTTTGTGGGGGTGACGGTGGTGGAGTTTATGAGGGCGGTGCCGGGCTTTGCCGCCTTGAGGCCGGCCTCGACCGCGTCGGCGTTGTAGGAGTCCAGGGACACTGGGGTGTCCACCACCTCCTGCACTGCCTTTACCACGAATGGCATAAGCTCTTGGCCGTCCTTCCTGGCCGGCCCGATATTGAGGTCTATGTAATCAATACCCTGCTCGGCCTCGGCCTTGGCCATCTCCTGGATGGGACCAGGGTCACGCCCCTTCATTGCCGGGCCCAGGGTCTTGGACATGACGTTCAAGTTTTCGCCGATGCAAAGACAGTTCATCTGGCTTCCCTCCTTCTGTTACAACTCTTTTTTTTCTACAGCTCTTTGAGGAATGCGGCGAGGTGCGCCGCGTCGCGCGGCCCGATTATGACGTCCCATCCTGGCAGCTCGTCCTCGAGCTCGCCGCTGATGCTGGCCACCGCTCCGGGTATGACTATCTTCTTTGTGGCCATCTGGTCGGCGACCCCGCTCTTTAGCACCGCGGGTCCGATCAGGTCCGCGGCGAACTTGCCCGCGGCCCACCCGGTTAGCACGGAGAGCCCCTCGGTGTCCACCACCAGGAGCCTTGCCGGCATGCGGCTGGTCTCGACCTCTCCCGAGACGATGAAGTATGTGAGGGAGAAGTTGGAGGTCACCAGGAGGGGGGCCTTCTCGTCCGGCTCGTTGATATCGTATATTCCCGGCTTGGTTGCCATTGGCCTTTGCGGGTCGGTGTATATGTTCATGCGCTCGACCAGGAGCGGGAAGAGGTGCTCGCCTTTGAGGTCTGAGAGCACTATGATGCCTGCGTACTTGGGAATAAGCAGTGCCGCGTAGAGCGTCTCCTTGAGGGGGTCTTCCGCCATCTCGCAGGGGAAGTTGATGGTGGGGTATCCGAGCGGCCTGAAGGTCTTCTTTATTGCCTGCCTCCTGATCTCCACCTGGTCCTGGAACAGGGTCTTCATGTCCCGGGCGCCCGAGTCAATGAATATGTCCTTGAGCCCGGCATCCGCCATCTTCTGGGTGAGCGCGGCCAGGCTTTCAAGGTCCTTGCCTTTTGCGGCCACCGGCAGTTCGAGCTCCTTTGCCACGCTTATCACCTCGTCCGCGTTCTCATCGGTCACGGCATAGAGCAGTGGCCTCTTGTCCTTTAATGCCTCGCCCGCCTTTTTCAGGGCCTCTGCCTTATCGCTTACCAGTATGAGAGGGAGCCCGGCGCCATTATCGGCCTTCTGCGCCATTGCCGAGAGGGTGTCCGGGTCGTCGCTCTTTACTGCTATGAGGTCAATCTTGAGGTTCAGGCCCACGCGCTCGTACTGCAGCTCGTTCGCTGCTTTCAGCTTCCTGTCCATCTCGGCGTCGTCTTCCTTGTCGGTGAGCAGCACCGCCACCCCGGTCTGAGAGACAAATGTCTTCTCGTGCCTGAAGATAACGGTCTCGCCGCCCGACTTGAACTCGCAGTCCCCGCACCCCACGCTCACCGGCCTCACCGGGGGCTGGCTTGACGCTGAGAGCTCTTCCGCTGCTCCCGCGTCCACGTGAGGGCACTGTGAGAGCTCGGCCTTTCCCTGGCTTAGGGAGACGGCAAAGGCCATGCAAGTGGGAACCCCGCAGTCGCCGCAGTTGGTCTTTGGCAGCTTCTTGAAAATTTCGATTGGCGAAAGTCCCATTCTCTTTATCCTCCTTCAATATGATCCTGGCT
This sequence comes from uncultured bacterium, assembly GCA_964650485.1. GTDB lineage: Bacteria > RBG-13-61-14 > RBG-13-61-14 > RBG-13-61-14 > DATKZS01 > CAZYTX01. The sequence goes on along the minus strand of CAZYTX010000009.1, from coordinate 52,775 downwards.
CATCAGATGAGGGGGTCCATCTTGAGGACCGGGTGTTCCTTCTCCTGGATGTATGCCAGGACCTCCTCCTCGGTGGTGGCCACGGTCTCGTCGGCTATCTTGTCCAGGAGGTCTGGCTCTCCCAGCTCCTTGGCCCTCTCGTCGAACCTCTCCTTGATCTCTTCCTTGAGCCCGCTTGGCATCCATACCATTCGCATGAGTCCGCCCTCGGCAGAGAGGAACTTCTTTGAGGTGATGTAGAACTTGGAGTGGCCCACGAACCCTGGGGTCACCGCGCCGCCGCCGACCGCTCCGGCCAGTGTGGTGAACTTCATCCCCACCGGTGTCATTCCCTTGTGGTCGCGGTCCACTGTCATGAATCCCTGGCAGGTGTATAGCACGGATGCTATGCACTCGAAGCAGCCGCACGAGGTCATGGGCTGTCGCATGATGCCGTACGCGTCCACTTGCTCGACGTTGCCGCGGCTTGCCTTCTTGACGAAGTCGTTGACGCCAGTCCACTGGCCGTATGTGGGGTCCAGCACGTCGCCTTTTTTCACGGGCTGGTTGGGGCCTGTCGGGTTTATCTCGTAGCTTGCCTTGCAGTCGAGCCAGTTGTAAGCGCCGCACAGTCCGGGCCTCTCGGGTGTCACGATGCACACGTGGTTGGGCGCGAAGCTCTGGCACAGGGTGCAGGAGTAGTAGGGGTCGGTCTCCTCGTCGGTCATGCCGGCCAGCCTCTCGTCCCTGGTCTTGTATATGTCCCTTGCGCCCTCGAAGAGCTTGTCCACGTCCGCTTCTTCGGTGTAGAGGGTGACCTGGACCTTGTCGAGAATGGACCCGAAGTCCTCGTGGTACTTGGCGTGTATGATCCTGCCCAGGTCCTCGATGGTGAGCCCCTTCTCTACGGCTTGCTTCGCTATCCTGATCCACGCGATGTCTCTCTGGCCGATGTGCATCATGCCCTGGGCGTAGTTCAGAAGGTGGTGTATCTGGCGCTCGAGGATGGGCTCGAAGTCCTCCTGCATCTCGCGTCCGGCCACCTCCACGTATATTCCCAGCGGCAGCCTGGTGCCGGCCTCGATGTCGGTTATGTTATTGCCCTTGACCTCGATCTTTCCGTCCTCGATGTCGTTCATGTCCTTCATCTGGGTGAGCTCGACCGCCTTGGTCTTGCCACCGCCCATCTCGGTGTAGATGTCGTCCCCCCGCACGCGCTCGCCCTCGAATGCCGGGCCGTAGGCCACCGGCACCGGGACCTCGGTTACGGTGACCTTGAGCCCCCTGATCTCGGTGGCCCTGGCCACTATCTCCTCGTGGGAGACATTGGACACCACGTGCTCGTAGGTGCAGATGCCGGTGGGCAGGACCTCGGGGATGGGGGTGTCAGCGATTATGGGGAAGCCCCAGTTGATTGCGCCTGCCCCGTTCGCGTACCACTCGTCGGACACGTCTCCCAGGGTCATGGCGAATGCGAACACCCTGTCCTTGTTGTATATGAGTATCCTGCGGTAGTCGCCCGGCTCAATCCCGCCGAAGCTCATGGCCGCCCGGGTGGCGAAGCCGATTGCGAACACTGTCGCGGACACCTCCGGTCCGAATGGCACCAGCCTCACGTTCCAGCCCAGGTCCACGCCGGCTTCCTTTAGCTGGTCGGCAAAGTGTGTGCCGTTGTGCTCTGATGCCATGAACACGTAGAGCTGCTTTTCCAAAAGCTCCTGCGCCATCTTCTTCGCGGTCTCCGGGTCGGGCGCAGACCCCAAAATGGCCGCGAACCCGGGCGCGGTTCCGTCCACGAACTCGACGCCTCTTTTCCGCAGGATTACGTCATCCGCTGCCCCCAGCCAGAGGTGGTCCTCGGTGGGCTCCTCGGCCTGCACGTAGAAATCCGGCTCGTCCAGGTAGCGGACCGCCTCGATGAGCTCCTCCGCAAAGTATGTGGCCATGCCGGCGTCCAGAGCCGGCGCCAGGTAAGGCAGAGGGTTCTTTGCCTTGACCGGAGGCGGCATGATCTTCTTGCACACCTCGATTATGGGGGGCATGTCCCCCACCTTCTCGACCTTCCTGCCTGTTATCCCGTAGATGATTGGGAGGTAGTACCCCGTGTTGGGGAAGCCGACCTCCTGGTTCTCGCCGTACTTATCCAGGGCCTTTTTCACTGTTTCCTCGGCCCTGTTCACTATCTTGTGCGCTCCCCTGATTGCCGCTGAAGCTATTATCTTAGACACTTCCAGACCTCCTTTCGTTTACAGGCAATCGCCCGTTACTCCATCTCGCGGCGCATTGACATGTCGTAGAGCACCCTCTCCCTGGCCTTGTCAATGCCGAGAGCTTTCCTCTTCTTGTCAATGTGTGCGATCATCTTCTGCGCGTGTTTCACCGGATCGGGCTCGAAGTCCCACATGCCGCCTAGCTGGTCTTCCAGCTCCTCGAACAGGTGCTTTTTGAGTATCTCGCTCCCCATGATGGGGAATGTGGTGCCGAACACGGTGTACACACCCGAGGCCACGAAGTAATGCCCGATTGATATGGCCTTCTCGCTCATCCACTCGGGGGCGCTGCCTGCGGCGGGCAGGTCCGAGATGTCGTCACCCAGCCCGCCTTCTTTCACCACCGCGGCCGCGGCCAGCAGTATCCTCGAGTTGTCCACGCACGATCCCATGTGGATCACGGGCGGGATGCCCACGGTCTCGATGACCTCGGCCAGCCCGTCCCCGCAGAACTGCTTGGCCTCGTTGGTGAGCAGCCCGGCCTTGCCGCACGCCATTGCCGCGCAGCCGGTGGTGAGCACTATGACGTCGTGCTTTAGAAGCTCCTTTATGATGGTGAGGTGCCCCTCGTCGTGTGTGGTCCTTGCGTTGTTGCACCCGACCACTCCTCCGATGCCTCTTATCCTTCCGTTTATGATGTTGTCGTTCAGCGGCTTGTAGCTCGCCCGGAACAGGCCGCCCAGAAGGTAGGATATGGTCTCGTGGGAGAAGCCCGCCACAACTTCGCATTTCTCGTCGGGAATTGCCACCTTCTTGGGGTCGCGGTTCTTGTAGTTCTCGATTGTGGCTTCCACGATCTCGCGCGCGGACTTGAGGGCGTCATCCTCCTCGAACTGGATGTGGGTTGCGCCCGGTATCTTTGCGCGGTAGTTGGTGGTGATCAGCTTTGTGTGGTAGCACTTGGACACGTCGGAGAGGGACTGCATGATGCACTGCACGTCCACGATCATGCCGTCGAGCGCGCCTGTTATGATAGCCAGCTCCTGCTGGAGGAAGTTGCCGGCGATTGGCAGTCCGTGCCTCATGAGGATTTCGTTTGCAGTGCAGCACATGCCGGCCACGTTTATTCCCTTGGCGCCGGCGTCCTTGGCCTTTTTTACCATGTCTTCCTGCTGCGCGGCCACCACGATCATCTCGGAGAGAAGCGGCTCGTGCCCGTGCACGATCAGGTTTACGTGGTCTTCCTTGAGGCATCCCAGGTTCATCTCCGATGCGATGGGCACGGGCGTTCCGAAGATGATGTCCTGGAGGTCCGTTGCAATCATGGACCCTCCCCAGCCGTCTCCTATCGCGGCCCTGCTGCACTGCTTTATAATGTTCTCGTAGTGCATGTCCACGCCCATGTGGGTCCTGTGCATGATCTCTACTATCTCGCGGTCCACCCCTCTTGGCATAACGCCCAGCTTTCTCCAAAGCTCCTGTCTTTTCAGGGGCGCCCTGCCGGGTCCCTTGATCTCGCCTTCCTGGTTTCCGAACTCATGCAAGGCGGCCTCTGCCAGCTCTTTTCCAATCTCCTCGTCGGACTTGTCCCCGATGTCTATGCCGTAGTCCATGGCCACGGCGTAGAGCTTCTGCCTGTCCTTGATCTCGTAGCCGGGGATTTTGCCTTCCATGGCCAGGTGGAACACCTCGGCCACGGCCCTGCCGTGGTCCGAGTGGGCCGCGGCCCCTCCCGCCACCATGCGTGCGAAGTTCCTTGCGGCGATGGTCTCCGCGGTGGCCCCGCACACTCCCTGGGGGGCCTTCTTGCTGATCCTGCACGGGCCCATGGAGCAGATACGACAGCACAGGCCGTCCGCGCCGAATGTGCAGCGGTTCTTCTGTCCGGTTGCCACCCGGTCGAATGCGGTCTCGCACCCGTCCGCTGCGGCCTTATCGAGCAGCTTGCCCACTGTGGGGTCCACGCTGACCGGTTTCTTCTCTTTGTCTTCAGCCATTACTACCTCCTTTTAGTGTGGCGGCGGCTGCCGCCTACTTGGATTTATATTCTACGAACACAACTCGTTTATTATCTCTTGGACCTTGGCGATGGACTCGGGATGTCTCATTACCAGGAGGTCAGACCCCGCAGAGAGGAGCACCATCGCGGTCACCGCCTCGATTGCCACTGCCCTCTCCTTGGGGGGTCCCATCTTATCGTCTTCCTCCCTGGCCTCCTTGGTCTTCCAGGTCTCCACTCCCACGTAGTTCATGATGGGCTGCTGCATCTTGTCGTCCTGCTGCACCAGCGCGGCCATCTTGTCCCTTTCCATCACCGAGAAGGTGTACTCGACCCCGTAGCCCAGCCCTCCGGTGGTGGGGTCAATAATGATCTTATCGTCTTTCACTCCAAGGTTTCCGAGCAGAGTATTGAGCTGCTTTGCCAGGTTGATGTCAATAGGAGTGCTGGCTATGGCCACGTGACCCGAGGCCAGGGCCCCGGCGCCCAGGGACTTGTAGTTGTTCTCCACCACCGGGCATATGGCCAGGTTTTTTCCTTCCAGCTCGTCCTCGATCTTGCGGAGCACCTCCTGGTCCTTTTCATCGTTGGAGACGCCGAACACGATCAGTGGAACGTCAACGGCCTCGAGCACCTTGCTAACCGTCTCCAGCGCACTGTCCGCGGAAGCGTTCTCTCCGTTCGGGTCCGTGCTTGACAGGCGCAACGCGATGATCTCGGCCTTGAACTCGTCCTGGAGCTTCTTGGCCCATGCCGGCGGGTCGCCGATCACGTCCTTGAACGGCTCCTTGGCCGCGTCGGGCCAGTCCTCGGCGCCCGAGTCCCACATCTCCCAGGCGATGCGCGGGGGGTTTCCCATCTCGCCCTCCCACCAGTGGAAGGCATAGGCCCCGGTGCCTCCAACCTTCACCGCCTTGTCGCCGGCGCCGATCTGGACCTCGCGCACCTGGCCCGAGTACGTCTCTTTTACCGATTCTAAAGCCACTTTCTCCTCCTTGTTCCTGCTACTCTAAGTTCAATCACATAAAACCTTGTGCGGACCTCAAGCAGGGGTCTTCCTTTTCTCGCTCCCGAACCAGTCGTCCGAGTACCAGTAGCGCAGACCGGTCTTTAAGAAGTTCAGGATCCCGTCCTTGTCATCGCCGATCTTGCTCTGCCAGTCATACTTCTCGCCCTGGGCGGATTCCCCCTCTTCATAGGTCTCGCCCAGGATCTCCACCTCGGTCCCGTCGAACCGCTTCTTCTTGATGGTCTTTGCTTCGCCCATACTGACCTCCTTTCACGGACACTTCATAGATACATATTGATGCTTCCAAGACATAGCAGACGCCTTGAAAGAAGCATGGCCTACCTCGGCCGTAGAACTCGTACACACATTCGCTTTTTTCTTGTAAGGGCTTCCGCGTCCCCTTGCCGCATACTGAGCGTGAGTGAACTACAGGTGGAACAAGCAAACATTTTACTATGAAATCTCTTTGTTTGTAAAGTCCCGAGTTGAGCTAAATTATTAGAATTTTTAATCTTTAACTGCTTCCGATTGAACTTCCAAAAAGGCGTTACTTATTATAGTACAAATTCGCCCGTGATGTCCAGTGAACATTAAATTTATGAAAGGAAGGAGAACTTTCGGTCTCCGCCAGGATTTGCTCGGGCGTTTTCTTTCCCCTGTCCGTAAGGTCGAAGTCATTGTCAAAGCTGATGAGTGTTAGATCGTATTTTCCAGCCGCGGTGTATTGGTATGCGTCATCAAAGTCAAGATCGAGTCTCTTGATGTAAGCAACCAAAGACTTCATGTCTTCGCTGTCAATACGGAAAAGATTTATCCCTGAATCTTCAATAGAATCGCGCACGAAATCCAGGAAAGCATCATGATTCTTCAGCCTGTCCATGATGATACCGATGGAATAAGGTGAGAACTCAGTAATAGAGATGATGCGTGGTTCTAATTTCTGAAAGAGATATCTTACCTCCGGGGCCCGCTCCTGCTCCAATAACAGCTCCAGCCATACATTGGTGTCCACCAGGTACATCAGTCTCCCCACCACTCCAGTGCCTTTTTCTGCAGATCCAGGGATGTGTACTGGTCTCGGTACTCCTTGAGAGCGCCTGCCCAGGTCAAACGCATTCTGTTCTGCCTTGGCCGCTCCCTTTTCTCCACCAGGCGCTCTATGTAATCCCTCACCTCTTGCTGCGAGTCCGGAGGCAGATCTTTTACCAGCTCTTCAAGCGGCTTTACGAAAAATGCCGTCTTCCTTTTCTTGTCCTTCTCGGCCCTTAGCCGTAGGGTTTTTTTCTCTTGACCTTCCCTGGCCTGGGGCCCAGGGTTTGCTTGCCTGTGAGCAGCCACTCCATGCTTTTGCCGGAGTACTGCGCTATCCTTAGCAGGACCCTGGGGGAGGGGGTCTCTTTATCCGCCTCATAGCGGCTGATCATTGCCTGCTTAATATTGAGGGCCTCGGCAAAATCCGACTGGGTGAGGTCCCCTCTTAACATGCGCACTCGTTCGCCCAGCGACTTCGGTTCTTTCTTTTTCATGCTCTCGCCTTTAGCATGCCATTGATATAATATACCATGCTTCATTGGCAAACGAAGAGAGGCTCAGCTCCTTGCGCACCTTCCGCTGGAATCTCACGGCATCAAATCTCTTTTTCATGAATGATCCCCCTTGGGCTCCTTCTATATAATCCCAGATTATATCATCAGCTACGAAAAAACAGAAGGATTACCATGACCATATCAGGCCAGCTTCTCTATCCTCTCAATGATGGCTTGGCACGCCTTTACCGCGGCCGATGAGTCCGGGAGTTCCAGGAACGACTTCATGGCAAGATCGCACTCCATCACCTCCGGGTCCTCGGGCACCGAGGCCAGGAGCGGCACGGGCAGCGAGTCCACGTACTCTTTAAGCCTCTGGTCCAGGCCGTCCTTAGTCCTCGCCATGACAGCGTACTTCTCCATCACCGGCAGCCCAAGCTCGGCCACCAGCTCGAACAGACCCTTTATGGTCCTAAGCCCCTTCATGGAGGGGTCCGAGATCATGAGCAGCATGTCAATCCTGTTGGCCGTCCTCCTTGAGAGGTGTTCCATGCCGGCCTCGTTGTCTATGACCGCGAAGCGGTAGTTCTCCACCAGCCTCTCGAGCACGTCCCGCAACACTGCATTGGCAGAGCAGTAGCACCCCGGCCCCTCGGGCCTGCCCATGGTCACCAGGTCCACACCCTTTGTCTCCGCCACCGCCTGGTTGAGCCTGAGTTCGAGGAAAGCCTGCTTGGACATGCCCTGCGGTATTTCCATCCTTTTTTCGTGGAACTCCTCCAGCACCCCGCCCACGGTCTCCTCCGCCTCGATTCCCAGCATGGGGCCCAGGTTGGCGTTCGGGTCCGCGTCCACCGCGAGTATGGGACCCTGACCGCTGTTTAACAGTGCCCGTACCATGAGGGAGGCCACGGTGGTCTTGCCCGTACCCCCTTTGCCGCACACCGCTATGACCCTGCTCACCTCTTATTACTCCTTTCCCTGCCGGACCCTTTTTCCTCACGCAGATTTTTTAGCCTCCTGGTCTTCCTTCAGGTATAAGGCCCCCACCGGGCATACCCGCACGCACTTAAGGCACCCGTCGCATGCATCCTGCTCCGCGAGCGGCTTTCCGTTGAACGTGCTGAGCACTGTCCGGAGTCCCCTCTGTGAGAAGTCCAGCACCCGGCAGCCTTTTACGTTCTCGCACACGTGCACGCACTTGCCGCAGAGTATGCAGTGGTTGGGGTTCATGCCGAAGTCTTCCCTTGACTCGTCCACCGGGTAGTCGGGCTCGATCTTGTCGAACTGCTTCGGCTTCAGGGGGACCTTCCTTTTCTTCGCCACCTCCTGCAGGCCGCACTTCCTGTTTGCCGGGCACACCTTGCAGTCGAGGCGATGGGTTGACATCAGAAGCTCGAACCCTGTCCTTACCAGCCGGTCCACCCTCTCGGAGCGGGTCTTCACCTTCATTCCTTGTTGAACCGTCTGGGTGCACGCGGTCACCGGGCGGTCAATCCCCTCGACCTCCACGAAGCAGAGCCTGCATGCCGCGGGGTGGTGGTCTATCTCTTTTGCCGCGCACAGGTGCGGTATGTAGTATCCCGCGTCCAGGGCGGCCCACAAGAGCACCTCCCCCTCTTCGGCCGAGACGGTCTCGCCGTCTATCTCTATATTCACCCGGCTCATTTATTCTCCCCTCCCGCAGCCTTGTCTTCTTGCTCTTCCTTGTCATGCTCTTCACCCTGGCCTTGCGGCTGCTTGTCCTCGGGCCTGGGCTCGGAGGGAGGCACCTCGCTTTTAGGAGAGATTTTCACCACCGCGTCGTACTCGGGCGGGCAGGCCCCCATGCAGGAGTCGCAGTTCACGCACAATGACTGGTCCACCACCTTGATCCTCTGCGAGTTGGGGTAAATGGCCTCCGGGGGGCAGCTACCCACGCAGGCGTCGCAGGAACGCACGCACCTCTCGGGAATAATGTAGTACGCGGTGAGCTCCTTGCACACCTTGGCCCTGCATTTCAGCCCCCTTATGTGCTCCTCGTACTCGTCGCGGAAGTACTTCAAGGTTGTCAACACAGGGTTGGGCGCGGTCCTTCCCAGATTGCACAAAGACCCTTCTTTTATGTCCTCGCCCAGGTGCTCCAGCATCTCGAGGTCTGGCATCTCGCCTTGTCCATCCGCTATCCTGGAGATCGTATCCAGCATCTGCTTGGTGCCGATCCTGCAGAAGGTGCACTTTCCGCACGACTCCTTTTGTGTGAATTCCAGGAAAAATCGCGCTGTATCAACCATGCAGTTGTCCTGGTCCAATATCACCATGCCGCCCGAGCCCATGATGGCCCCGGCCTGCCGCAGGCTGTCAAAGTCAATGGGGGTGTCGAGCATTGACTCTGGCAGGCACCCGCCGGATGGCCCTCCAATCAGAACCGCCTTGAACTCCTTGTCTCCCGGTATTCCTCCGCCGATGTCGAAGATGAGCTCTCTAAGGGTGGTGCCCATGGAAACCTCGACCAGGCCGGTGTTTGCCACCTTCCCGGCCAGGGCGAACACCGCGGTGCCCTTGCTGCGCTCGGTGCCCACCGATGAAAACCACTCCGGCCCCCTGGTGAGTATCATGGGCACGCTGGCAAAGGTCTTCACGTTGTTTATGGCGGTTGGCTTTCCGAACACCCCCTTGACCGCGGGGTATGGCGGCCTTGTCCTGGGCATGCCCCTTTTCCCCTCGATGGAGGCCATGAGTGCGGTCTCCTCCCCGCACACGAACGCGCCCGCGCCCTGCACCATCTTGAGGTCGAAATCGAGCCCGCTGCCCAGCACGTCCTTTCCGAGCAGCCCGAGGTCCCTTGCCTGGCGCATGGCTGTTTTGAGCCGCTCCACCGCGCTCGGGTACTCGGCGCGGACGTATACGAAGCCGCGTGCGGCCCCGGTGATCCTTGCCGCGATGAGCATGCCCTCGAGCACGGAGTGGGGGTCCGACTCGATTATGGTGCGGTCCATGAAAGCGCCCGGGTCGCCCTCGTCACCGTTGCATATAAGATAACGCCCGCCTTCGGGCTGGCTCGCCAGTATTTCCCACTTCCTGCCTGTTGGGAACCCGGCGCCGCCCAGTCCCCGGAGCCCGGAGGCTTTCACCATTTCGAGGGCCTCTGAGGGACTCATCTCCAGGGTTTTCACCAGCCCCTGGTACGCGCCCTCGGAAATGGAGTGATATATGTTTGCGGGGTCCACCAGCCCGCACCTTTTAAGCAGCCTCCTCTCCTCGAGACCGTACCTGGGCAGGTCGGCCATTGCAGGGAACATGTCGTTTTGCTCCACCGCTCCCAGGAACACCTCGAAGTAGGGGTCCTCTTCCAAAAAGAACTTGCTCACCAGGTTGCGCACTATGATGGGGGATAGGTGGTGGTAGACCATGGCCGGGTACCCGGGCCTCTTCACCACCGCCATGGGCTCGGCATAGCAGTGGCCCATGCACCCGACCTCGATCACCGGGACATCCAGCCCGTTCTTTTCGAAGTGCTCCTTGAAGGCCTCCCTTACGTGAAGGGCCCCTGCAGAGCGGCCGCAGGTGGCAGTGCCCAGCAGCACGTAGGAGGCGTCCTCCGACCGAAGCGCTCCCACCCGGGTCTGCGCCTCCTCGGCCAGCCTTTGGTATGCCTGTGTGGCCGCCTCTTTATTTACCGGAGATGCCCTCATGGGCTGTCACCTTTACTCTGCCGCTCTGATCGCTGGTCCCGATCCTGCGCTCCTTGTTCCTCCTGCTGCCTCTGTATCTGGTGCTGGAGTATTATGCCGTCCACCTTGGTGGGAGACATGTAGGGGACCACGTCGCCGCACACTATGCACACCGGCGCCAGGGTGCAGGCCCCCACGCAGGCCACCCTTTCGATGCTGAACTCGCCGTCCTCGGTGCGGCCGCCCTCCTCGATCTCGAGCTTGCGCTTCCACTGGTCCAGCACCAGCCCGCCCTGCTTTATGTGACAGGCGGTGCCCATGCACACCTGCACGTGGCACCTGCCCGGCGGCACGAACCTGAACTGGTTGTAAAAGGTGGCCACCCCGTACACGTTTGCGGGGGAGAGGTCGAAGTGCTTTGCGATCTCGGCCATTGCCGTCTCGGGCAGGAACCCGAACCTTTTCTGGACTTCCTGAAGAACGGTTACAAGGTTTTTGTAGACATCGGAATCGCTTTTAAGTATCTCGGAAAGCGCTTCTTTTACTTCTTTATACTCCGGAACTTCCATTTTACTAGCCCTGGCGGGAAAAAGAACGGTCTATACTACTCATGCTTTTATTGTAACAGCTTTTTGCGGATGTTCACGATGGAAAGCGGGTCTTCCCCGCAGCGAGCCTCTTTATTACGTGGTCAGCGCTGTCCAAAAATATATGCTGTAAGCTTTTATCGCACAGGGGCACGGAGAATACAGAGATTTAGTAATTTCTCCCTCAAACAACAGAGGGACCCGGTTTTTATGAGACAAGAAAAAGTCTCCGTATTTTATTTGCATCCCTCTGTGTCTGTGCGAAATTCAGATTTTTTCGGACACAAGCTTTCGGGGCTAGTTTATGTTGTGGTGCAGCTTTGCCGCCCTGATGGTGTTCTTCATCAGCATGGTGATGGTCATGGGGCCCACCCCTCCGGGCACGGGGGTGATCTTCCCTGCCACCTCCTTTGCCGAGTCGAAGTGCACGTCGCCCACCAGCTTGGTCTTCTTCTCCGCGTTGGGGTCGGGGTTATCAATCCTGTTCACCCCCACGTCAATCACGGTGGCCCCCGGTTTTATCTGCTCGCCCTTTACGAACTCGGGCACGCCCGCGGCCACTATGAGCACGTCCGCCCGCTTTGTGTGGAAGTTCATGTCCTTGGTCCGGGTATGGATTATGGTCACGGTGGCGTTGGCGCCCTCGGCCTTCTGCACCAGCATCATGGCAACCGGCTTTCCAACTATGTTCGAGCGTCCCACAACCACCACCTCTGCTCCCGAGGTCTCGGTGCCCGAGCGCTTCAAGAGCTCGATGCACCCGTGTGGCGTGCAGGGAAGGAAGTCGGCCTCCCCTATCATGAGCTTGCCCACGTTTATGGGGTGGAACCCGTCCACGTCCTTTGCAGGGTCAATGGCGAGCAGCACCTTCTGGTCGTCAATGTGCTTTGGAAGCGGGAGCTGCACCAGTATGCCGTCAACCTTGTCGTCCTTGTTGAGCTCGTCCACCAGCTTCAGGAGCTCGTCCTCGGGAAAGTCCGCCGGCTTCCTGTACTCCAGCGAGTTGATCTCCAGCTCGCCGCAGGTCTTGACCTTGTTCTTCACGTACACCTGGGAGGCCGGGTCCTCGCCCACCAGCACCACCGCCAGGCCGGGGGTCACACCGTGCTTGTCTTTCAGCTCGGCCGTCTCGTCCTTCATCTCCTCGCGCATCTTGGCGGCCACTTCCTTGCCGCTGACAATCTCTGCCGACATCTTACTCCTCCTTCCGGGATACGCCCGTTAATTTGATGGCTTGCAGGACAAAAAAACTCGTACTACCGCTTGAATTCTAAAAGCCGCTTCCCCAAATGTCAAACCTTTATCCGCAGCCTGTTGACTTTGTAAAAATAAGCAGCATATTATCAGGCATCAGGGTGACGGCGGGAAAATACCATCATCACTTTTAAACCGGAGGCGGGATATGACAGAGCCAAAGGACGGATGCGTTGAGGAGGCCGCAGGCCCCGTGCTTTCCGAAGACGAGGACAGGCCCGCGCAAGGAGAAACCCGCGAGGCAAAGGAGGTTGAGATGACGGCTAAGGTTGGGCAGCCCGCGCCCGATTTCGAGGCGGGCGCGTACGTTGAGGGCGGATTTCAGAACGTGAAGCTCTCGGACTACAAGGGCAAGTGGGTGGTGCTCTGCTTCTACCCGGGCGACTTTACATTCGTCTGACCGACCGAGCTTTCGGCGGTCGCCGTAAAGTACCAAGAGCTAAAGGACATGGACGTGGAGGTTTTGTCAATGAGCACGGACTCGCGGTTCACCCACAAGATCTGGCAGGAGCAGGAGCTCTCCAAGATGGTGGACGGCGGGGTCCCCTTCCCCATGCTCTCGGACGCGGGCGGCAGGATCGGCAAGGTGTACGGGGTGTACAACGAGGCCGCGGGGGTGGACATCCGCGGCAGGTTCATAATAGACCCAGAGGGGGTCATACGCGCCATGGAGGTGTTGACGCCCGAGGTCGGCAGGAACGTGTCCGAGCTCATCCGGCAGGTCAAGGCCTTCCAGCACGTGGTAAAGACCGGGGAGGTGACACCCTCGGGATGGCAGCCGGGCAAGAAGACACTCAAGCCCGGACCGGACCTGGCGGGAAAGGTGTGGGAGCAGTGGAAGCCTGGGGAAGCCTTTGACTGAACGCAAGCTCCTTTGGAAAGAACCAGCCTGTAACGGCCAAGACACGAAAACTTTCGTTGTCCTTTTGTCACAAAGGCCGTTCATTCGTAATTTCCCCTTCATTCATTCCGACTGAAGTGACAGGAGAGTGAACGGGAAATGTACCAGGAAGCGCGGTACAATCCTGCAAGGAGCATGATGAGCAAGAGGAGGCGTTATGAGCGATGAAGTCTACCAAAGGTTAAGGGAGTTCCTGGACAGGATGCCGGGCGGTTTCCCGGAGACGGACTCGGGAGTGGAGTTCAGGCTCCTTAAGAAGCTGTTCACGCCCGAGGAGGCCGAGACAGTGATGAAGCTGTCCATGATGCCCGAGCCGGTCTCGGCCATCGCCCCCAGGCTGGGCCTTGATGAAGCCGAGGCCGAGCAAAAGCTCGAGGCGCTTGCCAGACAGGGCTCGATCTACCGCGCCCGCCTGGGAGATAAGCTCCACTACATGGCGGTGTCCTTCGTGGTGGGGATCTACGAGTTCCACCTGGGCTCCATTGACCGCGAGCTCTCCGAGCTCATGGAAGAGTACCTGCCCTACATCTCCGAGATGATGAAGTCGGTAAAGACCAAGCAGCTCCGCACCGTGCCCATCCACTCCTCACTGCAAGGCTCTTCCACGGTCGCCACCTACGACAGCATCCGGGAGCTGGTAGCGGACAAGCAGCTTATCGGGGTGATGGAATGCATCTGCACCAAGGAGAAGAAGATGTTGGGCGAGCCCTGTGAGCGGCCGGAGGAGAAGTGCATCACCTTTGACCTCGCGGCCCAGTACATGATGGACAACGGCCTGGCCCGAAAAATAACCCGGGACGAGCTCATGGACCTTTTGAACATGGGCGAGGAAAAGGCATGGGTCCTGAACACCACCAACGCCAAGGAGATCCTCAGCATATGCATGTGCTGCGGCTGCTGCTGCGGGCTCCTGCGCGGGCTGAAAAAGCTCGACCGGCCCGCGGACCACATGCAGACAGCATTCCAGGCGAAAATTGACCCAGACCTTTGCTCGGCCTGCGGCACCTGCGAGGAGAGGTGCCAGATGGAAGCCATCCAGGAGGGCGACACATATTCCGTGGACACTGCCCGCTGCATCGGCTGCGGGCTGTGCGTGTCCTACTGCGATGAAGAGGCCATCTCCCTGGTGCCCAGGGAAGGGGGCCTCCCCATCCCGGAGAACATGGTGGACATGAACATGAAGATCGCAAAGGAGAGGGGCTTGCTTTGATTCGACCGGGACCGGTCACGGACGCCTTGAGAAAGACCGCAGACATCCTTTGCCACGCTCTTTCCCATGAGCCCCCTACTGCACGCACCTTTGCAAAAGCCTCTCCTCTATGACCTCGGGGTTTGCAAGTTGCACGTACACCGGCCGGGCGGGTGTCTCCGGCTCGACGGACTTTGCAAAGACATGGCCTCCCTGCTTCCTTTGCTCCATTTGGACCTTTAGCTCCTGTGGAGGCCGGGCCAGCCCGGGGTCAATGGCAACCGCCAGCGGTATGACCCCGTGCAGGTAGAGCCCCTTGTACCCTGCGAGCCTGCCAAACACAGCGCCCAGCCAGAGCTGGGTCTTTATCTCGTCCGCGATCCATGAAGAAAGCGGGGTGCCGGCATCCCGTAGCCCGCGCAGGTGCGCGGGCGTGAAGCTCGCGTCGTCCATGACCTCGTTGGGGTAGATGAAAAAGTCGCCGCCGCGCTCCAAGAGGTAGGCCGCGGCCTCGGGGTCCACGTTTATGTTCATGTCCTCGTAGCCGAGATAGCGGAAGTGGTACGCGTCCGACTGCTCGCCGAGCGCGCCCATGAACTCGCCCGTGCCCACGTGCAGGGCCTTCCAGTTCATGGGCAGGCAGGGCTCGAGCATGACTGCGGTTGCGATGTTAGTGAGCGGCGCGGTGGCCACGATCTCGACCTCGCCGGGATTAGACATGACCTGATTGATGATAAAAAGGGCCGCGTCGGTGGGCTCTCCGAGCTGTTCAGGTGACTCGGCTCCCTTGAGCACGGGCACGTCCTCTTCGCCCAGCAGGCCCTTAATCTTGTCCACCGAATTCATGCACACCTCCATGCTGGAGCACCCCATGGTGCAGGTGATGCCCAGCACCTGGATGCTTGGCTCGCGCAGGGCGTAGATGACCTCCAGACCGCCGTCCGGGTCGGTGATGGGGGCCCACTGCATGTGATACGGTCCGGCATCGCGGACCCCCTCCTTGAGCATGCCCACGTCGTCGTCAATGATAAAGAGCCGCTCGGCCCCGGCCCGGCCGCACAACATTATACACAGCCCCGCGGCGAGAATGCCTGAAAAAAATCTGTCCCTGTTCATAATCCCTCTCCTCTTTTTCTTCCGGGCCTTGACCCCGTTCACGTCCTCCTCTGCTTTGCCCCGAATATGTACTTGTGTATCTGCAGGCCCAGCCTGACATCGAGCCTGTCACCCATGATCCATCTTGCAAGCTCCGCGGGGATGAGCCCGCCGTGGACCGGTGACAGAGTCACCTGGAAGCGCTCGTCCAGCCGGCGCCTTTTGATCTCGCGCCTGGCCCATGCATAGTCCTCCCTGTCCGATAGCACCATCTTGATCTCGTCCGGCTGTCGCTTGCCGGCCAGGTTCTCCCACATGTTGGCCTCGGCCGAGCCGCTGCCGGGCGTCTTTATGTCCATGACCAGGTGGACCTTGCCCGGCACCCGGCTTATGTCCATGGAGCCGTTGGTCTCCAGCACCGGAAGGAAGCCGGCCCTCGCGAGTTCTGCCAGCAGAGGAATAGTGTCCGGCTGCATGAGCGGCTCTCCCCCGGTCACCAGCACCACCTCATGCCCGTGCTCCCGGGCCCTCTTGATGAGCGTGTCCTTCTTCATGCTCCTGCCGCCTTCATATGCATAGGCGGTGTCGCAGTAGGAGCAGCGGAGGTTGCACCCGGCAAGCCTTATGATGAAGCAGGGGCGGCCGGAGAGAAGGCTCTCGCCCAGTATGGCGGGGTATGTCTCCTTGACCTTCACTGCACCTTGAGGCCCCGCTCTTTTTGGTGCGGATATCATCGTCCTCGAACCTCACCCCTCACGCCTCGCAACTCACTCAGCTTCCTTCTGGCGCAGGTTCCTGCGGTAGAGGTTTATGTTCTTCCTGTGGCCAGCATACGTTTTCGAGAACATGTGTGCCCCGTCTCCGGTGGCCACGAAGTAGAGGTATTCCGTGTCCTCGGGTTCGAGGCTCGCCATTATGGCCTTTATTCCGGGGTTGCATATGGGCCCGGGCGGGAGGCCCTTGTGCACGTAGGTGTTGTAGGGGTGGTTGTGCTTCAGGTCCTCGGAGGTGATGCCGTCGCTCATCTGCTTTATGCCGTATATTGCGGTGGGGTCCGACTGGAGGAACATGCCCCGCTCGAGCCTGTTGGTGAAGACACTGGCTATCTTCGGCATCTCGGAGTCCACCCGGGTCTCCTTTTGCACGATGGAAGCCAGGGTCACGAGCTCGTGCCAGGTGAGTCCGGCTTGCTGCGCCTTTTTCACCCGGTCGGGGGTCTTCAGTGCCATGGCTTTCCTGGCCATCATTTTTATCACGTCCTCTTCGGTCATAGACATCTTTAGGTTATATGCCGCGGGGTACAGGTACCCTTCCATGGTCCCCACGGGTATGCCGTACTCCTCCGCCATGGCCCTGCTCTCCGCGGCCCGGATGAACCCGTCCGCTGACCACGGGCCCAGCCCGGCCAGCTTGGTCCCGACCCGGAAGATGTTGTAACCCTCGGGCACTACGAGCTTCACGATGGTTATGTCCCCGCTGGTGATCATATCCATCACCTGCAGGGGGGTCATGCCCGGCTTAAAGGTGTAATCGCCGGCCTGCACCTTTGTAGTGACACCTTTGATGGAGGCCCCGATGTTGAACCACCTGGGTTCGGACACCACCTTGTTGTCCGCGAGCCTGTCGGTTATGCTCTTGAAGCTCATGCCCCTGTCAATGGACACCAGCACCGGCTCTTTGATGCCGGGCTCGGGCGAGCCTACGTAGCTGGTGTAGTCGAAGTACGCCCCTGCGCCGAGCCCCAGCACGGCCATTGCCACCAGGGCCAGCCCCAAAAGCAGGGGACCCTTGTTTAGCTTCACCTTCCTTCCGGCAATCTCTGACATCTCTAGCCTCCCCCGGCCTCCTCGGCCTCCTGGTCAAGGAAACGCCTCAGTATAAGGGCCGCGGCAAGGCCATCCTTGGCCCGCTTCCTCTTCCTGCGGGAGAGGTCGGCCTTGAGCATCACGGCCTCGGCCTCCCTGGTGGTCAAGGACTCGTCCAGGAGATGCACCGGGAGGCCCAGCTCCGCCTCCAGGCCCCGGGCGAACCCCCGCGCGCGCGCCGACCCCTCGCTCTCCTTGCCCGAGAGGTGCAGGGGAAGGCCCACAACCACCTCGGCCGCACCGTGCTCCTCGGCCAGACGCGCCACCCTTTCAACGTCCTCTTGCAATCCCTTCCTCTTCAGGGTGCAAAGGCTCTGGCTTATGATCCTTTTCGGGTCGGACAGTGCAAGCCCGATGGTCTTGGAGCCCAGGTCCACCGCCATCACCCTTCCCTTGTGTCCTTCTTCGCCCTCCATGTCATTATAGGATTTTATCATGGCCTGCCGGGTTTAAAAGCCGAGAGACACAGCAGTGATTTGATAAATGTCATAGTGTATTGTTAAATAGAGAAAAACAGGGACAGTGAAAAACACATGCCCAAAAAGGACCCCGATATAGACAAGTCCGAAAACGGCATCGCTCTCCTGCGCGAGATCGGCAAGACCCTGACCTCCACCCTGGACCTGGACCAGGTGCTGGGGGTGATCATGGACATCATCGCAAAGCTCTACCAGCCCAGGGACTGGTCCCTGCTCATGGTGGACGACGAGACCGGGGAGCTTTACTTCGCAATAGTGGTGGGCGACGCCGCGGACAAGCTAAAAGGCGTGCGCCTCCGCCCGGGCGAGGGCATTGCCGGGTGGGTGGCGCAGCAGGGCGAGCCCATACTCATCACCGACCCTTACAGCGACCCCCGCTTCGCAAAGTGGGTGGATGAGGAGAGCGGGTTCAAGACCGACTCCATGGTGTGCGTGCCCCTTGTCAGCAAGGGCCGCACCATGGGCGTGATCGAGCTTTTGAACGTGGCCTCCCTTAACTCGGAACAGGGACAACTGGAGATACTCGAGTCCCTGGCAGACTTCATGGCCGTGGCCATCGAGAACGCCAAGTACGTAAAGAAGATAAAAGAGCTCACCATCATTGACGACATCACCGGGCTGTATAACCCCAGGCACATGAACACCCTGCTGGAGACGGAGATCAGCCGGGCCAGCAGGGACAAGACCTCCTTCTCCGTCATCTTCCTGGACCTGGACCACTTCAAGTACGTGAACGACGAGCACGGGCACGTCATAGGCTCCAGGCTGCTGCGCGAGGTGGGCACGGTGCTCCTCCACAACATACGCACCGTGGACTGGGCAGTGCGCTACGGCGGAGACGAGTTCGTGATCATCCTGCCCCGGACCAGCAGGGAGGAGGCTCATCAAGTGGCCGCAAGGCTCAGGAGGTCTCTCAACAGCAGCGTATTCTTCGAGAAGGAAGGACTGAACCTCAAGATCACCGCCAGCTTCGGCCTGGCCACCTACCCGGAAACGGCCCACACCAGGGACGACGTCATAAGGCTTTCAGACCAGGCCATGTACAGGGTCAAGGAGACCGGCAGGGACAACATATGCGACTCCGAGGAAGTGATGAAATCAAGGTGAACCCCCGGGTCATACCATGGCATATAAATATCTTGACGTAGACATGAAAGAGAACTCGGTGGTGGTAATCACCCTGAACAACCCCGAGAACCTGAACGCACTGGGGGTCGGGCTCTCGGCCGAGCTGCGCGCGGCATTGAACCAGTTCGACCAGGACGGCTCAGCCAGGGTGGCGGTCATATGCGGCGCGGGCAGGGCCTTCAGCTCTGGCGGGAACCTGCGTGAGATGCGGGAAAGCTTTGAAGGCGACCCGGGAAGGTACATGGACGAGCTCACCGCGGAGGTTTACGCCGCGGTGGAGACCGTGCTAAACATTGAAAAGCCCATAATAGCCTCGGTGCACGGAGCGGCCTACGGCGCGGCATTCAACCTGGTCATGGCCTGCGACCTGGCGGTTGCATCCGAGGACGCGGTGTTCTGCGAGTCCTTTATAAGGCTGGGCCTGATACCGGGCGGCCTTGCAACCGTGCTCCTGCCCGGGCTGGCCGGGGCAAGGACAGCCGCGGACATCTGCTACACCGGCCGCGAGATAAAAGCCTCCGAGGCCCTGTCTTTGGGGCTGGTGAACAGGGTGGTAAAAAGCAGCGAGCTCGAGGACAAGAGCATGGAGCTCGCGGCCGAGCTGGCATCCCGCCCGCCCATTGCAGTACGCGAGACCAAGCGGCTGCTCCGGCTCGCGCTCGATCGCTCCCCAAAGGAGCAGGCCAGAGACGAGCGCGAGACCCAGGTGCGCATGGCCAAGACCTCCGACTTCCAGGAAGGGGTGGCCTCCTTCTTCGAGAAGCGAAAGCCCCTGTTCAAAGGGGAGTAGACAATATCCCATGGCCTCTACCCGCCAGTGGGACTGGAAATCATTAGAAAGATGGGTCCATGAGCAGGCCCCCGTGTGCCTGGCCGCGGGAAACATCACCGAGATAAAACACGGGTTCGAGCTTGCCAGGGAGGCTGACCTCGAAGGACTCGACCACGCATTGAGCATGGCTTTCCCCCTGCCCGCGGGGTCCCTCTCCGGGATCATTGACCGGCCCACGCTGCTCTACAAGCACGCCTACAGCCAGGTGAACTTCCTCATGGACAGGGTGGCATTGGGCGCGGCCCTCAGGCTGCAACAGGCCGGACACAGGGCCATACCAGTGCCCGCGAGCCAGATAATAGACTGGGAGCGACTGCGAGCCCACGTGGACCACAGGATGGTGGCCGTGCACCTCGGCCAGGGCTGGTACGGGAGGAACAACCTGCTGGTGACCCCCTCGCACGGGGCAAGGGTGCGGCTGGTGACCGTGCTCACCGACGCGGAGGTGAACGAGCCCGGCCCCTGGGCGCACAAGGGGGGAGAGTCCGGGTGCGGCGGGTGCAGCGATTGCGTGTCCGTGTGCCCGGTGGAGGCCATCCGCCACGGCCCGGAGGACTTCGACCTCGAATCCTGCGCGGCAAAGAACAAGGAGTTCGAGAAGATGCGCGGCATCGGGCAGCGCATCTGCGGCCTATGCGTAAAAGCATGTGCAGGACCGCGCGGCCGGGACTTATGAGTAGACCAAGGGAGCCGGCCCCGGCAAAGCTCTTCCTCTCGGCCATATACAACGAGAGGGGGGCGCTGGAGCAGTGTCTTGCAAAGCTTTGGCAGAGGTTCGGGCCCTCGGATTACAGCTCCCGGGAGACGCGCTTCGATACTACATCATATTACAACGATGAGATGGGCTCCCCCCTGCTTCGCATGTTCATGACCTTCCAGGGGCTGGTGCACCCGGGAGAGCTCCCCGAGATCAAGCTCTTCACCAACTCGGTGGAGGATGAGCTCGCCGCAGACGGCAAAAGGAGCGTGAACCTGGACCCGGGCCTGGTCTCGCTCGACAACCTGGTGCTGGCCACCGGCAAGCAGGCCCCCCACCGGCCGTACCTCGGCCGGGGCATCTACGCGGACCTGAACCTCATCTTCGAGTCGGGTTCATTCCGGCCGCTCCCCTGGACCTATCCTGACTACGCGGACCCCGCGGTCATATCATTCATGAACCTGGTCCGGGAGGCGTACAAGAAGGACCTGCGGGAGTCAAACGCGGCTCTGTTAATCCAGCCTACAATGCAGTCTAATAGTTCACCGCGTCCTTGATGGATAGCTTTGCCACGTCCAGTGCCGATGCCAGGAGCCTCGCGTTCTTGGGCACATCCTTTACTATTCTTGCCACCCGGCCCGGCGAGAAGTAAAACCCTCTGTACCCCTTTTTCCTGATCTTGCTCATGGTCTCATCGGGCACCGCTGAGAGGTTTATGCTTATCCGGGAGGCGTCCTCGAACATGTGCTCGCGGGCGAGCCTGCTGGTCTCCGGCGATGACTCGGCGAACTCCGTGCCCGGGTAGGGCATTAGGTAGAAGAAGCTGGCCACGTGGTTCTTTAAAGAGAGGGCGTACTCGACCGTGCCCTCCATCTCCTCCTCGGTCTCTCCTGGAAAGCCCAGCATGTAATAAGCCCCCGTCACTATGCCCCGCTCCGCGGTCATGTCCACCACTTCTCTGGCCCTCTCCAGGTCCAGCTTCTTGTGGCAGAGCTCCTGGACCCTGGGGCTGGCGCTCTCGATGGCGTAGTCTATCCTGTAGGTCCCGGCCTTTGTCATGAGGTCCAGGAGCTCCCGGTCCATGCGGTCCGCGCGCAGGCCGTTTGTAAAGGAGATGGAAGAGTTCAGCCCCGAGTCTATGATCGCCTGCATGACAGTCTTGGCCCGGTCAAGCTTCAGGTTGAAGGTGTCGTCTATTATCTCGAACTCTTCTACTCCGTAGCGTTTCTTGAGCCACGCCATCTCCGAGAGCTTCTCCTCCACGGGGAAGGCCCGAAAGCGCCTTCCGAAAATGTTGTGACAGAAAGCGCACCCAAAGGGACAACCGCGCGAGAAGGACACCTGCACCCGCAGGGACGAGCGGGCCACGGTGTTCAGGGCGTTTCTTCTCCACAGGAAAAAATATCTTTCCAGGTGCATCCCCTCCCAGTCGGTGCCCAGCCCCTGCAGGTCAACCCTGGGAGCGCGGTCCCCGGCATATACGACCTCCCCGTCTGCCCGACTGGCAATGCCCTTTATCCCGGTAACATCAGCGCCGCCCTCGAGCGCGTCCAGCAGCTCGACCATAGCGTCTTCGCCCTCGCCCACCACCAGGTAATCCGCGCGGCAATTCTCCAGCAGGCCCGGTCCGCACCCGGTGGCGTGAGGCCCGCCGTAGACAACCGGGACACTGGGCCAGCGGGACTTGACACTTTCGATAAGGCGAGCAGCGTCGGGAGCGCCCGTGGTCATGGAGGTTATGCCGATAACATCCGGGTTGAACCTGGCTGCCCGGGCAAGTATGGACTGGGCGGAGAGCTTCTCCAGCCTGCCGTCCACTATCATGGTCTCGTCACCACGCCTGTGCTTCAGAGCATATGAAAGGGCCCCCAGAGCCAAAGGCGGCGGCGTCACTTGGATAAGCGAGTCGGGCCTTGCCAAAAGTATCCTGATTTTGCCTCTCCCCTCGCAAGTAAGTATATAACATCAGGCCGCTGCTACCATCCCCGACTGATTTTTTTTGAACGATCCCGCAAGTGATGATAATCTAAGGAATCAAAAGAAAGTAAGTTTTTAGAGAGCAATAAAAGGATTGAGCATGGAGTTCAAGTTTTCGTGCAAATGGTTCGAGATAGCGCTTTCAGGCGACCCCGGTCTGGTGCAGGCTCAACTGGAACAGTACGAGCCCTTCATAATGACGGTCATGAAAAGGATCGAACAGGAAGTGGCCGACTCAAGGGAGAGGCCTGTCCAACACGCTCCCCAGGAGCCGGCAAGACAAAGAGAAGAAGATGAGAGGCGCCCGCACAGGAACAGGCATGACCGCGGCGGCCGGCATGAAAAGCGCAACCACTACCCGGGCTTGAGGCCGGTAAAACCCAATCCTCCCAGGCCCGGAGCCGAGCAGGCCGGGCCGGGACAAGCCCCTTCCAGGTCTCCGGCCCCGGAGGGGCAGGGCCGGGAGTCTTCGGCGGAGAAGCCAAAGCCTCCGTCGCCGCAAGGTCAACAAGTAAAGGAACAGCCCTCGCCCCCTTCCTCGCCTGAGTTCCAAAAGAGGCGGCGGGCACCCAGGATCAAAGAGGACGAGCTAAAGCAGGTGGTGGAAGAAAAAAAGCCCAGGACCCACCACGACCGGGTGATGGTCTTCGGCTACTACATGGAAGAGCAGGGCAACGGCTCGGACTTCCAGGTCGAGGA
Source organism: uncultured bacterium (assembly GCA_964650485.1). Lineage (GTDB taxonomy): Bacteria > RBG-13-61-14 > RBG-13-61-14 > RBG-13-61-14 > DATKZS01 > CAZYTX01. The sequence continues at coordinate 29,696 of CAZYTX010000009.1, read as the reverse complement.
GATAAAGAAATGCTACCGGGAGATTGGACAGGACCCGGGCAGCAACATCGAGAAGGTCATGAACCACGCCACCAGGTCGGGGTTCATAAGCCGGTTCGACGTGTCCAAAAACGCCCGCTTCAAGCTGACCAACAAGGGCAGGCGCTACGTTGAGGACGGCCTGAAGCTGAGTTGAGAGCAAGGAGCAAGGGGAGGCCGGCTTTTCCGGTTGGACCATTTTATTTTACGATCCGGCAAAAATGTTCTATAGAATTTTATTTTAACTCCTGTGCGGAGTCGGCAGCACATGTATATCGAATCCATACTGGATGCCGTTGGGAAAACGCCCCTTTTGAAGCTGGGCAGGCTGAGTCCCTACCCTGTCTTTGCCAAGCTCGAGCTCTTAAACCCTGGCGGTTCCATCAAGGACAGGGTGGCCTGCTTCCTCATAGAGCGGGCGGAGCAGCGCGGCGAGCTGAAACCTGGCAGCGTGATAGTGGAGGCCAGCTCGGGCAATACCGGCATAGGCATGGTCCTTGCAGGCCGGCTCAAGGGCTACCAGGTGAGGATTGTGATGCCGGAGAACATGAGCGAGGAGAGGAAGAAGATCATATCCGCCCTCGGAGGCGAGATGATATTGACCCCTTGCGAAGAAAGCCTGGAGGGGTGTCTCAAGAAGGTGTACGAGATGCGCGACGCCGACCCCGATGTATGGGTGCCCCAGCAGTTCGAAAACCCGGACAACCCCGAGATTCATTACCAGGGGACCGCCGCGGAGATATGGGAGCAGATGCAGGGAGAGGTGCACGCATTCGTGGCCGGGGTGGGAAGCGGTGGAACCCTCCAGGGGGTGGCCAGGTTCCTCAAAGAGAAGGATCCCGCAATTCTCGCGGTCGCGGTCGAGCCGGAAAACTCCGCGGCACTGCTCGGCCATGAGCCCGGCCTGCACCAGATACAGGGTATCGGCGACGGGTTCGTGCCCGCGGTGCTGGACGTGGAGCTGGTTGACGAGGTCATAACCGTGTCAGACCACGACGCCATCGAGACCTCCAGGAAGCTGGCCAGGGCCGAGGGCGTGCTCGCCGGAACCAGCTCGGGAGCCAACGTGTGGGCGGCCATGAAGCTGGCGCAGAGGATCGGGAACCAGAGAAAAATCGTAACCGTGCTCCCGGACCGGGCGGAGAGGTACTTCTCCACAGCCTTGCTCTGATTTGACATGTAAACAAGAAAGCATAAAATATGGTTGTGGCCTGCCGGGTTTAAGGTCGTATAAATTTTTATGCAAAACTGATTTGCCTTTTTTTGCCGTTGCTATGTTTGAAACCTGTTTCATTTTGGGATAAAATGGGTTCCGCTGTTTGCCGGAGGACTTAAAGGCCGCGCCAAGGCAGGCAGGCCCCTGCTCTACGCAAGCAAGGGACGGGCGAAAAAACAGATCAATAGGGAAGTGATAACATGAAAAAGAAAGAACCGAAGACACTGGGCGAACGAGTGCGCGTGTTGAGGGGGGACCTCACCCAGTCGGAGTTTGCCGACATCCTCAGGATCAAGCAAGCCATGATAAGCCGCTACGAGGCGGACAAAGAGATCCCCTCCCCCAAGGTTCTGCTCAGGATAGCGGAGTTCTCCGGCAGGAGCATCGAGTGGCTGCTCACCGGCGAGCAGACCCTGGGACCAAGGCCCAGGGAAGCCAAGGTAAGAAGGGTGGCGGCAAAGACCACACGCAACATGTCAAAGGAGGACCTGGTAGACGTGGCCGCAGGATACCTCAAGGACACCCGCTTCACCGAGGCGCCCGAGTTCGCCGACATGATGAAGGATCTTTTCAAGGACCGGAAGCAGCTGCGCAAAATCCTCGATTACTACCGGTATCTGAGGTTCGCGGAGCATGCGGGACCGAGAAAATGAGACCATCGCTCTTGTAACCTTTATCCACAAAAGAGTCGGTTTCAGGGACCCGCCTTTTTCTCTGCTCGACTTCTGCGCCGCGTTCCAAAATTACGAGCTGCAGCCGGCAGACCTGCCCGCCGGCTTCAACGGCGAGCTCATAATAAAAGGCCAGTACAAGATAGTAAGGTACCGGTCCAGGTCAAAGCCCAGCACCAACCGCTTCGCCATCGGCCACGAGATAGGTCACGGGTTCCTGCACGAACACGAGGAGTTCCAATGCAAGGTGAGTTCCACATTCAGCATATACAAAAAGCCCGCGGGAGACCCAAGGGAGTGGGAGGCCGACTTCTTCTCCGCGGAACTGCTCATGCCCATGCCGGTGGTGGACAGGTTTGCATGCGACCTGCGCGCCCTCACCGAGCCCGGGCTGAAAAGGGAGTCCGCGCGACTCTCGCAGATATTCGGCGTATCCAAGCCGGTTATGAAAGCAAGGCTCGCGGACCTTGAACAGAAAAGGACCTGGGAATGTGAGTGCCTGTAAACACCTCTTTTTAGCGCGCCTGCAAATACAGACAAGACTCAGGGCAGGACTGGAACTAAAAGGATACAAAGAAGTGGTGACCCCGGTCCTGGGAACGCAAACCGCTGCTGACCCGCAAATCGAGCACTTCTCAACCCAATACATCCCAATGATGGAGCAAGAAATAAAAAGCTGCCGCCTCTTTCTGCACACCTCCCCCGAGCTGGCCATGAAAAGGCTCCTATCAAAAGGACTCGAAAACATTTACCAGATTTGCCCCGTGTTCAGGCAGGGGGAACACGGCCCAATGCACCGGCCCGAGTTCACCATGGCAGAGTGGTACAGAACCGGGGCCTCATACATGGAGCTCATGCAGGAGGTGGAGAGCGTGGTGGCCCGGGTGACGAGCGGCAAAGCCGTGGTCAAAGGGATACAGAGGGAGCTTACTCCCCCATTTGCGAGGTTGACCGTGGTCGAGGCCATGTCCCGAGCGGGAGTGAGCATGGACCAATGGCAGGACCTTACCGAGGCCGACTGGCGCCAGCAATACGACGAGGCATTCATTTCCAGGCTCGCCCCCTGGCTGGAGCAGCAGGGGGCCCTGTTCCTGGTTGACTTTCCCCCGCAGCTTGCACAGATGGCAAAACTGAAACCGCCTGAGCGCTCGGTGGCGGAGAGGTTCGAGCTTTACACCTTCGGCATGGAGATAGCAAACGGGGCCAGCGAGCTCACCGACCCGGTTGCCATCAGGGCCCGCCTGCAAAAGGACATTGACATACGGGTGCGGCAGGGAAAAGAGACGCCTCCCCTGCCCGAGGCTTTCCTGCAGGACATCGAGAACAAAGGACTGCCCGAGTGCGCCGGTGTGGCACTGGGCGTTGACAGGCTGGCAATGATCGCCGCGGGAGCGGAGAGCATCGAGCAGGTGACCGCCCTGCCTTTTGCCCGCTGACTTGCAAATCTCCACCCGCGCCCGTGAAATAGTAGCAGGATAATGAAGTGCGACCTGTGCATAATCGGCTCGGGACCCGCGGGCTACCACGGGGCCGTGCGCGCAGCCATGGCCGGGATGGAGGTGTGCCTGGTGGAGATGGACCAGCCCGGGGGCACATGCCTGAACCGGGGCTGCATTCCAACCAAGGCCCTGCGCCACTGCGCTGACGTGCTGGCCATGGCAAGGGCCGCGTCCGGGGTGGGGGTGGACTGCGGCCGGCCGGCGCTGGACTTTGCAAAGGCAGCGGAGCACCGCGACCGGGTGACCGGGGACATGGTATCAGGGCTTGCCTCTCTCCTGAAAGCCAAGAGGATAAAGCTCATTAAAGGACGCGGCAAGCTGGCAGGACCCGGCAAGGTGGAAGTAACCGCGGAGCAGGGCATCGAAGAGGTGTGGTGCAAGCACGTGGTGCTGGCCACCGGCTCGGCCCCCGCAGGTGTCCCCGTTGTTGACGAGGACGAGCAAAGGGTGTTCTCGCCGGAAGGGGCCCTCCAGTGGCAGGCCCTGCCCGAAAGCCTCCTTATAGTGGGGGGCGGGGTCATAGGGTGCGAGTTCGCCGGCATCATGGCGGAGTTCGGCGTCAAGGTGTCATTGGTCGAGGTCATGGACAGACTCCTTTTAAACGAGGACCGCGAGACCGCGCGCGCCGTGCACAAGGCTCTTCTGAAAAAAGGGGTGGAGTTCTTCCTTAATACCACGATTGAAAAGGTGTCCGAAGGCGAGCGGGGCCTGGCCTGCAGCCTGGATAGCGGTGTGATGCCGGAGGCTGAGCGCATGCTGGTATGCGTTGGAAGGAAGCCGAAAATAGATGACTTGGGCCTTGCCGAGTGCGGTGTGGACGTGGGAAAAAGCTGTGTTAGGGTTGATGAGAGGGGCCGGACGTCCGCTTCCTGGGCGTGGGCCGCGGGCGACGTGATAGGACCGCCCTTCCTGGCCCACGCGGCCTCCCACGAGGTCGAGGTCGCGGTTGACAACATCCTGGGCAAAGAGCGAGAGTTCGAACACGAGGTCATCCCATCGGTGGTGTACGTGCGGCCCGAGGTCGCAAGCGTGGGCCTTCTCGAGGACGCGGCAAAGGCAGAAGGTATTGCCGTGGACAAGGGCAGGTTCTCATACGCGGCCAGCGGCATGGCCAGGTGCATGGCCGGGACCGATGGGTTTGCAAAGGTGATCGTGTCAAAGGAGGACGGCCGCATACTCGGGGCCACCGTGGTGGGGGCCCATGCCTCCGACCTGATCGCAGAGCTGGCACTGGCCGTAAAGTCGGGGCTTGGTTACAGGGACATCATGGACCTTGTGCATGCCCATCCCTCGCTCTCGGAGATAGTAATGGAGGCTGCCGCGGACGCAAAAGGCCTTGCGGTGCACAAGGCATCCAGGCGACCAAAGTAATAAGCGCCGCGGCGCTAATGCACGTAAGGGTCATCCCAATCGCGGGAGTGCTCGTCATCATGCAGGCCCGGGCGTGGCTCGCTCACTCCGCTATCCCACTCTTCATACTCCTTGGCCCTCCTCGCCCTCTTCTGCAGCCACTTCCTGCCAAAGGCAATGATGGCCAGCAGGGACAACAAAAACCACAAAAAAGCCCCGCCGGAAAAAAGAGGCACAAAAGCGTAAGACCGGCGCACGCGTTCCAGCCACTCCGTCTCCAGGTCGAACAGGGTCTTGCCGTATGCTCTCTTCAGGGCATCGTCAGGGTCCACGCCACTGGACAGGAGATCGAGGAAGTTATAGAAGCGGCCGCTACCCTGGTCCTGGTAGTTGTAAAGGAACCGGATAAAGTCGCCCGACTGGGCGTAGGCGGTGGACGCAGGACCGGGCGAGCGCGGGAACCGGTGCTCGAGCTTGCGGAAAGGGATGCTGCGGCCGGTGATGGCGATGGGCACCAGCATCTCCACCCGGGAAAAAAGAGGCTCCCGGGCCATGAAAACAGCCACACCCTCGTCAAGCCACTGCGGCGGGCTGTGCCCATTGAGTCTCTTATGGAGCACAATATGCGCAAGCTCATGCGATAAAACCGACCCCTGGGTGCTGTGCCGGACCTCCACCCCGGTGAAGGGGCGAAGGTATATGAGAGACCGGCCCGGGTAGGCCACGCCCGTGGCCCAGGAAGGGACCCCGCCCTGGAGACGCCGGAAGGTCGCAGGGTCGGGCGCAGCAACTATGGTCACGCCCTCGGGCGGACCGGTCCCAAGTGTCCGCGATATACGCTCCACCTCCGGCTCCAGCAGGGGTTCGATGATCCGAACCACGCCCTCTGATCCCGGAACGTATAAGAGCGTGAAACCGGACACCTGCTTCTTTGACCACTCCGGGGAGTTCATGGCCGAGACCGCAAGCATAAGGAAGATAAAATACTTCATCGTGTCTTTACTGAATGCCGGGTAAAAGCGCTTTTTGCAGGAAGACCATGAGATTTTATACTAACATGCACCGTGCCGCGCAACAATCGGGCAAAGGCCGCAAGCATTTTAAAATAGCAAGTAATAAACATTGCCATCCGTCACGGCTTATGTTATTCTTCTTGTGAATCTGATGAAGCCCGCTGTCGGGGCGTGGCGCAGTCTGGTAGCGCATCTGCTTTGGGAGCAGAGGGTCGCTGGTTCAAATCCAGTCGCCCCGACCATTTTTTCCACACCTCAAAAAATGGTGGAGCAGGCGAGCACTTGATCAGGAGAGAAAAGAAAAGCCCGGATTTCATGAGAAGCCTATAAGCCTGACAATGAGCTCGCCTGCGGTCTAATGCTACACTGTTCTCCTGATCAGAGCTTCCCCAGAAGCTGCGGCTTCCTCGCTGACCGACTTAACCGCGCCGCGCCCTCAATGGCTGCCAACATCGCAGGAGGAAGCGGACCGAAACACTGCCCGAGCCGGACCACAGTGATCTCATTAAATCCCAGCCTGCCCGAAACCCTTGTTTCGAGTAACGGCCTTTTTGATTCAGTTTATCCCCTGATAGCGGCATAGAGCTGGCTTAGAAGGAAGAGGCCCGAGGCCACCAGTATTATGGTGGCCCCGGCCGCGGAGTCCCAGTAAAAGGACGCAGCCAGGCCCAGGATACCCGAGAGCAGACCCGCTCCCACCGAGCCCCAGAACATCCCCCTGACAGAGCGGGCCATGTTCCTTCCAGTGGCCGCGGGTACCACCAGCATGGCGGTGACAAGGAGCAGCCCGATCACCCGTATGGACACGGTGACAACGAGTGCCAGCAGCAGGGCATAGGCGTACTCCAGGGCCTTGACGCGCACCCCGCCGGCCTTGGCCAGCCGCTCGTTTATTCCGATCAGGAAGAGGTGGTTGAAGAAGAAGAAGAGGAAGACCGCGGTGGCCGCGAACAGGATGGCCATGCCAAGAAGCTCGGAGCCCGCAACTGAGAGCACGTCGCCGTAGAGGTATGCATGCAGGTCCCTGGTAAGGCTCTTTCTCGCGCTTATTATCACAATCCCCAGGGCCACCGAGAAGCTGAAGAACACTCCGATCACCGTGTCCACGGACAAGGCGCTCCTCTGCCGCACCGAGATGATCATGAGTCCCACCAGCACGCCGAAGCCGATCAGGGTGTAGGCCGGGTCTATTCCGAAGAGCACGCCCAGGGCCACTCCGGTGAACGCGGAGTGGCTTATGGCGTCGGAGAAGAACGCCATGCGGAAGTTGACCACCATCACACCCATGGCCGCGGACACAGGCCCCACCAGCAGCACCGCGATCAAAGCCCGCTTCATGAACAGGTCCTCTGCCCAGGCAAAAGGCAGGAGGGCGTCCATGAGCTGGTAGAGGAGGTCCACTACTCACCCTCCGGGGGGCCCTGTTCATCCTCGGGCTCGTAGGCGCATGAGAGGTCCCGGCCCCAGTGGTGGTCGTGGGTGAGTATCCCCTTGTCCGAGCCGAAGCAGGCGGACAGGGTCTTCTCGTTGATCACGTCCGCGGACTTGCCCTCGGATAATACCATACGGTTAAGACATATGACCTGGTGGGCCAGCCTGGTGACCATTGTGATGTCGTGGCTGACCATGAGGAAGGTGATGCCCTTCTCCCGGTGCAGCCGCTGCACCAGGTTCATGAAGACCTCCTCGCCCGAGCGGTCCACCGCGCTGGCCGGCTCGTCAAGCAGGATGATGTCAGGGTCCTCGATAAGGGCCATGGCCAAAAGCACCCGCTGCAACTCGCCCCCCGAGAGGTTCCCGAAGCTGCGCCAGGCGAGGTGCTCGGCCTCCACCCATGAAAGAGACACGAGAGCCCTCTTCTTCATCGAGCGCTGATGCCACACCCACACCGGGCTCCTCTGCCCGGCAAGGCAGAGCAGGTCCATGACCGTGGCCGGCATGCCCCGGTCAAAGTCCAGGTACTGGGGCACGTAGCCGAGCACCGACCCGCGCTTGTTCGAGCGGATGATTATGCGGCCGCGATAGGGTGTCACACCCAGCACGGCCAGCAGCAGGGTGGTCTTGCCGGCGCCGTTGGGACCGATGAGCGCGGTGATCTCGCCTTCCCTCACCGCAGCGTTGATACCGGCAAGTATCTCCACGCCCCCCATCTCGACGCGCAGGTCCCTCATCTCGATGGCCGGCTCCCCCGGCTCCCTCTTCATAAGCTCAGCCAAAAAACCTCCTGAATAGTGCCTGATGAGAAAAGTCCTTTATACCCCGAAGGGGTTCCATATTGTAGCCCGGGGCAAGCCCGTAAGGGCGCCGCCCTGGGTATTGGGCTTGTCTCCCAGGGTGGCGGCCCTTTCGGTCCTGACCCTGGGCTATTTTTATGAAGCCCCGTTGGGGCAAATATGTGCTTCGCAACAGGCATTAAAGAATGCCTTCTATTGTTCAAGCACCCTTTCGAGCGTGTCCAGGTTCTTTTCCATTATATTCTCAAAGCTGTCAGGGGAAAGCTCCCCGGTGGCCCCGGGGTCGAGAAAAGCGAACTTCACCCCCGCTTCCTCTGCCAGCACCCGGGCCAGCCGGTCCGAGTACTGCGGCTCCGCCAGCACCGCGCTTGCTCCCGACTGCCTGATCCTCTCCGCGAGCCTTGAGAGCTCTCCAGCAGAAGGCATCTGTCCGGGCGAGGTCTCGATAACCCCCACGATCTCGAGGCCGGAGTCCTTAGCAAGGTATGCAAAGGCGTGGTGGAAGGTGACCACCTTTTTATTGTCGGCGCCCTGTATCATGCTCCTGAACCTGTCGGCGAGCTCGTTCAGGCGGGCGGCGTAGTCCGCGGCGTTCTTTTTATACATGTCCGCGTACTCTGGGTCAACCTCGGAGAGGCTTTGGCCGATCCTTTTGACCATCACGGCGGCGTGACGCGGTGAGGCAAAGGGGTGAGAGTTTATATTGTATCTGTGCTCGTGGCCGTGGCCGTGCTCGCGGGGCCCCGTGGACCAGCGGCCTTCTTCGTCCATGTAAAGCGGCTCCACGGCCTCCGCGGCCTCCAGCATATCGAGTCCGGGCCGGGCCTGTTTTGCCGCCCGGCTGAGGAACTCCTCCAGGTGGAAGCCGTTCACCACGAACAGGTCCGCGGAGTTTATCTTCTTCATGTCGCCGGGCGTGAGCTGGTAGTTGTGCGGGCCCTGGTGGCCGGGGATGAGCACGCCCACCCACACCCCGGGCACGCCCTTTGCCACGTTCTTTGCAAACACCCACATGGGAAGGAAGCTGCAGAGCACCTCAACCCGGGGCTCTTCGGCATCCTCGCGGGGCTTTCTCTCGCAGCCGGAACCCACCGGAACAAGCAAGATAAAAGCAATTAGTGCTTTGATTTTCATATGAAAGAAAATAGCATACATCTTGAATGATGGACAATCAGGCTGGGGGTTATTAAAATCTACAAAGACCCTGTTTTTAAAACTTGAAAAGAATTCATGGAGGAGGAAAGAGACATGGCAATAGCTGAGTTCTCGGTTGTGCCCCTTGACAAGGGCGAGAGCGTGTCCGGGCACATAGCGCCCCTCTTGGACCTGGTTGACAAGTCCGGCCTGGACTACCAGTTCACGCCCATGGCCACCATAGTGGAGGGCGAGTTCGACAAGGTCCTGGAGCTTGTGGCGCACTGCCACAAGAAGATGAGGGAGGGCTCGAAGAGGGTGATTACCACAATAAAGATTGACGACCGCGAGGGTGCGGAGGGCATGATCTGTAAAAAGGTCGAGTCAGTTGAGAAGATTGTCGGCAGAGACCTCAGGAAGTGAGCCCGGCCTGCGCGGGCCGCGTAGTGGTAAGCTGGTGAGCGCATGGAAGTAAGGGGGAGGGGGAAATGAGGGCTGTGGTGCAGCGTGTTAGCGAGGCCCGGGTCGAGGTCCAGGGCGAGGAGGTGGCCAGGATCGGGCAGGGGTTCGCGGTGCTTTTGGGGGTGTCGGGCGACGACGGCCCGGGGGACGCGGACTACCTGGCCGACAAGATCGTGAACCTCAGGGTGTTCGAGGATGATGAGGGCAAGCTCAACCGCTCGCTACTGGACGTGTCAGGAAGCATGCTCGCGGTGTCACAATTCACCCTGCTGGGCGACTGCCGCAAGGGCAGGAGGCCAAGCTTCTCTCACGCCGCGGCCCCGGAGCAGGCCCAGGAACTTTACCAGCGCTTCATGGACAAGGTGCGTAATCTGGGGGTGGCGGTGGAGGCCGGCAGGTTCCAGGCGATCATGGACGTGACCCTTACAAACCGCGGGCCGGTGACCCTGCTCCTGGACAGCAAGAAGGGCTTCTGAAGACATAGCGGGGTCAGAGCTAAACAATAAACATTAGAGCCTCTTGCAAAAGTCTTATTGGCGCCAGAGGCGCTTTGGATTGCGGTCGCTTGACCTCGGCCGTGAGCTCGGTCGAACGAGACCACTTTAAACGGCCTTGGCTTGACAAGGCCAATAAATACAAAGACATGCCGCGCGTCAAGCCGCGCGGAAGAAAAGCGGCGTCAAGTCGCCGCACTCCCAAAAAAGACTTTTGCAAGAGGCTAATTTTAGCCACATGGTAGGTTTGAGGCGTGGCCAGGCCGTGGCGGGTGCAATGTGCCGGCCGGGGCCCCCGGCTCAGGTCTCGGTGCGGAGCCTCAGCTTGTCCGCGGCCTCTGCGGCCTTTTTGCCCACCGCGTCCTCCTGTCGGGAGAGCTTTTCCAGGAGCTCGAGCGAGTCCGGGCCGCCCATCTTGCCCAGGACCTCGACCGCGGCGAGCAGCACCACCGGCTCCTCGTCTTCCTCGAAGGTCTTCTTCAGCTTTTTAAGTATGCCCTTGAGCCTCCCCTCTGCCCTCTGCGAGACCACATCCAGCAAAGTACTCTCGACCCGGTCGGTCTCCGGCAGTCCCTGCATGCCGCCTATGGTGCGGATGAGTTGCGCCAGCTTGAGGTCGTGGGCCCTGGCCTGTTCCCTCTCTTTGGGCCGCTCCTCGCTTATCCTTGAAAGCAGTGCGTTCATGTTCTCCTCGGAGATCGGCTGAATGAGTGAGAGGCTTGCCATGGCCCTCCTCTGCACCCTGGTGTCATCGTCCTCCAGCGCGTTTATAACCTCCTGCTCCGCGGCCCTGCCGGCGAGCCTGAGCATTGCGCTCAGGGCCTCCTCCCGCAGCCTGGGCTGTGAATTCTTTAAAAAGCGCTTCACCCGCTCCGCGTCCTCGTCCCCCCGGCCTATATGACCGAGTATGACCAGCGCGTTCCTCTGCACGTACCACACCTGGGCCGGGTCGTCCAACAGCTCGCGCACCCGCCGCCTTGACAGGTCCCCCATCTGGATGAGGCTCTCCACCGCGGACCTCCTCACCGCGCGGTCCTGGGACTCGGAGAGTATCTTTATAAGGGCCTCCACACCGATGGCGCCCATGAGGCGGAACACCTGGTTAATGACCGAGCGGTCATCCTTGCCCGCGACATGGTACGCACTTGAAAGGTTCGGGAGGTAGTCGTGATATATGTAGATAAGGGGCATGGCCGGGAGCCCGGCGCCTCCCAGGAAGGCGGGGGATGACTGCGCAGCCCTGTCAACCGCCTTGGCTATCTTCAGTATCACCTCCCAGGAGCCGCGGTCAATCAGCACCGGCGCCACCCTCCTGAAACACTGCAAGAGCACCATGGCGTCGTCCTCGTTCTTTGCATCCTGTATCCCGGAGACGTACTCGTCCGAAAAAGCGATCACGTCGTCGGCCAGCTTTATGCTGTTGACCCGGTACTGGACCTCGGGAGGGAGCTCGTGGAAAGGCACTATGTCATGGAAGTAAAGCTGCTCCATGAAGCCCCTGGCGCCTTGCACCTCCTCCAGCACCACCCTGCTGGAGACGTGCTTTAAAATGCGCTTCACACTGGCCAGGCGTCTTTTAAGCACCGGGCTGTCCGGGTGCTCTTCCATGCTCTGGTTCAATTTGTTCAGCTCCTCGAAAATGAACCTGGAGGTCGGCAGCACCATTTGCACCGGGAAGCAGTCAATCACCGTCTGCTCCAGGTCCTCCTCCTCAAGGAAGTCCACGTGCTTTGCAATGATGTAGCAGTTGAGCACTATGTCCTTTAAAAGCATGGGGTGTCTGAGGGGCCTTATTATGTCCTCCACTATCTGCACCTTCATGACGCGCATTTCTTCGTCCGACTTGCCCTTGAACATGGGGACCATCTTCAGGTCCTTGGCCAGACGGTGGATGGCCATCTCCACCCGCCAGGGAAGGGACTCCTCCAGGACGATCATGTCGTCCTTGAAAACCGTGGAGATCTCGGTGATGCCTTGCCCGGCAAGAGAGTTGGACAGAAGAGCGCCCACCTGGGTCCCCTCGCCCTTGTCCGCCTTGGGGTCGCTCATCACGTCCACGAAAGAGTCGAAATGCTCCGGGCTGATGTCCCGCTTAATGGCCAGGCCCACCAGGGCCTTTCTGTCAAAGTACTCGCGCAGCTTGGGCATGAAGAGTTCGGCCATGCCGGCGCCCACCACCGTGCGCACGCTCAGGGGCTCGTTAAGAATGCCGGTGATGAGCACGTCGAACTTTCCCTGCAGCTCTTCCGCGGTGAGCATGATCTCCTTGGAGTCTCCCAGCGCCTTTTCAAGCTCCTCGTAAAGACCGGTCTTTGCCTGCTGGCTTTCCGGGTGGTCGGGCGAGTAATAGCCGCTCCGTAGCATGGCCTTGGTAAGGTCCATGATGAACTCGCCCGAGGGCTGCACCCGCTCGCGCTCCTCGCTGGAAAGCTCCTTCTTCTCTTTGCGGGGAGGCGGGATTTCCTCGGGTTCTTCCTCCTCCTCGACCTCCATTTCTTCCTGGCCGATGATCTCGCGAACCCACTCGAGCTTTAACCTGCCTTCCTCTTTACCCGCTTCTTGTGAAGCCGGTTCACCGGACTCCTTTGCTTCAGGGGGCCCTGACACCCTTGACCTGGCCTCGGCCATCCATTCTTCTTCCTCTTCCGCTTCTTCCAATGTTTCGGCTTCTTCCTCTTCAGGGGCCTCTTCCCCGGCCTGCCCGGGGTGCACGGGCTCATCCGCTCCGTGACCCTCTTCCCCGGCTTCAACCCCGGTCAAGGGCCCTTGCGCCTCGGAAAGACCCAGTGCCTCCCTGTAGACCTGATGGCCCCTGAGCGTGTCTTCCAGGAGGCCAAGGGTCTCAATGGATCTCTCCATCACTTTCAAGTCCATTCCCGGGTTTTTACCGAGGCTTTTTGCGAGCTGGGGTGTGAGGCTTGCGTCAACCATGCAATCCAGGTTGAACGCCCCTTCAATCTCGGGCGCGTGGACCTCTACTATCAAGACGGCGCCCTGGGCCGCGGGTTTTTGGGTGGGGATAAAAAGCTCGCCCCTTGCAAGGCGAGGATAATCCTTTATAAACCTCTCCCGGGTGGGATACTTCAGCCTGATAATTTTTGCGGGGGCTGACATATTATCCACTTGTGTAAAGAGACTTAGAGAATCCAAGGAGCCTTTCAGATGAAATATACATTATCCGGGGTTTATAAGCAACGGCTTTACCTCGGCCGCTGTTTGGAAGCGTCTTATGGATCGTGTTATCATATGTGTCCGGCCATTGATCCGGCCTGAAAGTAATATGGGGAGAGGCTGTCAAGGAGGCTCCCATGGACCTTAGGCTCAGTGAAGAGCACCAGATGTTAAAAGACATGATGGAGAAGTTCTCGGACAATGAGCTCCTGCCCATCGCGGATAAAATAGACAAAGAAGACAATGTGCCGAGAGACGTGTGGCTGAGGCTCGGTGAGCTGGGACTCATGGGCATAAACGTGCCCGCGGATTTCGGGGGCGGGGGCATGGACGTGACCAGCGCGGTGATCGCCATGGAGGAGATGTCAAGGGGCTCGCCATCGGTCAGCCTTTCATGGCTCGCGCACGCCATACTCTGCGTCAACCTGATAATGGAGCACGGAACCGAGGAGCAGAAGAAGAGGTACCTGCCAAAGCTGTGCTCGGGCGAGCACATGGGGTGCATGGCGCTGACCGAGCCGGGGGCCGGCTCGGACGCGGTGGGCATCACCACCGCCGCCAGGAAAGAAGGAGAGCACTTCCTTATAAACGGGGCAAAAACTTTTATCACCAACGCCCCCATTGCCGACGTGGCCGTGCTCTACGCAAAGACCAGGCCCGAGCGGGGCGCCAGGGGAATAACAGCCTTTATAATCGAGACCGACTCCCCGGGGTTCGAGGTTACAAAGAAGATCGAGAAGATGGGGCACCGGGGGTCCCCCACCGGCGAGATCACCCTCGAGGACTGCAAGGTCCCCCAGGGGAACGTGCTCGGCCGGGAGAACCATGGCATCGGGGTGATGATGAAGGGCCTGGACGTGGAGCGCACCGTGATCGCCGCGGGACCGGTGGGGCTGGCCCAGTACGCGCTCGACCTCTCCATTGCCTACGCCAGGGAGCGCGAGCAGTTCGGCAGGCCCATCGCCCAGTTCCAGATGATTCAGGAGAAGCTGGCGGACATGTACGCCCAGGTGGAGGCCGCGAGGCTACTCACCTACAAGGCGGCCATACTGGCCCAGACCTCGGCCAGGGGCGGCAAAGGCACGGAGATACACAAGGTGGCCGCGGCCGCGGTGCTCTACGCCGCGGAGATGTCAGTGCGGGTGGCCCTGGACGCCATACAGATTCACGGGGGCTACGGCTACACCCTGGAGTACCCGGTCAACCGCCTGCTCCGGGACGCCAAGCTCTACACCATAGGCGCCGGCACCACCGAGATCAGGAAGCTGGTGGTGGCAAGGGAGCTGCTGGGGGTGTAGCGGCCCTGAAAAGCGTTGCAAACCGTCATGATATGGGGTATGCTGGCTGCCCGTTCCAAAGAAGCCGGACAAAACAAGAAAAGATATTTGGAAGAACAGGAGGTTTGAAATGGCCGAGATGAAAGAGTGTGTACTGGTGGACGGTGTAAGGACCCCGAACGGAAGGGCCCACAAGGAGAAGGGGTGGTTCAAAAACCTTCGCCCGGACGAGCTTCTTACCCACGTATACAACGCGCTCTTCGAGCGCAACTCGAAAGTGAAGCCCGAGGACGTGGACGCGGTGTTCGTGGGCACGGCCAACCAGACCGGTATGCAGAACGACATCGCCCGCATGGGATGGCTGGCCTCGGGTCTCCCCGACTCGGTGCCCACAAACGGCGTCAACCAGCAGTGCCCGTCGGGCATGGCCGCGACCGAGCACGGCGCCCGGGCCATCAAGGCCGGCGAGGGCGAGATATACATTGCCGCGGGTGTGGAGGACATGATGAACGTGTCCATGGGCATGGGCATGGACTTCCCCCCGAGGGTAGCGAACTACTACAACCCCATGGAGTTCCCCATGGGGATGACCGCGGAAAAGGTGGCGCAGGTCTACAACGTCAGCCGCGAGGACACCGAGAAGATGGCATACTACAGCCACGTCCGGGCCAAGGAGGCCAGGGACGCGGGCAAGTTCGACGACGAGATCGTGCCCGTGCAGGGCGTGGACGAGAACGGCAACGAGTTCACGGTGAAAAGCGACCAGTGGATCAGGGACAACCCCAACCTGGAGCAGATGGCAGGGATGAAGCCGGCCTTCAAGCCCGACGGAATAGTGACCGCGGCCACCAGCTCGCCGCTGACAACAGGGGCATGCGCCATGCTGCTCATGAGCAGGGAAAAGGCCGACCAGCTCGGGCTCTCGTATCACCTGCGCTACGGCGGGGGGGCAATGGGTGGCTTTGACCCCACAATGATGGGTATGGCGCCCGTGCCCGCGGCCAAGAAGCTGCTCAAGATGACCGGGCTTACAAAGGACGACATTGACGTGTGGGAGCTGAACGAGGCATTTGGAACTCAGTCGCTCGCGGTGCTGCGCGAGCTCGGCGTAGAGGAAAACGCGCCCTTCAAGAAGACCAACCTGTGGGGAGGGGCACTGGCACTCGGGCATCCGCTCGGCCACTCGGGAGCGAGGATCATAATCACCTTGAACAACATCATGAAAAAGGACGTGCCAGACGCAAAGAGGGGCGTGGCTATGCTATGCGGCGGGTTCGGAAACGGCAACGCAAGCCTGTGGGAGAAGGTGGAGTAATCAAAAACGTGTGATTATTCCATAGCAGGGGCGGGCAATATTAAAATCCGGGTCCCCGGCCTCCTGAAGGTTATTTTGGACGGCGCTGGTTTTATCTCATCTCTTCCGGCAGTGCGTGCACCGGCGTTATGGAGTACGGCTTTCCGGTCTCCTTGATCTTTTGTTTGAACCCGCCTGCCCAGCTCTCGTATTTTGCGCCGGGCTGGTTTTTATCCAGCCTGTTGGCGATCCACCAGGCCTGTCCCCTGGACAGCTCGGCTATCACCGGCGAGCTCCACGGCTCGTCCTTCTCGTACATCCTGGCCAGCATGAGGTAGCGCTCCGCGAGAGACCTCATCACCTTTGGCTTGTGGTCCGAGAAGGGATAGGCTGAAAGCCACTGCTCGTAAAGCCTGATCTCCCACTCGATGCAAGCCGGCCACCCGCCGCGGTCAAGGCAGAACCTGTCCTCCAGAACAAGCAGGGCCGCGTCGTCCTCCCAGGGGCTGCCCTGGTGGGAGCGGATGATCCTTTCAAGCAAGTCCCAGCCGGCGTGGCGGGAAGCGGCCTCCTCCGGGGCCTGGCCCTTGCTGATCACGGCCAGACGATAGAGTATGCGGGCCGCGGGGTCCCCCTTGTGAGGCTTTTCAACCCCGGCCACCTGGCTGCAGGGCCTTTCAGGCAGGGAATCCGACCGGCCCTCGATCAAGGACAGACAGCGGCCATCGAGCCGGGCGGACTCGGTCAGCGCTCGTGCGGCCTCTTGGTCGCGCCCCTCCTGGAAGGCCCGGACACCTTGCAGGTAGAGACGGTCGGCTTCGGACAACTCGACCTCGCGCTCTTCTCCCGCATCGGGCGCGGGCTCATCCTCGGAAGAAGCGGCAAAAAGAAACAGGGCCGCTGCGGCCAGGACCGCGGCCAGGAATTCTCTTTTAAAGCGCATCATGGAAAAAGTTGTCCTTCATTAAAAGTAAACCATACAAGCGTTTTAATCAAAACTTCTTTAAAGCAAGCAAAATCATGAACCCTTTCATTGCCGGGGCCTGTCAAAACATCGTGGCAAGCATGCCTGTTGAAAGGGGGGTGTAAGTCCTGTACCATTCCCTGTTAACAGTGGAGTGTGTATGAAGAAGCAGGATAAAAGTTCCAGGCTGGTCCCGGTGCTGATCATAGCCGTGCTCGGTCTGTGGGCGGTTGCCATCGGCACTTACCTTGGCCAGCAAGGCGTATTTCATAAAGGGGCGCGCAAAAGCCCTGGAAAGGCCCTGCCCCAAGGGTCATGGGACCGCGAGCGGTGGATGGGCATGTACCAGGGGGACACCAAGGTGGGGTATGCCCACTCGAGGCTGCGCGCGGTGGAAGGCGGGTACCAGCTCTTCTCCAACACCCGCATAAAGCTTAGCATGCTGGAGACCTCGCAGGAGATAAGCATGGACCTCCAGGCCCGGCTGGACAAGGACTACAGGCTGGAGCAGGTGGAGTTCGAGGCTATCTCCGGGTTCATGGAGATAAGGGCCAGGGGCGAGGTCGAGGACGGAGAGCTTCGGATGAAGATAAACACCGGGGGCGATGAGTTTGAAAAGGAGCTGCGCTTTGACAAGGCCCCCACCCTGGAGCTGGAGTGGATGCTTTCGCAGGCAATGGCGGATGCCGGGCCGGGGGACAAGTACGAGTTTTCCGTGTTCGAGCCCATGAGCCAGAAGGACCTGCCGGTGACGGTGGAGGTCCTGGGAGGCGAGAGCGTGGAGCTCGGCCGGGAGATTGTGCCTTGCTGGAAGACGGAGGTAAGCCTTGCCGGGCAGACCGAGTACGCCTGGATACGGAAGGGCGACCGCGAGGTCATAAAGGAGTACCACCCTGCCACGGGTTTCACCACGGTCTTGGAGGAGCGGGAGCAGGCCCTTTCGGTGGACTGGGAAAAAGCGGGCTCGGTGGACATCGTAACCTCTTTGATGGTGCCTTCCAACGTGGACATCTACAGGCCGCGCTCTGTAAAGTACATGCGCGCGAGGCTGGTGGACGCACCCTTGAGTGGGCTTGACACCAACCTTGCCGGCAGGCAGCTAATGGAGGGCCGCACCATCGAGGTGCGCATGGAGGGGGGCCTTCCGGCTGAAGGTTATGCCCTGCCCATACAGGAGTCCCTGCCGGAAAAGGCCAAGGAGCTCTCGGAGTGGCTCTTGCCCACCGCTTTCATACAGAGCCGTCATCCCAGGATAAAAGAGGCTGCCAGGCAGGCGCTGTCCGGGGCGGGGGACGCTGTGGCCGCGGTGGAGCGGCTCATGTCATGGATGGGTCGCGAGATGCAGCCGTCCATGGTGGTGAGCATACCTTCGGCTTTGGAGGTCCTCTCAAAGAAGCGGGGCGCGTGCAAGGAGCATACGGTGCTCTTCATAGCCATGGCCAGGGCATCGGGCATACCGGCGCGCACCGCATCCGGGATCGTGTACTCGGACCGGCAGATGATAGACGGGTTCTACTACCATGCCTGGCCCGAGGTGTACATAGCCGGCCCCTCGGGCGGGGGCGCCTGGGTGGCTGTGGACCCGACCTTCAGGCAGTTCCCCGCGGACGCCACCCACGTGAAGCTTACGCAGGGGGGTCTTGACAAGATGCTTGCGCTGGGCCGGGTCATAGGCAGGCTCAAGGTGGAGGTGGAGGAGTACAGGTGATCGAGACGGTTTCTCTCACCAAGAATTACGGCAGGTTCAAGGCGGTGGACAACGTGGACCTCGTGGTCCCGGCCGGAGAGATCTACGGGTTCCTGGGTCCCAACGGCGCCGGCAAGACCACCACCATCAGGATGCTGATCGGGCTGTTGAAGCCGAGCTCGGGCAGGGTGATTATTGACGGGCACGACCTTGAAAAGGAGCCGGTGTCCGCAAAGAGCGTGGTGGGGTTCATACCCGACCGGCCCTATCTGTACGAGAAGCTCACGGGCGAGGAGTTCCTCCGCTTCATGGCCGGGCTATACGGCATGGACGGGGACGAGGCCGGGCCCAGGATCACGGAGCTGCTCCAGTTCTTCGAGCTCAGCGCCTGGCGGGACGAGCTGATCGAGAGCTACTCGCACGGGATGAAGCAGAGGACGGTGATGGCAAGCGCACTGATCCACCGGCCCAAGGCCATCATAGTTGACGAGCCCATGGTGGGGCTGGACCCTAAGGGGGCCAGACTGCTCAAGGAGACCTTCAGGAAGATGGCAAGGCAGGGATGCGCAATATTCATGAGCACACACACCCTGGAGATAGCGGAGAGCATGTGCGACAGGCTCTCCATCATACACGAGGGCAGGATCATCGCCGAGGGCACCATGGACGAGCTGCGGGCCCGGGCAGAGGAGCCGGAGGGGGCCCACCTGGAGGACGTGTTCCTCTCTTTGGTGGGAACCGAGGACATGCACGAGGTCATCGAGAGCCTGAAAGTGTGAAGAAGTAGCGAGGAGCGAGTAGCCGGGAGCGAGGTATGAGGTTTGAGGGGCCTGCCCGCCGGAGCCTTGGCTGAGGAGGGTGAGGATTGAGTTTCGAGGGGTGCGCCGTGTTCGAGGCTTGTGCGGACGAGCCGGTCCCTGCTTGCCTCATGTGCGGTCACTGCTGCGGGCCTTACTTCGCGCTCTACGTGGAGGAAGCTGACGAGAAGAGGTGGCTGCGAGAGGGCAGGCGCGACATCCTGGCAAGGCTCGCGGTGGAGCGCGACCGGGTGAGGTGGGACCAGGAGGGGCCTTATGACTCGGTCACCGGCGAGCGCATGGAGAGGTGCTTCTATTTGACGGGCACTGCCGGGCACAGCGGCCTGTGCATGATCCACCACACCAAGCCCCTGATATGCAGGGACTACCCTCCCGGCTCGTCCGGGATTTGCGTGCTATACGACAAAGACTGAGACGCGGACGCCAAGGGAAAAAGGGTTTTTAAAAGCAACGGCGCGAGCGGCTCAAACCCCTGCTCACAGCTCGGCCCTTGTCCCCACGTGCGTGATGACGAACTTATCCGGCATCTCTTGCGCCAGCCTGACCTCGTTTTGAAGCCCTGTGCAGTGGGCCGCTCCCACCTTCTCCACGCCCAGCTCCCGGAGCGCATTAATGGTTGCCTCCACCTGCCAGTGGGCCCGGTCCATCATGTGGGTGCCGCCCCACACGGAATATATTCTGTCCACACCCAGCCTTTTCTTCACGTGCAAGATGGTGTTTATCATGCCGCGGTGGGCGCAGCCCAGTATGACTGACACGCCCTTGTCGCCTTGCACAGCCAAACAGGCGTCGTCCTCGAAGGTGTCCTGTTCTCTTGCCTTTTCCGTCTGCACGAAGAAGCCGGGCTCGATGGCCTCGAACTCGGTCTCCATTGGAATGCCGGTCAGGAAGTGGACCCCGGGCGCGACCTCCGCGGTGTCTTCTTCGAACTCGAACTTTGCGTCCATCTGTCCGTACTCCTCCCTGGACCTCGGCATCCCGATGTATAGCTCGACTTTTTTGCCCGCGAACTCCCTTTTCACCCTCTTGTTGGCCATGCACCCGGGCTGGCATACGACCCTGGCCCCGGCGGATGCTTGGAGCGCGCGGTCCAGCCCCCCTGTGTGGTCGAAGTGCCCGTGGGATAGCGCTATGGCGTGCAGGCCGGCCAGGTCAATGCCCATCCTGGCCGGGTTTTGGGCGAGGCATAACCCCTGGCCGGTGTCCCACAGCACCTTCTTGTCTCCCAGGTCGAGGAGCGCGCAGAACCCGTGCTCTGCTATGAGGCCCATGCCGGGCCCCACCTTGTTCTCGGCTATAACCTGTAGTCTTACTGACACTTTTCTTCCTTTATGACGCAACGACGCTACGGCGCTACGTTTATCGTGTAAAAGTGACGCCCGGCGTATGAGGTCATTGTCAATACTCAATTATATCCGACAAATACAATCAACAATAACGCGTTGCGCCGCGGCGTCTTTGCGTCATAATCTATTAGAAAGGCCCCTTGCTCTCTGTCAGCGCTTCTATGATTGCCAGGGCCTTGTCGTAAGTCTCGTCGTACTCCATCTCCGGGTCGGAGTCGTACACGATCCCGCCTCCTGCGCCGAAGTATGCCTTTTTATCCTTCATGATCACGGTCCTTATTCCTATGTTCAAGTCCATGTCCCCCTCGAATGTAATGAAGCCCATGGACCCGCAGTATGCGCTCCTCACCTGCGGCTCGAGCTCGTCAATGATCTGCATTGACCTTATCTTGGGGGCGCCTGTGATGCTTCCCCCGGGGAAGGTTGCGATCAAAAGGTCTGCCACGTCCCTGTCCTTCCTCAGGTTGGCCTCGATGGTTGACACCAGGTGATGTACCCTTGCGTAGCTCTCGCACTGTGCGTGCCTGGTCACCGCCACGGAGCCATATGTGGAGACCCTTCCCAGGTCGTTCCTCTCAAGGTCCACTATCATGGCCAGCTCGGCCTGGTCCTTCACGCTGGCCAGTAGCTGTGCCCTGTACCAGGCGTCCTCCCTCTCCGTGGCCCCCCGCGGCCGGGTGCCTTTTATGGGCCTGGTCTCCACCCGGTCGCCGATGACCTTGAGGAAGCGCTCGGGCGAGCTTGAGAGCACCTGGAAGCCGCCGCCCTGTATGAAGGCGGCAAAGGGGGCCGCGTTGACCTGGCGGAGCCTCTGGTAGAGGTCCCAGGACGAGCCTTGTTCCACCTGCACGCTGAAGCGCTGGGAGAGGTTCACCTGGTATATGTCACCTGCCTCGATGTAGAGCCGCGCCCTGTTTATGGCGGCCATGTATTGCTGCTTGGTGAAGTTGGACTGCAAAGGCCCGGTGCGCAAAGTCGGCTGGGCCCGGCCCGAGTGCACGGCCTTCCTTGCCAGGTCCCTCACCTGCCTGAGCCTGTATTCCAGCCCGGGCCTGTTGAGGCCGAAGTCGGTGTGGCAGAGGAACCACTGCTCCATGACGTGGTCGTATGCGAGCACCGTGTCGTAGAAGCCGAGGAAGCACTCGGGGAGGTCGAGGTCGTCCTCCACCGTCACGGGCAGCCTCTCGATGCTCCTTCCAAGCTCATAGCCGAAGAAGCCGGCCACCCCTCCCCTGAAGGGTATCCACGACGGCTCGGCCGTTACCGAGAACAGGCCCAGGGTGCGGCGCAGCGAGAGCAGGGGGTTCGAGCTCTCCCACCTGGTGGTGTTGCCTATCCTGAAGGCCACCGTGTCCTCGCGGCTGGAGAAGACGAACAGGGGGTCGAACACTATGAACGACCACCTTCCCAGGCCGTACCTGTCAATAAGGGCGCTGTCCAGGAACATGCTCCCGAACAGGTGCTGCACCGCGGAGAACATGACCTCGGGCGGGAGCAGGCTCTCCATCAGCCTCACCCTCACCCTGCCCTTGTAAAGCGGGGCCCGGTCTGTCCTGGACAAATTCATTTTAATTGCGCGGCCATAACTGCGTTCAGTCTCTCAGCTCGATATAGTTTTTCAGCACCTCTTGCCCCTGGACGGTGAGGAATGACTCGGGGTGGTACTGCACCCCCACCAGCTTCAGGCTCTTGTGCTGCACCCCCATGAGGGTGCCCTCGATGGTGCGGGCCACCGGCGCCAAAGAATCCGGCAGGTCCTCCTCCCTGAGGGCCAGGGAGTGGTAGCGCATGGCCAGGAAGGGGTTTGGCAGGCCCTTGTGCACCCCCTGGTTGTTGTGCACCACCCACGAGCATTTGCCGTGCATGATCTCGGGAGCGCTCACCACCGGCATTCCGAACACGTGGCCTATGCACTGGTGGCCAAGGCACACCCCCAGTATCCAGGTGCGCCTTGCCAGGCTGCGGATGATGCCGCACGACACCCCGGCGTGCTCGGGCCTGCCAGGACCGGGGGATATGACCACCCGGTCGGGGGCCAGTGAAAGCACCTGGCGCACTGTCACCTGGTCGTTCCTAAACACCAGCAGCTCATGGCCCATGGACCCCAGGGCCTGGACCAGGTTGTAGGTGAAGGAATCGTAATTGTCTATCATGAGGATGCGCATTATCCTGCCCTCTCCTGCCTGCGGGCTATTATAACCTAAATCTTGACTCGATCATTGCGCGTAGCTAGTTTCGCAACAGGCACTAAACAGGTCATCTTCTTTGCTAAAGGTGATGTCTTCAGGGGCCTTGAAGAGAAAAAAGTTCTAAAGTTCAGGTGTGATAAGACCCGTGGTTATTCCCGACCGGAAAGAGGTCCCGGTCTTTATCATTAAGAATAATCTCCGCATTACTCTTAAACCTTGGCGCCTCGGCGTCTGGCGTTTTGAAAAGACTGGCAGGTGTTTCTCACTCCAGCGGCTGTCCGCAGTATGGGCATGACTCCTGTGCCGGCTCGATGCTTGCCCCGCAGTTGCTGCATATTGTGAACTCGTCCTCGGTCTCCAGGGGGTTCCCCTCGATGTAGTCCTCGATAAGCTCCCGGGCCCTCCTGGCGTCCTTGTCAGATACGAATATCTTGACCTCCCCCATCTCCGAGGGCGTGCTCCCCATGAGCGAGGACCCCATCTCGTTTGTGGTGGCCGCGAATATCCCCTCGTTGTAGAGCATCTCCTTTAACATCCCGGCCTCGGCCACCGAGAAGCTGTTGTAGACCTCGGTCATCTCGCCCTCGAAGTGCTCGTCGGAGAGGCTGTCCACCAGGTCCACCTCGCAGTCGGGGCAGTACTCGTGGCCCTCTTCGTACTCGTAGCCGCATACCGGACAGAAAGGCATGTCGCTCTCCTTTATAATATTCAGATAGCCCATGTGAGAGGCAATTTCAAGTCATGGCCCTACCTCTGGTCGCAGTCTGTAATTCGCCGCAGCACCCGGGCCGGGGACCCCGCGGCCACCGCGTGGTCAGGCACGTCCGCTGTTACCAGGCTCCTGGCCCCGATCACGGAGTGGGAGCCTATGCTCACCCCCGGCAGCACCATGGCGCCGGCGCCTATGAGCACGTGGTCACCTATGCACACCGGCCTTGTCTCCATGGGCTCGTCGTTGCTTAATGGGTGCAGGTTCGAGTCTATCACCGTGGTCTCCCATGAGAGCATGGCGCCTTTGCCTATCTCCACCGCGCTCCTTGCCGAGACGACCGCGCCGTTTATAAAGCTTTGCCCGCCTATGCTGATGCGGGCGCCCTGGAAGCAGGTGAGCACGTTGGGCCGGTACTTGCCGCGGAACCACACCTCTGGTCCCACCTGCACCATCCCGTCCCTCTCAACCTCGATGTACGTCCCGAATGGACCCCGCTCGACCACCGAGCCCTGCCCCAGCCTGGCCCTGCCTTCTCCGGAGAAGGCAAAGCATGAAGCCCAGACGTCGCAGCCCTCATCGAACTCGGCCCTCCCGGCCAGGGCCATCTTCAGGAGCGAGAACCTGGAGAGGTTGTACAGGTGGGCGGCCCTTAGCAGGAGCGCGCTTGTGTACGCGTTTTTCATGGCCGCTACTCTAGCTTGTAGTTCTTTATCACGATCCCGCTCAGGGGGTTTGCAGGGACCTGGTTCGCAGAGTGGTCGGTCATGGCCTGCACCTGGAAGGACAGGATCACCCCTGACGAGGGAAGCGCGTCCTTGATGTCCACCCTGACGTTGCAAAGGTTGACTGTCCCGGTGACGGGGCTTGCATCAATGTCCTCCGCGTGCACGGTCACCCAAGTTGCGCCGTAGGATACCTGGGCCGGGTCCTGTTCGAACCCGGTGGCGCACTGGAACCGGCGGGGGTAGAGCTGCGGCTGTTCGAGACACACGGGGTCGCACCTGTCCGAGCAGTCGTCGGTGCAAAGGAGCGGGTTGCTGCCGGTGACCCTGCCCAGACTGACCGAGTGGTGGGGCACGCTGACCCTCACGGTATAGGAGTCCAGCACCCGGGCGCCCAGGTTCACGTTCACCGGGAGGACGGCGTAGCCGATGTAGTCCTGGCTGTAGCCGACCGCGCTTCCGATGCCTGCGTCCCCTTCCCGGGGGACCCCGGCGAAGCAGTTTGCCACCCTGACCGCTGGGGGCTCGGACTCCCGGGGTATTACCAGGGTGGAGCCCTGTACAAAGCCGGGGTGACCCGCCGGCAGCCTGAATGCGCTCTGTCCCGTCACGGAGAAGGTGGCCGCCCCCTCGATCTCGGTCTCACTGCAGGAGAGGCCCGCGGCTGTTGCCACTGCAGCCGCGAGCATGATAATCACTTTGCCCGGGCTCGTCATCATGTCCTTGCTTACTTGGGCACCAGCCACAGCTTGATGGTGGCCTGTAACCCTTCACCCACCTTTACGGGCACGTTGAATATTCCCAGTTGCTTCAGCGGCTCTTCGAGCTGTATCTGCTTCCTGTCAACGTTGAACCCGTCCCTTCTGAGCTGGTCCGCTATGTCCCTGGCCGTGACCGCGCCGAAGAGCCTGTCCTGCTCTCCCACCTGGCACTGTATGGCCGGGGAGTGTGCCTCGAGCTCCTCTTTGAGCCTCTCGGCCTTGGAGAGCCTCTTCTTCTGCTCGTCGCCTATGAGCCGCTTCTCGTGCTCCAGTTGCCTCAAGTTCTTGCGGCTGGCCTCCACCGCCATGTTCCTGGGTATGAGGAAGTTCCTGCCAAAGCCTTTCTTCACCTCGACCACCTCGCCGCTCTTGCCGAGGTTTGCCACGTCCTCTTTCAGCACCACCTTCATTACTGCTGCTCCTCTCCCCCCTCGTAGGGCGGCGGCCCGAAGGGGAGCAGGGCTATTTGCCTGGCCCGCCTTATGGCCCTTGCCAGCTCGCGCTGGTGCCTGGCGCAGGTGCCGGTGATCCTGCGGGGAATGATCTTGCTCCGCTCGGTGATGTAGTTGCCGAGGATGTCCGCGTCCTTGTAGTCAATCTTAATGTCCTCCACGCAGAAGCGGCACACCTTGCGCCTTGAGAACCCTTTACGCCTGGATGCATAGTCAGCCATGTCTCACTCCTCGTCCTTTTCATCGTCTTGTTTGTCTTCTTGTTCAGGGATCGTGGCCTGGTCCGGTTCCTGGTCCTCTCCGGGAGTTTCCTCTCCCGGCTCCTCCGCGGATTTTCCATCCTCCGCAGGCTGTTCATCCTCCGAGGGGGACTCTGTCTGCCCGGCTTCCGCTTCCGGCTCTTTTAGTGCCTCGCTGTCCTCGGGGGACTTGGCCTCCTCTGGCGCACTCTCTTGTTCCTGTGCTTTCGGTTCTATGGGCTCCTCCGGAGCTTCCGGTTCAGGGGGAGCGGCTTTTTTCTGCTCGGGCCTTGTCACCTCGATCTCGAAGCCCTCCTCGGGAGGGGGGGGGTCCTTTTCGATCATTGTTGTAAGATACCTGAAGGTGGGGTCCATGATCTTTATGTTCCTTGCCACCTCCTCCACGGTGTCTCCTTCGCCCAGGTAGGTCATGAGCACGTAGTAGCCGCGGCTTATGTGCTCGCCCCGGTAGGACACCGGGTAGGCCATGCGCCTCTGTCCCCAGTAGTCAATCTTGAGGGTCTGCCCGCGCGTCCTCTTGATCCTGTCGCTTATTCTGTCCACGCAGGCATCGACTTCGTTCTCAGGCAGGTCGGGCTTTACGATAAAGAGGGTCTCGTACTTGTTCATTTCACTCTCCTTTCGAGTTAATAGCCCCTGCAAAGGGGCAAGGAGCGGCAGTCGGCTCTTTACAAGGTTTTTCTAAAGCGCCGCGGTCTGACGCGTCATCCCGCGGCCTGCTTTTGCTTTTCAATAATACGGTTCTCCGCGTCCACGAACACGATCCTGGGCTCCCATGCCCGGGCCTCCTCTTCCTGCAACTCGGCGAAGCTCGCGATGATCACCTGGTCATCAGGCCCGGCCCTGTGGGCCGCGGCGCCGTTTATGCAGATGGTTCCCGAGGACCGGTTTGCGGGCACGGCATAGGTTACAAACCTCTCGCCCCTGGTTACGTTCCACACGTGCACCTGCTCGTTGTCAATTATGTCCGCGGCTTCCATGAGCTCCCTGTCAACCTCTATGGATCCCACATAATCCACGTTCGAGTCGGTCACGGAGGCCCGATGGATCTTGGACTTTAGCATTGTCCGTTTCATCCTGCCACCTCCTTGGTCGCTGCGCCTCAAAGGCGTCAACGCCAGTCAAAAATATTATAGCTGGGAACCTCCGGGATTTCCAGTACATGCTAGTCAAAACAGGGCCATGTTGTCAATAAGCCTTGTCTTTCCCAGCCTGGCCGCGATAAGCATCCTTGCCGGCCGCTCCATGTCCTCGACCGGCCCCAGGGTCTTATCGTCCCTTATCTCCACGTAGTCTATGGCAAGGCCGGCCTCCTCTATGGCGCCTCTTGCCCGCTCAACCAGCGCCCGCACAGAATTCTCTCCTTTTTGTGCGGCCTCCCTTGCCGCGAACAGGGCCCTGCTTATTGACAAGGCCTGCTTCCTCCCTTCGGGGGAGAGGTGCACGTTCCTGCTGGAGGCCGCCATGCCGTCCGGGTCGCGCACCGTGGGGGCCCCGATTATGGACACACCCATGTCAAGGTCCCTTGCCATGCGCTCTATCACCTTGAGCTGCTGGAAGTCCTTCTCTCCGAACACCGCGAGGTGCGGCCTTACAGCGTTTATGAGCTTTGCCACAACCGTGGTCACCCCCCGGAAGTGGGTGGGCCTGAACTCGCCCTCCATGTCCGCGGTCAGCTCTTCCACCGCAACGTGCGTCTGAAAGCCTTTTGGGTACATCTCATCCACCGGGGGATGGAACACAGCGTGCGCGCCCTCCCTGTGGGCCTTGTCGCAGTCTCCCTGGAAGTCGCGGGGGTACTCTTCCAGGTCCTCGCCCGGGCCGAACTGTGCCGGGTTCACGAACAGGGTCATGGCCACCGCGTCGGCCCTTTTGGCGCACTCCCTTATGAGTGAGAGGTGCCCCTCGTGCAGAAAGCCCATGGTGGGCACGCAGCCCACTATGCGCCCGGCCCTCCTGTGCTCCTCGGACCAGGACTGCATCCCGGCCACGGTCTCTATTATCCCGGCTCCCGCCACCTCAGCCGCTCCTGAAATCCAAACCTTTCTATAGCCTTTCTTCATTCGACTGTCAACCGCCAAGTATCAGTAACTCACCTGGTTATAAAAGAGAGGACCATATAAAGACCTACTTGCTTTTGTTTCGAACTCTGCTATATATTATTGATGAAGAACATTATTTTGAGCAGGAAGAAGAATCTGTTTTGAAGGACTTCGGGAAAAAGATACCGGAAACTCTTATCAATATTGAAGAAAAAAGGCGCTCCAATCTCTTCTCTTGGCGCGGTCAGTTCTCTCCTCAGCTAATCGAGTGTCTGATGGATGCATACTGCCCGCCAGATTCTATAGTAATAGACCCCTTTGGGGGAAGCGGAACGGTATTATATGAGGCGGCCCTCATGTCCCTGCCAGCTTTCGCATTTGAAATAAATCCCTCGGCCTGGATTATCAGCAAGTTATATGAGTTTTCCAACTTGGATCTGGAAGCGAGAGACGAAGTCATATCCGAGGTTCGCACTGTAATTGATGAGGAATTCCCAATCGTCATTTTCTCCGACGACGAGCTGCCGATCGAGGTTCTTGAGGAAAAGGTTATGCACATCTTGCGGTCACTAAGCGACCGATCAAAAATCTTATTCAACGCCCTTGTTGTGCTGCTTGATATCCACAACAATCTCGTATCAAGCAATTTCTTTCAAAGCAAGTTTCGATCTCTCACCGAACTAATCAGGCGACTTCCATATTCCCAACAGCAGATCAAAGCTGATTTGCAGGACGCAAGGGCTCTTCCGATACCAAATCAATCAGTTGACTTTGCAATTACATCGCCTCCCTACATCAACGTTTTCAACTACCACCAGAACTACAGGCGTTCGGTTGAGTTGCTGGGCTGGAACCTGCTAAATGTCGCAAAATCCGAGATAGGCTCTAATCGAGCTAACCGAGGTAACCGATTCCTCACCGTGGTGCAGTATTGCATAGACATGGCAGATGCGCTTCAGGAGTTGGCCAGGGTGCTCAGCCAAGGCGGGCGGGCGGTTCTCATCTTGGGACACGAGTCCAGGGTGCTTGAGACTCCGTTTTACAATGCCGACATCGTAGAGCGCATCGCCCTGGAGTCTCTGATGTTTGAAGTTGTCCTTCGTCAGCAGCGCGTATTTACCAACCGTTTTGGCAGCAGCATTCGGGAAGATATACTTAATTTACAAAAGAAAGACTACAGGGACGGCGCCGAACTCGCGAACTTTATAAGCCGCAAGGTGGCGGAGGAAAACCTTTGTTCGGCCCTAGGCAGTGTCCCCAGCAAGAACCGTACATTGTTATTGGATGCTATATCCCGCATTAATGAAATCTCAGGCACGCCTCTGTTCAATAGTTTGTCTTATGCCAACTATCAGGAAAAAGCCAGCGTGATGATGGTACAGGGAAGCAGGTAGCCCCAATGAATGAAAATACCCCGAACTTGCCGACGCCCCATCTCAACAAGCTAACAGCACTCCTTAAGAACAGTCGGCTTCCCGCATCCGACAAACCAGGAGTTCAAAAGGCGATTAAACGCTACCACAAGTGGATAAGCGAACTCGAGAGTGTCAAACGGGGTGAGAAGGACGCCGTTAAAAAGCTCGTGGACGCTACCAATAAATATAAGAAGTTTGTGGAGCTTGATCTCATATTCGACAGCCAGGAGGATTTCCTCTATCGGCAAAAAGGTCAATTGAAGCTGGACAACACCATCCTGGAGGAGTTTCTGCCCTATTTGGTCTATCGGGGTCTGCGCTTAAAAGACAGTGGCTTCGAGCTGGGTGCGCGCAATACTTTCTCTGGTTTGAGTTTCTTGTCATCTCTAGCTAACCCTGGAACTGGAGGAAGTCCCAGCTTGCGAACCAAGGATCAGGACTTCATATTAGGAAGAAGTCTGTACTTGATGAGCTCATTTGACAAGGATTTTCACA
>CAZYTX010000008.1:37586-100250 GCA_964650485.1 uncultured bacterium | reverse complement strand
AGCTCTATTCTCCCGGCCGACAATTTCCACCATGACCGACATCCCTGCCCTCCAAGAACACCATCAAGTTCTTTTCCTCTTTGTGTCCTTCGCGTCTTTGTGGTCTTAAAAAAACTCCTCTCTCACCCATAGTAAAAGTGTTGCAGTTTCGCCAACTCCGGGTTTACAAAATCCGCATTTTAAGTGCCAACCTCAGGCTGACACCGGCTTTACAAGCATTCGATTTAATTTGCAAAAGCAGCTCATGCCGACTTGACGAGGCATTTTAGAATTCCCCCAAAAGCCCCGATTTTTTGTCCAAATGAGGTTGACAAATTAAACGCCAAAACGCCGAGGAAGAAGAGAGCGAGGAAGAAGAGAGCGCCAAGAAGACAAAGGGTAACACACATAGATTTCTATGTGTGCGAGCGCAGCGAGCAGGTACAAAAACCACGAGATACAAAGGGCACAAAAAGAGGCCGGGCATTTTCGGGAGTGCGGCGGCCGCTCATGGGTGCTGTTGACGCCACGGCGCAAAGCAAGGAAAAATGAAGGCCACAAACGTGTAAAGCGAGCAGGTCAGGGGCAGGGCATCGTGAGCCGCAGCTCACTCCCACCTCATAACTTTTAAGGTTCTACGTATTTTAGTGTGCGTGGATAACAAAAGATGCGTTTATGGCTTTTAGGACTTCCAACGGGGAAGAGGGAAAAGGCCGGAACAGGTCCGGCCCCTCCCCGCTGGCAGCCGAGAATGCGAAAAAAGCAAAAAAGCCTTTATAATCAGCAAGAAAGCCCCGATGTCGGCAATAGACATTCTCCAGTTATTAAATACGTTGGTCCCTATTTTTTTAAAGGGTATTTGGCAATCACCCAGACCGCATGGACGATTCCGGGGAGATACCCCAAAATGGTAAGCAGGATATTGATCCAGAAGTGCTTGCCGATTCCGACCTGAAGGAACACCCCGAGGGGTGGCAGGATTATTGCCGCAATGATTCGAATTATATCCATGATATTCCCTCCCTTGGTAAAATTGTCCTGGTTCAGCGGGAAATGGAGAACCCCCGCTTTTTTTAAGTGAGTATGGTAGCCATACTCACGCCCTTGTTTCCGCCCTTCGGGCGGCCTGCCTGCGTGTCCGCACAGGCAGGCGTTTCCCCCGGCAGCTTCACTTTATCGCGGCAACGGCCAGGTTGTCAAGTCTTTTTCAGGCTGCACTCGGGCCGCCTGCCGCCGCTGTTTTCTCTCCTCCCGCGCCGCTTCCGGCTTCCGGTCCCGCTCCTTGAAGATATCCACTTACCTTCCCAAGAGCTTGTCCAGCGGCTCAACGTAACCGATGGCGCTGTGCAGCCGGACCTGGTTGTAATGGTCAACGTACTCGCCCACGATCCGCCTGGCGTCATCGAGGCCCAGGGGCGTCCTCAAATTCGGCACAGTCCTCCTCGCGGAAAAAACCCGTTGCCTGCGGTTTCCCCTCTGGGTGATATGGTGCGGCGCGCCCGGCGCCACGGCCCTCGCCATCCTCGCCATGACCGCAATCTGCCACAAGGGTATTGATCTGTCAAGAGATTAGTATTGTTCCCCCAGAGCCATCCCGCTCCGGAAAAGCGGCCCTGTACACCGGCCGGATAAAGGGGACCCCGGTGAGGGTGCGGGTGAGGAAGAACAGCGCGGACCATACGAGCGAGTATGCAAGCACCTCGGCCTCTGAGGCGTGGCCCTTTAGGAGGAAGTGGGCCACGAGCTGGGGACCGCCGAACCCCCCGGCGGAGACCGGCCAGTAAGCCACGCTCACCATCAGGGGCACGGAGGCGAAGAGGAGCGCGAGCGGGGCCTCGATCCCCATAGCCTTAAGTATGAGGATATTCGCTCCCACGCTGACCAGGTTGCATAACAACCTGTAGCAGAAAACCTCGGCGTAGTCGCGCACCCGGGCCTGTTTGAAGGCCATGAGCACGCCGCTGTCCCTGATCCCTGGGAAGAGGTCCTTCATGCCCGTGCGCCAGAAGGCCGCCCACAAGAGGACCAGGCCCAGGGCCGCAACCACCGTCGCCTGGAACACCCGCCAGAAGGATGCCCCCAGCGGCGGCACCACAAGGTCAATCCTGTTAGGCTCGGGCAGGAAAAAGGCGCAGTAGAAGAGGAGCAGGGCCATGACCGCGGTCTCGTTGAAGTACACGAAACCAGCGGAACTCGCGGAGTGCAGCACGGGCACGCGCTTTACCCGGTACATGTAAAGCACGCTCAATATCTCGGTGAGCGCGCCGTTCATGGCCTGCACCGCGTATGAGGCGAAGCGGAGCCGGAAGACCTCCGCAAGGCTTATCGCTACGTTGAAGCGGTTGTATGCCCGGTGGAAGCTCAGCACGTCTGTTATGTAGTACACGGCGCAGTATACAAGGTAGGCCGTGATCACCATGCCAGCGTCCGCGTCCCTCAGGTGTGCCCATACCGCGGCGAAGTCCACCTTGTGGAACATGTAGGCCAGGATGGCCCCGGCCAGCACCCAGGGCGCAGCCTGCCTTGCAACGGAAGGCCGGGCCGGAGGCCCGGCCCCGGCGTGCTGTGATGTGCCCGCCATGTAACATGAATGCCACGGCAATGAGCGGATGTCAAAAAGACGGCCGATAAACTTTATACTTCAGAGCCTGACCCCTGCCCCGAGGACATGTTTTTATCTCTGGGCCTAGAATTCAGCGCCCCGCCCCGGCCATGAGCTTTAATAACTCCCTACCGGCGCGGAGGATGACCCCGGGGCTCCCGCCCGACTGCTCACCCCGTATCCTGGGCAGGTGGGAGACCGGGACCTGTACCGGTCGGATGCCGCGCTTTTTTGCGGCGATCAGTATCTCGGTGTTTATGAGCGCGCCGGTTGTTACGAACTCGTGCCCCTCCAGGATGGAACTCTTGAAAAGCTTGAAAGCGCAGTTCACGTCCTTTGCACGCACACGGAAGACCAGGTTCACGAACCTTGAGAAGAGCGCCCCGTAAAGCCTCCTGTGCCAGGGGTCCACCCGGGGCGCGCGGAACCCGGCCACGAATTCGTGTTCCCCGGCCAGTGGCAGCAGCTTTCCGATCTCGCGTGCGTCGAACTGCAGGTCCGCGTCAATGAAGAATATCCACTCAAAGCGCGCGGCCTGGACCCCGGTCCTTAGCGCGGCGCCGTAGCCTAAGTTCTCCTGGTGGCGGACCACCCGCACGCGCGGGTCATCTTGGGAAAGCCCGTCTGCAAGCTCGGCCGTGTTGTCCTGGCTCCCGTCGTCCACGATGATGAGCTCGAACCCGCGGACCAGGCCGGAGAGGGCCTCGATAATCTCTCCGGCCGCCTGCTCGATGTTTTCCGCCTCGTTGTGCGCCGGCATGACAGCGGAAACTCTAATCTCCGCGCCCGGAGTTGACGATGATTTTTGCATTTCAATACATTGGCTTAACACGGCGGGAGTGATTGCGCAAGCAGGGGCTCTAATTTATAATCCGCTTATATGGCCGTATCCAGGAGGAAGAAGAAGGCCATCCTCAGGCGTTATCCTTCGCTTTCTGTGAAAGAGTTGGCCTCTGATCTGGGCCTTTCCGAGGGGCAAGTGAAAGAGGTCCTGCAAGAAGAGGGGTTGCTTTCGAGGAGGTCCTTTAAAATACCGGCGCTCATGGCCGCGGCAGCGGTGATGATCCTCGTCCTCTTTTACCTGGTATATGGTTATCTTATGAGGGCCGGGCCGGGCTCTCTTTCCATGCTGCAAGGGAAGATGAACCTGCTGGTGGTGACGGTTGACACCCTGCGCGCCGACCGGGTGGGCTGCTACGGTTTCGCGAACGCCCGCACTCCGGTGATGGACGGGCTTGCAAGCTCGGGCGTGCGCTTCGAGCGGGCGTACGCGCACCAGCCGCTTACCCTGCCCTCCCACGCCACCGTCTTCACTGGCACGCACCCTGCATGGCACGGCATCCTTGACAACGGTCTTTTCAGGCTGGCCGGCGAGGCCCTCACCCTGGCCGAGGTGCTGAAAGAGGAGGGCTATAGGACCGGGGCTGTCATATCCGCTTTCGTTTTGCACCGGCAGTTCGGTCTTGACCAGGGGTTCGAGCTCTACGACGACCGTCTGTCAGCGGGACAGGCGGAGCGCGAGGTCGGGTTCGAGGAGATGCCAGCTTCCGTGGCCGCGAGCCGGGCAGTGCAATGGATTGATGGGAACAAGGAGGGCAAGTGGTTCTTGTGGCTGCACTTCTTCGACCCGCACGCGGACTACCTGCCCCCGGCCGAGTTCATGACCGAGGGAATGCACCCTTACGACGGTGAGATAGCCTTTGTGGACCATGAGCTGGGCAAGGTGTTAAGGGCACTGGAGGACAACAACCTCATCGAGAACACACTGGTCGTGCTAACTTCTGACCACGGCGAGGCTTTGGGCGAGCACGGCGAGCCCACCCACGGCAAGTTCCTATACGAGTCCGCGATGCGGGTGCCTTTGATGGTGTCCCTTCCGGGCGCAGTGCCTGGAGGCAGGGTGGTAAAAAAGAGGGTGTGCCTCATGGACGTCATGCCCTCGGTGCTGGACATGATGGGCAAGGACATATCCCCGCAGGTGCAGGGAAAGTCAAGGCTCAGCCTCATATACAATGAAGCCGCGGACATGTACACCGCGGTGCTCATGGAGACCGACGCTCCCTGGCACCAGTACGGGTGGAGCCCGTCCAGGGCCATCCTTCAAGGGGCATACAAGTTCATACAGGCCCCCAAACCTGAGCTCTACAACGTCGAGCAAGACCCGGGCGAGCTCACCAACCTGTTTGATGAAGACCGGGGCCGGGCCGAGGCCATGGAAAGGAAGCTTACAGCCATGCGCAAGAGCTACGCAGCGGGATCAATAGCAGCGGCCAGCTCCGCGCGTATGGACGAGAAGACCGGCCGGCGGCTTGCAAGCCTGGGCTACATATTCGCGGGCGGTAAAAGCGGTCCCCGAGGCAAGGACCTGCCCGACGTGAAGGACATGGTGGATGTTATCCAGTGGATGAAAGAGGCCAGCACACTGAAGTCGAGTGGCCGGGTGGACGAAGCCATTGCTCTCCTGGAAAAGGCGCTTCAGAGGAGCCCGGACAACAGGAGGGCCCTTAACAGGATAGGGACATGGCACGCTGAAAAGAGGGATTATACCAAGGCCAAAGCCTACTTCGAGAGGCTCATAAAGCTGGACCCGGACTTTATCGAGGCATACCTGAACCTGGGCCAGGTGCTCGCGGACACCGGCGGCACAGAGCGGGCCATGCTCATGGCCGAGGCCGCGCTTTCCAGGAGCCCCCGCTCGGCAAAGGCCTACAACCTGAAAGGATATGCGCTCTTCATGGAAAAGGACTTCCAGGCCGCGGTGGATAACTTCAAGCGTGCAGTGCGGCTCTACCCCGCTTATGACGAGGCTTTTGCCAACATGGGTTCTGCATACTATCACCTGGGAGACCTTGAGGCCGCGGCAAAGTCCTACCAAAGCGCCCTCCGGATAGCGCCGGACAACGCCTGGTACAAAAAGCTGCTCTCAGAGCTTAGTAAAAAGACCCGGGGGAAATGATTTGAAACATGCCGTAACATATGATATTATTTAATAAATAACAGGGGAGCCTCGATGTGACGGACGAGACCAGGAAAACCGAGACTAAAGACAAGAAACAACCCAAGAAAAAGACCGAGAAGCAGCCGGCAAAAAAGGCGGCCAAACAGATCAGCCCATCGGCGGCCGAGGCCCGGTCCCGGGAGGTGCAGAACCGGACCATCATCGAGACCGGGGCCAGGATCGCCGACCGTATTAACGCCCGCCTTATATACGTCATAGTTGACGACCCCGACGACACCAAGATACCCGAGCCGATAGTGAAGCGCAAGAACTTCGTGCTGGTGGTGGCGGAGAAGGCGCTTGACGAGGACCTGAGAAGGCTCTACAAGAACATCCTCACCTTGCCACATTTGCAGCTCACCAGGATGGGCCGCATCAAGATGGCGGTGATGAAGAGCCTGGCCGCGCACATGCTGGAGCAGGGCGACAAGATAGTGTGCATTACCGGCTCGCGCGGGTACCCCATCCTCGACTCTGTTGTTGTCCTTGACATCGGCAAGGAGTTCGAGCTCTTGAGCTCGGCCGAGGTCACCAAGATATCCACCGAGGTCCGCACCGAGGTGTTCGAGGAGCTGGTCACCGTATCCACGGAGCTTGCAAACCAGGGCAGGGAAGGCAAGCCAATAGGCGCCATATTCGTTTTGGGGGACACTGACAAGGTCATGAACCTGTCAAGGCAGATGATCTTCAACCCCTTCCACGGCTACCCAGAGGAGGAGAGGAACATACTCGACCCCAGGCTCAAGGACACCATAAAGGAGTTCTCATCCCTGGACGGGGCGTTTATCATACGCGACGACGGGGTGATAGTGTCCGCGGGAAGGCACCTGAACGCCTCCCTCGAAGACTCCTCCCTGCCGCAGGGACTGGGCGCAAGACACGCCGCGGCCGCGGGCATCACAGACGTGACCAACTCGACCGCAATAGCCATCTCCGAGAGCACGGGCACGGTGCGCATCTTCAGGAGCGGCAAGATATTCATGGAGCTGGAGAAAGCCTCGCCCGGACAGGCGTACAAGGTTTGAGGATTAGGGCTTGAGGCTTGGGAGGCATTGAGGCAACGGCGCGGCGGCGCCCGCCTCCAGGGCCATTTAATCTATGCCGAACTTTTTCAGGCGATAGAGCAGCACGTGCCGGGGCACGCCAAGGTCCCGGGCAGCCTGTGAGCGGTTGCCACGCGCCTTCTCCAGTGCTTTCTCGATCATCTCCTTCTCCGCCTGGGGCAGTGTCTTGGGGCCCGGGCCCTGCGCGCCTTGCGGCGCCAGTATCTCAGGGGGCAGGTCCTCGCGCTCGATGTTCCTGTCTTTGCCCTTCTTGAGCACGGCCAGCCTCTCCACCAGGTTCTCCAGCTCGCCGATGGCCGAGGAGCGCTCCATCCTGGAGACCTTTCGCACCAGCTCCTCACGCTTCCGCTGAGCATCCCTCTCACGGTTGACCAGGTACCCGAACACCCCGCCGAACAGGAAGTAGTAAGTGTACTCCAGGGCCTCCTGGGCCATGCCGCTCTTTGTCATGTCCTTCATGAGCATCACCGGGGCCACGGCCACTACGATCGCGGCCGCGTTTACAAGGCCGCCCCTGAGACCGAACCATTTGTGGATTTTCGATGTCCAAGGCGCTAGCATAGTATGCGAGGAGCGGCGTGAAAGTCTGCATCATATACCCCGACATCAATACCATCCAGTTTCCCCATTTCCAGCACGGGGTGGCTTGGATGTCCGCGGTGCTTAAACAGGCCGGGCACCGGGTCTCTCTCCTCTACCTCTCAAGGGAGCCCACTGACCGCGAGCTGGTGCAAAGGGTGGAAGACCTCTCCCCCGAGGTGGTGGCATTCTCATCCACCACACAGCAGTGGCCCTTCACCCTTCGCTACGCAAAGGCCCTCAAGCGCGAGCTTGATAAGTTCACGGTCATCGGCGGGGTCCACGCCACCATTGACCCGGAAAGGGTGATGGAAGAAGGCGTGTTCGATGCATTGGTCAGGGGCGAGGGCGAGTATCCACTGCTGGAGATCATCGAGGCCCTGGACAGGGACGGCGACTATACGAACATAAATAACGTGTGGGCCCGGCTCCCCTCGGGAGAGATGGCCAAAAACCCGGTGCGGCCGCCGGTGGGCCTGGAGGGGCTTCCATGGCCCGACCGCGAGCTGTTCGACGAGGACCTGCTTATGAAGCACAACCACGGCCAGGTCTCGGTCATGGCCTCGCGTGGCTGCCCTTTCCGCTGCACCTACTGCTGCAACACCGTGCTCGCGGACCTGGTGGGCGGCAACGCAAAGTGGGTGAGGCAGCGGAGGGTGGACGACGTGCTCGCGGAGATCGAGCGCCTGCACCAGAAGTTCCCCGCTTTGCAAAGCCTCATATTCATGGACGAGATATTCACCATAAAGAAGTCGTGGGTAAAGGAGTTCTGCGAGAAGTACAAGCAAAGGTTCGAAACCCCCTTCCAGGTGTTCCTCCGGGTGGAGGCCGTGGACCGCGAGACCATGGAGGTCATGCGCGACGCCGGGCTCTACTCCATAATCGTGGGCGTGGAGAGCGGCAACGAACGAATCAGGCGGGACGTGCTCAACCGCAGGATGACAAACCGGCAGATAATAGACGTTTTCAAATGGGCGGACGAGCTGGGCATCGAGACCTGGGACTTCAACATGATAGGCGTGCCCGGCGACACCGAGGATACCATACGGGACACCATGCGGCTCAACAGCATCATCAGGCCGCACCACATGCAGGTGTCAATATTCTACCCCTTTCCCGGCACCGGGCTGTACAAGACCTGCCTGGATGAAGGCTATGCAAAGGTGGGAGAGAGCACGTCGGTTTTCCTGTCCAACCCGGTGCTGGAGCTGCCCACCGTATCCAGGGAAAGGCTCCTCAAGCTGCACAAGGAGTTCGTGGCCATGGGCCACCGGATCGAGGCCCAGAAGTCGAAAAAGGGCTACGCGGACCTTGCAGCCATGTTCGAGAAGGCAAAGGTGGAGAGCGAGGGAGAGGACTACGCGGCCCTGTGGAGGGTGCGCATCGAGGGGGAAGACCGCATGGCCATACTAATGCACCCGCCGGGAAGGGCCACGTACGATCTGGACATAAGGCCGGGATCGGTCCTGAGGTTCGGCATAGGCATGTCCGCGGACCAGTGGGACAAGCCCGGCCGCGGGGTCACTTTCGAGGTCAAGGTCAAAAAGAGGTTCAAGAAGGAAAGGGTGCTGTTCTCCAGATACATTGACCCAAAGCACAACCCGGATGAGAGGCGCTGGCTGGACTTCGAGCTGGACATGGATAAGTTCAGCGGAAAGAGTGTGGGGCTTATGCTGGAGACAAACACACCGCCCGGAGATAACCAGTACTGCGCCGCGTTCTGGTCCAGGCCCTATCTGCTGGCGCCGGAGGACG
The DNA here is from genome assembly GCA_964650485.1 of uncultured bacterium. GTDB lineage: Bacteria > RBG-13-61-14 > RBG-13-61-14 > RBG-13-61-14 > DATKZS01 > CAZYTX01. The sequence continues at coordinate 91,273 of CAZYTX010000008.1, read as the reverse complement.
AAGAGACTTAACCCTGCCCGGAGCATATGGTAAAAAGAGACATGGGCTTTCTGCAAAAACTCGGGTTCATAACCAGGATGATGGCCGACCCTGACCTGGACGAGCTCTATCGCGACTTGAAGCAGGGAAGGCTGAAGCATGGCGCCGAGCCTTACTCCCGGTGGTGGCAGGCACAGGCCGCGTTCCTTTACGCCCACTCCCTGGAGCAGGCCATACAGAACGGGATGAAGGTGGGAGCGGACCCCAGGGTCGAGCCCTGCGTCATATTCATGGGACATGGAAACATAGAGATCGGCAACAGCTTCGTCTGCTCATTCGGGGCCAACTTCCGGGCGGTGGACGAGAAGATAATGATCGGGGACAAGGTGAGCGTGGGCCCCTTCGCCGCGGTGATAGGCGCGAACCACGGCATTGCAGCGGGGGCGCCAATCCAGGACCAGCCCCACCAGAGCGCACCCGTCAGCATAGGAGACGACGTGTGGATAGGCGCGAACTCGGTGGTGCTGCCGGGCGCTGTTGTGGAGAGCGGCGCAATCATAGCCGCGGGATCGGTGGTTGACTCCGCGGTGCCGGAGAACGCTATAGTGGCCGGGGTCCCGGTCAGGCCCGTGGGCCAAAGGAAGTGAAAGGAGGCGGGCATGGAAAGCGCCTTCCGCCTTCCCTTTGACCAGTATCAGCGATACCGGATGGTATCGCAGATCGCCCCCCTGCTGGAAGGGGACGCCTCTCCCCTCACAATGCTGGAGGTGGGGGGATGGCCGCCCAGGATACACCGGTTCCTCCCGGAACACTCGGTCATCATCGCAGACCTGGAAACCAAAGGGGAAAAAGGGTGCGTGCGGGCCAAAGGCTCCGGGCTGCCCTTTCCCGACCAGGCTTTCGGCATGTCAGTGAGCCTGGACACCATCGAGCACGTGCACCCGGACGAGCGGGACCTGTTCGTGGCCGAGCTCTGCCGGGTGTCCCGCTCCTACGTGATCCTCGCGGCCCCTTTCTTTTCCGAGGCGGTCAAGGCCGCGGACCGCGCGGTGTTCGAGTTCATCCGAAACTGCGCCGGCTACGAGCACCCTTACATAAAAGAGCACCTCGACCTTGTGCTGCCCGACCTGGTGAGCACCATGGTGGGCATGGTTGACCAGGGCCTGGACGTGCAGGTGCTCCCCTCCGGCAGGCTGGACAGGTGGATGCTGATGATGGCGGTGTACTACACCCTGGACTCTGACCCGGACCTCAAGGAGTCCCTGCCGTTTCTCATGGAGGCCTACAACCGCTCCTTCTACGAGTTCGACAAGGCCGAGCCGGCCTACAGGCACGTGCTCATAGGGTCAAGGGAGGGACTGGGAAAAAGGTGGGGAAAGCTAGCCGACCTGGCATCGGGAGAGAGCGCGGACAAGGCTGAGTCGGGCGGCCTGGCGCTCACCCTCGAGTTTGCAAGGACGCTCGCACTGAAGCAAAAGGACAGGGAGATACAGGCACTCGCCAATGAGCTCTCGGCAAAGGACCATGAGATCAAAGCGCTGAATGAAAAGATAGCACTGCTCGAGGACTTCGAAAACAAGGTCAAGTCCCTGCCACTCTACTCCTTATACGATAAGTTTATAAAGCCGAAGAAGAGGCCATGAAGATATTATTCGTGGTCCATTACTTCCTGCCAAGGCACCAGGCCGGGACCGAGATTTACACCGCACGGCTTGCGAAACAGCTTGCCGCCATGGGCCACGAGACAATGGTGTTCACATCCGAGGACGGCCCCCCGGGCTTTATGGGCTTTGCTCTTGAAGAAGACTCGTGGGAGGGGGTCCCGGTGTATCGGCTCAAAAGAGGAGAGCCGCCCGACTTCCAGAGGTCATACCAGGACCCGGACGTAGACTTAATCTTCAGAGAGTTCCTGCAAGCGCACCAGCCGGACGTTGTGCATTTCCAGCACGCATTCAGGCTGAGCGCCGGCATGATAACAGAGTGCAAAAGCGCGGGCGTGCCCGCGGCGCTCACCCTGGCCGACTACTGGTTCATATGCCCGCCCATACTTCTCCTGCAGCCGGGGTTCGCGCTCTGCCCGGGGCCGGGACCGGAGGAGTGCGCCAGGTGCGGGAACGCCATCGGGACGCTCTACTCGGGCGCCGGCGGCCGGCTCGTCGGCAAAGCTCTCGAGCGGGCCGTGCAGGCGGCGCACGCCGCAAAGAGGCGCCTCCCTCCGGCGCTTGTCTCCGGGCTGCGTTCCTGGAGACAACGGCGCGCGCTTGCTGACCCGGGCTCGTCGCTCAACCGCCGCAAGGCCATGATCGAGGCCCGGCAGCAGAGCATGAGGCGCACGCTCGCTGACGCGGACATCATAATCGCCCCCTCCGAGTTCCTCCGCCAAAAGTACATACAGGCCGGTATGGCAGGGGGAGAAAAGATCATACGCTCGGATTACGGGTTCGACAAGACCCCTTTCCGGGGCCTCCGGCGGGAGAATTCGGACCACGTGCGCTTCGGGTTCATCGGAACCCCGGTCGAGCACAAGGGTCTGCACCTCGCAATCGAGGCCATGAACATGCTGGAGGACACGGACGCCGAGCTCCTGGTGCACGGGGACCTGGAGCTTTTCCCCGGCTACGCTCACAGGATAAAGCGCATGGCCAAGAACCCGGGCATCCGCTTTGCAGGCCGCTTCGAGCACGAGGACATTGCCGAGGTGCTCTCCGGCCTGGACGCGGTGGTGGTCCCGTCGCTGTGGTACGAGAACTCGCCGCTCACCATTCACGAGGCATTCATGGCCGGGGCACCGGTGATTGCCTCGGACGTCGGGGGCATGGCCGAGCTTGTGCAGAGCGGCGGGGGCCTGACCTTCAGGACCGGGGACGCCAGCGACCTTGCCAGGGTCATGCAAGAGGTCGCGGAAAAACCAGGCAAGCTCGCAGAGCTGCAAAAAAGCACCCCCCCGGTGAAAGACATCCGGGAGAACGCCCGGGAGCTCGAGCGCATATACAACAAGCTCATACCAGCGGGCCCCTCTTGACTGCCCGGGTGGAAGCATCTAACCTTTTTTTGTCCTTACAGTAGAGTCGGATGACCAAGGCAATATCCAGGGCGTTATTCACGGTGGTTGTCGCCGCGGCGGCGGCAGTGGCTGCCAAAGCCCACTCGGCCGAGACACTCAAGCTCGCCACCACCACCAGCACCTACAACTCCGGGCTGCTCGATTACCTGCTCCCGGCATTCGAAAAGAAGTACAATATCAAGGTGCACGTCATTCCGGTGGGCACGGGAAAGGCTTTGAAGCTCGCACAGAACGGGGACGCGGACATGGTCATGGTGCACGCTCCTGAAGCGGAGATGCGGTTCGTTCAAGCGGGATACGGTGTGAACCGCAGGCCCTTCATGAAAAACGACTTCGTTATAGCGGGCCCGCCCGCTGACCCGGCAGGGCTTGGCGAGGCCGGAACCCTGGAAGCGGCCCTCAAAAAAATAAAGGCACACCCGGAGGCCGTGTTCATCTCCCGGGGTGACGACTCCGGCACCCACAAGAAGGAGACGGGGCTCTGGCCGCTGCTGTCCGGCCCGCCGCCCGGGCAGAGGTACATGGAGATAGGACAAGGCATGGAAGCGGCCCTGCGCATGGCCCACGAGAAGCGGGCCTACACCCTGTCCGACAGGGGCACCTTCCTGGCACTGAAAAGCACACTCGAGCTCGTGATCGTCTTCGAGAACGGCCCCAGGCTCGACAACCCATACGCGGTCATCGCGGTGAACCCGAAAAGGTGGCCGGAGGCAAAGTACATTGAGGCGATGACCCTGATAGCGTGGCTTACAAGCCCCGAGGGACAGGCCATGATAGGCGAGTTCCGCGCACACGGGCAGGTGCTCTTCAAACCCACCGCGGTGCCGAAGGAGGGGCAAAAATAAAGAATAAGCGAGAAGCGGGTAACCCACATAGCTTTTGCTATGTGGGCGCCGAAAGCCAAAGGCTGGTTACGCTCAGGCGCAGGATATAATGGATGGTATGACATGAATAACATACCGGGCTGTGCTCTACATCATGCTCGCTTCGCTCGCGCACATAGCGGAGCTATGTGCGCTACCCCCTTTTCCCTTGCTTCTCGCTCCTTATTGCTTAAGCCAGGAGAGTAAAGGTTGTCGGAACTGAAGATAATACTCGACCCCGAGGTCTGGGACATAGTGGGGCTGTCCTTCCGCGTGTCTCTTGCGGCCACCGCGGCCGCGGCCCTCTTGTCCATACCTCTCGGGCTCTTCGTGTCCGTGCGCGAGTTCTCGGGCAAGCCGCAGGTGGTGACTCTCATGAACACCATGCTCAGCCTGCCCACGGTGGCGGTGGGGCTGTTCGTATACTTGATCATATCGAGGAGCGGCCCCCTGGGCGGGCTCAAGCTGCTCTACACCCCCGGGGCCATAGTGGTGGGGCAGGTGATCCTGGCCCTGCCCATCATCACCGCGCTCACATACGCCGCGGTGGACTCGGTTGACAAAAGGGTGCGCACCACCGCGCTCACCCTGGGGGCCGGCAGGAGGCAGGCCGACATGGCGGTGCTTTCCGAGGCCCGCACCGGGATCATGGCCGCGGTGGTTGCCGGGTTCGGCAGGGTCATCTCCGAGGTGGGCAGCGTGATCATGCTGGGCGGCAACATCAAGGGCTATACCCGCACCATCACCACCGCCATTGCGCTGGAGACCTCGAAGGGAGAGTTCGCGCGGTCAGCGGTCCTGGCCCTGGTCCTCTTGGCTGTGGCGCTCGTGGTCAATGCGGTTGTGCACAAGACGCTCCGGGCCAGGAGGTGAGGATTGGATAGAATGGCGCCGATACTTGAGGCCAGTGACATCACCCGCAGCTACGCAGGCTGGCCCGCGCTCCAGGCCGGGTACATGGCGTTCGAGCCCGCGGAGATCGCGGCCATATGCGGACCCAACGGAGCGGGCAAGTCCACGCTGCTCCGCATACTGGCCCTTATAGAGCACCCCGACACCGGCGCTCTCATGTTCGACGGCAGGCCCCTGTCCAGGCACGGCGACTGGTTCGCGGCCAGGAAAAAGGTCACCATGGTTCATCAGAACCCCTACCCTTTCCAGGGCTCGGTGTTCCAAAACGTCTCTTACGGCCTTTCAGTGAGGAAGGCCGGGGCACCGGAAACCGAGGCACGGGTAAAAGAGGCCCTCTCCCTGGTGGGACTCGATGGACTGGAGAAGCAAAGGGCCTCCACCCTCTCCGGGGGCGAGCTGCAGAGGATGGCCATTGCCAGGGCCATTGTGTGCGACCCCCGTGTGCTCATACTGGACGAGCCCACCGCGGCCGTGGACTCCGGCAGGGTGAGGGAGGTGGAGCACCTGATCCATGACCTGCGTGAAAAAAAGGGAATGACCATTATAATAGCCACACACGACCGGGACCAGGCATCCAGGCTGGCTCACAGGATAGTAAGCATAGACAGGGGGATAATCGGCGGGTCCGTGCAAAGGGTGCTTACGGGGACCATGCACCGGACGGGACCCGGGCTTACGATCGAGGTCGAGGCTGGAGAGCACGCCGACCTGCAAACAAGGATAGTGGGGCTGGACCTGTCAGGCGACACCGTGCTCGTGCACCTGTCCGCGGACCACCTGAAAGTGAGGACCTCGCTCCAGGAGGTGCAAAAAGCAAAGCCCGCCCCAGGAGAGGAGACAAAGATCATTGCGCGCCCGGGGCACTGAATATTGAAGAAAGGGAGGAAAAATGAGTGTAAGAATAATGCCGTGTCTTGACATGCAGAAGGGCAGGGTGGTCAAGGGTGTGCACTTCGTTGACATCCGTGATGCAGGCGACCCGGTGGAGTGCGCCAGGGCCTACTGCCTGGCGGGCGCCGACGAGCTGGCGCTCCTGGACATAACCGCGACCGTGGAGAACAGGGCCACCATGCTGGAGGTGGTGGAAAGGGTTGCCGAGGTCGCCACCGTGCCATTCACCGTGGGCGGCGGGATAAAGGACGTGCAAAGCGCGGCCAAGGTGCTCGAGTCCGGCGCGGACATAGTGTCGGTCTCCAGCGCAGCCTTCCGGGACCCGGAGGTTATAGCCGACATGGTGGAGGAGTTCGGGGGCGAGCGGGTGACCGTGGCCATTGACGTGGACCAGAACCCGGAGCTGCCCTCGGGCTACGAGGTGTACATAGACGGCGGCCGCACCCCCACCGGCTCAGACGCGGTGGAGTGGGCGAAAAAGGTCTCGGATTTCGGCGCGGGGTGTATCCTTCCCACCTCCAAGGCCACCGACGGGGCAAAGACAGGGTACGACCTCCCCCTCATCCGCAAGGTGGCCGAGGTCACATCCGCGCCAGTGGTGGCCTCGGGAGGCGCGGGAGAAATGGAGCACTTCTATGACGCGGCAAAGGCGGGCGCAAAAATCCTGCTCGCGGCCTCCGTGTTCCATTACGGCACGATTAAGATACCCGAGCTCAAGGACTACCTCCGCGGCCGGGGAGTGGAGACGGGCTGACACACGGGACGGGGAGAGGGAGCGGAGAAAGCGGAGCCGGGCCTACTCCGGGACCTCGACCTTGGAGAGCACCTCGAGCTTTACCGCCCGCACCTTCCTGTACACCTTCTCAGGGGGCATCTTCTTGCCCTCCGCCGTGAGCAGGTCGTCCTCCACGGATATGCCGAAAAGTTCCTGGTTCTTCTTAAGGTAGGGAAGGATGAGCTGCCAGTCCTTTGAGCCAAGCTCCGCGAACTCGCCGCCGTTTAGCTGCTCGGGCACCAGCCTGCCGCGGGGGTCGCGCACGTATATGGCCCCGCCCGAGGCCAGGGAGAAGAGGTTGGAGCCGGGGTAGGGGGCGTCGAGCTCGACCACCCGGCCCTTGTCGTCGAACCTTACACCGTTCAGTATGACAAACCCGCCTCCCTTTTCGGGGTCCCCCGCCATGAAGGACTCGGCCAGGTAGTCCAGGCAGGTGCCGTTAATCACCACCCTGGGCCTGCCCACCGCGTTTATGAGCGGCCTGCCCGCGGCGTTGCCCTGAACGTAGACCTCTCCGCCCTTGCCCCCGTAGAGGAAGGCCTGGCCCACGTCGCCGTGGACCACCACCAGGCCGTCCTTCATTATCTGGCAGAGCTGGTCCTGGCCGTGCCCGTGCACGTGCACCTCCATGCCGTCTATGCCCGAGCCCAGGTAGTCGCCCGAACTGCCGTAGAGGTCCATGCGCACCCCCCGGGTGCCGGGCCCGAACCCGCATGCCGAGAACCTCTGCCCTTTTAGCCCGTAGACCAAAAAGCGCTTCCAGCCCGCCTGGTACGCACTGATGGCCAGCCTGGAGTCGCAATCGTCACCTTCCGGGGGGAACTTCCTGGCGCATATCACCAGCGTGGTCTCACTGTGAGATGGGGGCCGCAGGGAAGACCTGGTGTCCCAGTCAATGCGCTTCATGCTGGACTGGTCCTCGGAGTCAATACCCGGGACCGCGTCCAGGAGCCGGTCAATGGCCTCGCGCACCACTTGCAGGACCGCCGCGGGCCGCATCCCGCCGGTGTCATAGTGGCGGTCGTTGAGATAGGTGAGAAGCTCCAGTGACGACATGAGCCTTTGCTCGTCACCCTGTGCCATCTTCTCGATCCCGGAGACCATCCACCTCAATTGGTCCAGGCTCCACGAGCCAATGACCTCGCTCACCCGGGCAAAGGCCTCTTTTGCCATGTCCTCGGAAAGCTCGCCCTCGAGCCTTGCCAGCAACTCCTCGCCGTCTCCGGGCGCGCTCGGCTCAAAGTCCGGGAGCAGCGCGTACTCGCCCGGGGGCGCGGTGATGGGCTTTTTGAACTTGTCGGTGCAGGAGAGCTCGAAGGAGCCGTTGTTCCGTGTCACGGTGAAGGTGAATGCGCCCCCGTCGGTGTGCGAGCCTCCGCGGGCGTTCCAGTAGCGGTCCGCGACCAGGCGGAAGCGCGGGTCCTCCTGGTGCAAAGAGTGCAGTGTGGCGTCAATGGCCTGCTTCTCGGATGCCACCAGTCCGATGGACACGTCACCCTCCTGGAGCGCGAACACCTGTGGCCGGAGCATTGAGGTGTCTGTGATGCCCAGCAGGCGGTAGCGGTCCTGGTCCGGCCTGGAGCGCGCTATTATGAAGAACCAGGGGCCGTCGGGAGAGCCGTGCATGTGCAGCGCCTGTATGGCCCGGTACACCCGCTGCTTGTCGGGGTCCAGGTTGTCGAAGTCGAGCTCGGTGGTGGGGGCCATTGCCTCGATCACGTACTCCAGGGGGTACTTGTACACCCTTCTCCACAGATCGAACAGCAGCACCGAGACCTCGGTGTCGGTGAGGAACTGGGACGCGATGTTGTGCTGTCTCAGGTACTCGGACACGCTGAAGTAGTTTGCAAAGTCGCCGTTGTGCACCAATGCCTCGTTCATGCCGATAAAGGGGTGGGACCCCGCGGGGTGCCACACCCTGCCCTTGGTGGGATAGCGCTGGTGCGCGATCCACACCCTGGCCGAGAGGTCTTCTAACCCGTAAAACTTCACCACCTGCTCGGCGTAGCCCACCACCTTGAAGAGCATGAGGTCCCGGGAGTGGGAGAGCACGAATGCCCGCTTCTCGCCCAGGGGCGCGTAGAGCTTGCGGTTCAGCCGGGCGGAGTTCCGGTATATGAACTCGTCCTCGACATCGCGCCGCTCGAAGCCGTCCAGCCCGTTCTCGGAGGCGAACTTATCGAGCACTTCGTCCTTCACCCGCACGAAAAAGCGGGCCACACCGGGCGGCTCGATGGGCATGCCCAGGTCCTGCCAGTCAGCGGCAGGCTGGATCAGCGTCTCGTGGTGCACATCGAGGCGCGGCTCGATGAACTCCTTTTCAACCTCCGCCTTGGCCGAGTCGTCGAACAGGGCCACCTGCAGGATGTAGTCCTCGCGCAGGACCCTCTCGGACACCCCGAGCTGGCCAGGGTCCAGGCAGGCGCAGGCGATTCCCCCGCCCTTGCCGTTGCCGCGGTTGTGCATCTGCATGGAGGGCTCGAAGATGTGGCTGCCCCGCACCGGCACGGTGGATGCGAACCCCACAACGCCGCAGCCGCCCTCGCATGCGTCCTTGCCCCGGGCATGGGCCGCGTCCCTTGGCATGGGCTTACGGGAGCTTATGATGCTTTTGGTGAAGTCCTTCATGGTTTTATCCGCATTTTTTGTTTCACGCGAAGGCTCAAAGAAGAATTTAAAATTTTTTCCGGATTCTTTGCGTTCTCTGCGTCTTTGCGTGATAAAATTTTTTCATTAATAGCTTAAAGCTCCGTGTTCTCCGTGTCTCAGTGCGAAATATAAAAGTTTCATTTCCCCTCGTAGTCGAGGTGGTAAAGCGCGTCGGTCCTTCCCACCAGCTCGGTCACGCTCCTCATGCTAAGCCTCCAGAGTATGTCCTGGAGCTGTGCGCAGAAGGAGTGGAACATGTTTATTAGCCTCTGCTCGCCCCATGCCTGGTCGTACAGCGCGCACAGCTCGGGGTCGGTGGTTGCGATTCCGCGGGGGCAGCCGCGTCCGCTCTCGCAGTTCCCGCACCTTATGCACTCGAGGGCCACCATCTCGGAGGTCCCCAGCACCACGCCGTCCGCGCCCAGGGCGATGGCCTTGGCCACGTCCCACGCGGTCCTTATCCCTCCGGAGGCGATGAGCGTCATCTGGTCCCGTATGCCCTCCTCCGCGAGGAAGTTGTGCACCTTGGGAATGGCGTACTCGATGGGCATGGCGATGTTCTTCTTTGCTATGTCCGGGGCCGCGCCGGTGCCGCCGTAGGACCCGTCAATGTGTATAATGTGGGCCCCGGCGTAATAGCTCCCCACCGCGACCATGTCCACGTCTGTGGGGGTGGAGACCTTTACCGCGACCAGGGCCTTTTCGTTTATGTGCTTAATCCAGTCCACGTGCTTTTTGTGGTCCTCCACCGAGTACACCGAGTGGAAGGGGAAGGGCGAGAACAGGGCGCTGCCCTCGACCGCCTCGCGCATCTTTGCCACCGCGGGCGTGACCTTGTCGCCCAGGAGGTGCCCGCCCAGGCCGGGCTTTGCCCCCTGGGCATACTTGAACTCCACCACACGCACCCTCTTTATGGTGTCCTCGCGCACGCCGAACAGGCCGGTGGCCACCTGGGTGATGATGTGGTGGTCGTACTTTTCGAGCTCTCCGGGGTAGCCGCCCTCGCCGGTGCACACAAAGGAGTCGAATGCCTTGTAGGCCCTGGCCCTGGAAAGCATGGTGGCAAGGCTTATGGACCCGAAGCTCATGCCCCCGCCGTACATGGGCATGCCGATCCTCACCCCGGGCCTTTTTGATTCCTCCCTGCGGTTTAGCGGAATGGAGAGGTCTATGTTCTCCGGCCGCAGGTCTTCAGGGGGCGGCTTTTCAGGGAAGTTCAGCTCGATCCTGTCGAACCCTCCGCCGGATTCCCCCTTTGTGAACTCCAGCCCGGAGTCGTATGGCACCGTGCCTGTCTCGGCCTGGTCCCACGTTGACACGATCAGGTCCGGGGTCCACCTGGGGTCCCCGAATGTGTTCCACAACGGGTTCAGGCCCACCATGATGGCGTCCTCGGGGCAGGCGTCAACGCAGAAGCTCCCCTGCGACCTGCACACCCCGGGGCCGCGGCAGGGCTCGGGCTTTACCATCACTCCACTTTCGCTGGTCTTCTGCAATGCCCCGAACCTGCAGGCATCCACGCACTGGTAGCAGTCTGTGCATGCGTCGGTGATGACAACGCGGTACTTCGAGAGCTTGTTCCTGAAGCGTGAGCCGCAGCCCTCGACCAGGTTCTCCACCGGGGGGTAGGCGTGCCGCTCGGGCAAAGGCGGCGCCGGCGCCTTCACCTCGGGCGGCGGGGCCTGTTCCCTCTGGGCCGCGTCCCAGCCGGGGTTGCCGGAGGAGAGCGGCGCGGGCTTTCGCTCTCCGAACAGGGGGGCGAAGCTCTCCTTTTCGAGGTCCTTGAAGTACATGGTCCTGCCCCTCTCGCCCCGGAGCCTCCTCACCTCGCGCATGCCCATGGCGCCCATGACCTCGATGAGCTGCGAGTGCCAGGAGCCCATGAGGTTGAGTATACGCTGCGCGCCCCACTCCTCGTCCACGTTCTCGATGTCCACCGGGCACGCCTCCTGCTCCTCGCAGTCCCTGCACACCCTGCACTCGAGGGCTATCAGCGCGGCCAGGTCCACGCCCACTCCGTCGGCCCCGCTTATGATGGTCTTTGCCACGTGCTCGGCCATGGCGATGCCGCCGGAGGCCAGCAGGGTCAACTGCTCTCGTATGGCGTGCCCGACAAGCTCCTCGTGAACCCCGGACACCAGCTCAGTTATAAAGACCTCGGCATCCGCGCCAAAGCCGTGGGCCATATGATGGGCCTTCAGGTGAACCGCCTCCGCGCCCTCTCTTGCGAGTTCGAGCACGCGGCCTGGCGCATCCTGGTCCAGCCACACCTGCACCGCAACCACCGCCTGCGGGCTCTCCTGTTTTGCCGCGTCCATCTGCCGGTAGACCCGGTCGGAGTAGAGCAGCTCGATCACAGGCACTCCGGCAACGCCGGAGAAATCCTCCTGGTCCGGTTCAACCTTTACCATGAGGTTTTCTTTGAACTCTGACAGGGGGCCGCTTGCCTCTTTCAGGGAGGCCACCACCAGGGTTCCAAGCTTTTGGGCGGCCTTTGCCATCGCCCTCCTGGTGCTTATGCCGGTTTTGCCGAAGGGGGGCACGTCCAGTATCACCGGCAAAGGGACCTCAACGAACCGGGGCGGCTCGGTTGTCATCCCGCCGTCCGGGTCAAAGGAGAGCTTTTCCGGCCTTCTGCCCAGCTCGATGACCGTGCTTATGAACTCGCGGCCGTGTATCCCGTCCCTGGTGGGCCGCACGATCTCCGACATGTCCGTCCACATGGAGTCAAAGCCCGGTCCGGTGAAGGGCCCCCGGTAGCCCGCGCCTGACACGGGTATCTTCCCGTTCTCGGCCTGGCGCCATATACTGGATATGACAGGCGGGGTCCAGTGCTCGTTGCCCAGCCTCTCCCAGCGGGGGTTTATGGCACGGGAGAGGATGCCGGCCTTGCACTCCTGTATGCAGCGGAAGCAGCTCACGCATGCGACGTCCCCTGTGTCCTGGATGGATACCGGGTCGAAGTCCCTTGTCTCGTACACGTTGTAGATGCAGGAGGTGTACTTCACGCAGCGCCTGCAATTCAAGCACCTCCCCGCCTCGAGGTAGGCGTACCTGGAGATGGGCGGGCGCCTGGGCGGCGAGAGCTTCGGGTGTATTCGGAACTTAGCGGGCATGTCCTATTTTTTATCCTCTTTTTTCATGGGGTTGGGGCCCAGCGGCATCACCTCGCCGGCCCTGTCGTACGCGGCCTCCAACAGGTCTTCGAGCGAGAACCGGCTCCCCCTTATGATCCCCACCCTCTCGGGGCCTAGGCCCAGCTCGGAGAGCATGCCTCTCACGTAGCCTACCCTGTGCTCGGTCTTTTTCGTGCCTGCCAGGAACCTGCATTGCCCGGGCGGGCACCCCACCACCTGCACCGCGTCCACCCCGGATGCGAGCAGCTTCACCAGGCAGCTTATCTCCACCTTGGACGAGCAGGGCATGGGAACCATGCGCACGTGCACTCCGCGCACCCACCTGGTGGAGTCCGGGAAGGCCACGTCGCTGGAGGCCGCCTGCTGGCAAAAGAGCAGCACAACGTAAGGCTGGAAGCCGGGGTCGGTTTGTGCCCCCTTTTTTATCTCCTGGTTTTGCATGGTCGCACTTATTATAACCTTATATTACATTGACAGGGGCACAGGTACCTGTGCCCCCGTTGTCCGCGGCTAAATTTCGGGTATTAAGCTTAGGTCAATATCTTGGTGTTTTCAACAAGCGTGCTGAAGCCAGTCTATTATGTTATCACGGTTTATCTCGGGGTGAAACCATGCTCTTGTGATGATATGGTCTTTTTTCTCACGGCTCGTATCGGCTGGTTATGGGGAGCCTCCTGTCCTTGCCGAAGGCCTTGGGCGTGATTTTTATGCCGGGCGGGGCCTGCCTCCGCTTGTACTCGTTTTTGTCCACCATCCTTATGATCCCTCTTACCGTGTCTATATCGTGTCCCTGTGCGGCTATCTCCTCTGATGAGCAGTCCTTTTCCACGTAAGCCTCTAGTATGGGGTCCAGCACCTCGTATGGGGGCAAAGAGTCCTGGTCCCTCTGGCCGGGCCTCAGCTCCGCGGTGGGGGGCCTCTTGATTACGCTCACGGGGATCAGCTCTTTGCCCTGGTCGCGGTTTATGCGCTTTGCAAGCCGGTAGACCATGGTCTTTGGCACGTCCTTAATGGCCGCGAACCCCCCGGCGGTGTCTCCATACAGCGTTGCATATCCGACCGCGGTCTCGCTCTTGTTGCCGGTGGCGAGCACCAGCCATCCGAACCTGTTGGAGAGCGCCATCATGATATTCCCCCGTATCCTGGCCTGGAGGTTCTCCAGGGTCACGCCCTGCTCGCCCTCTCCCAGGCGGGGGGCGAGCTCTTGCTGGAAGGCCTGGAAGACATCGGAGATAGGCACGGTGATGATCTCGATCCCCATGTTTTGTGCCAGGGCCTCTGCGTCCCTTCGGGTCTCCTCGGAGGAGTACTGCGAGGGCATGGTAACCGAGACCACCCTCTCGCTCCCGAGCGCCATGGTCGCCAGTGCGGCCGTGAGCGAGGAATCAATGCCGCCGGAGAGCCCCACCACCGCCTTGTCGAACCCGTTCTTGTCCGCGTAGTCCCGTATGCCCAGCACCAGGGCCTCGATGACCTCGGCCAGCAGGTCGAGCTCAGGGGCCACCTGGTTTTGAAAAGGCTGCCTGTCTTGTTGCTCGCGAACCTGGATTCGGACTGCACTGTCATCTTCACCATCATCAATCGCTGTCTCATGCTCTTCTTGGACCTCTACATCGGTAACGAGCATCTGCTCACTGAACCTGGGCGCGCTTGAAATGATATTGCCGGAGGGATCAACCACCATGCTGCCGCCGTCGAACACCAGCTCGTCCTGGGCCCCCGCCACGTTGGTGTATGCGAGGAACGCCTTGGTGCGCTTTGCAAAGCCCGTGACCGCGGCCTTCCTGTCCTCGATCTTTCCGGCGTAGAACGGCGATGCGGAGAGATTTATCACCAGCCCTGCCTTGTCCCGCCTTGCGCACCTCTCGGGCAGGCCGTCCGGCACCCACAGGTCCTCGCATATGGTCACCCCCACCCTGGCGCCGGCGGCGAGCAGCACCGGGCAGGGGCCGCCCGGTGTGAAGTAGCGCTTCTCGTCGAACACGCCGTAGTTGGGCAGCTCTATCTTGTGGTAGACCGTCTTCAGCTCGCCGTTGTTTATCACCGCGGCCGCGTTGTAGACCTTGCCCCGGTGCTCGCGGGGAAAGCCGATCACCGCGTTCGTGCCCCGGGTATGAGGCAGCAGGGCCTCCAGGGCCTCTTTGCAGTCTTTTAAGAAGCGCGGCTTCAAGAGCAGGTCCTCGGGCGGGTAGCCCGAGAGGGCCAGCTCCGGGAAGACCGCGAAATCCGCATGCATTGACGCGGCCTCTTGCATGTAGTGTTTTATCTTTGCCGCGTTTCCGCTTATGTCACCCACTACGGTGTTTATCTGGGCCTGCGCTATCCTGAGAGCCGCCATCTTTTAAGTCAACACTCCTTTTTATAATGATCCCTTAGAGCACCGGCAGATACTTGTCCAGCTCGAAGGCGCTCACGTGTATCCTGTAGCGGTCCCACTCGATTTTCTTGTTTGCGATGAACTTTTCGAATATGTGGTCTCCGAGCGCCTCCCTCACCAGCTCGCTGTTCTCGGTCTCGGCTATGGCCTCGCCAAGGCTTCCGGGCAGTGCCAGGATGTCCCTTTTCTCGCGCTCCTTTTCAGTCATGTGGAATATGTCCTCCTCCACCGGGTCAGGCAGCTCGTACCCCTGGTTTATGCCTTTCAATCCTGCGGCCAGCATTACAGCGAATGCGAGATAAGGGTTGCAGGCCGGGTCGGGACAGCGGAACTCGGCCCGGGTGGCCTTTGACTTTCCCGGCTTGTACATAGGCACCCGCACCAGTGCGGAGCGGTTCCTTCTCGCCCATGATATGTACACGGGGGCCTCGTACCCCGGCACCAGCCTTTTATACGAGTTGACCCACTGTGCCACCACCAGGCATATCTCCCGGGCGTGCCTGAGCAGCCCGGCGATGTACGACTTGCCTTCCTTGGACAGATTATACTTGTCATTCTGGTCAAAGAAGGCGTTTTCCCCGCCCTTGAACAGGGACTGGTGTGTGTGCATGCCCGATCCGTTCTGCGCGAACAAAGGCTTTGGCATGAAGGTGGCGTACACCCCGTGCTTCATGGCCACCTCTTTCACCACCAGCCTGTATGTCATGGCCGCGTCAGCCATTGCGAGGCCGTCCATGAAGCGCAGGTCTATCTCGTGCTGGCTGGGGGCCACCTCGTGGTGCGAGTACTCGACCTTTATGCCCATGCTCTCGAGCGAGAGTATGGTGTCCCTCCTCAGGTCCGAGGCCACGTCCAGGGGGGTGAGGTCGAAGTAGCCGCCGGCGTCAAGGGTCTGGGGCACGCCGTTGCCGCTCTTGAAGTAGAAGTACTCGAGCTCGGGTCCCAGGTAGAAGGTGTATCCCTGGTCCGCGGCCTTTTTCAGGTTGCGCTTGAGCGCCCACCTGGGGTCCCCCTCGTAGGGGGTCTCGTCGGGCTTCAATACGTCGCAGAACATCCGGGCCACCGCGTAGTCCTCGGGACGCCAGGGCAGTATGCAGAAGGTGTCCGGGTCGGGCTTTGCCACCATGTCGCTCTCCTCGATGCGGGCGTAGCCCTCGATGGATGACCCGTCAAAGCCCATGCCCTCGCTGAGCGCGGTCTCGAGCTCCTCCGCTGTAATGGCAAAGCTCTTTAAGAACCCCAGCACGTCCGTGAACCAAAGCCTTATGAACTTCACCCTTTTGTCAGCCACGGTCTTTAAAACCTTTTCCACGTTTGCGTCACTCATTTGATTCCCTCCTTATGAATTTTTTTCCTGTCGCTCTATGAGACGATATAAGCCCTTTCTTTATCCTATGGCCTCGCACCCCTTCTCCCCGGTGCGGATGCGGATGCACTCGGGCAGCTCCAGTATGAATATCTTGCCGTCGCCGATCTCTCCGGTCCTTGCTCCCGCGGCGATGGCCTCGATAGTGGGCCCTACAAAGTCATCGTTGACCGCGATCTCGAGCTTTATCTTTTTAAGCAGGTTCCCCACCTCTGTCTTTCCCCTGTACACCTGTGTGTGTCCCTTTTGCCTGCCGCACCCCAGCACCTGGGTCACGGTCATCAGGTTCACTTCCCTGCTTTGCAACTCCTGCTTCACCTCTTCCAGCCTGTCCGGCTGAATTATTGCGATGATGTACTTCATTTGCATGACCTCCTTTAGTCCACCACCGTGTATCCCGCTTCCTTGTGCTGGGTGAGGTCCAGGCCCATGATCTCCTGCTGCCTGTCAACCCTCATGCCCAACAGGGCGTCCACTATCTTGTAGAGCACCAGGGTCATGATGCCGGAGAAGGCTATGGTCACGGCCACACCCACCACCTGTACCAGGAGCTGGCCCGGGTCCCCCGAGAGGAGCCCTTCCGCGCCCGGGCTCACCGCGGGGCTGGCAAAGATGCCGGTGGCGAGCGCGCCCCATATTCCTCCCACCCCGTGCACCCCGAACACGTCCAGGGAGTCGTCGTACCCCAGCCTCCCCTTCAGCAGCACCACCGCCAGGTAGCTAAGAACCGCCGCGGCCGCGCCTATGGGAATGGCTGCCATGGGAGTTACGAACCCGCACGCCGGGGTGATGGCCACCAGCCCGGCCACCACTCCGGTGGCCGCTCCCAGCGCGGTGGGGGACCCGTGCTGCTTCCACTCGATCAGGACCCAGGCTAGCCCTGCGGCCGCGGCCGCGACGTTGGTGGTTATGAATGCGTTGCCTGCCAGGCCGTCCGCAGCCAGTGCGCTGCCGGCGTTGAACCCGAACCAGCCGAACCACAAAAGCGCGGCGCCCAGCAGCACGAAGGGCATGTTGTGGGGCGAGAAGGGCTGTCTTTTGTACCCCTCGCGCTTCCCGATGAGCACGGCCATCACCAGCGCGGCCACGCCCGCGTTCACGTGCACCACCGTGCCCCCGGCGAAGTCGAGGGCCCCCAGCTCTCCCAGCCAGCCGCCGGCCCCCCACACCCAGTGTGCCACCGGGTCGTAAACAAGTGTGGCCCACAGCAGCATGAACACGAGAAACGACGAGAACTTGATCCGCTCGGCGAACGCGCCCACGATCAGCGCCGGCGTGATCACCGCGAACATGCACTGGAAGATCATGAACACCTGGTGGGGCAGGTTGTCCGCGTACGGGCCCGCTTCAATGCCCACGCCTTTAAGGCCCACCCAGTCGAGGCTGCCGACCACTCCGCCCAGGTCCGGGCCGAAGGCCAGCGAGTACCCGAACAGGACCCACTGGATGCTCAATGCGCAAAGCAGTATGAAGCACTGCATGAGTATCGAGAGTATGTTCTTGCGCCTGACCATCCCCCCGTAAAAGAAGGCCAGGCCGGGCGTCATGATAAGCACCAGCGCGGAAGAGACCATTACGAAAGCCGTGTCACCCGAGTTAATCATATCCGCTCTCCCCTATTCATCAGTTTGCTATCCCATCCCACTCCCACGAACACGTACCCCGACTCCGGGTCAAGCTCCCAAACGTCCTCGACCTCGTCCCTGGCCTCATCGTGAATGAGCGAGGCATAGGCGTACCCCGGGGACAAGTAAAAACCCTCCCAGGCAAAGGTGAGGCATGCGCTTGCGGACCACTCGTGCAAGCCGCCGTCTTCTTCCAGGCCGTAGTACGCCTCGATGAAGTCATGGTCCGCATACCCAAGCCCGGCCGAGAGGTCCAGGCAAAGCCGCTCCAAGAGCTCGAACGAGTGACCCAGGTCAAGGCTCGTATAGCTCGCACCCTCTGAGCCCCGGCCGTCCACGTCCAGATAAGTCGTGAGCGAGAAGTACAAGGGCGCCTCCAGCCCAAGCCCCAGGTACACCTCGGTGGTGGACAGCGAATCCCCCAGCTCGTAGAGGTTCGGGAAGGTGTAGGTTACAAAACCCAGTTCCATTCCCACCGGGCCGACCTTTGCCGTGTACGAACCCGTGTAGTCCACCTCGGTGGCGTTGCCCTGCTCGTCGCCGTAGCCCGCCCGCTCGCCCCAGTCGGTGAGCTCCATGTTGGACCACACGTTCAGGCTGAAGCCCCCGCCCGAAAGGGTCGCAGAGGGCTGCAGCACCGCCTCCTCGTTCACCGGGAACCCGCGCCATACGTAGCGCCCGGCGTAAGTCGCATCCACTGACAACCCCGCTTCCTCGCCCGCCAGGGCAGGGGCCGCAAGGAATGACATAATAAAAACCGCTGCTATGGCATTTCTCAACAAGCTACACATCTTTCTACTCCTCATCCCGTTCACTTCTCGGTCCTTTTCGTTTTTATATCAATCGCCGTGCCAGCGGGGTCAAATCCGGCTTGAAAATTAACAAGCCATTGTAATTAAAGATAATTTTTGCGGAGGGGAGGGAAGAAGAGAGATAAACTGCCGGTACGACCCTTTTCAGGACGATACATTTTTGTAGGAAAAATAATGGGAATCTACGATCTGGTGCGGAAATCGCGTAGGTTGATGTCGTGCTTTTTTACACGCAGGCCCATGACCCGCTCGGTCACGCCCAGTCTTTTGGCGGCCTTTGACATGTTGCCCCGGGAGCTCTTTAGCGCGTCCATGACAAGGCTTTTCTCCAGGCTGTCCAGGGCAGCATCCAGCCCGCCCGCCTGGGCCGTGCCGGTGGCCTCCGCGGTCTGCAAAGTGGGCGGCAGAAGGTGGCCGTGTATGACCTCGCCGCTCGATAGCAGCACGCCCCGCTCGATGATGTTCTCCAGCTCGCGCACGTTGCCCGGCCAGTGGTAGCTCATGAGCATGTCAATGGCCTCGGTGGATATGCGCTTTACCTTTTTGTTGTTCGCCTTCGCGTACCTGTCCACAAAGAAGTCGGCCAGAAGCAGCACGTCGGTCTTTCTTTCCCGCAGGGGCGGCAGGTATATGGGGAACACGTTCAGTCGGTAGTACAGGTCCTGCCTGAAGCCGCCCTGCTCGATCAACTCCTCCAGGTTGCGGTTGGTTGCCGCGATGATGCGCACGTCCGTCTTGGTGGTGTCCGTGCCCCCCACCCTCTCGAACTCCTTCTCCTGGAGCACGCGCAGGAGCTTTATCTGCAGCGCCGGGGTCAGGTCCCCGATCTCGTCCAGGAACACCGATCCACCGTGGGCCAGCTCGAACCTGCCCTTGCGCGATGACACCGCGCCGGTGAAAGCCCCCTTCTCGTGGCCGAACAGCTCGCTCTCGACCACGCTCTCGGGAAGCGCCGCAAGGTTCACCTTCACGAACGGCCGGCCGGCTCTCGGGCTGTTGTAGTGCACCGCGTGCGCCACCAGCTCCTTGCCGGTGCCGCTCTCGCCCCGAAGCAGCACGGTGGCGTCGCTCTCGCACACCTGCGCGATCATCTCGTACACGTCGCGCATGGCCTTGGAGTTGCCGATGATGTTCTGCGGCTTGAACCTCTCCTTTAACTCCTCCTGCAGCCGCTCGTTCTCGGACAGCAGCCGCTCGCGCTCCTCCTCGGCCTCCTGCCGGAGCTTCACCGCCTGCCCGATCATGGAGGCAACAATGGAGAGCAGCCGCACGTCCTCCTCGAAAGACACCGCCTCGGAAAAAAGACGGTCAGCCGAAAGCGTGCCTATGACCTCCTTGCCAAGCTTTATGGGAACGCACAAGAAAGAGATGTCCTTTTTCAGAAGCTTCTTGCGCGCGCCGGTGCGGTCCAGGAACAGCGGCTCGTCAGAGATGCGCGGCACCACCGCGGGCCGGCCGGTCTCAACCACCCGCCCGGTCACCCCCTCGCCCACCCGGTAGCGGCCCCGCTCCTTCTGGGTGGGCGAGAGCTCGTACGCAGCCTCGATGTTGATCTCCCCGGTCTCGCGGTTGAGCAGGGTCAAGGTGCCCCGGGTCATGCCCATGTGCTCGGCCATGCCGCGGAGAACGTCGTGCAGAACCTCCCTGAGCTCCATGCTCTCGCCCAGCCGCTGGCTGATCTCGTAGAGGAGCGAGAGCTCCTTGACCTCGCGCCGGAGCCTAGGCTTTTTCTGACCCGCCATAAAACCCTACCTTTTTGTGGCTTCAGTAAGCAAACATACATTGTTGTAGCATTACAGGGGGCTGGACGCAAGGACGCAAAGTAAAAAGGGTAACACACGAGCTATGTGTGTTAGAAAATGTTACTCCTCGCAAAAGCGCAGGCGGGGCGCCTTGGGTTTCATGCTTCCCGGTGCTCTTCATAAACCTCGACTATGCGCTCGAAGCTTTTGGTGAAGGCCTCCACCACCTGGGGATCGAAGTGCTTGCCGGAGCCGCTCAGTATCTCCTCCCTGGCTTCATCCAGGGGCCATGCCTTCTTGTAGGGCCTGTTGCTGGTGAGCGCGTCGAACACGTCGGCCAGGGCCACTATCCTGCCCGGCACGGGTATCTGTTCATCTCTGAGCTTCGCCGGGTATCCTGACCCGTCCCACTTCTCATGGTGGCTGAGCGCGATCACGCGGCTGTACTCGAGCACCTCCGAGTCCGAGCCCTCCAGGATGTTGGCCCCGTACACGGTGTGCTTCTCCATGACCTTCCATTCGTCCTGGTCCAGCTTGCCGGGCTTCAGCAGTATTGCGTCCGGGACCCCCAGCTTGCCCACGTCGTGCATGGGAGAGCCGTAGAGCATGAGCTCCACCTCCCGCTCGGTCATGTCGAGCTCCCGTGCTAGAATCTTCGAGTACAGGCTCATCCTCTTGATGTGGCTGGCCGTGTCCTGGTCCTTGTACTCGGCTGCTATACTAAGTCTGTATATGGTGTCCAGGTGGGCCTGCTTGATGCTGGCGGTGAGCTGGGCGTTGGTAAAGGCCACCGCGGCCTGACTGGCCAGGGACCGGACCAGCTCCTCCTGGATGGAGTCGAACGGCACTATCTCCACCCCCTTGTTCTCCCCTTCCCACGACTGGGCGTTTATGAGCTGGAGCACGCCTATGACCTGGTCCTGCTGGTCTATCATGGGGACCACCAGCATGGACTTGGACAGGTAGTCGTTCTTCTCGTCGAAGCTCGGGTTCCAGTCATAGGGCTCGTCGGAGGGTATCTTGCGCACGTCGGGAATGTTCAGGCTCCTTGCGTTGTTGGCCACGTACCCGGCGATGCTCTTGTTGGAGATGGGAAGGGGGAAGGGCTTGAACTTGTCCATGACTATGCCCTTGTCCCGGTACCTCTTGGCTAAAGTCTCGTTCTGGCTGACCACGAACTGTAGCTGGTCGCCCTCCTTTATGTAGAGGCTGCCGGCGTCGGAGTTGGTCAGGGCCCGGGCCTCCTGCACGATCAGGTCCAGCAGCTTGTTAAGGTCGTGCTCGCTGGTCAGCGCCGTCCCGATCCTGGTAAGCTTCTTTATCTGGTCCTGGATATGGATCATATTACCTTGTCCCCGTCATCATGTCTTGTCTCAAGTATAGCCACTTCCCGCTGAAAGATAAAGTCAGGCCCGGCCTTTTCCGCTCCCCTCCGAGAGCTTTTCTATGAGCAGGGGCAGGAACTTGTACAGGTCTTCCTTCACCCCGATCTGCGCCACCTGGAATATGGGGGCATCCGGGTCAGTATTCACCGCCACCACCAGGCCGGACCCGCTCATGGCCACGGTGTGCTGGATGGCCCCGGATATGCCGCAGGCGATGTAGAGCGCAGGGGCCACGGTCTGGCCGGTCTGACCCACCTGGTGCTCCAGGCCGAGCCAGCCCGCGTCCACCAGCCCCCTGGAGGCCCCCACCGCTCCCTTGTCAAAGCAGCCGGCAAGCTCGGTTACCAGCCGGACACCCTCCTCCGAACCCGCGCCCCGCCCCGCGGCCACGATGACCTCGGCAGCGGAAAGGTCCACCGCTCCCATGGCGGCAGCCTCCCTGCCAAGGGATTGCGTGCCTTCGCAGTCCGCTTCCACCTCCACCTCCAGGACCTCTCCTCGGCCCCCGGGCTCGCGCGGCCTTATACTACCCGGCATGACGGTTATCACGCCCGGACCGAGGGGGGCCACCTCGCTTATCAGCCTGCCCGAGCACACCCGCCGCTCAAAATAAAAACCGTCCTCAAGAGTCCCGAGGCCCGTGACCGCGGTCGAGCACGACCAGGAAAGAGCCACTGCCAGGCGGGGAGCGAAGTCCCATCCCGTTGCCGTATGGGGGACAACCACGTAGTCCGGCGCAAGCTCCCGGGCGATCCCGGCCAGGACGGAGATATACGCCTCCGCGTTGTAAAAGGCCAGGTCCCGGTGTTCCGCAAGGACAACCCTCATCCCGGACCGCCGGGAGAATTCATCTGCCTGCCTGCGCGCTGAACGGCCCAGCACCGCGCCCACCGGGTCCCTGCCAATCTCTTGTGCCAGCTTGAGGCCCCAGGCCGCGGCATCGAGAGACACGGGCGCCAATTCTCCGTCCGAGAGCTCGGCCACCACAAGCGCCCCGGCCCGGTCCAGCCCTTTCACCGCGCCTTCACCTTCTCGCGGATTTCCCGGACCAGCCTCCCGGCCTTGTCCTCGGTCCCGCCTTCAAGGAACCGGCAACTCCCCCGGTGTTCTGGAGGGCAGGTTTTCACCAGCCGCTCGCAGGGACCGGGCCTGTGGAGGGACTCCGCGGGGAGTTGCGGTATGTCCAGCCCCTTCACCCTGAGCACGTTGGTAAGGCTCGCATACCTCGGCGTATTGATGCCGGACTGCACGGTGAGGAGCGCGGGCAGGCCCAGCTCGACCCGCTCGCGCACCCCTCCCTCAAGCTCGCGCTTGCATTTTATCTTCGCCTTGTCAGGGTCGAGCTCCATCTCTATCACGGTGGTGGCGCATCGCATACCCAGGAGCTCGGCCAGCATGGGCCCGGTCTGGCAGCGCTCCTTGTCCTCGGACATGACCCCGCAAAGGACCAGGGAGAAGCCCTTGTCCCTTGCCCAGCCGGCGATGAGGCCGGCCGTGGAAAGCGCGTCCTCCGCGGGCGCGCCCGAGTCGTCAATCACGAGGCCCTGGTCCGCTCCCACGGACATGGCCTTTCTCAGCGGCTCCTCCGCCCAGGGCCGGCCCACCGTCACCGCGGTTATCTCCGCGCCCTCCCGCTCCTTTACCCTGACCGCCTCTTCCATGGCGTAGAGGTCGTACTCGTTCACCCGGAAGCTTAACGTAGACTGATCACGGCCACCCTCACTTGTGTAGTAGGGCGCACACGGCTGGGGAACAGCTCTTATACATACAAGTATCCGCACCCGGCCCTCCAGCGGCCAGTATATTGAGCATACATCCAATAGTCAAAAACATTTTCCTCCTTGACAACCGGGACCGCTTGTCTATAGTATTGCGGCCATGGCCATGACATTGACTGCTGGCAGGACCGCCAACTTGCAGGCGGATGGATACAGATGAGCACCCTCTTCATGGTCCGGCACGGCCAGGCCTCGTTCGGGCAGATGAACTACGACAGTCTCTCGGAGCTGGGCATGAGGCAGTGCCGGCTGCTGGGCAAATACTGGACAAGGTGGGGCCTCGGCCTGGACGCGGTCTACACCGGCGCCCTGGAGCGGCAAAGACAAAGCATGGCCATGGTGGGAGAGGTCTATAAACAAGCGGGCCTCGATTTCCCCGAGGCCGTCGAGATACCAGGGTTCAACGAGTACGACGCCCAGTCAATACTCACCGGCTCCATGCCCGAGGTGCTTGCCGCACACCCCGAGATCGCCGGGATTTTAAAAGAGCTCGCACCCCGAGGAGAAGCGGACCTGAAGAACGACAAGAAGGCTTTCCAGCGCGTCTTCGCCAGGGTCATGGACCTTTGGGTGGACGGCAAGCTTGAAGCGTCCGGCATGGAGACCTGGGAGGAGTTCTCGGACAGGGTGAACAGTGCCATCGGAAAGGTTATTCAGGACACCGGCTCGGGCAGGACCGCGGCGGTGTTCTCCTCGGGAGGCCCCGTCTCCATTGCTGTACAAAAGGCCCTCCACGTGCCGGACAAGCCGGCCCTGGAGCTGGGGTGGATGATAAAGAACGGCTCGGTGAGCGAGTTCCGCTTCAGCCGGGGCCGCTTCTCCATGGTGAGCTTCAACACAGCGGCTCACCTTGCCGAGCCGGGCCTTGTTTCGCACCGCTGAACGCGAACGCCAAGACGCCGAGGGAAGAAGAGGCCGCCAAGGAGGAAGAGTTTATTTTAATGATTTCTTGGCGCCTTGGCGTTTTGATTTTAGATGGAGGTGAGACCATGGAGTTCAGTATTGACGAGGAGACCCAGACCATCCTTTCGATGATCCGGGAGTTCATGGACAAGGAGGTCTACCCCCTGGAGCCGTACTTCGTGGGCAGGGGTTTCCTTGAGATGAAGCCCAGGCTGGAGGAGGCCCGGCAGAAGGTCAGGCAGATGGAGCTGTGGGCCCCCCAGCTTCCCAGGGACCTGGGCGGCGTGGGCATCGGCTTCATGGGATACTCGCTCTGTTGCGAGGAGATCGGCCGCTCGCCCATCGGGCCTTACGTGTTCGGCAGCCAGGCCCCGGACGCCGGCAACATCGAGATCATGGCCAAGTACGCCACGGAGGAGCAGCGGGAGAAATGGATGTGGCCCCTGATCAGGGGAGAGGTCCGGTCCTGCTTCTCCATGACCGAGCCCGAGTTCGCCGGCTCCAACCCCACCCGCATGGCCACCACCGCCAAGAAGGACGGCGACGACTACGTGATAAACGGTCACAAGTGGTGGACCTCGTCCGCTGACGGGGCAGCGTTCGCCGTGGTCATGGCCGTGACCAACCCTGAAGAGCAGTCCCCGTACAAGCAGGCCAGCATGATCATCGTGCCCACGGACACCCCCGGTTTCAACCTCATAAGGAACGTCTCCGCCATGGGCCACGCCGGCGAGGACTACGCCTCCCACGCCGAGATCATGTACCAGGACTGCCGGGTGCCGCGGAAGAACCTGCTCGGCCCCGAGGGGCAGGGGTTCATCATCGCACAGGAGAGGCTGGGCCCGGGCCGCATACACCACTGCATGAGATACATCGGCATAGCCCAGCGCTGCTTCGAGCTCATGTGCGAGTACGCGGCCAAGCGCGAGGTCTCCGAGGGCAAGACTTTAGCCACCAAGCAGATCATACAAGGATGGATAGCGGAGTGCCGGGCCGAGGTCCACGCCTCCAGGCTCATGGTGCTGCACGCGGCCTGGAAGATTGACACCCAGGGCGCGTACGAGGCCAGGGAGGAGATCAGCCTGATAAAGTTCTACGTGGCAAACGTCATGCTCAAGGTGATTGACAAGGCCATACAGGTGCACGGGGGCCTGGGCGTATCCGATGACACCATACTGTCGTTCTTCTACCGCTCGGAGCGGGGGGCCCGCATATACGACGGCGCGGACGAGGTGCACAAGGTGGTGGTGGCGAGAAGGATACTCCGCAAGTACCAGAACTAGCATGTTTCCATTTTGCCCGCTGTGATATACAATAATAATCAAACGACATCGGGGTAGCCCACATAGCTCCGCTATGTGGGCGCCGAAAGCCAAAAGCTGGCTACGCTCAGGCGCAGGATGAATTTAAAGAGTGGAATGGGATGGATACTTAGTCGCTTGTATGCTTTTTATCCTGCTCGCTTCGCTCGCGCACACAGACAAGCTGTGTGCGCTACCTGGTGTACGCCGACAGGCGTAGGATAAGAAGAATGGATGACGCCATGGACAAGACGGCCCCGGTGAGACAGGGTGAGGAGCTTGACGCCGAGGCATTGAAGAGCTACTTCCGTGAGAACCTGCCCGGCTTTTCCGGCGAGCTTTCAATAGAGCAGTTCCCCGCGGGCCACTCCAACCTGACCTACATGATAAAGACTGACGACAAAGAGCTGGTGCTGCGCAGGCCCCCTTTCGGCTCCGAGGTAAAGACCGCGCACGACATGGGCCGCGAGTACAAGGTGCTCTCAGCCATCTGCGACGTGTACGACAAGGCCCCCCGTCCACTGCTTTTCTGCGAGGACGAGTCCGTGATCGGCGCAAAGTTCTACGTGATGGAGAGGATAAAGGGCGTGGTGCTGAGAAGGGAATTGCCCGAGGGCATAGACTTAAGCCCGGACAAGGCCGGTGACCTGTGCGAGTCGTTCATCCGAAACCTGGTGGAGATACACTCCATTGATTTCAACAGGGTCGGCCTCGGAGACATGGGCAAGCCAAAAGGATACCTCCACCGCCAGGTGCACGGATGGTCCGGTCGCTACTACGATTCCCAGACCGACGACATAGCCGAGGTTGAAGAGGTGATCACGTGGCTGAAAGATAATATCCCCGAGTCGCCTCCGCCCACCCTGGTGCACAACGACTACAAGTACGACAACCTCATAATCGCCCCCGGAGACATAACAAAAATCATCGGGGTGCTGGACTGGGAGATGTCAACCATCGGCGACCCCTTGACCGACCTGGGGACTTCGCTCGGCTACTGGGTGCAGGCGGACGACCCGCCCGAGCTTCTGGAGAACGCCTTCGGCCCCACCTACGTGCCCGGCTCATACACCCGCAGACAGCTCGTCGACAGGTACGCCGAGCTCACCGGCACGGACGTGACCGACATCCACTACTACCTGTGCTTCGCGCTTTTCAAGATAGCGGTGATCATACAGCAGATCTACTACAGGTTTGCTAAAGGGCACACCCAGGACCAGAGGTTCGGCCCCATGATAGATTACGTCAAGCTCCTTGCCAGGACCTCGAACGAGCTTATTGAGAGGGAACAGATATAAGCTCATAACCGAAAGGAGGACTGTCATGACAATGGAATACGACGCGGTGGTGGTGGGATCGGGACCGGGCGGGGCCTCGACCGCGCGCGAGCTTTGCAGGGCCGGGAAAAAGGTGGCCATGCTGGAGTGGGGCAAAGACCGGCAAAGGATCGGCACACACCTCTCGGTGCTCCCCAACCTGGACCTCAAGAACTCTATACCGCTCGGGCACCCCATGATGGTAAGGGGCATCACAACAGGCGGCTCGTCTCTCATCTACTGCGGAACAGCCACCCGGCCCGCGGCCTTCATAAAGGAGCAGACCGGCATTGACCTTGACCCCTTTGCCGACGAGTTCGAGGAGGAGCTGAAAGTGGCCGCGCTTCCCGAGGAGCTCTTGGGAGACGGCGCCAAGAGGATCATGGACGCGGCCAATGAGATCGGGATAAAGTGGGACCTGCTCCCCAAGTTCATAAACCCGGAAAAGTGCGTGCGCGACTGCGGCGAGTGCATGCTCGGATGCAGCCGGGGGGCCAAGTGGACTTCGCGCGAGTTCGTGACCCAGGCCAGGGACATGGGCATGGACCTTTTCACAGGGGTCAAGGTGGACCGGGTCTTGACCGACAATGGAAGCGCCGCGGGGGTCATCGGCAGCGGCCCCGGGGGGAGGATTGAGGTGCGCGCCCAGAAGGTGGTCATCTCCGCGGGCGGCCTTGGCACTCCGGTTATCCTCAAGCGCTCGGGCATCGAGGAGGCCGGGCAGGGCTTTTTCTCCGACCCCCTGCTTTTCACCTACGGCACGCGCGAGGGCCAGGAAAGGGGCTCGATCTACGACATCCCCATGAGCGCGGGCACCTGGCAGTTCCACGGGGGCGACGGCTACATGATGACCGACCTGGCCGAGCCATGGCTTTTGCAGATGATGTCCATTGGTATGAGCTCTCCTCCGCGCATAGACCAGCTCGGGAACGTGAGGAAAATCCTCGGCATCATGACCAAGGTGAAAGACCCGGTCTCCGGGACCATTGACGCCGGCGGCAAGCTCAAAAAGGGGCTCGAGCCCGAGGTGAAGCAAAGGCTTAAAGCAGGGGACGCAAACGCGCGCGAGATACTTTTAAAGGCCGGGTGCAAAAAGTCGTCGCTCTTCACCTCGCCGGTAAAGGCCGCGCACCCGGGCGGCTCGGCCCCCATCGGAAGGGTGGTGGACAAGAACCTGGAGACAAAGATCAAGGACTGCTTTGTGGCCGACGCCAGCGTGGTCCCGGACGAGCTGGGCACCCCGGTGGTGCTTTTGGCCCTCAGCATCGGCAGGTACGCCGCGGGCAGGATACTGGAGAGCTGGGACTGAAGGTGCGGTCAGGGCCGTGCCGCAGGTGGTTGAAAAGCGGGCCGGGGCCTAAGACATGCAGGACGTGACGGGGCCGGGGTAAACCGGCTTCATATACTTGTCCTCATCTCCATTATCGTGAAGGCCGCAGTTGTAAGCGCCGCGGCCAGGGAGGCCACAAAAGCCCACAGCCCCAGCTTGAAGGAGACGGGTTCGTATGAAAAGACCGTCTCCGAGATGCCATCAGGTATTGCGACCCCCCTCATGCCGTTGTTAACGTCAAGCATCCTGGCCTCAGCGCCGTCCACGTACGCGCGCCAGCCGGGGAAGTGCTGGTCGGAGAGCACCAGCAGGGCCCGGGAGCCCGCCCCGGTTTCAGCTTTTTCCATGACCGCCTTTATCTTCACCCGCTGCAGGCCGTACTCCTTGATCTCGGCCTCGCCCCGGCCGCGGGCGGGGACTTTTTGCAGGTCACCTGAGCGGAGAACAGCCAGGCAACAGCCCGGGCTCTCCTCCAGCAGAGAAAGCGCGTCCTCGCTTTTGTCCACCTCGATCACCCGCCTCGCAATCCACGCCCTGGGCCAGGCCTCGTGGTCCCGGAACACTCTCACGCCCTCCATCATCCGCTCCGGGGGCTCGGCCCCGGGCTCGCCAGCGCGCAGGTCCCCCCACAAGGCCCAGTCGTTGTCCGCGGACATGGATGGGTGCGTAATCAGGGCCAGCCGGGCACCGGGCGCTTCCATATGGAAGGGTATCCAGGCTCTCTCCCTTGCGTTCCTCCGGGGGTCAATGTACCGCGTCCACTCCAGTGAAGGTCCTTCAGCATCAGCTATGACCCCGAACCACACCCCGTCGCCCGGGGCATCCCACGAGTGCGGCGCAAGGCCGATTCCGAAGCTCGCCCGCACCCGGCCGCCTCTGCCTTGGCCGCGGGCATTCTCTTTCGGGCTGAACTCGATCCTGGCAGGGGGGTGCTCGAACAAAGATACTCTTAAGTCTTTGGCGATCTCCGCCCGGGTCCCGGCTATATGGGAAGGGGATGGCGCCAGGAATTCTCCCCTTTCTATCACCTCGGCAACGGTCTCGTTCTCCGGCAGGGGCAGCCTGGTAAGCCAGTGCCGGACCCCCAGGGCCCTTGCCAGGGGACGGCCACGCATCTCCGGCTCCGCCCGGAAGGACTGGTACCTCATGAACCAGTTGAAGAGATGGTCGCCCTCCAGCCCGGAGAGGCGCGCGAAGTACTCGGGAACGTTCGGCGGCAGCACGGCCTCGGTCACACCCAGGCCGTAGATACGGTGAAGGATACCGATGTTGGGGATGAAGACGCGCTCGGAGGCGCCGGTGCGTGAGAGGCCCGATCCCGAGGAGAACTCCTCCAGGGCGGGGGCGTTGTGCTCCCGGGGGTCGAGTGACATGAGCGGCGCGTTCACCGCGGAGCTGACCACCAGCTCGATCCACACCAGGGCGAGAAGCGCATACCCTGTAATATTTGCTCCGGGCCGGGCGCCGCCGCCCCTCCCTGAAAGCAGGGCGATGGCCAGGACCGAACCCCCGAAGGCCACCGCCGTCAGCGCCGCGCCGCTGACCTCGGGCGAGGCGCCCCCGCCTGCAACGGTATATAAATAAATCTCCAATACGATAATCAATACAACCGCGCCCCCCCCGGCCGCCGTCCACCCCCTGCCTTTCAATACCTCCTGGACCCCGCCGGCGCAAAGCACTGCAACCGAGAATGCGAGCAAGGGCTGGAGGTACTTTAAAAACGTTATGCTGCCCAGACCGGGCAGGGCGGCAACTTCCCGGAGAAGAGGAACTCCCAGCAGGACCCCGGTGCAAAGGACCGCGACCGCGGTGAAGAAAGCCTGGTAAAGTCTCCTCGGCCGGAAGGCCGCGGCCAGGGCCAGGGAAACCACCCCGGCGCCCAGGTAGGGCATGATCTTTATCAGCGGGAGCCTCGTTCCCGCCCGGGCGAGGTCGCCGAAGAAGCCGGGCATGAACAGCGTGACCATGCCCGCGGGCGGCGCCTGCTGCCTGTCCAGCCAGGGGCCGTGATACACCCACGAATACCCGAGGTACTCGATGAAGGGCAAAAGCTGCGGCAGCGATACGAGGACGGATAAGAGGCCCGCGCAGCATAGGACCGCCAGAGCGGCCGGTCCCCGGCCCCGGTAGACCCCGAGTGTCAGTGCATAGCCGTAGCCGAGCGCCAGGGTGCACAGCGCCGAGGCCGGCTGCCCGCCCAGGAGCACGAGCGCGCTCATCAATACGAATAGTAATAAGCTCCCCCTGGTCCTCTTCAGTGCCAGGCCCCGGCCTGCGAGGAGCAGGAAAGGAAGGAGCAGGTCTATGACCAGTTGCTGGTTGTTCACGTACTGGACCATGTACCCGCTGAGAGCGAAGGCCGCGGCCCCGGTCATTGCCGCGGTCTTCTCCGTCCCAATGCTGCGGCAGAACAGGTATGTGCCCCACCCGGCCAGCGCCAGCCTGGCGAGGAGATAGGGCGCGGCCAATATGTTAATGGGTATAAGCAGCAGGGGCCACAGGAAAGGCGAGAACACACCCGACTGGTAATCGGCCAGGAAAGGCACGCCCATGAAGTTGTAGGGGTCCCACAGGGGGAAGAGGCCCTGGTCCCAGGAGAGGCGTGCCAGGCGGCTTGCGGCGAAGGCGTAAGTGATGGGGTTGATGTCCCGGAACACGGTAAAGAATATGTCCGCGCCCGAGAAAAGGCCCCTGCAAAAGACGAGGACCAGGCCGGCGAGCAACAGGCCGATGACCAGCAGGTGTCCCCTGATCGCGCCTCCGGTCCGGTGTCTGTCGCTGCTCTCCATGCTCGAACTTTAAGTAACTTTATACCGCGTCTTTGTTCCGTGCAAAAGCGTAGAATTCGGACGCGTATGGCATTCAAGCAGGTATATTGAAGACCCGGCCGGCGTTGGCGAAGGTGGCGGCTGCCACCCGGGAGAGCTCGCAATCCCTTGCCTTTGCCACGGCCTCGGCCACCAGGCGCACGTAAGCAGGCTCGTTCCTCCTGCCCCGGTGCGGCTCGGGCGCGAGGAAGGGCGAGTCGGTCTCGACCAGGAGCTTCTCAAGCGGCACTTCCCGGGCCACCCGGGGCAGCCCCTTTGCGTTTTTGAAGGTTATGACTCCGGGGATGGAGATGTAAAAGCCCATGCCCACGAGCTGGAGCGCCAGGTCCGCGGACCCGGAGAAGCAGTGCATGACGCCCCCGGCGTCCGCTATACCGTCCCGCTTAAGCACGCGCACGATGTCGTCGTGGGCCTCGCGGTCGTGTATGACCACCGGCAGCCCGAGCTCCTTTGCCAGGGCCAACTGGTCCCTGAAGCGCCGGAGCTGCACCTCCCTGGGTGAATACTCTTTAGCATAGTCAAGGCCGGTCTCGCCCACGGCCACCACCTTGCCGCGGGAGGCCAGCTCGCGCAGGCGTTCCAGGTCCCTGTCCTGCATGAGCTTTGCGTCGTGGGGGTGCACGCCCGCGGTGGCGAAGACCTGCGCGCGCCCCTCTGCGACCTTGACCGCGCGGGCTGCGCTCCCGAGCCCTCCCCCCGAGCCCACGGTGACGATGTGGCTCACCCCTTGCTCCCCCGCCCTTGCAATGACCTCCTCGCGGTCATCATCAAAGTCGGGGAAGTCGAGGTGCGCGTGCGTGTCGAATAGTTCTTCCATGGCTGGATAGTGTTTTCAGCGGCGGGCCCTACTCTTTCTCTATCCTGGGGAACAGCGCCTCCCCCTTGGTCATGGTTGTCCCCGGCTTTAGCCCTCCCCACTGTAGCTTCTCTGAAAGCGGCGGGTCCGAGGGGCCCCCCTCCGCTCCGAGCTGCTCCCATATTTTCATGGATGTCCCGGGCATGAAGGGCCAGAGCAGCACCGCGGTGATCCTCAGTGCCTCGGCCACGTTATACATGACCGCATGGAGCCTTTCCTTCTTGCTCTCCTCCTTGGCCAGGGAGAAGGGCCTGGTGGTGTCTATGTACTTGTTGGCCTTGTTTATGGCCGCCCAAATGGAAGCCAGGGCCTTGCCGAAGCCGCACTCGGCCATGGCCGCGCCCGCCTCGGAGGATGCCTGTTCGTATGCCTGGACGAGCCCGCGGTCCACGTCCTCGACCGGTCCGGGCCCCGAGAGCCTGCCCTGCAGGTACTTGTCGGCCATGCCCGCGGTCCTGGAGAGGAGGTTCCCGAGGTCGTTTGCCAGGTCGGAGTTGATCCTGTGCACCATTGACTCGCGGGAGAAGTCCCCGTCCATGCCGAAGGGGACCTCCTTCATGAGGAAGTAGCGGAAGGGATCGAGCCCGAACTCCTCGATCACCCGGTGCGGATCAATGAAGTTGTTGAGCGACTTTGACATCTTCCTGCCCTCGTTTGTCCACCAGCCGTGGGCGAACACCGTCCCCGGCAGCTCGACGCCCGCGCTCATAAGCAGGCAGGGCCATATGACCGCATGATGGCGTAGTATGTCTTTCCCGATGAGGTGCACGTTGGCGGGCCAGAAGGCCTCGAACTTCTCCCCGTCGTCCTGGCCGAAGCCAAGCGCGGAGATGTAGTTGGTGAGCGCGTCCACCCACACGTAGAGCACGTGCTTTTTATCGCCGGGCACGGGCACTCCCCACTGGAAGCTGGTTCGGGAGACGGAGAGGTCCTCCAGCCCCGAGCTCACGAAGCTTTGGATCTCTTTCCTCCTCGCCTGGGGGAGTATGAACTCGGGGTTGTCCTCGATGTGGCGGAGCAGCCGGTCCTGGTACCTGCTCATGCGGAAGAAGTACGAGGACTCCTTCAGGGTCTCCACCGGGGTGCCGTGATAGGGGCACTTGAAGTCGGTCTCTTTGAGCTGCAGCTCGGTGTAGTAGCTCTCGCAGGCCACGCAGTAAAACCCCTGGTATTCGCCAAGGTATACGTCTCCCGCCTTCTCGACCCTCCTGTAGAACTCCTGCACGCAGGTTTTGTGCCGCTCCTCGGTGGTGCGGATGAAGTCGTCGTTGGTTATTTCCATCAGGGCCCAGAGGTCCCTGAAGTGCTGCGCGTTCCGGTCGGCCATCTCCAGGGGGTGCATGCCCTTTTCCTGCGCGGCGCGCTGCATCTTCTGGCCGTGCTCGTCGGTGCCGGTGAGGAAGTGGACGGGCCTGCCGGCGAGTCGGTGGAACCTTGCCAGCACGTCCGCGGCCAGGGTGGTGTAGGCGTGCCCTATGTGGGGCACGTCGTTGACGTAATAGATGGGGGTGGTCACGTAATAGCTTTGCATGTGAAAAAGTCTCCTGCCTGTTATCGGCCTGGTCCATACAATGGTATTGCTGTCGGGGAGATTAATCAAGCGGGCGGCAATGCGTGGAAAAACTTGACATGGAAAACCACCTGGGGGCTGGCAATTTCAATGATTCTTTTCAGGCTTTGCCAGTGTGGCCAGGTCGTCCATGGCCGGCGGCAAAGAGATGAGACCTATGAAAGCCCTGGTGGCCGCCCTGGCAAAAGGCATATAGATGGTGAGCGCGGCAATGCCCTCCGGGCTCCCGTACTGGCCGAAAAACACCATCCAGGCCATGGTGGTGGTCCCGAACCCGGCGAATGCTATGGGCAGGTCCATGACCAGCACGAACAGTGGCGAGAGCACCATGAACTCCACAAAGGGCACGTTGATCCCGAATGCCATGGCCGAGAAGTAGAACCCCAAGAGCATGACCAGGAAAGGGGGAAGGGCCATGGCCCAGGTGTAGAGCCAGTGCCTTTTCCGGGCCAGGCGGAAAGCCGTCCAGAACTCGTCCTCCGGGTCCCTGACAACAAGCCTTGCTATCCCTTGAGCCTTGTTGTGCATCCAGAAGAGCCACATCAGAGTAAAGCTCAAAAGCCCGAGCGCAAGCAAAGCCCACCACCCCCGCATGTTAAGGTTCACCTGGTCCGCGAGATCGTAGTGATAAAGCGCCGCGGTGGCCGCCACCAGGAAGAAGCAGAGCGACCACAAGGTCAGGCTGAAGCGGAAGAACATGATGCCAAGGAGCCTCCACCAGCTCACCCCGGTCTTGCTCTTAAGATACGCCAGCATGCCGCCGCCGGCCCCGGCAACCGTGTTCAAGAGCTGGAGAACATAGATGGCGCCACGAACCCACAGGTAGCGCCTCCACGGGAAGGGCGCGTGGAACCACCGGAAATGACGCTCCGCGAACAGTACCTCCATGGCCCAGAATAAAAACTGCGGAGCGCACATCGCGGCCAGGGCAAGCGCCATGTCGGCCCTGACAAGGGAGCGCCATATCCCCGCCCAGTCCTGGTCGTGGAAGTAGTAGTAAAGGATCAAAATACTGCCGGCAATGGGAACGAGCCTTTTTACCCAGCCGGGGACATTTTCGAAAAGCCCTCTAACCCTCTCCAATACTGCTTCATACCATTGCATGAGATAAAGCCCTGACCCCCGGAGCCCAACACAGCGGGCCTTATTGTTAAATTGTTCTCACTATTTACGCCACATGCAAGGGTTATGGAATCATGGGATCATATCACGCAGTCGCAAAGGAGAGAGTGAAAAAACCAATGCCGTGTTTGCATTAAATCTCATCCCTCGCCCCTCAAACCTGTTCATTGCGCCTTTGCGTCGTTGCGTCAAAACCTGAAAAAATAGCTCTTAGTGATGCGAAGGCACCAGGTACCCGGACCTCTCGATCTCGTGCACGGTCAGGGGGAAGAGCCCCTTGCCGATGCTCCCCTTCAAGGCCCGCTCCAGCCTCACCAGTTTAACGATCATGCGCACCAGCTCGCACTTGTCAGACCTGGGCAGGCGGCTGAGCCCCACGCTCAGGATGTCGAGGTCAAACGGGTTAAGACCGTACCGCCGGCAAAGGGCGAGGTAGTTTTTCTTGATACGCTGGTAATCATTGAATGCGTCGTTCCCCTTCGCGTGATCTTTATCCGGTTTTTTGTTTCCAGCCATGGTAAACCCCCGATCTCAAGGTCCCTTCATATCACCTCCCCCTTCTTCTTACTCCCACCCCTATTTTGAGCAATAATAATGCCATTTGTTGCCAATGAAAGAAATAAGACAGACAAATCAATAGCTTGCGAGCCGGGACTGAAGCGGGGTTCGCATTTCATCCCCCTAATTCATGTAATTTGTCCATATCAAAGGGAAAATTGTAGCTGGTCCCTAAGAACCACGAAGGCGCCAAGGGCACAAAGAAGATTCGACAAGAAGGATAAAGCTAAAAAGATCGAAAAACAGGTTAAAGCCCTGAAAAGGAGCATGAAGATGAATGCAAATGTGAAATGTGAAGACCGGACACCATCCCTGAAACATGGATAACGTTTATTGTTTAGCTCTGAACCCATCCCAAAAGGGATTTGGCTTGACTATCAAGGAGTGGGTAGATAAAATAACACTTTAATCATGAAAAGGAGGAAAGTTATGGATAGGTTGGAGTTTGAAGGGAAGATAAAGCGAGCATTGAGGGAGCAGGAAAGAGAATTGGAAATTCTCGTGGAAAAAGCCGTCAACGCTGATGAAAATGTAAAAAAGAGCTACAACGAACTGATCGAAAAAGTTAAAGCTAGGCGGGAGGAGGCCAGCCGGAAGCTGGAGGCCATGCAAAATTCCTCCGGCGACGCCTGGCTGGACCTTAAGTTCGGGGTGGAAAAAGCGGTGGAGGAGTTGAAGAACGCCATTGGAGATGCATCATCAAAATTCAAATCATGAACTGAAAGATGTGATGAGGATTTAAGGATGACTGATGATGGCTCGAATAGTGCGAGATAAAAAATCCTCTCCGGCTGATCCAGGTTGTGCTGGAACACGGGGGCCATCTTCCCGAGCAGCACTGAACAGGTCCATGCAACCCTCGCGGTCAAGGTCGCGGATCACCAGGCACGCCACCTGGTGTGTGGGTAGCCGCTCCTGGCGGTTGTACACGGTCCACCTCCCGTCCGGCCGCCTCTTCACCAGGTTGTCGTGCCTGGGCGCGTTTATGCCGAGCCCTGCCAGCATGTCCTGGTAGAGGTTGTGGATTCTTATGTAGTCTTGGGCTGCATCCTCGGTTTGGAAAGCCGGCATGCGCTTGTATGCCAGCCGCATCCAGCGCCTCTCCTCGGGGTGCAGCTTTCCCCAGTGGTTCCCCCTCACCTCGATGGTGGTGGTGATCTCGCCGATGCCCATGATATGTATTGACAAAGGCTTTAGCTCCATCGGGTCAATAGTACATCCAATTGAATTGTAAGACAAAACCGCACCGTGTCTGAACTTCCTTGACACCGGACGCGGTTTATGCTAAGTTTGTTTAATAATTTCAATAAGTTGGAGTGCAAGTGGCCGCCGGATAAAGACGAGGGATTAAAAAAATGAAAAAAAGGTCCGAAATCGCGGGTGTTAGATGAGGGGCATAAACATACCACTTGTTGACCTCTCCGCACAGTTCGAGAGCATCGGCTCAGAGGTGAAGGCCCGTGTGGAGGCGGTGCTCCAGTCTCAGCGCTTCATACTCGGCCCCGAGGTTGCGGCCCTGGAGGCCGCGGTGGCCGGGCTGTGCGAAGCGCCTTTTGCCGCAGGTGTGGCCTCGGGCACGGACGCGCTCCTGCTCTCTCTCAAGGCCATGGGAGTGGGTCCCGGACACGAGGTCATCACCACCCCCTTCACCTTTTACGCCACCGCGTCCACCATAGTGCACGCCGGCGCAAGACCCGTGTTCGCTGACATTGATCCCGACACCTGCCTCATAAGCCCGAAGGCGGTGGAAGCCGCGGTCACGGAGAAGACAAAGGCCATCGTGCCGGTGCATCTTTTCGGCCAGTGCGCGGACATGGAGGCCATCGCAAGGATAGCCGAAAAGCACGGCCTGGCCGTGCTGGAGGACGCCTGCCAGGCAGTCGGCGCAAAGCAAAGCGGCCGTCCGGCATGTTCCATGGGGGACGCCGCGGCACTGAGCTTCTACCCCAGCAAGAACCTTGGCGCCTGCGGTGACGCCGGCATGATTGTGACCTTAAGGGAGGACCTGTTCGAGTCCGTGCGCATGCTCAGGGTGCACGGGGCGGAAAGCCCCTATCGTCACAAGCACATCGGCTTTAACAGCCGTCTGGACGAGGTCCAGGCCGCGGTGCTGCTTGCAAAGCTCCCATACGTTGACGAATGGAACCGGAAGAGGCGGGAGCACGCTGCCGGCTATGACCGGCGCTTCCGGGACAGCGAGGTGGAGCCGCTCTCCACCCTCCCCGGCAACGCCCACGTTTACAACAACTACGTTGTCCGCGTGCGGGACCGCCAGGGTCTCATGTCTCATCTCCGGGAGAGGGGCATCGGGTGCGGGGTGTACTACCCCGAGCCCCTGCACAGGATGGAGTGCTTCGCAGCGTATGTTGACCCCGGCCTCTCCTTGCCCGCCTCGGAGAAGGCGTCGCAGG
This sequence comes from uncultured bacterium, assembly GCA_964650485.1. Classification (GTDB taxonomy): domain Bacteria; phylum RBG-13-61-14; class RBG-13-61-14; order RBG-13-61-14; family DATKZS01; genus CAZYTX01. The sequence goes on along the minus strand of CAZYTX010000008.1, from coordinate 53,723 downwards.
AATGCCTGGCCATACCCGTGTACCCGGAGATGACCGACGAGATGGTGGACTTTGTCGCCGAGGGCGTGCTCGGGTTCTTCCATGCCTGATACGTGCGAATATAGGTAAGCCGGGCGGGGTGCAGGGTGATCATCGAGAGCGAGCGGGAGATAAAGGAGAGGGTGGAGGAGCTCACCGGCAGGAAGATACGCGGCCGGGTGAAGATAGTGGAGGACACCACCGACTACATGCGCATCCAGGGGGGCATGGTGCTCCGGCTGGGTGGCAACGACTACTTTATCACCAGCGACGCCAAGGAAGGCAGGTTCGGTATAAACGAGCAGCCAAAGTTCTGGGTCAAGTACGCCTACGACCTGGAAGAGGGGCGCCGCAAGATCATCAAGATGGTGTTTTTCGAGGACTTCGCAAGCAGGGACGGGCCCTTCCTGATAAAGGGACACCGCAACCCTTTCAAGGAGGCCCACTGCCTGGAGATCATGAAGGAACACCCCCGGTTCATGCACGGCTTTTCAGTGAGGGACCCGTACGACAACCTGGTGCGGGTGCTGGAGTTCGTGAAGGGCAAGTCGCTGTTCAACCACCTCTACGACCTTGAGATGGACCACGAGCAGTATTTTTACGAGTATTTCCCGGGCATAATGAGCGAGGTCGTCCAATGCATCGAGGCGCTTAAGACCCTGCAGCAGAGGGGAGAGCACCACGGCGACGTGAGGAACGACCACATCCTCATTGACAAGGACAGCGGGCTCTACAGGTGGATTGACTTCGACTTCGACATCTCATACGAGGACTACGACATATGGAGCTGCGGCAACGTGATAACCTTCGTGACCGCAAAGCGCATCATCAGCTTCCAGGAGGTCATGAACCACCCCGAGAGGTTCCCCTATTGCGAGGACTGCTCCCTCTCGGCGGACGACGCGCTCATGTTCTACAAGTACCGGGTGGCCAACCTGAAGAAGCTCTACCCCTACGTGCCCGCCAGTCTCAACCGCATACTGCTGAACTTCTCCCAGGGGACCTCCATGTTCTACGAGCGCTACGACGACCTCGTCTCGGACCTCAAGGAGGCCATGGAGGACCATCCGGCAAAGAGGAGCTGCTAGGGTCCCCCGGGCCTTTTCATAGATTCAGAGCTTTAAAGGATTGAAAATTTAAACTTTTAAACCTTGGCGCTCTTGGCGTCTCGGCGTTTCATGCTTTTGCCAGCTTCCTTGCAACCTCGATCTTGTGGATGTGGTTGAGGCCAAGCACCAGCCCCGCGGCCCGGGCGTCCCTTGAGAGGCGCTCTAGCGCTGACCCTTTGATTGATCCCAGTATGCCGGCCATGGACTCGGCCCGGTCCAGGCTCCTGATGCATGTCTCCGCGGCTGTCCACTTGGCCTCCCGGGCCAGGCGCTCGGCGTCCCGCACCCCCTCTTCCACAGCGCCGGCCGCTGCCCAGGTAAGGGCCCGGGCGCTGTCCAGGCCGGCCCACATCTCCGCCAGCGAGAGCTCCAGTGCCTGGGACTCGGACGCGGGCGAGGGCTTTTCCCTGCCCTCTCTAATGAAGCGGACCACGTGGTCCAGGGCCTCTGCCAGTATTCCGCAGGAGAGGGCCGCGGCCAGGGGGGCAGCGAATACTATCGCATCTTTGGCTACGGCGTATCCCCTTCCCTGGCCCGCTATCCTCCGGCTTTGGGACACCCGGCATCCCTCGAACAAGAGCTCCACTGCGGGCAAGCCTCTCAGCCCGGCACGGGAGAGCTCCCTGCCAGTGACCATGCCCGCGCTCCCCCCGGGGACCATGAAGGCCGTCAGCGCCCTTCTCAGTCCGGCCTTTTTATTGCTCACCGCGAACACCATGACCATGTCCGCCTCCCTCACCCCGGAGACGAATGTCTTCCTGCCTTGAATCACGTAGCCGGACTTGTCTTTCCTGGCCGTGGTCATGAGCGCGGACTCATCGTCCGGCTCGGAGAGTGCGAAGGCGATGGTCTGCCTGTGGTGCACTATTTTCTCGAACCACTCGGACGCCTGCTTCTCGCTTGCATACTTTTGTATGGCCTCGGCTGCCAGGCCCTGCAGGAGCACTATCAGGGCCGCGGTCCCCGACCCCCTTGCCAGCTCCTCGATAATAATGCAGGCCTCTGCCAGGCCGGTCTCCGCGCCGCCGTACTTTTTCGGCACGCGCATGGTCAAAAAGCCCCGCTCCCACAGGAGCTCGAGGAGCTCAGGGGGGAACTCGTCCATCTCGTCCACTTGCGCGGCCCCGGCCCGGAGCTTCGCGGCCGCGGTCCTGGCCCTGGCCCTTGTCCTCGCCATCTTCTTCGTGTAGATCCTCACGCAGCCCTCCATTCTCATTCTATATCGTAGAAGTATACCCTGTCCCCCTTGCGCAAGCCCCGGGCCGCGGACTGCCCGGCCGCCACCTCCAGCACCCACCTGCTGGGGGCCGGGACCCTGCGGGGCTCGGTGGAAAGCGGCTTTGCGTTCTCCACCACCCCGGCCACCCTCTTGTCCGGTCCTATGAAGACAATGTCCAGGGGAACGTAGGTGTTCTTCATCCAGAAGGAGCGCACCGATGCTTTATCGAATACGAAGAGCATGCCCCTGCCTGGCTTCAGGGAGCGCCTGTACATGAGGCCGGTGCTCCTCTGCTCCGGGGTCCTGGCGACCTCCACCGGCACCTCCCAGTCCCCGCTGCCCGAGGTTCTTATCACCACCGCGGGCAGCACGGATGGCCGCTCCGGCGGGTCCTCGCAGGCGGGGGAGCTCAGTACGGCGGCCAGCAGACACAGGACGCTTAAAACGCCAAGGCGCCCTGCCTGCGCCGCGCGCGTCGCGGCAGGCAGGCAAGGTCTCCGAGCAAGAAGAGCATATTTATAATTTTTTCGTATGGGACCATACTTATCTTCATGAGATCTCCCGAGGAGCCGTGACCGAGGATAAATTATAAAGCGCCCATGCTTATTGGAAAGGATTTGAATTAAAGATATCAAACCTTGGCGCTCTTGGCGTCCTGGCGTATTATTCTTGTCAAGTATCTGCACGGTCTAGATCATCTCGCCATCATCCCAGGCGTTTTTCAATCCACTCCAGCATGAGGTCTATGGCTTTCTCTTTTTCTGTCTCGTTCATCATCTCGTGGTAGAACCCCTCCCACACCTTCAGGGTCTTGTCCTCCACCGTCAGCCGGTCGAAGAACTCCTGGGCCCCTCGGGGCGCCACCAGCTCGTCCTCGCCCGACTGCATGAGCAGGACGGGCGTGGAAATCTGGTGGGCGCACTCATGCACGGCCTCGATGGCGGAAGTGAACTCGGTGAACCATCTGGCCGAGACCCGATCGTGGACCAGGGGGTCGTTCTTGTAGGCCGCCACCACCTCCTTGTCGTGGGAGATCATCTCCGGGTCCAGGCCGTTGCCCATGGTCAGTCCGGGCAGGACCCTGCTCATGAGCTTTCCCAGGGCCAGCTTTATTTCCGGCTCTTTTACGTCCACCCTCAAGGCGGGCGAGGAGAGGACCAGCCCTGACAGCCCGGCCCCGTGTTTGGCAGCGTAGTGCGCAGCTATCAGGCCGCCCATGCTGTGTCCTATGAGGAAGCGGGGCAGCTCGGAGAACCTCTCCTCGATCAGTCTCCTGAAGTTGTCCAGGTCAAAGAGGTACTCGCTGAAGCTCAAAACGTGGCCGCGCTTTCCCCCGGACTGCCCGTGTCCGCGATGGTCCAGGGCGAAGCTCGCCAGGTCCCTTTCTCCCAGCGCCCGGGCCACGTGCTCATACCTTCCCGAATGCTCGCCCAGGCCGTGCGCTATTATGCACAGGCCTCTGATGGTGTCCGGCAGCCATGCCCGCCAGAATATCTCTTTCGCGCCCGCGCCCACGAACCTGTCTTGCTCCGTCCTCAACGCACTCCCTCCATTCCTCTACCCTCCGCCCAGGGGCGTCATCACCGCGACCTCGTCCCCGTGGTTCAAAACGGTTTTCAGCTCTTTTGGCACCTCGATGCTGGTCCCGTTCACCAGCACCGTTGGCGGTCTCGGCGAGGAGAATATTTTCTTTATCATCTTTGGGGGTATCCTGCCTGACTTATCAGCCAGGGAAAACATCTTCTTGATGTGCACGCCCTCCGGCGCCTCTATGTCGGCCTCCGCTGTGAGCATGCGGTTGTCTATGAACCCTGCGGCCTTGAGGTGCACTGTAATAGGGGGCTTTCTGGCCATGGCCGTTTCTATCCGTAGAGGTCCTTTACCACTTCATCCAGGCCCAGTGCTTCCAGCCTCTCTTTTCCGGGCTTGCCGGTGTCAAAGTCCCATCCCATCTCGCGGTAGAATTCCCTGGCCGCGGTCTCCATGTCCAGGGTGACCCCCGAGTGGGGCCCCCTGTTCATGGGGGGCAGGCCCTTGGCCCTGCCGTGCATCCTGGTGTCATTGTAGGTTATGCCCTCGCGGACGTTGAACGCGTGTCTCAGGGTCTCGATGCGCTCCCCCGTCTCAAGGAACTCATCCTCGGTCATGGCCCACCCGGTGACCGCGTTTATGTACTCGTACAATGGGAACCTGGGCCCGCAGGTCATGCCGAACAGGCAGACGCCGGCGCTGTTCACCACCTGCATGAGCTTGGAGTTTATGGCCTGGTTCTTTGCCTTGCCCCCGGGGTTTGCCTTCTGCTTCTTGCTCATCATGGGGGGCACCTTGTCCGCGTTTCTCGAGTATCGGTGTATCTGCATGAGCTCCTGCCACACGTACCCGGATATGGTGTGCCGGCCGGGCGTGGGCTCGAGCTCGTATGCCACCCCCTGCATGAGGTCGAACTTGGGGTCGTGCATGGGCAGCTCCTGGCCCCCGGCGTGCACCGCGAACTTTTCCGAGCCCTTGCCGATCTTCTCCGCGGCCTTCTTCACCCCGTCGGCGAGCACGTCGCCAATGCCCTCGCGGTTTATGACCATCTCCAGCAGCTTGATAAGAGGCTCTCCCTTGCCCCATCCTATCTCCAGGCCTCCGAGGTCATCCTTTGTGAGGATGCCGTTCTCGAAGCACTCGATGGCGAACGCGGCCACCCCTCCCGCGGAGATGGTGTCCAGGCCGCCGCGGTTGCACAGGTCGTTCAGCTTGAACAGGGCGTGGAGGTCGTCAATCAGGCACAGGGTGCCGAACACGCACAGGGTCTCGTACTCGGGCTTGTGCGACTCTCCCACCGGCCATGGCCCGTCCTCGATCTCCATGATGCCGCCGCACTGCACCGGGCAGGCAAAGCAGCCGTACTTCTTTGACTGGTACTTTATCACCTGGTCGTCGCTTATCTTCGATGCCCTGTCCAGGGGGAAGTCCTTGAAACCCACGCCCTCCCAGTTCTTCACCGGGCTGTCGCCCGACTCCGCGCTCATGGCCGTGATTCCCATGGTGCCGTACTTCTTGAGTATCTGGCACCAGAGGTCCCCTGGCTGGGCCATGGCCATGGGGTTTATCCTGGTGAGCTTGCCTGCCAGCTTGACCACCCTGTTGCTGAGGATTTTGCCCATGAAGTCGGCCTTGTCCAGCGCCTTGCTGAACTCCTTTGAAAGCGACTTTATGGCCTCCGAGTCCGAGGAGGACACCTTGCTCTTGCCCGAGACCGCAATGCCTTTGAGCTTCTTGCTGCCCATGACCGCGCCCAGGCCGGAGCGGGCGGCGTAGCGGCCGTTGTCGTTGCTGATCCCGGAGATGAGGGAGAGCTTCTCCCCGGCAGGGCCTATGCAGGCCACCTGCAATCTCTTCTCATCCTTGTTCTCCTCCTTTAAAGCGGCCTCGGTCTCGATGGCGTCCTTGCCCCACAGGTGGGAGGCCTCGCGCAGCTCGGCCTTGTCGTCGGTGAGGAAAAGATAGACCGGCTTCTCGGACATACCCGTGAAGAACACGGCGTCGTATCCGGCCCGCTTTATGGCGGGAGACAGGTATCCCCCGCAGTTGGCGTCACCCCAGCCCCCGGTGAGGGGAGACTTGGCGCAGACCATGAACCTGCCCGAGAAGGCCGCGCCGCTCCCCGTGAGCAGGCCCGAGCAGAACCCCAGTATGTTGTCCGGGCCCAAAGGGTCCGAACCCGGCGGGATGCGCTCGTAAAGTGTCTTTATCCCCAGCCCGTAGCCGGTGAGGAAGTCCCTGTAATGCTCCTCGGGGACATCCTCGCTTTTGAGCTCCCCTTTTGAAAGGTTCACCCAAAGAACCTTGCCCATGTAACCGTTGCTCATTTCATCCCCTCCATACCAGGTTATGTCGCCCTTAATGGCTTATGAAGAACCTCTCGATTTAGTTTCTATATTATTATCAACCTTTGGATGTTTTTTCAATTTACCGGCCTCACTGACTTCCCCATTTGGGCGGCCCCTGGGACCCGGGCGGAGGCGGCGGCCCCTGGGACCCGGGCGGAGGCGGCTGGCCCTGGGACCCGGGCGGAGGCGGCTGGCCCTGCGTTCCCGGGGGCGGCCCCTGCGGGCCGTAGTATCCAGGCGGCGGTGTTCCCTGCCCGGGCGGATAAGAAGGAGGATACCCGTAGCCCGGTCCCGGGGGGTACGGCCCGAAGCGCCTCGGCCTGAAGATGCGCATGCCTATGAAGCCTCCCATGGTGCTCACCGCGGCGTATATCACGGTGGTGGAGAGCACCTGGAACATGAGCATGAACGGGGAGGGCTGCCGGTATGACTTATCCATCATGTCCTTGAACTGGTCCTGGAACCCGGGCGGCAGGTCCGAGGCCTGCTCGATGATGCGCATGAGCTGGTCCATGTATGACTTCATCATCTCGGGGCCGAACATAGCGGTCTGGATAACGCTCAGCATCCCGGCGATAAGACCGGCCACCACACCGGCGCCGAGCCCTGCCAATGCCCCGTCCCCGTCGGTGGGAAAAGTCCTTGCCGACTGCACCAGTATGTAGGAGGCTATAACCCCTCCCCCGATCACCCATATACAGCAGCAGCAGTTAAAAGCCTGGATTATGGGCAGGCCGCTCAGGAAGCCGGCTATCAGGCCGCCTATGAACACCGGTCTTAAGAACCTGGACTCATCCATATCCTTTTCCCCGGATAGTATTCGAAGACCTCACAAGCATTAATCTTGCCCGGGAGCGGAGGACCCTGGAGCACTCGGGCAGCGCCGGCCACAGGCCCCTGGCCGCGACCGCGGCGAAGATGAAGCCAGTGACCGCCCTCAGCCACGCGGGCGAATACAGGATACCCGAGAGGTTCAGGAGCCCGTCAATTACAAGCGGGCTTATTCCCGCAAAAAGAAGGGTGCTGCTTACCGGCCTGGTGCGCCTCTCAAGAGGGGCCATGCCCCAGGCTGCCCAGGCTATGAAGAAGCCCAGGTAGATGCCCGTGCACCGGGCGCACACCGGCAGCGTTGCTCCCATCACGTGGAAGCTCCGGCCCGGGTCCTGGTGGCACACCTTTGCAAAGGCGGCGCGGGAGAGGCCCCCCAGTCCGTGAAAACCGATTCCGCTCTCCAGCACGGGCATGAGCACCAGTGCGCACAATAGACCGGAGACGATTAAAACCAGCCTGTGAACGGGATAAGGCTCCATAACAGACCCATTCAAGTGTCTCTTTACAGGCGGCCAATGTCAAGGGGAATGCCGGGAAGTTTTTTAAAGCACTAGGCGCGAAGTACACGAAGAAGAATTTTTCATCAAAACTTGGCGCCCTTTGTGTCTTCGTGGTCTAGAAATCGGACCCAGGGGAGAGCTGTCTTGCCCTCTGCAGGTAGCGCCCGGCCTCAGCCCGCCTGCCCTGTCGACTGTACAACTCGGCAAGCGCCCTCCACGGCTCCGGGTAACCCGGGTACTGGTCCTTTAGGATCAAGAACTCCCGCTCCGCCCTGTCCGTCTCCCCCATCTCCTGCAAGGCGAGCCCCAGGTAAAGCCTTGCCTCGAACTGAAAAGAGAACGCCGCAAGCGAGCTCTGGTAATGCGAGACAGCCCTTTTCAAGTCTCCCTGCTTCCTTGCCATGTGGCCCAGGTACTGGTGCGACCATGCATGGGCCATGCCGCCCTTTTCGGTCATTCGCATGGTTTTTTGGAACATGCGCCCGGCCTCATCCATCCGGTCCCTCCTGTACATCAGCACCCCTGCCTGGAAGAACGGGTCGGGCAAGCCAGGTGCCAGTGCCATTGCCCGCTCGTACTCGTCCAGAGCCCGGTTGAATCTCCCCTGCTTTGCGAGCGCGTTTCCAAGGAGCAGGTGCGTCTCATAAGCCGGGTGCTCCGGCCCGTGTAGGCGTAAATTGCACCCCGCAAAAGCTGCCAGGATCAGCACCATTGCTGCGAGGCCCCTCCTGTAATCCCTTTGCCTGAACTTTTTCACGATCCAGAACAGGGCATATGAAGCGAACAAAAGGAAGGCGGGTATCAGGGGGACCCTGTACCTGGCGGCAATGAAAAAGAGTATCACCGAGGCCGAGTAGACCGCGGCATAGAGCGCGATAAGAACCTTGCCCGGCTCCCTGCTCTTCGCAAAAAGCAAAAAGCCAACCAGTGCAAACGGGACCAGGACACCGTAGGGGAACGCCACCACCCGCTTCCAGAGAAGTGCCTTCAGCACGAGCGAATAATCGCGGAAAAAATAGAGGTCCACGTTGCGGGCGTACTCGTGGCCGTGGAAGAGCCGCCACGTTTTCACGGCCATGGCCCGGACCCATGAAAGGGGCTCAGAGGCGATGTCCTGAAGGGCTTTGTTTAAAAAGTAATCGGACCTCTGCCCGGGGGACGTGTACCCGTGCCTGTAGGGCTCGGCCATGAGGTCCGCCCACTCCAGGGCGGGTCGTATGCACAGGGTCCTCTCCCGGTCCAGGCTGTTTCCTATGTAGAAGTTGGCGCCCGTGTTCGAGGTTAAGGGAATAAGCTCGCCACTTGTAACCGCGTTGTGTATGGTGGCCGGGGCCACGGATGCGCAGGCCCCCGCGGCGATCAGTGCCAGCCTTGCAGCGAGCGCCTTCCCGGGAAGGGCCGGACTATGGACCCAGGCGAACCAGACCATGGCCAAGGGAAGGAACAGCAGTATGTTGGGCCGGGCGAGAGCGGCCAGCCCGCACAGGAGCCCGGCGCCCAGTGCGGCCCAAAGGCCGAGTGACTTTGCGGCGCGCAGGAATGCCAGGAGAAGGAGGATGTTCAAAAAGACTATCAGCACCGGCCGCAGGTACTCGCCCTCGAAGAATATAAAGGGAGCGTAGAACGCCGCGGCCATCGCGGCCAGGAGAGCGGGCCCCCTCCCCGTGACCCTTGTCCCCAGCCAATAGATCAGCACGCAGTTGAAAGCTCCCAGGAGCAGGTGGAGAAGGTGGAGGAGGAGATGGTGCGGTCCGAAAAGCCATATCAGCACTGCCAGGACATAGGGGTATAGCGGCGCCTGCCAGAAGGCCTCCCTGCTAAGCAGCAGACCGGAGGCTATGGCTTCCGCGTGCTGAAAATACGTTCCGGCGTCAACCACCGGGGCCGGGAAAAAGGGCACGTCTTTTATCTCGAACAGGTATGCGATGCGCACCAGGGCCGCGGTCACAAATACCGCCAAAGCAAAAAGCGCGTCCCCCTGGGTGCGGCCCTGCCCCTTGCCCTTGCCCTCTTTCACGGCGTACGCCCCGGGGGCCGGGCTCATCCTGCCGGCCTGGTTTTTATCATCACGGTGCGCTCCCCCTCCTGCACCACCTCCCCGTGCTGGTTTACGAGCTTTGTCGAAAGCACCACCACCCCCCGGCCGGGCTTTTTTGTCTCGCTCTTCTCTTTGATGGTCTGTTCCACGTGCAGGGTGTCGCCTATGAACACCGGCTTCTTGAAGCTCCAGACAAGGCCCAGGAAAGCGATCAGGGTGTCGTTGTAAAGGTCCAGTTGCTGCACCAGCCCCGAGGCGATGGCAAGGCCCAGCATGCCGTGGGCGATCCTCTTTCCGAACGGGGTTGAGGCCGCGTGCTCCGCGTCCATGTGCAGCGGGTTGAAGTCGCCCGATATCCCGGCGAAGTTGACTATGTCAGCCTCGGTCACGGTGCGGGCCCTGGTGATATAGCGCTCCCCCTCATCGAGCTCCTCGAAGTACAGGCCCCTGGCGCGCTCTTCCATGTGCTCTCCTTCTTGAAAAAGGTCTTTTAATCATTTTCAACAGTTTGATTTTAAAAATATTTATAATCAACAAGTTGCGGGCGCATTTTTTTTCTTGACACTACATTTTACCTTGACTTAACACTCTAGCGCAACTGTGTAACCCGAGGGGGACGCGGACGCCGGCGGCCAGGCAGGCGTTGTGGCGGAGCCTCCAAGGTCGGTGCGGACAAAGTAGGAGATATCCGCGTACTCGCGTCTCGCCGGTCTTATGAGAAGCTTGGCGAACTCTTCGTAAATCCGATGGTCTCTTTTTTTCGTTGGCTTTAGGCCGTCGCTCTCAGAGCTCTCAAGGTTCCTTCATGTTTGTATATTCTCTTCTTTCTTGGCGGCTTGGCGTTCAGGAGAGGGCCGCTCTCGTTTTCTTGAACCCGTGGCGGATGGGTGCTAAGATTGATATGCGGTTTAAAATGAGGCGCATAAACAATGGGAACGCGCTTGCGGTCGCGGCGCTGGCTGCGGCGGTTTTCACGTATGCTTTGGGTGTTGGCTCGCAGGAGAAGGACGGTCCCGAGCGTGTTCGCATGGTCTACCTTCCAATCCTTGGCAAGGAAGAGACCCTGGAGCGGTTCGAGCCTGTAACCAGTCATCTTGAGAAGGGCCTTGGGTTGCCGGTTGACGCGGTCTCTTTTGCGAGCTACAACAAGGCGCTTTTGCATCTTGTCAAGGGTGATTTCGAGGTTGCCTACCTTGGTCCTGCCACCTTTGTGAAGGTCTCTAGGGCTGCGAAGCTGGAGGTGGTGGCCATGGAGCTTGACAGCGCGGGGAGGAAGGGCTATTACAGCGTGCTCATCAGCAGGGCTGACAGCGGCATCAAGACGCTTGAAGACGGCCGTGGCAAGGTGCTGGCCTTCACCGACACCAAGTCAACATCGGGCTTTCTGGTTCCGGTCACGTTTTTTCTGCGGGAGCTCAAGACCACGCCCGGCTCCTTCGCGAAGAAGGTGGAGTTCTCAGGGGACCACGAGTCCCTGATCAAGGGCGTGTACCAGGGTGAATACGACATCGGGGCCACCGGCACCGTTGACCTGGCCAGGACCATGGAGGCAGAGCAGATTCCAGAGGACGCCCTCCGGGTGATATGGAAGAGCGAGATCATACCCGGTCCGCCGGTGTGCGCGAGGGCCGACCTGCCCGAGGGTTTCAAGAAGTCGGTGCAGCAGGCGCTTGTTAGCCTGGATGACGAGAAGGTGCTGGAGGCCCTGCAGATAGGGGGTTTCGCACCCGCGTCGGGGGATGACTACAAGCTTATAAAGAGCCTGGAGTGGATGGAGCAGTAGCTCATGGTATCCACTCCTGGTCCTGGTACCACTTTATGGTCTGCCCGAGTCCTTCCACCGTGTCGGGCCATTTCCACTGCATTCCCAGGGCTTCGATCTTTGTTACGTCGTAGTAATTGTCCGCGGTGGTGTATCCTATCCAGTCCTTGTCAAGCCTGAGCTTGAGGGCATTCTGCAGTCCCCTCTCCTCCACCAGTGTGTCCCATGCTTTGCTCAGCCGCGTGTTTACCCAGCTCAGCGGCCAGTCGGGAAGATAGGGGGTGACTGCTCCGAGAGCGGTCATGAGTGGCTGGAAAAAGGGAATGATCGGCTTGACCTCGAGTCCCAGCGGCTCTGCCAGGGCCTTTATGAACACCGGGCCGTAGACCGGCTCGGGCGCGGCCACGTTGTATGACTGGCCCACCGTGCCCTCGGAGGTGGCCACCAGCAGGGCCGCCCTGCCAACGTCGTCTATGTGCACGTGGCTGGTGTCGGGGCCGCTTCGGAGGCCGAACACCGCGTCCCTCTTGGCCCAGTGCTTCAACAGGGAGAGCGCGGCGATGAACATTGCATGTCCGTACCTGGCCCTGGGCCCGTAGATCAGGGTGGGCCGTATGGCGGTCACCGGCAGGCCGTGGTTCTTGTGGTACTCGTATGCAGCCAGCTCGCCCCTCCACTTGCTCCTCTCGTAATGGTTGCGGGGCCTTTTGGGGTCATCCTCCTTGCAGGGGCAGCGCACCGGCTTGCCGTAGACCCCCACGGTGCTCACATGCACGAAGCGGGAAAGGTCGGGGGCATCGGAGAGCACGGCCTCGCACACGTTGCGGGTGCCCTGGTGGTTGACCTGGTCGAGGAGAGAGGGGGAGGCGGCCAGGTCGAACAGTCCGGCCACGTGCACCACCGCGTCCATGCCGGCCACGCACTTTTTGAGCGTGTCCAGGTCGGAGAGGTCAGCGGGCATGAACTCAACCCCGCGGCTGTCGAGCTCCCGCTGGTCGCTGCCTGTACGGTCGCTGGCCCGCACCTCATGACCGGCCTCGGAAAAAGCGTCAACAATAGAAAGACCCACCAGCCCGGTCGCGCCGTTAACCAATACCTTCATGACACCTCCAATAGAAGTAGTTGGCAGACCCCGGAAAATGCTTTTAAGCTGTTAAAAGGGACAAGGGAAGTATAACCGGGCGGGCCGGTGGTTTGCAAGCCTTGCTATGCACGTCCGTGACGCCTTGATATCAAAAGGGCGCCATAGGGTGATAAATGTTTGAATGGGGAACCTGGCAAAAATAATCAGGGCCGACAAGAGGGCCTGGCTGCGCGGGTCAGCGGTCGTTATTATCCTCGCGGTACACTTCAGCCTGCTCTTTTTCTCCGCCAAACAGAAGTCAGCCACGTCGGACGAGCCCTATCACATCTCCAGGGGCGTGGCCGCGCTTTTTTCGGGGGACTTCAGGCTGAGCGTGGGCCACCCTCCTCTGGTAAACGTCATCTGCGCGCTGCCCCTGCTGGGATTTTCCGAGCTTAACGTCCCCTTTGTTGACGTTGCCTGGCGGGACGAGAGCCTGCCCCATACCTATCGCAAACAGAAGTTCTTCAAGCTCCTCCTGTGGGTTCACAACTGGCAGTGGGAGGGGAACGAGCCCTTGAAGATCATCCTCTTCACCAGGATCCCGGTCATGGTGATGAGCTGTGTCCTGGCCCTTATCCTATATCTGTGGGGGGCCAGGCTTTTCGGCGCTCCCGCGGGCTTCATGGCCCTTATGCTCTACGCCTTCTCGCCCACCATGCTGGCCCACGCAAGGCTGGTGACCACGGACACCGGGGTCACGCTCTTTATAACCCTGTTCGTGTTTGCCCTGTCAAGGCACCTTAAAAGGCCGGGCTGGGGCACGCTCTTGTTGTGCGGGTTCACTTTCGGGCTGGCACAGCTTTCAAAGTTCACCTCCGTGCTCCTCATACCCCTGCTGCCACTGGCGCTCGTCTCCGGGATGGAAGGGGGCCTTTCGCAAAGGATCAGGCGCTTCTTCTGGTCCCCCCCAAAAAGCCCGGAGTTCCAAAAGAGCGCGTACGCTTTTATCATAATCATGCTGGTCACACTCATAGTGATCTGGGCGGGATACGGGTTCGAGCTCCACTCCATCCACCGGATCGAGACGCCGGAGCCGGGGCCCCGGTCCGGGCCCGGGATATATCTGCGCTACCTTGCCATAAAGCTCATGGCCGCGGTTCCGGCGCCTCCCAGGACCTATTTTTTCGGGCTCTCGGAGATGCTCCAGAAGACCGCGGAGCACTACCACCCGCTGTACTTCATGGGAGAGCTTTCAGCAGAGGGGTGGTGGTATTACTACCCAGTGATGTTCGTGATAAAGGAGCCGCTCCCCCTGCTTTTGCTGGTGGCACTGGGAATCGCGGGGCTGCGCATGAGGCCGGGCCTGCCCTGGCAGGCGGCCCGGCCTTCTTTTATCTTCAGCGCCGGTCTGTTGTTGTTTTTCATGTTCTTTAACAAGAAGAACATCGGCATACGGCACATAATGGTTTTTTATCCTTTCCTTTTTCTATGGATTTCACGACTTTCAATGATGAGGGGGTGGCGGGGTTTTCTTCCCTGGGCCCCCTGGGTTTTGATCCTTTTTTACGTAGTGAACGCTTTTGCTGTATACCCCGACTACCTGGTTCATTTCAACCGTCTGGCGGGCGGCCCCGAGGGGGGGCTCGAGCTTTCCGTGGTGGGCGAGGACTGGGGACAGGACATAGCCGGGCTGGGCAGGTTCTGCAAGGAGCGCCGCATCAGGCGAATCTATTATAACCCTTATGGGAACGCCGACCCCCGGGCCTACGGGGTGCCGTGGGAGGAGTTCTCGTGCCATGAAAGGGAGCCGGGCTGGTACGCGGTCCACCTGGTCAGCCTGATGAGGCCGCTCAGGGGCCATGACCCTGATTGTTACAAGGATTTCCTTGACATGGAGCCCGTGGCCGTGATAAACAACACCATATATGTCTATCATATCGAGCGGACGCAATAATTTAGCGGGGTTTTGCCCCGGCCCAGGCCATTGACTACACTCGTATTATCCGAAAAAAGGAGAATCCCGAAGGCCGAACAGGTAATCTAAATATTTCAGACCGGAAAAATAGGGGCGCCGATACAGAGGCAGCGTGGGGGCAGGGGTGCGCAAATTTGACTGCATTAGCAAATGTTATTAAAATTGTATAACTTATGGTGCTATAGATGGCCAAGGAAAAAGACAAGGTAATCTCAAAAGCGCAGAACCACCTGCGCAAGGGCCAGACCGACAAGGCCATCAAGGAGTACCTGCACGCGATCGAGCTGGACAAGAAGGACGTCCGGCTCTACATGAAGCTCGGCAGCCTCTACGCCAAGAAAAAAGACAATGGAAACGCCATAGACTACTACCAGAAGGCTGCGCAGTACCTTACCAAGGACGGCTTCTACTCCAGGGCCGCTGCCGTATACAAGCAGATAATTGACATTGACGACTCCAGGGTGGACGTACTGGAGAACATGGCAGACCTATACACCAAGCTGGGGCTAAACAACGAGGCCATGGCCCAGTACCAGAAGATAGCCGCCAACTACGAGAGGGAGGGCAAGCTGACCGAGGCCCTGGAGGTGGTAAAGCGCATGAGGGACCTGGACCCCCGGAACGTGCTCATATCCACGAAGCTGGCCGAGCTCCACTACAAGAACGGAAACAAGGAACAGGGATACGAGGCCTTCAGATCGGCGCTGGACCAGCTCCGCGAGGAGGGGAGGCACGAGCAGTACGTAAAGCTCCTTGAGAAGCTCGCCAAGGCCGACCCGGAGAACGTGGAGAACTTAAAAGAGCTCGCTAATATCTACGTGGACCACGAACAGTGGGAGAGGGCCTATGCCATACTGGCAAAGGTTCACGAGGCCCTGCCCGAGGAAGCCGAGCCCCTGGACAAGCTGGCCCAGGCCGCTCTCAAGGCGGGTCGGCCGGACGATGCGTTGGGCTTTTACAAGAAGCTGTCCGGCCTGTACAGGTCAAAGGGTCTGAACCAGCGGGCCAAGCAGGCCCTGCGCAACGTCTTGAAGATAAACCCCGAGGACCAGGAGGCATTGAAGATGGTGGGCTCCGCCCATGAGCCCATGCTCAAAGAGGATGAGCCTGCCGAGGAGATAGAGGAGGTCATCGAGGCCCCCATGGAGGCCCTGGAGGAGGCCGAGCCTGAAGAAGAGGTCATAATAGAGGCGGGCGAGCCCGTGGAGGAAGAGGAAGGGGCCACATCTCTCTCGCCCGACCAGGTAATAGAGCATTTGACCGAAGCCGGCGTGTACCTAAAGTACGGCCTTAAAGACAAGGCTTACGACCACATAAAGGTGGTCCTGAATGCCGACCCCAAAAACCTGAAAGCCAGGCTGAAGCTAGCTGACATACACCTGGAAGCCGGGGACACGGGAAAGGCGCTCCAGGAGATACAGTGGGTGGCGGAAAACGCCGTGGAGCAGAAAGAGGCCCAGTGCGCTCAGGAGGCAATTGAGGAGTGGCTAAGGCTGGAGCCTGAGAACGCGCGTGCAAAAGAGCTCAAGGGCGAGGTCGCTGAGCTGCAGGCCGCGGGGGTTGAAGAGGCCGAGGCCATAGAGGAAGTTGAGCCGGCTGAAGAGGTCCTCTCCGAGGAGCCCGAGGTGGCGGTGGCTGATGACGTGATGGCGGAAGAGGTGGAGGAGCCTGCACAGGCCGCGGAGGCTGAAGAGGAAGCGGTTGAGATAGAGGCGGAAGAGCTCGAGGAGGCGCCGGCCGG
>CAZYTX010000008.1:0-37486 GCA_964650485.1 uncultured bacterium | reverse complement strand
GGTGGAAGAAGAGGAGGTTGCCGAGGAGGCGCCGGCCGGGGTGGAAGAAGAGGAGGTTGCCGAGGAGGCGCCGGCCGGGGTGGAAGAAGAGGAGTTTGCCGAGGAGGCGCCGGCCGGGGTCGAGGCTTACGAAGCTGAAGAAGAAGAGGTGGTGGCTGAGGAAGAGGAAGAAGAGGCAGCCGTTGAAGAGGAGCCTGTCCCTGAAAAAGCTGTGGATTTCTCCGAGGACCTTGAGGAGGCGGAGTTTTATATCCAGCAGGGACTTTTGGAAGAGGCAAAGAAGATATACCTCTCCATACTTGACCAGGACCCTGCAAATGAGACAGTTCGTGCCAAGCTCGATGAAATGGAAGCCGCGGAGGAAGAAGAGGAAGAGGTTGTAATAAGCGAAGCCGGGCCGACCCCGGCATTCAGCCAGGAGCCAGACCAGGGACCCGGGGAAGAGCCCACTGTTATAGTCCCGGAGCCTCCCGCTCCCGCTGAACAGGAAGCGCCTGCCCCCTCTGAAATGGAGGAGGCCGAGCAGGAAGAGGGACCCGCTGCAGTCGAGCAACCACCGGAAGAGCTCCAACCGCCAGAGCCTGCCCCCTCGGTGCAGGAAGCTCAGGAAGATGCCCCTGTTATAGTTTCCGAGCCGTCCGCGGGAGCGGGACCGGAAGCCCCGGCTCCCGCGGCAGAGGCGCCGGAAGCTCCCCATCCGGAATCCGCGGAAGTGGCGCATCCCCCAGCCGCGGATGAGCAGTTTGATATAAAGGCCTCGGTGGGAGCCGCTGAAAGCCCCGAGCCTGCCGGGGAGCAAGACAAGGAGTGGTTCGTGGGGCCCGCTCCCCCGCCGGCTGCTGACGAGCTCGGAGGTGCAGAAGAAGGAGAGGGGCTCTTCGACCTCGCAGCCGAGCTCGACAAGGACGATGATCTTTTCGGAGGCGAAGCCGGACTGGGACTGGGGGCCGCGGAGGAGTTCAGCTTCGAGGAGACCTTCCAGGCATTTAAGAAGGGGGTGGCGGCGACAGTTTCAGACCACGACTCGGCCACCCACTATGACCTGGGCATAGCATACAAGGAGATGGGGCTTGCCAACGATGCAATCGAGGAGTTCAGGAAGGCCTCGCAAAACGCGTCCAGGTTCGGGGACTGCATGGCAATGATAGCCCTTATCCAGAGGGAGTCGGGCCAGAACGAATCAGCGGTGGACACCTGCAAGCATTCCCTGGCGTACGAGGAGATGGAGCCGAAAGCAAGGGCGGTCATCTTCTTGGAGATGGCGCAGGCGTTCGAGGCCATGGGTGACAAGGGACACGCGCGCTGGGCCCTGGAACAGGGGTTTGCCATGAACCCTGACCTGCCCGAGCTTGACAGGAAGCTGGCGGAGATCTCCGGGGTCGAGCCGCAGCCGGTGCCGATTGAAAAAACTGCGCAACCTCCCCCCGAACAGCCGGCGAAGGCGGCCGCGGAGCAGGCCCCGCCCGTGGACACGGGCCCGCCCCCGTCAAGGGAACAGACCTCGTGGGAAAAGGCGGCGCTGGAAGAGAAGACCGAAGAACAGCAAAAGGAACAAGAGCAGCAGAAAAAGAAGAGGAGGAAAAAGATATCATACGTATGAGCCGCGGCCAAGTGGTCCCGGGCGCCAGTCGAAAAGTTTCCTGATATTTTTTTTATTTTTGCTTGACATCTTAAATATTTTAACTATACTAACTTTTTGAACGATTGTTATGCGTTCATGTTAACGCATTGAGATTAAAAGAGTTTTTTGTGGTTAGAAGAATCGTTCCCGGAGGGAGGTGAGTGTGTGTGCCGGGCGTTGTAGTGAAAGAGAATGAATCTTTTGAGGGCGCCCTCCGAAGGTTTAAGAAGCAGTGTGAAAAGGCTGGCATTTTATCCGAGATCCGGAAAAGGGAGCATTATGAAAAGCCTTCCATAAAACGGAAGAAGAAAGCCCTTGCCGCGCGGAAGAGGATGTTGAAGAAGCTGAGAAAGCAGCAGCGCTACTTAAATAATCGCTGAGGGAAGCCTGCGGAAAATGGACCTCAAAACAAGTATCATGCAGGAGTTGAAGGCCGCCATGAAGGACCGGGACAAGGTTCGAGTGGCGGCTCTTCGATTAATCCGGGACGCCGTTCAAAAAACAGAGCTCGACTCCAAAACCGATCTGGACGACCATAAGGTGATCGAGGTCCTCTCAAAGCTCGAGAAGAAGAGGAAAGAATCAATCGAGGCTTTTCAGAAGGCGGAAAGAGA
The DNA here is from genome assembly GCA_964650485.1 of uncultured bacterium. Taxonomy (GTDB): domain Bacteria; phylum RBG-13-61-14; class RBG-13-61-14; order RBG-13-61-14; family DATKZS01; genus CAZYTX01. The sequence goes on along the minus strand of CAZYTX010000008.1, from coordinate 35,251 downwards.
AGACCTGGTGGGAAAAGAGACCAGGGAGCTCGAGATAATAAGAGAGTTCATGCCCGCCCCCTTCAGCAAGGAGGAGCTATCAGACCTTGTCGAACAAGCCATCTCGGAAACCCGGGCGCAAAGCCCTTCTGAAATGGGCAAGGTCATGAAATCCCTGAAAGGGAGGTATGAAGGCCGGGCCACCGGAGCGGATGTAAGCCAAGAGGTAAAAAGACAACTTTCTGAGATGGCCGGCTCCTGACAATGATCTGCTGGCCCGAGGGACAAGCTCCCGGGCCGGGGGTTTAATGCGTTTATGAGCTGTGGAAGGGGAGCAAGGAAGCGCACTCCGGGGCACTGATGTGCCATGCTGGAGTTGCGCTTTTTTTGCGCGGAAAAATGGCGGCAAGGATACCTGAAAGAGTAATCCAGGACATAAAGGACCGGGTGAGCATACGCGAGGTGGTGGAAGACTACGTGCGCCTTGTAAAGGACGGAGCCAACTACAAGGGGCTGTGTCCCTTCCACCAGGAAAAGACCCCTTCATTCAAGGTGCATGAGGCAAAGGGGATATTCAAGTGCTTCGGGTGCGGAGAGTCCGGGAACGTGTTCAGCTTCCTCATGAAGGTGGAGGGAATGACGTTCGTGGAAGCGGCCGAGAAGCTGGCCGCGCGCGCCGGGGTGTCCATCCCCCGCCACGAGGAGGGCCCTGAGGACAAACAGAGGAGGAGGAAGCGGGAGGCCCTGTTCGAGGCCAACCTGGCCGCGGCAAAGTTCTTCCACCAGACGCTGCTTAGCTCTCCGGAGGCCGGGGGCGCCAGGGAATACCTTGAGGCCCGGGGCATAACAAAGGAGTCCATTGAAAAATACATGCTTGGCTTCTCCCCGGGCGGCTGGAGGACCACCCTGGAGAAGCTGAGTGCCAAAGGCGTGAGCAGGGAAGACATGCTGGCCGCGGGGCTCATCATCAAGAAAGAGGATAAAAACGACTGTTACGACCGGTTCAGGGGAAGGCTCATGTTCCCCATCCGGGACGTGCAGGGAAACGTGCGCGGCTTCGGGGCAAGGCAGCTCTCGGATGACCCCGATCAGCCAAAGTACGTAAACACCCCCGAGACCCCGGTCTTCAAGAAGGGGGAAGGGTTCTTCGGCATACACGAGGCCAAGTCGGGCATCCGCAAACAGGGCAGGGCCGTGATAGTGGAGGGATACACCGACCAGATAATACTGGACCAGCACGGGATAAACTATGCTCTCGCCACCCTGGGCACGGCGCTGACCGAGGAGCACGCCCGCCTGGTGGTGAGGTACGCTCCCGAGGTCTTTTTGGTGTTCGACTCTGACGAGGCCGGCCAAAAAGCCAGCCTCCGGTCCCTGCCCGCCTTCCTGGAAGCGGGGCTGTCGCCCAGGATAGTGAAGATGCCGGGGGCCGCGGACCCGGACGAGTTCATCCGCTCCAGGGGGGCGGAGGAGTTCCTTGAACTCATGGATGCTTCTCCCCCGCTGCTAAGCTTCTTCTGCGACGCCGTGGTCAATAGCGCGGGCGACACCCCTTCCGCGCTGGCACGGGCCGTGGGTGAAGCTGCCCAGATGATAAGCCGGGTGAAAGACCCCATCGAGCGGAGCGTGTTCGTGGAGAGGCTTTCAAAGAAGGCCGGTGTGCCGGTGGACAAGGTGGAGATGAAGCTAAGAAGGCCGGAGAAGAGAAGGGAGGGCCGGCCGGCGCCCGGACCGGAGGCCGACTATCCTCCCGCACAGATGGACCTTGTAAGGCTTCTAGTGCACCATCCCGAGACCGCGGAGAGAATCAGGTCTTCCGGGGTCCTGGAGAGGCTCGGCCGGGACGAACTCTCCGGTTTTATCCGCTCGCTCATCGCCCATGAGAGCGAGACCGGAAGAATTGACCCGGGTTCTCTGCTGCACCAGATCGAGGACCAGATGATCGTGGGCTGGATAACCAGCATGAGCCTTGGAAAGGACCCCTTTGACGGGATTGTGGACAAGGCCCTGAACGACGTTATTCTCAAGCTGGAGCAGGGGGATATCGAGGACCGCTTGTCCAGATTGCAGGCAAAGATCATGGACGCCCAGGAGCGGGGCGAAGAGCTGCTCTGGCGCAGGCTGCTCGAGGAGCAGCAGGCCCTTCTGCAACAGAAACAGACGCTCTCCGCGGGCGAGAGCTGAAAAAAACTTGGTGCAAGGAGTGGGCAAATGCCAAAGAAACAGGACGTGGACGAGATAAACAAGCTAATTGACAGGGGAAAGTCAAAGGGTTTTCTGACCTATGACGAGGTCAATGACGGCTTGCCCGCCCACATGATTAACTCGGACCAGCTTGACGACCTCATGTCCATGTTCGGCGAAATGGACATAAAGATAGTTGATTCCAACTCCGAAGCACCCATTAAAGGGCTCGCTTCGGGAGAGCTGGAAGATGAGGAATCAGATAAAAGCTCCGAGATTAACTCGGCTAGTGACCTGGACAACGGGGCCCAGGCGTTCGACCCGGTGAGGTTGTATCTGCGAGAGATGGGAAGCTACCAGTTGCTCACCAGGGAAGGAGAGGTGAAGATAGCAAAAAGGATCGAGGACGCGAAAGAAGATGTGCTAAAGACCATATTGAGCTGCCCGGTGACCATCCAGGAAGTGATCTCCATGAGCGAGAAGTTCCTGCACGAGCAGGTGCAAAGGGACAACAAGGGCATTGACTCCGAGATATTCGAGGATTACGAGGACGCCGAAGAAGCCGGCGAAGAAAACGACTATGAGCTGGAGGACCAGCAAAGCATAACCCTCCCCATGCTGGAAGAGATAAAGAAGCTCTCCAATGAGATAGTAAAAGCCAAGGACAAGGCCAGGAAAGCCAAGACCGGAAAGAAGATGAAGGCCAGGCTGGAAAAGGACATGGAGAAGAACCGCGAGCTTTTGCTGGAAAAGATGAGGGAGCTCAAGCTGTCCGACCACCAGCGGGAAAAGATAGTGTCCAGGATAGAAGCCCTGGTCAACCAGTTGCAGGAGGCCAGGGCCGAGATAGCGGCCATCGAGAAGCAGTCGAAGCTCTCCCTCCCCGAGCTCAAGGACGCAATAAGGCTGGTGAAGAAAGGGTCCCGCGAGCGCAAGAAGGTGGAAAAACAGCTCTCCCGTTCCCCCGAGGAGGTCCTCGCATGGGACCGGAAGCTAAAGAACGCCCAGCGCAAGATAAGGATGGCCGAGCAGAAGGCCGGGGTCAGTGCGGCCGAGCTGGACCAGGCGCTCGCGGTCATCCAGGAAGGCGAGAGAAAGGTGAGGCAGGCCAAGAGCGAGCTGGTGGAGGCCAACCTGAGGCTGGTGGTGAACATAGCAAAGAAGTACACCAACCGCGGCCTCCAGTTCCTGGACCTCATACAGGAGGGCAACATAGGTCTCATGAAGGCGGTGGACAAGTTCGAGTACCAGAGGGGGTACAAGTTCTCCACCTACGCCACCTGGTGGATAAGGCAGGCCATTACCAGGGCCATTGCAGACCAGGCAAGGACCATAAGGATTCCAGTGCACATGATCGAGACCATAAACAAGCTTATCCGGACCAGCAGGTACCTGGTGCAGAAGCTGGGGAGGGAACCTACGCCCTTAGAGATAGCCGAAAAAATGGAGATGCCGGTGGACAAGGTCAGGAAGGTGCTAAAGATAGCAAAAGAGCCCATCAGCCTGGAGATCCCCATCGGCGAGGAGGATGACTCCAGGCTGGGCGACTTCATCGAGGACAGGACCATATCATCGCCGGTGGAGCTGGTGGTGTCAAAGGGGCTCGAGAACCAGACCCTGGACGTGCTCCAAACCCTCACTCCAAGGGAGGAGAAGGTCCTCAGGATGAGGTTCGGAATCGGCGAGAAGGCCGACCACACCCTTGAAGAGGTGGGACAGGACTTTGACGTCACAAGGGAAAGAATACGACAGATCGAGGCAAAGGCCCTCCGAAAGCTCAGACACGTGAGCAGGTCAAAGAAGCTAAAGATATTCATCGAAAGCTGAACCCCCATCCCTCAAGGCAAGGCGGGAAAATCAAAGCCTCAATAAGGATAAAAATAATGCCATGCCATGAATATTTTTCATAAAACCACGCGCCGAGCAATAAAAAAGATAAATCCAAAATCTGTTATGTTATTAGTAAATAATGAAGCATTGTTCAGTAACATTTCCCCCCCCAAACCCGCATCCAAAGTGAAAAAAGTTCAACGCCAAAGTCTGAAGCGCGAGCATGCTTTAGTTTAACTTGTTGATATTAATAGTTTTTATTAATTTATGAGCGTTTTTGATGCACTTGGCATAAAAACTGCTTAATAAATTGGACGGAGGGATAAATGAAAGGGCTCTTACAGAAAAGGATAAAAAATGATAATCCTGGAACAGCCCTGGTAAATACGGGGAAATGGGGCGCGCAGGAGAAGGGCTTCTCCCTGATCGAGGTGCTGGTGTCGCTGGTTATACTGGGCATCGGCATCCTGGCCGTGGCCCAGCTTCAGGTCTCGGCCATTCGGGGCCTTGCATTCGGGCGTCACATGACCACGGCCACACACCTGGCCGAGCAGCAGATAGAGTGGCTCCGGTCTTTGCCCATGGACCCGGACGACCCCGACTCCGCTCCAAAGGACCAGAACAATAACCCCATAAAAGCTGATTACGGCGGCGGCGGAAAAAAATCCGTGTTCTACGATGATAACCTCTGCGATGGAATCGAGTCCACCAACTGGCTAATACACGAAAATAACCCCATGAACGAGCTGGGAGAGCCCGCGGCCGGGGACGAGATGAAATACTACGTGAGATGGAAGGTGGAAAGGGGAGGAGGCCAGGACGGCAAAGACGAGAACGGAAACAACTGCGCTGCCGCCTTCCCCGGCCCGGCCCAGATGAAGATAAGGCTGCAGGTCATATGGTTCGAAGGCGACCAGCCGGCAAGTCTCAATTTAAACTCTTCATTCTCAGATATTTCAGGTAAAAAGCACCAGCTCACCGTGCAGACAATAAGGCAGCCGAAAGTGTGAGGTTAGAGCGATGAAAATGCGCCACTCAAACAGAATGAACGCGGGATTCACCCTGGTCGAGCTGCTGATTGCGGTCGCCGTGACAGCCATAGTGCTCACCGCGCTGGTGTCCGTGTTCTCCTCCCAGCAGAGGATGTTCACCAACCAGTCCGAGCTGGCAAAAACACAGGCCGGCACAAGGATAAGCCTTCTCCTGCTGGCAAGGGACATAAGGATGGCCGGATACCTGGGGATACCGCTGGGCTTTGATATCATGGCTGCAAACCCGTCCCGGGCAAACGTGATAGCGCTTAAAAACGACTCCACTTTCATACAGAACTATCCCACGGCCTCCTTTGGTAACGGTCTCAACACCAACTCCGACGTGATCGAGATCCTGGGGAACTTCGTCCGCCGCACCGCGCGGCTCACACAACAGGCAACACCGGCCGGCACCCAGATAAACGTAGATGACAACAGCGCGTTCAGAGGGACCGGACTCAGCAAGCCGGGATGGCTGGCGCTGGGGCCCGTGAGCGGACAGGGCAACGTAGAGCTCCTGCAGATCACAACCGTGCCGGGCGGGACCGCATCTTATGTTAACGTGGCCAGCGCGCCGGCGAACACCTACGACGTGGATGATACAATCGTGGCCCCCGTATTCAAAAGAATATATTACGTCAACGCCCAGGCGGACACGCTAAACATCGTAAACTGTGAAGACGACGATTGTTCGTCCAACACCGACAGACCCATGGCCACGGGCGTGGACGACATGCAGGTTACGTACATTACCGACGCAAACCCCGCGGACGGGGTGGTGGACACCAGCGTGGAGATGTTCTGTGACCCCTGCACGGTGCGGGGCGTGAAGATAATCCTGTGGACAAAGACCAGGCAGTACGAACAGGGCAGGCAGATCATGAGGAAGAACTCCACCGTTGCAAAGATAAGGAACCTGGCCTTCAATCATTTTAGTTGCAGCCTGCCCGGGTGCACTTTCTGATAAGGGGAGAGGCAAAAGATGAAAGGCATAGAAAAAAGAGCGGACAGCCAGGGCGGACAGGCCCTTCTCACCGCCATCATATTCCTGCTGGCGCTCACATTCCTGGGCTTCGCGCTGGTCACCATGTCCAGCATTGACATACACTCATCCAGGAACATGAGGCTCGCACAGGAGGCTTTCTTTGCCGCGGAGGAAGGAGCCATGTTCGGCACCGCCTACGCCGCGGACCTCAGCAACCCGGGAATGGCGGAAAGGGTGTTGAGCGGAAACACCGCTCCCCTGGTCCTGGACTCCATTGCCGACGCGGGAAAAGGCTCTTATGACCGATACCACTACACGGTCTCCGTGCAGATCATGGGAGACGTGGATTGCGCCATGGGCTTGAGGCCCGCGGAGCTGGGGGCACAGGGAGCGAGCTGCAAGGCGGTGTGGGCCAGGTCCACCGGAATGGTCAACCTGGGCCAGCTCACCGACTTCGACGAGCCCCAGTTCAGGAAAAGGGTGGAGATGATAGCCAACGTAGTGGTGTTTTAAGAGGGGAGAGGGGAAGATGAATATCAAGCACATGAAAAAGACCGCGGCCGCCGCGGTGCTACTCCTGGCGGGGATCGCACTGCCCTGGGCGCTGAAGGCCCAGTTCTCGAGCGAGGGGGCCGCGGAGACGCCCTTTGCCATGGAGGAGTTCGAAAACCCCAACGTCATGTTCATCATAGACAACACCGCCTACATGGAACAGAGCAACCAGACCTCGATAGGGGGCCCCCCGGGCGGAGGGCCCCCGGGCGGCGGAGACATTGACAACAGGAGCCGCATCCAGGTGCTCCGCGACGTCATGGCCGGGACCCTGAACCAGGTGACATATAACGGCGACCCGGTGTTCATCCCACATCCCTATACGGTTGACGAATACGTGCTCCCGCCCGACTACTGGCTGGGGGACGAGGTGGCAGAAGTCATGCCGCTCATATACAGGTTGACCAAAAACGACCTGTTAAAGTACGACCCCTCGCTGGAGGGCACGTACTTCGTGTTCTACGGGCCTGATGACGCCGCGCTCAGCGACCCCCTCATAGACGGGGCCACCACCACCTTCGACGAGTTCATGAGGCTCCAGGAATCCGAGCACATAAGGCTGGCCGAGGCCGGGGGAGCGGTGGTGCTCTCGGACGGGAGCGAGGTCACAAGGAACATATGGACCACGGCCAGCCCGGTATCCTCCGAGCTCACCTACGGGGACGCGCTCCGGGCATACTGGGACTACGAGGAGCTGGGAGTGATCTACTCATCCACGACCGCGGAGGACCTGTCAAGCTTCGGCCAGGTGGTCCCGGTAAGGCTGGTCCCGGCTGACGAAAATGCCACCGAGCCAGACCCCAGCGGAAAAACCGATAGCGGCACCATAAACGGGCTCTGCTATTACAGGCAGATCAACTTGTTCCAGGGCGGGTACTTACCCTGCGTGAAGCCCGACGCCTCTTCACAGTACTTCGTGTTCTACGACGACCTCGAGTACGGGGACCGGGCCCAGGAGGTGCAGAATAACAAGCAGAGCTTTGCACAGTGGTACCAGGACAACGGGAACCCGGAAGCATACTGCCTCTACGACGGCGGCACCGAGGTGTGGGGGGACGAGGAGTACGTAAACTGGCAGTTCGACTCCCAGGACAGGGCCCGCAACGACGGGTGGAAGCACGATGAAAAGGTGTACAAGGCCTGCCTGGCAAACGATCCCGGCGCCGTGCCCGTAGGCGGCGAGACCATATCCGACAGCCGGATCAAAAACGAGATACTGGGCGCGCTCCCCTGCGCGGAGAAAGTGCAAAACCCGCTCGATACACTGCCAGGGACCACGGTGGCGGAGGACGACGAGTTCATAATGCACTGGGACTGCTCCGCCGGGACCACGCTTGACACCTACCTGAAAGATAACCTTGCCGAGGACAGGACTGCCGGGGAGGTTGACTGGACCTACACCCTGAGTCTGGATGACCCCTGGTTCGGGGACTACTTCGGGGTCCCGCCTGACAAGCTCATCTACTACGACGGGGCATGGACAGGCGAGCCCGGAATCATGGACCAGTTCCCCGACGTGAACTACGGCATCATGAGGTTCGACGTGACGGTAACCAGGGCATGCGACGAGACGCCCCTGAACCCGGCTGGCTATTGGGACGACTTCCCGCCCGACTCCGACGCCGCGGGGAGCTGCGATGAGCGGGGTCTGGGATCGGACCTGGTGTGGAACGTGTCGTCGTGGGCCGACTACCCCTACTACCGGGCACAGGGGCTCTCATCCAGGATAGTGAACAGGAAGCTCCAGTGGTACATACGCTCCCACTGGGGAGTAGATAGCGAAAACTATGCCAACGCCCCCATATCATCTGTGGTCCACGACGCCTACCGCTACTTCTTCAACGAGGACATGGACTACGCCGGCCATCCCGGGGACGTGGCCCACACCCAGGACACCGACGACCACGACTCCATGTTCTTCAACCTCGCCGGATACGGGAACGGGTGCGGCGGTGATGACTGGCAGAACCCCACCAGACAATGCCACGTGATCCAGGACGACGCCTTTTACATGAACTGCTGCCGGCGGAACTACTTCATCCTGCTGACCGGCGCCAAGGACACCTTCGGGGAGATATATATAGACGATTGCATTGACGCCGGCTTCGAGGGCGCGGACCTCAGGATTTGCGCCCAGTCCTACTGGATTGACCACCTGAAGGGGCTTGCAGGGGACTACACCGCCGTGAACAACTACATAGGTGATATGACTGCAGCCGGCCCTGGTAACTGCCCCCAGGAAGTCCGGGCGGTGAAGGGGTTCTTCATAACCTTCGGCGGGCTCCTGGCATGGGACGAAAAAATGGCCACGCACATGGCCCTGGCGTCGGACATGGACGAAGGGCCTTACGACCTGTCCGACCTCTACTGGGGCACGGAAGACGGCACCACCCAGAAGACCGCGGACAACCAGGACGTGTACGACTTCTACTTCGACGCCAACAACGAGGTCGAGCTCCGCGATTACCTCACCACCATCATGAACGAGATCATGTCCGGGCAGATAGCACGAGCCGCGCCCGCGGTCTCCTTGCAGCACACCAGCGAGGAAGTAAACCTTATATACGTGACCTCGTACTTCGAGATAACCGACCTCGAGAACCTGTGGAGAGGGCATCTGTTCGCATGGCAGGCGCCCCTGTACGGGGGGACCCCGGAGCCTTACTGGGACCCGGAAGACGCAGGCGCGCGGCTCTCGGACTCGTCCATGACTGACCCGGCATCGCGAAAAATATTCACCTCCATTGACCTTGACGGAGGACTGATTGACGGGAATACGGATAAACTGGATATAACCGCAACCGCCATTGAAAACAACCTGAGCGTGTTCGACCCCGAGGGAGGGGGGGGGCTGGACTCGTCCACCCAGAGGGAGCAACTGGTGAACTTCATCCTGGGCGACGGCGCAACATACGATGCCGGGGGACCCCATTCCTGGCTCCTGGGAGCCATATTCCGTTCCAATCCCCAGATAGTCACGCGCCCCGGCTCCGGGCTCTACAGGGGGTTGCCGGGCTACTCCAGCTTTGCAAACACGTACGAAGACAGAAGGGACGTGGTCTACGTGGGCACCATGTTCGGCAACCTCGAGGCCTTTGCACTGCATTCAGGCGAGACCCTGGGTATCCCGGGGTTCGAGGGCGGCGATGAGCTGTTCGCATACATTCCACAAGGGGTGCTGAAGAACCTGTACCTGCTCCGAAAAGGCATACAGATATACGGGGTGGACGCCACACCCACCATAAGCGACGCCTTTGGAAACTTCGACGGTGACACCCAATGGCGCACCCTCCTGGTCTCGGGCGCAGGGGGCGGGAGCACCGCATATTTTGCCGCAGACGTGACGGAGGTGGGGGACACTACCGTCACTACCACCAGTGATCCTGCTGCCGGCTTCGATCCACTGTGGCGCTTCAGCCACCCCAACCTGGCATACACCTGGTCGACCCCGGTGCTGCTGCCGGTGCTGGGTAACAACAAGATCGGCAGGGAGTTCAAGGTCTTCTTCGGAGGGGGCCTCAGAAGGGACGCCTTTGAAATAGACGCAGAGACGCCCGGGAGCTTCGGAGGGTTCTTCTACGTGATAGACGCGGAGGACGGGGCGCTAGACAGGGTCTTCGAGCTCTACGGGGCAAACCAGATAGCTCCCACAGACCTTACCACCTTCGACGCTTCCACAACCACACCTGACCTGGTAAGCGGCGCAACTAACTACAACCAGGTCCCGGCAAAGCCCGTGATCGTGGACAAGAACTCGGACGGGATCGCGGACTGGGTATACATAGGCGACCTTGACGGGAGGATATGGAAGATAGACGTGAGCGACGGGGACTCGCCCCCGGACTGGGACTACTGCCTGTTCTTCGACTCCGCGGACGGGGACCCGATAGACGGGACCATTGACAATCCAGACTGGAGGAAGCCAATATGGTACGAGATCGAGCCGGCCAGGACCAGTGACGGCGACTTTATCATCTACGCGGTCACCGGGCACGTGGAGATAAAAGAGTACGCCGACGACCTCCAAGAGGTGAACCGAATGTTCGCCGTGGCTGACACCGACGCATTCGGACAGTGCACCTACGGAGAGGACATAACGGTGGTCTCCGGGCTCACCGCGGACTACTGGCCGGTAGAGTTCTCGCCCGGTGAAAAGCCCATCACCCCGCCCATACTCTTTGACGGGAAGGTCTACACCAAGACATACCATCCAGAATCTACAATGGCGTGCGCAGCAGGTAAGTTCACCATATATAAGATTGACTACCTCACAGGACAGGTACTCGATACAATTGACACCACCTCGCCTTCTCACTTAGTAGAAGGCCCGCAGGGGCCCACGCAAACGGACCTGACACCGGACGAGCCGCCCAGACCCAAACCCGATCCTCTTGAGACCAGAGGGGTCTACCTGCCCGAGCCCATGCTCTGGGGAGAGGAGACCTGGTAAAGGCAGGCGGAAAAACACGCGCTTGAAACAGGGGCGGCAAAAAGCCGCCCCTGTTTTTACCCCTGCTTAGAAAACAGGGAGGGAGAGACCTCACGGTCTCGATTGTGGGGGAAATCTCCTGATCTCGATGATCGCGAGCGGAAGCCCGCTCCCGCTTCATATTGATTGACAAGCCGCCATGTGGTACGCTCTGCTTCCGGACCAGCAGCACTGCATCCGCAAGCCGCCAGTACAGGGAGGGGAAGATATACATGCCCCTGAAAGCCGGAAGGTGATGGCAAAGATAACGGTCGTGGGACCGGGCGCCATGGGCAGCCTGTTTGCGGCACTGCTATCGGAAGCCGGCAACCAGGTGTGGCTCCTGGACAAGCACAGGGAACGCGCCGCGCTCATAAGCCAAAAAGGCGTCACAGTGGAGCGCGAGGGCCGGAAGAGGACCGTAGAGGTAAAGGCTGCTGCAAACCCGGATGAGCCCCCTGCCCCGGACCTTATGGTCTTCTGCGTGAAAGCATACCACACCATGGAAGCGGCCCGGGCATCAATGCCGGCCGCGGGGGAGCGCGCGGAGGTGCTCTCGCTGCAGAACGGGGTGGGCAACGTGGACGCGCTCATCCAGGTGTTCGGCCAATCGAGAGTGCTGGGAGGGACCACCTCCCAGGGGGCCAACCTGGTGGAGCCGGGATACGTGAGACACGCAGGAACAGGGGAGACAGTGATCGGCCAGCCGGATGGAGGGGAAGACCGGGCCAAAAACGTCGCGGACATGTTCAACCAGGCGGGGATAAAAACCAGCACCACCAATGACCTCGACTCCCTGGTGTGGAGCAAGCTCATAATTAACGCCGCCATAAACCCGCTCACCGCACTACTGGCGGTCAAGAACGGGGCGCTGCCGGGCTCCGAGCAGGCGCGCGCCATCATGGCGGAAGCGGTGGATGAAGTGGTCCGGGTGTGCGAAAATATGGGCGTGCGCCTTGCTTTTTATGACCCCCTTGAAAAGTCGCTTGCAGTGGCCGAGGCGACCGGAGAGAATATATCCAGCATGCTCCAGGACGTGAGAGCGGGCAGGCGGACCGAGGTTGATGAGATTAACGGGGCCGTGGCCAGGGAAGCGCAGAGGCTCGGCCTCCATGCGCCGGTGAACCTCCTCCTGACCCGTATAATAAAAGCTATACAAGAGACTTGATGGGCGCCCGTGAATAAAACTCTGGAGGGGGGAATAATAACTATGGACGCCTCTAAAACCGTGCTCTATATAGACAACTCCAACATCTTCCGGGGATGCAAAAAGACCGGGTGGAGACCTTCCTACAGGAAGATAAAGGAGTACCTGGAACACAAGGAAGGGCCACTCCGGCACATACACTTCTTCGCCTCCGATCAGGAGGTCCCCAGAGAAAAGCAGGCCCGCTTTTACAGGGCACTAAAGGACGACCTCGGGTTCCAGGTCCACACATACAACCTCACCCGCAGGAAGATCAACTGCCCCCACTGCGGGTGCGAGGAATGGATCCCCGCTGAAAAGGGCGTGGACGTGGGACTGGTGACGCAGCTCTTGAGGGACCTCAGGAACCACTGCTTTGACACCGCGCTCATCATGAGCTCGGACCGGGACTACCTCCAGGCCGTCACCGAGGTGAAGGGCGCCGGCAGGAAGGTGAAGATCATCGCCTGGAAATGGACCTTCCCGTCGGAGTCTCTGCAGATGTGCCAGGACAGCGATATAAACCTCATGTTTCTCGAGGACTTGAGAAGAGACCTTGAAAAGCTGCGCGGGGAAGTGGTCTGATCCTGTCCCTGAATACCCGCCGCGTAAAGCGCGAGATGACGCCCCGGATGGATATGGCATGATAAAGCTTTTGCAGGCCACGCTCTCATACGGCGACAGATATATTTTGGACCGGGCCGACTGGATGCTGGGAGACGGCGACCGGGTGGGACTGGTGGGGGAGAACGGCTCCGGCAAGAGCACCCTCATAAAGGTCATGGCCGGCATGCAGGGGCTCGACTTCGGGAGGGTGGAGAAGACCTCCGGCCTGGAGATAGGATACCTGCCGCAGGAGCAGGTGAACCACAAGGGCCGCACCCTGGAAGAGGAGGCAAAGACAGCGCTCGCACACCTTGTGAAGCTGGAAGCCCTGCACGAAGAGATCGAGGAGAAGCTGGAAAGCGAGGGGCTGAGCCCGGAGCAGCAGGAGGCACTCCTAAAGCACATGGCCGAGGTCATGGACAGTTACCAGTTGCAGGGCGGATACGAGGCCGAGGCCGGAATGAAGCGCATACTCTTTGGCCTGGGCTTTTCAGAGGACGACCTTGCAAGGCCGGTGCAATCTTTTTCCGGGGGATGGCAGATGAGGATAGCGCTGGCCAAGATCCTGCTGCAGGGGCCCGGGGCCATGCTCCTGGACGAGCCCACAAACCACCTCGACGTCGAGGCCAGGGACTGGCTGGAGAGCTTCCTGGAAGAGTGCGAGGGCTCATACCTTGTCGTATCGCACGACCGGTACTTCCTCGACGTCGTAACGGAGAGGATAGTGGAGATTGAAAACGGGCGCCTCTGCGACTACCGCGGCAACTACTCCTTCTTTCTCGCCGAGAAACGTAAAAGGATAAAAAGCGCACAGGCGGCCTACGATAAGCAGCAGCAGGAGATCAAGAAGATAAAAAGCTTTATCAGCAAGTACAAGGCGGACAAGAAGAGGGCCGGGCAGGTGCAGTCAAGGGCGAAGAGGCTTACGAAGATGGAGGCGCTCGATCCGCCCCCGCAGAACGAGCGCTCGGTTCACTTCAAGTTTCCCCCGCCGCCCAGGGGGCCGCTCCGGGTGGTGAGCCTGGAAGGGGTGGGGAAGAGCTTCGGGCATACACAGGTGCTATCGGCCGCGGACGTTACTATCACCAGGTCGGAGAAGGTCGCGGTGGTGGGGAAGAACGGCTCCGGCAAGTCAACCCTGCTTTCAATAATCGCCGGCCGGATGGAACCCGACGCCGGGACAAGGAGACAGAGCCCGGGAGTGGAGGCGGGATACTTCGGGCAGGAAGCGGCCGACGGTCTTTATGACTATGACACGGTTTACGAAGCAATTGAAAAGCACGCGCCCTTTGAGCTCCAGCCCAGGGTGCGAAGCCTCCTGGGGGCGTTCCTCTTCAGCGGCGAAGACGTTGACAAGAAGGTGAAGGCCCTCTCCGGGGGCGAGCGCAGCAGGCTGGCTCTCGCAAAGCTGCTGCTCCGCCCCGCCAACCTCCTGGTCCTGGACGAGCCCACCAACCACCTGGACCTCAAGGCCAAGGAGGTGTTGATGCAGGCTCTGAAAGAATACACCGGCGCACTGGTGTTCGTGTCGCACGACCGCTACTTCCTGGAGAACCTGCCCCACCGGGTGCTGGAGGTCCGCGGAAGGGAGGTCGCCAGCTACCCCGGGGTCTACAGCGACTACCTCCTCGCAAGGGAGCGCCGGGAAACGGGTGGTTTAAAAAAGTCCAATAAAAGATTCAGTGCGAGCATGCACAAACGGGAGAGGAAGAGGAAGAGGCAGGAGGTAAAGGACGTTGAAAAACAACAAGTGAAAACACAAAAAAGGATGAAATCTCTTGAAGGCGAGATCGAGGACATGGAGCGCGAAATGGAGGGCCTGGAAAAAGAGGTTTCCGACCCTGGCAATGCAAGCGATTACCAAAAGCTCATGGAGCTCGAGGACCGCAAAAAGCAGGTTTACGAGAAGATCGAGGCGCTCTATGGTGAATGGGAGGAGCTGGCACAAAGTCTCCCCCGGGGAAAGGAAGGAGCGGGCAATGGCAAAGCTGGATAAAAAGATCGCCCTGGTCACCGGGGCAAGCAAGCCCACTGGAATAGGATATGCCATAGCCACCAGGCTGGCGAGTCAGGGCGCGCACGTGGTGGTGGCGGACCTGTGCGAAGAGCTCTCGGAGTTCCCGGGTTACTGCCGCACCGGGAGCAGCGATGAGCTCGATGCTCTCGCAGGAGAGATCGAGGCCATGGGAGTGCGCTCCATGGCCGTGCCCCTGGACGTGACGGACCAGGGCTCCATAGCGGAGCTTTTCGAAAAGGTCGAGCGTGAGTTCGGCGGCCTGGACATACTGTGCAACAACGCCGGAGGCAGCCCCGGTCCGCAGGCAATCGAGGCCATGGAGGACAAGGGGTGGCAGAAGACCATGGACATCAACCTGAACGGGGTCTTTTGGATGTCAAGGGCCATGATCCCTCTTTTGAAGCGGGGCAGTCCGGGAGGAGCGATAGTAAACACCGCCTCCAGGGCCGGAAAGGTGCCAAGCGCATTCATGAGCGCCTACTGCACTGCAAAGGCCGGGGTGATCATGCTCACCAAGGTGCTTGCCCTGGAGCTCTCCGGCAAGGGCATAAGGGTCAACTGCATATGTCCCGGACAGGTACAGACCGACCTGGGCCAGTGGGGATGGAACTTAAAGGCCTTTGCCAAAGGCATGAACCAGGAGCAGTTCCAGGATGAGCTGGCAAAAGAGATACCGCTTGGAAGGCCGGGCACGCCCGCGGAGTGCGCGAGCGTGGTTGCGTGGCTTGTCTCGGACGAGTCAAGCTACATAACCGGCCAGGCCATAAACGTGACCGGGGGCCAGCTAATGGAGCTGTGAGCCCCAGTCCTTGACATGCGCGCATGAGAATAAATACTGGGTCCCAGGAGTCTTTTATGGAAGATACTGAGCTCGCACCAAGGTTGAGAGTGATGCCTATAGCCGCGGAAGCCGGAGGCAGGAGGGTGCTGATATTTCAGGACCAGGAGAGGATATCGGAGCAGACGGTGATGATGCCTTTCGAGGCCGCGGCCATAATACAGTTCCTGGACGGCACCAGGAGCATAAGGCAGATACAGGAGGAGCTTACCCGCCAGACCGGGGAGTTCATAGACTCGGACCTGATAAAGCAGGTAATACAGGAGCTCGACCAGCACCTGCTGCTCGAATCACCCGGGTTTTACAGCCACGTAACAAAGCTCTACGAGGAATGGGCAAACACAAAGGTGAGGCCCCCTTATCACGCGGGCCAGGCTTATCCCGCGGACAAAGAGGAGCTTACGAGCTTTCTTGACAAGTTCTACGCTGACCCCCAAGGCCCGGGGGAGGCGCCCGCAGGGCCGCGCGGAAACAGCTTGAAAGGCATTGTGGCGCCCCACATGAGCATAAAAGACTCAGGGGCAGCCACCACCCATGCATTCAAGAAGCTGGCAGAGGGCACGGAGGCCGAGCTTTTCGTGATATTCGGAACAGGGCACATGGAAGAGCAGCGCATGTTCGTGCTCTCTGACAAGGACTTCCAGACACCCCTCGGGACCGCTCCCGCGGACAAGGACCTGGTGCACAGGGTGGCCAGGCTCCAAAAAAACCGCAATCCAATAAATGATTACCTGCACAAGCAGGAGCACTCCATCGAGTTCATGGTGGTCTTTCTCCAGCACGCACTGGCCGAAAGAGAAATAAGGATACTCCCGGTCCTGTGCTCCGGGACCGGGCCCAGCATAATATCCATGACACCTCCGGCAAAGGACCCGGCCTTCAAGGACTTCATGCAGGCACTTCGCAAGGCCATCTCTGAGAGGGGGGAGCAGGTCTGTTTCATCGCCAGCGCTGACCTGGCGCACCTGGGACCGAGATACGGCGACCAGGAAAGGTACACCCCCATAAGGATGCCGGAGGAGGAAGAGAGCGACATGAAAATGATCGAGCCCCTGCTCTCCGGCGACGGGGACGGGTTCTTCAACGTAATCGCGGGCCACAAAGACAAAAGGAAGATCTGCGGCCTTCCCCCGGTATACGCGGCCATGAAGGCCTCGGCCGCGGAAAAGGCCCGGCTGCTCAAGTGGTCCTTTTGGCACGAAGAGGCCACCCATTCCGTGGTCACCTTCGCATCCATGGCCCTTTACTGATAAATGTTGTAAAGCGGGGGCCGCCTTCTTACCCTTGTTATCAAGGGACGATCAAATGACTGAACAGAAAAGACATCGAAAAAATACAACACCGGACCAGGAACTCGAAAAGGGCGCCGACCCGGTTGAGGCGGCCCGCTCGAAGATTTCCAGGTCCATGCTGCGCGAGCGGCCCGGACAGGTCCGTGACATACTCGACAGCCTGGACCCGCCCGACAAGGCCCGTCTCATAATGCGCTTTACCGGCCCTGACCGCACCAGGCTTATCATGACCTCGGATGCGCCAAAGGAGATTGTGCGCGAGATGCCCCCGCCCGAGCTGTGGATCACCTTAAAGCAGACCGGCGAGATGGAGGACGACTCCATAGCATTGATGGGCATGGCCGGGCCCGAACAGATACAGCACATAGCCGACCTGGAGTGGTGGCACAAGGACGCGCTCGACCCCCTGGCCGGTATCTACTGGTTGATGCTCTTTTGCGAGGCTGGGCCCCGGACCCTGATGGACTGGTTCAGGCAGGCAGACGAGGAACTGCTGGTGGCTCTTTTCGCGAGGTTCTTCACCGTGTACAGGGCTGAGCCGGACCAGGACGGGGCCGAGCCGTGGAGGGCCTTGAAGAACCTGTGGACACTTGATGACGCGTACTTCCTCCACTTCCGGGACCCCCGCTCCGCACCCACCATCGAGCGGGTGCTGTCAATTATCAGGGAGCACGAGCCGGAGAAGTACTACGGGCTGCTCGACCTGGTGGACACGCAGATGCCAAACGAGATGGAAGAAGCAGCGCAGAGGTTCAGGGGCTCCAGGCTCCAGGATTACGGGTTCGTGGAATTCGAGGAGGCCTTCCGGGTCTACGAGCCTTTGTCCGGCACCGAGGTTGAAAAGCTTATGAGCGAGGTCCCGGCCGCGAGGGAAGCGCGGGCGGGCCGGCACATGCCGGTGTCGGAATACCCCCTGGTATTGGGGGAGACGCCGCGGCTCATGAAAAAAGCCATCGAGCTGATCCAGGACCCCGAGGGCATCGAGGACCTGGCGCTTGCTGTCGCGGGACTGGTTAACAAGATCCTGGTGGCCGACGGGATGGACCTGTCCAGCCTGGAGAGCCTGAATAACGCGCTGGTCAGGGCTCTCTTCTTCGTGGAAGCAGGGCTCGAGCGCTTCTCCGGGGGGGACCCGGAAAAAGCTGCCCTGGTGCTGCGCTCCCTGGGGGTGGTGTATCCCTTCAGGGCAGGCTACTCCCGGGTGGTGTGGGCCGGCCGAAGGGCCCACCGCCTGAACAGCCGGGGCTGGCTCAAAAGTACCGGGCCAGGGCTCGAGCTCATGGGAGAAGACGAGCAGGTGATAAGGGGACTCCTCTTTGCAAGGCCGCGATTCTTCGGAGGGACCGACGACAAGGGGGCCCCGGTGTTCAGGGAGTTCATGGATGAAGCGGAGGTAAAGAGGGCGGAGGCCGCGGTCTCCAGGGCGGAGTTCATGGAATTCCTCTTCTTCCGCGTCTTTAAAGCAGCGGACAAAGAACTCGAACTGCTGAAAGAGCAATTCCAGAGCGTGCCACTCACGTGGGAAGCGGTGTTCCTCACCGCTGCGGCACAGGAGTTCGCAGGGGCCGGGTTCAGGTTCTCTCCTCTCACCCCGGACCAGGCCGGGAGCGCGCTCATTGCCATGACCGGCAAAGAGATGCCGCGAAAGGTCCTGCCAGAGACGCGAAAGCGCGTGCAGGAGATGATGCACGGGCTTATAAAGAGGTTTGCGGGAGAGGAGGAGACCTTGCTTTCACAGGCGGACCGATTTATTGAAGGGGCCTTTCACATGCTGGAGCAGGAGATAAAGCAGCTCGACCCCGCGAACCTGGAACCCGCCTACATAAAGTCCATGGTCATAACAGCGGGGTAGAGATCAGCACGCCGCCTTCCTGAGTTCCTTCATGTCCGGGACCACTATCTTCCTCACGTTCATGATGATGAGCCCATTCTTCCTGAACCTTGAAAGCACCGAGGTGGTGGTCTCCCTGGAGGCTGCAACGTAGTCGGCCAGGTCCCGGTGGGTGATGCGCAGCTCGATCACGGTGCCGTTCCTCGATCGCTTGCCGAAGCATTTTGCAAGGTGGTACAGGGCCCCTGCAACACGGGTCGCAACCGGCGCGGTGGACACCTGGAAGAGCCTCTCCCGCAGGGCACGGGCACGGGCCGCGGAAAGCGCTGCCAGAGCGCGGCCGAGCTTGGGCTGAGACTGAAGGGCCTCCACCACGTTCTCAGAGGGGATGCAGAGCACAGAGCACTTATCAAAGGGGACCGCGTCTATATCGTAATCGCCGCCTGTAAGCACCGACTCCTCGCCCAGGATGGCGCCGGGCTTTACGAAATCAACCAGCAGACGCCGCCCGCCGTCCGCGCCCATCAGGGTCTTGGCCGGACCCCGGGTCAAGGCGTAGAGGAAATCAGCCGGAGAGCGGGACTCGCATATGGACTCCTGCCTCGTCACTACCTTTTGGAAGGCCCCGGCAAGGATGGCCCTGCGCTCTTTTGCGCTGAGCCCGGAGAAGACGTCAACCCTTCTTAAGTATGCATTCCACTGCTGCACATTTTTTCTAAGGCCTGCACCGTCTTCTTTTAATGTATTCAATCTCAAGGTCTATAAAAATACAAAAATCAAAAATAAATTTCAAGGCCCGCGGGCATTTTTTTTACGGCTGTTGATGCGGGTGTGTCCTTTTGCTATATTAGCGTGGGCAAATGGAGAATTTGTAGAGATGGGGCTCAAGCCTATACACGACCCCGAGAAGGGGGCCCTCCGGCTGGTCGCGCTCATGAGCGGGAGCGGGACCAACGTGCGCAGGATACTCGAGCACGGGGAAAGTCTCGAGAATGAAGAAGGGGGACCGCTCTTTCAGGTGGTGGCGCTTTTCAGCGACTCCGCGGCCTCCAAGGCGCCCGAGATAGGGCGAGACTTCGATATACCGGTGGTGATACACGATCTCCAGGGGTGGATGCAAAGGCGCGGGGTCAAAAGGAGCGACCTTAAAAAAAGGGAGGAGTTCGACATAGAAAACGTGCGGCTCTTAAAGCCCTTCAACGCCAAAGTGGCGATATACGGAGGCTACATGTCAATAGCATCGCCTTCCCTGGTCAAAGCCTTTATCGGGGTGAACGTACACCCCGCGGACCTCTCGGTAAAAACACCCGAGGGAGGAAGGAAATGGACCGGGGCCCACGCTGTAAGGGACGCTATCCAGGCGGGCGAGAGCCACATAAGATCGAGCACCCACATAGTATCCGACAAGGTGGACATGGGACCCCTGCTCATGGTCTCGGCGCCGGTCGAGGTCGAGGCGCCCGAAGGATCGGACCTCTCCGACCCCGACACCCTGGAGCGGGTGGCTGACCGGAACCAGGAGAGGCTGAAAGAACGAGGAGACTGGAAGATATTCCCCGGGACCATCGAGGCCATTGCAAGGGGATGGTTCCAGCTTGACCAAAATGGCGACGTCTTTTATAAGGGAGAGCCTGTGCCGGACGGCTTGCAGCCCTGACTCCCGATGATTACATAAATCTGTAAGCCCGGGTTTTATTCTTCGGGGACGCGCTGATTATCAGGACCGGTATATTGTTCGGCAAAGGAGGCAATTCTAATGTTAAAGGGCGCCATAAAACTTTTTACTATAAAAGGGATCGAGGTCCGGCTGGACTACTCCTGGTTCATTATCTTCGTGCTGGTTACCTGGTCACTGGGGGCCGGCTACTTCCCGCATCAGTACCCTGACTGGCCCAATCCCCTCTACTGGGTGATCGGCTTTATCACCAGCATCCTCTTCTTCCTCTCCGTGCTCTTTCACGAGCTCTCCCACAGCTTCGTGGCCATCGCCAGGGGCATCAAGGTGCCCAGGATAACCCTGTTCATCTTCGGGGGCGCGGCACAGATAGCGGACGAGCCCGAGAGCGCGGGTGACGAGTTCGTCATGGCCCTGGCCGGGCCGGCCATGAGCATAGGCATAGGCGCGGTGTCCGCGGGCCTGTGGTACCTGTTCAAGCAAGTGGGTGTGGAGCCGCTGTCCGCGCTCTTCGGTTGGCTGGCGCTCATAAACGTGATGCTGGCGGTGTTCAACCTGATCCCGGGCTATCCCCTTGACGGGGGCAGGGTGCTGCGGGCACTGGTGTGGGGGGCCACCAGGGACATGGCCAAGTCCACACGCGTCGCAGCGGCCGCTGGGAGGGGCGTGGCCTTCTTTTTCATCTTTATAGGGGTGTACCTGGTCTTCCAGGGCGCCATGCTCAATGGTATATGGATCGCCTTCATCGGCTGGTTCCTGCTCACCGCGGCCAGCCAGTCTTCGAGGCAGGAGGCATTCAAAGCCATGCTCACGGGCCACACCGCGGGCGAGGTCATGTGGACCGACTGCCCCATGGTGGATGCCAGCACCCCGGTCTCGGACCTGGTCTACAAGAACATCATGCACACCGGGCACAGGTGCTTCCCGGTGGTCGAGAAGGACACGGTCTCAGGCATCGTGACCCTTCACAACATAAGGACCCTGAAACCAGAGCAGTGGTCCTACTCGCAGGTCAGGTCCATAATGGTCCCGGCTCAGGAGTTGAAATCGGTGACACCGGAGACCCCTTTGCCCAATGTAATGCAGTTGATGGCCGGGAACGGGGTCAACCAGGTGCCGGTGGTAAAGGACGGCAAGTTCCAGGGGATGGTGACCAGGGAAGGGCTGATGGAGTTTATAAGGACCAGGTCAGAGCTCGGCCTCGACAAGGGCGCGCCGTCAGCACGGGAGATGGGGTTGCCGGGCAAGTAATTTTAGTTCAGGGGGGCAGGTAATGGGCAAGTTCTCGAAAAACATAATAGCAAACTGTCTGATCTCGTGTGCGACCTATAACCACGCCGGCAGGGTGGTGGCATTCGGCCAGAGGCGCGTCACCTGGTCCGAGATGTGGAAAAGGGCGGGCAGGATAGCGAGCGCCCTCATTGACCTGGGGGTGAAAAAGGACGACAAGGTGACCTTCATGTTCCACAACACCCCCGAGTTCGTGGAGCTGAACTACGGCATCCAGGTGGCCGGCGCGGTGCCAGTGCCCATGAACTACCGGTTCATGCCCGGGGAGATCGAGTACCAGGCCAACCACTCCGACGCCGAGGTGTTCATCTACGACTCCTTGTTCGCGGAGAGCGTGGAGAAGGCCGCGCCAAGGCTGGAAGGTATCAGGAAGTTCATATGCCACGGCAAGAGCGGACTTGACGGGGCCCTGGACTACGAGGAGTTCGTGAACTCGGGCAGAGAGGGAGACCCCGGGGTGGAGACCGGGTGGGAAGACGTGGCGGTGATGGTATACACCGGCGGCACCACCGGCTTTCCCAAGGGGGTTATGCTTACCTACGGGGCCCACCGGGACATGTTCTCGAACCTCTTGGCATATATCATCACCAGGGCCGCGGAGGTGGACATGGACCCCGAGCAGGCAAAGAAGGTGGGCGCGGCCCTGCCTGTGCCCGGCCTCAGCCTGGCCCACCGCTTCATCCACTCGGCCGCGGGAAAGAGGATCATGGAAAGCCCCGGAGTGTTCAACACGCTACGCAAGGGCACAGACTACCTGCTCTCCCACCCCGAGGCCGCAAGGATCGGGTACAAAAACACCATCGGGTATATAGTGCCCTCCATGCCCTTCTTCCACGACGCCTCATACCAGATACTCATACTCTCCGCTTTCCTGGGAAACATATGCTTCGTGCTGCCCGATAGCCTCAAGTTCGACCCCGAGCTCATCCTGCGCACGGTGGAGAAAGAGAAGCCCTTGTTCATGGCAAACGTGCCCACCGGCTGGAAGAAGCTGGTGTCCTTCCCGGAGATAGACAAGTATGACACAAGCTCGGTAAGGATAGCGGCATCGGGCGCCGGCGCATGCCCGGTCGAGCTTAAAAGGAAGATATTCGAGAAGTTCCCGGGGGTGATCATCGCCGACTTGTTCGGGCAGACCGAGATGACGCCGGTCACCAGCTTCAGGATTGACGCCAGCCCCGACACACTGAAGGAGCGCTCGGTGGGCAAGTCCATCGTCGAGGCCAAGGTGGTGGACGAAGAAGGCAGGGACGTGCCCCCGGGGGAGATCGGAGAGATCTTGTACAAGTCCTCCACTGTGATGAAGGGCTATTACAAGGACGAGGAAAAGACCAGCGAGGTCATGAAGGACGGCTGGTTCAGGGGCGGCGACCTGGGCTACATTGACGAGGAGGGCGAGGTCAGGCTCATAGACCGCAAGAAGGAGTGCATAAACACCGGGGGGGAGAAGGTGTTCCCCCTCGAGGTGGAGCAGGTCATTCACGAGCACCCCAAGGTGGAAGACGTTTGCATAATAGGCGTGCCCGACGAGGAGTGGGGCTCTACAGTGCGCGCGGTGGTGCAAATGAAAAAGGGGGAGCAGGCCGAGGCCGGGGAGATCATCGAGTTCTGTAAGGACAAGCTCGCCGGCTACAAGGTGCCGAGGTCCGTGGTCTTCGTGGACGAGCTGCCCCTCTCGCCCGTGGGTAAAGTGCTGCGCGCAAAGATAAGGGAGATGTACGGCGCGCCGATTTAAACCACGAAGACACAAAGGGCACAAAGAAAAAAACTTGGTGTCTTCGTGGTTTAAAAATCTTCGCGTCTTTGTGGTCAAAAGGAGGCCTTTTAGATGAAGACCATGTTTTTCGTGTTTATGGCCATGGCTTTTCTGCCTTGGGTGGTGATGTCCGCGGTGGTGAAGGAGGGAGTGGAGTACAACGGCTGGACCTGCGTCGTGATGAAGAACGATTCCACCGAGGTGATTATCGCTCCCGAGCTCGCCGGCAGGATCATACAGTACAGGGTTGACGGCCGCGACTGGCTGTGGGTCAACAAGGAGCTTGCCGGAAAGGTGTACCCCCCGGAAGAGAACGACCGGATGGAGGTGTGGAAGAACTACGGCGGAGACAAGCTCTGGCCGGCGCCCCAGGGGTGGGACACAAAAGAGCAGTGGCCCGGGCCGGGAGACCCGGTGATCACGGCCCCATACTCCTACGATATAACAAAGAAGCAGGGCCCCGAGGTGAAGGTAAGGCTCACCGGCAGCGACAAGGGAGGATACGCCGGGGTGCAGTTCAGCCGCACCCTCACGCTGGAGGACCACTCCAGCCGGCTTTCCATGAAGATCACAATGAAGAACGTCTCCGGGAGGACCGTGTCCTGGGGCATATGGGAGGTGACCCAGATGGATTTCTCCGACCAGGGCAACGGGCAAGGAAAGCACGACTGGAACGAGCACGCCTACCTTG
This sequence comes from uncultured bacterium, assembly GCA_964650485.1. Taxonomy (GTDB): domain Bacteria; phylum RBG-13-61-14; class RBG-13-61-14; order RBG-13-61-14; family DATKZS01; genus CAZYTX01. Next base: position 11,040 of record CAZYTX010000008.1, on the reverse strand, counting down.
CCATACCCATGAACCCCGGGAGCATGTGGCCCGAGAAGTACCAGGTCATGTTCGGCCCGGCATCCAGCTTCAACTGGCAGCCGGACTACCGGCGGGGCCTCATGATCGTGCGCTACAAGAACATGGTGGGCAAGATAGTGATGGACGTGTCCGCGGGCTGGGCCGCGATGGTGGACCCAGCCAAGGGATACACCTACGTGCAGAGGTTCCCGTACAAGGCGGGGGCCGACTACCCGGACAAGGGCAACTACGAGGTGTGGGTGGCCGGCAAGGGAGAGTTCGTGCACAAGCACAAGCTGAGGTATGCAGAAGACGACCCCGGTGCCAGGTTCGTGGAGATGGAGGTGCAGGGGCCTAAGGTAGAGTTGAAGCCGGGCCGGTCCACCGACCTGGAAGTGAGCTGGGAGGTCTACAAAGGCGGGCTCGACTCCCTTCCAGAGCGGAAGTGAGAAGCTGCAAGCCCGGGCTTTATGCGCTATCCTAGGACGTGATGCATCCAAGAGTTCTTCTGTCGTCGGTATTCAAGCCCTTCGGTGTGGACGGAATCTACGGCCGCAAAGAGTCCAAGATCGAGCTGTTCCACAACCAGCTTACCAGGGCCCAGGGCATATTCTCCATGCGCGCCTTCATGAACACCTTCGGCCTCCACGCCATAGCAAACAACATAGAGACACCCACCACCGTGCTCGACTTCCCCACCCTGGAGAGGTTCAGAAAAGAAGTAAAAAAGGGCTACGACATAGTGGGCATAGGGTCCATCATGCCCAACTTCCAGAAAGTGAAGAAGATGGTGGAAGAGACCCGAAAGCTCTCCCCGCGCTCCACTATAGTGCTGGGAGGGTTCTGTGCCAACATAAAGCACATCGAGGAGATGATGGACGTGGACTACGTGTGCGTGGGCGAGGGCATAAGCTTCATGCGGGACCTGCTGGGCCAATCGCCCGAGTTCGAGTTCAAGAACCCTGACGCGTACGGCATCGTCCGGGAGATGCTGGGTGTGCCCGTGTTCGGAAAGTATTACCCCCACATAGTGGTGGGCCTGGGCTGCTCATACGGGTGCGATTTCTGCTGCCCCAGCCACTTCTTCGGCAGGCGGCACATAAAGCTCATAAAGAGCGGCAAGGCCCTCTTCGATGAGATGGTGCGGATGGAGAAGAAGTACCGCTCCAGCCACCTGTGCTTTATAGGCGACGACAACTTCTTCCTGGACCTGGACCGGGCCGAGGAACTCAGGAAGTGCGTGGTGGACAGCGGCAAGGTCTTCAACACCCTGGTGTTCGGCTCCGCGGACAAGGTGGCCGAGTTCGGTCCCCGGCGGGTGGCCGAGATGGGGGCCAGCCTGCTGTGGATAGGGCGAGAGAGCAAGTTCGCCGGATACAGGAAGAACAAGGGCATAGACTTGAAGGAGCTGGTGACCGAGCTGCACTCCTGCGGGGTGAAGACCATACTCAGCTCCATACTGCTTCTGGACGAGCACACCAGGGAAAACATACGCGAGGATATAGACGACCACCTGGCCTTAAGGCCCACCTTCAGCCAGTTCGCCCACTACTCTCCCGCGCCCGGCACTCCACTGTACGACAGGCTGGAGGAGCAGGAGAGGATACTCACGGCCATACCCTTCGAGGAGTGGCACGCCTTCAAGCAGCCGTGGTTCATCCATCCCCGGTTCAGCCTGACCGAGGCCGAAGAGGTGCAGGAGGAGGCCTACCGGCGCGACTTCCTTGAGCTCGGTCCCTCCATCATGCGCTACATTGAGGCCGACTACTCGGCCTGGCAGAATTTCAGGCGCTCTTCGAGCCCGTACCACCGCGTGCTGGCCGACTTTCACGAGGCAGAGATGTGGCGTAACGAGGTCCTGCTTCTGGCCATGGAGCGGCTGGTGCCAACCCCGGAGATGAGTGACATGGTGAGAGGGGTGAGGGAAAAGGTGGAGGGCTCATTCGGCGGCCCCGGCCCCTTGCAAAGGGCACTGGCTCAGGGCTTTGTCGCGACCGGTCGCTTCCGCGAGCTCAGAAACCGCTTCTTCGGGGACACCATCCAGCCCCGGACCAGGGTGGTGCGCTACAACATGAGCAGCAGGGCTTGAAGTCCGATACCCGGTTGCAAGAGCCCGCACTCTATGCTAATAGTTTATTTAAGGGTTCGCGTGCACAGGCCCGCTGGGTATGATGAACACACATCGTTCAGAGGAGATGATAAAGGAGTTCCACCGGATGCTGTGCGTGTCCGGGATGAGCAGGAACACCTCTCTTCGCCACAAGGACAAGCTGCGCTTCTTCCTCCACGCCTACCTGGTCGAGGAATGGCCCCGCCAGATAGACCGGGTGGACGGCGAGATCATACGAGACTTCCTTGGAGCGTGGTTCCTCCGAAACGTGGGCGGGTCCAAGTCCGACCTGGCCGCATATCTTAGCACCTTCAGGCGCTTCTACGACTACCTCTATCAGAGCGGCAGGATAAGCGAGGCCGAGCACGACGACCTCATGACCGTGTGCGAGTGCAGGGATTACTTCTGCGCACGCTACGACGAGTACTTCAACCCCCTCCCGGACGCATGGGAGGACTTCGCATGCGGAGGCCCCATAAAAGACGACGCCAGCATAGCACTCGGCCACGAGCACCACATAGACAGGCAGGTGTGGATGCTGGCATCCAACATGGACACCGAGCACACGCCCGCGGTTCTCGACTTCGCACTTTTCCTGGACTACGCGGCCAACGTTCCCATAAAGCTCACCCAGGCCAACGCAAAGATTCCGCGAAAGCATATAAGCAGGATCAACCAGAGATTCTCCACTCCCGAGAAAATACCCTCCAGGAAGGGAATGAACGCATCCGTCAGGATCACCTGGTTCTTCCAAATGGCCCTTGACCTCGGCCTCGCAACAAAGAACCAGAGGAACGTGCTGGAGCTCACCCCCAGGGCGGAGTCCTACCTGGACCTGGAGCAGGACACGCAACTGGCCCTTATAATAGACGCCACCTGGAACCGCCTCTCATGGGAGGAGTTGGGCAGCAGCGAGGCCAGGAGGGTGTCGCGCTGGGCACAGGAGCACAAGGACGGGTTCGCGGCCCTCTTGTCAGAGCTGCCGCCCGAGAGGGAGTGGTCCCTGGACCCGGAGCCGGGAGTGGACAGGCAGGACGCGCTCCTTGCAAGGTACGTGCTCTTCCACGACGTGGTGGAGCGGCAGATCATGTTCGCGCTGAAAGAGACCGGGGTAATAGATTACTCCACCTGGAACCACTCGCCCGGGACCCTGGAGGTAAAGTCCATCACCGTCACCCGCTTCGGAAGACAGCTTATGAGGCTTTTTACCAGGAGGGTGTCGAGAGAGCTTGCACACAGGCAGAGCCCGCTGGCGCGGCTGCAGGAATGCCTGCTCATCTGAACTTTCACCTTCCACACTATATCTTTTTTCATTGCTGTCCGAAATAGATAATGGAAGCAAAGACTTTTCTCACGCAGAGGCGCAAAGGCGCAGAGGAAAACTAAAGGTCAATCCCAAGGTTTGGTCTCATCTTCCTGTGCTGTTTTCGGCAATGAATATCCCGAATTCTTTGCGTCCTTTGCGCCTTTGCGTGGGATAAACGCTTTATTTTGGAAAAAAATGATATGCCTTGGAGTCAGTATGACCAGGGCTTGGGAATGAAGAGCTCGTCGTAGACGAACAGCGCGTACCGGTCGCTCATGCCGGCGATGAAGTCGCAGGACTCGCGCTCGACCGGGTACTGGAAGTCCTTCTTTCCCGTGTACCTTCGGAGCGCGTCCGGCTTTGATACGAAGAAGTGATAGAGCTCCTGGATCACGCGGCGGGACTTCACGAACTCCTTTTTAACCACCGGGTTGTCGTACACCGTCTCGAAGAGGAACTCGCGCAGCCGCTCGGTGGCACGGAGCACGGGCCCGCTCATCCCCATCCTGTTTTCCCCGAGCGCACCCGTCTCCACTATGATGTCCGTGACCATTGCGTTTATCCTCTGCGAGTTGTTCCTCCCGAGCACCTTGCGGCACTCGTCCGGCACCTGTGAGGACTTGATAAGTCCCGCCTGTATGGCGTCCTGGGTGTCGTGGTTGGTGTATGCCACGATGTCGGCCACCCGCACTATCTTTCCCTCCAGGGTCTCGGGCAACTCGTCTTCCCTGTCCGGCAGGATGGGGTTGTCCCTGCCCTTGGAGTGCCTGGAGATGCCGTCTCTGACCTCGAAGGTGAGGTTCAGGCCCCGGCCGTCCATGGCCAGGTGGTCCACCACCCGCAGGCTCTGCTCCCAGTGGTGGAACCCGCCCGGGAAGACCTCGGAGAGCGCATACTCTCCCGCATGGCCGAAGGGGGTGTGCCCCAGGTCGTGGGCCAGGGCGATGGCCTCGGTCAGGTCCTCGTTGAGGAAGAGGGCCCTGGCAATGGTGCGCGCTATCTGGCTGACCTCGATGGTGTGGGTGAGCCGCGTCCGGTAGTGGTCCCCCCTGGGAGCGAGGAACACCTGGGTCTTGTGCTTGAGGCGCCTGAAGGGCTTGGAATGGATCACACGGTCGCGGTCGTGCTGGAAAGCCGGACGCACATGGCAGGGCTTCTCCGGCCGGGTCCTCCCCTTTGTTTCATCGCTCTTCTTGGCCAGGGGCGAGAGGGTCTCGTGCTCCAGGCGCTCAAGCTGCTCACGTATAAGCATTCCCTTCCCGCTTCTGTGCTTCTTCTCCATCTCCGGGACCTTTATCCTGTTGCCTGCATTTACGCAACGGCGCTTCGGCGTTTACCCGGTTAAGGTGCGGCCTCGCGCCGACTTTCCAGGGCCTCCTCCACCTTGCTCCTTTTTATGCCGGCCCGGGCGCAGCCCACGCCGTAGAATTACTCGCGGTCCATGCGCTCTGCGCCCTCCTGCATCCATGAAGAGGGCGGCCCCTGGTTCTTCCTGGCGCCGCAGTTTGCAAGGAGCAGGCAGAGCACCATGAGGGCCGTAGCCGCAGCCGACGCCCTGGCATATAGACACGGCTGCTTCCTCCTCATTCTTGCTTTGTACCCCTCCGCTGCCTTTCCGCGGTCTTTTTTTTGCCGGCCGCGCTCTTCTTGCTGGATTTTTTCTCGCTTTCCTTTTTGCCGGGGCCGGTTGCGGGCGCCCACCATCCGATGGTCTTGGACACCGGCAGTCTGAGCTCGGAGAGCGGCCGCTCGGAAACGGTCGGTCCCATGGGTGACTGCCTGCGCTTGAACTGGGCGTGCATGAGCATGCTTATCACCTTCTCCAGTGTGGCTTGTTCCTCTCCCTTTGCAAGCAGCTCGTCCATGGATAGTCCCCTCTCCAGAAGCCCGTAGAGGATGTGGTCGAGGACAGGGTAGGGCGGCAGCACGTCCTGGTCAACCTGGTCCGCGGCAAGCTCCGCGGAAGGTGCCCTGGTAAGTATGGACTCCGGGATTCTTTCCTCGCCCGCGTTTTCATTGTACCAGCGGGCGAGTTCGTACACCTGGGTCTTGTACACGTCCGAGAGCGGCGCGAACCCGCCCGCGGTGTCGCCGTAGAGGGTGCAGTACCCTGCGGCGGCCTCGCTCTTGTTCCCGGGGGCCAGCACCACGGCCCTGCTCTTGTTTGCAACGGCCATGAGTGTCAGTCCCCTTATACGGGCCTGCATGTTCTCCTCGGTCACGTCGGGCGATGCGCCCTTGAAAGCGGGCGCGAGCGTGTTCTTCATGGAGCGGAAGGAGTTACTAATGGGCGCCTCGATGAACTCGACTCCCAGATTTCTTGCCATCAGCTTCGCGTCCTTCCTGGTTGAGGACGAGGTGTAGGGGCCGGGCATGGAGATTGCCATCACCCTGCTTTTTCCCAGGGCCCGCCTTGCGATAACCACGGTCAATGCCGAGTCCACCCCTCCCGAGACCCCGACCACGGCCTTTTTAAGGCCGTTTTTTTGAACAAAGTCGCGGGTGGCAAGCACCAGCGCGGTGAAAAGCTCTTCCGGGCCTTTCAACAACGGTTTTACATGGCGCTTTGACCTGGACTTCTTATCGGCCGCAAGGTCCGTGCGCACCGCGAGCCTGCGCGCCTTTTGCAGGTGGGACGGGTCCGACTGCGAAGAGTGCAGCACCCTCTCCCTGTAGGCTTTAAGCTCATCGAGGTCGAGGTCGGCCAGCAGCAGGTCTTCGGAAAAGGCGCCCCCCCTTGCAAGCAGCTCACCAAAGCCGTCCACCACGCAGCTCGAGCCCTCGAACACCATATCATCCTGGCCTCCCACCGGGCTCACCATCACGATGGCCACCGCGTCCTCTTTGGCGCGCTCGACCATCATCTGCTCGCGCACCGGCCGGTGGCCGAAGTGATAGGGCTCGTTCCACAGGTTTATAAGCATCTCCACCTCGGCCGGGAAGACCGGGTAGGCAAAGTCCTCGCCTATGGTCACCGCGGCCCGGAACCGGTCCGACTCTATCACCAGTGGCCGCTGGCCTGCCGAGAAGTAGCGGGTCTCGTCAAAATCCGCGCAGCAGAACAGGCGCCTCTTCCTGGTCCAGCCCAGGAGCTGGCCCCCCTGCATTATAGCGGCCGCGTTGAAAGACACCACGTCCTCCTCCATGCCGCCGGCGACCACCACCGCGCTCGATCCTTTGGTGGACCCGGCTATGCGCTGCATGGCCTCCCGGGACGCCTTCATGAACGAGCCACTGAAAGCAAGGTCTTTCACCGGGTGGCCGCAAACGCACATCTCCGGGAAGAGCATCAGGTCCGCACCGGCGCGCTCCCCCCGCTCTATGCAGGATTGGACCTTGCGGACGTTCCCTGAGAAGTCGCCCACCCGGGTGTTGATCTGGCCGATCGCTATCCTTAACGCTGCCATACCGCGTTTGCCTCCACCATTTTGAACCTTCGCTCGTATGCTTTAAGAGTCCTTCCCATGCGGTCCCAGGCGCATCTTATATAAGGGGCTCTTTTGTGTCAAGCACGCATTTGCAATATTTGTCAGTTGTATATAAAATATTTGTAAAGGTCAAAGAGCTTGTCAAAGAAAACGCGCTGTGGAGGGATGAGATGAACATGCGGACCTGCTTGATGCTGGCGGCCTTTTTATTCGTGTGCGAGGCAAGCTTCGCAATAAGCTATACCTGGACCGGCCCCGACGGAAGTTATCACGCCACCGACCGTCTCGACAAGGTCCCCAAAAGGTACCGCGAAATAATACGTCACGACGTAAAGCGCTTTGTGGCGCCCTCGGGCATAGGTTACGAGCGCGACGGGGACGGAAATTACAGGTTCTTCGACCACTCCTCCCCGGCCAGGGAAAAGACCAGGCGAGAGCCGCCCCCCGACATGGAGGGGGCCCCCGGCTCGCCGGTCACCGCCCGGCAACTGGCCGAGATCAAGAGGCGCTACCTGGAATGGGGCAAGGAGCCCCGTCCCGATGTGAACTCCGGGAAGGTAAGGCGCATAATATCGGGCGACACCTTCGAGCTGGAAGACGGCCGCAAGGTGACCTTCATCGGGATCGAGTTCCCGGAGGAGTTGAAGGGGGAGACAAAGATACACGAGGAGGCCAAGGAGTTCCAGAGGAAGCTCATGAAGGGCAAGACCGTGCATTTTATCTTCGGTCCCAGGGATGACAAGGGCAGGCGCCTGGCGTACGTATATCTTGGCACCGACGTGTTCGTTAACGCCGAGTTGGTGATGAACGGGTACGCCCGGGTGAACAGTTCCCCAGGGAACAAGCAGTATCAGAAGCTTTTTCATCGCCTGGAGCAGTTCGCCAGGAAGAGTATGCTGGGCATGTGGGACCCGGGCGGGGAGTAGCCCCTGATTTTTATATACGCTTTATAATCGCGTGTTCTCCTTTCCCGGAAAAGTCCTTCCCCCTCCCTCGCGATTGCTTCCCGGCTTGTTTCCACCTCGCCCGCGCCTGTGATGAGCGCGGTTTTAGCGGACGGAGCGTTATGCTAACTTAAAACAGTGTTGAAAGCTGCGAACATGACCTGCTCGCTGCGCTCGCCCACATAGCGGAGCTATGCAGGCTGCCCTTTACCGGTACATTTCATGAAGATCCTGGGGATCAATCCGAAAGACTACTACACCGGCTGGCCGGTGCAGAGCGACTTTGGAAGGGAGCTTTACCGTTGCCCGGCTCTCACCTTCCCCGTGCTCTCCAGGCTCCTGCCGCGGGGCCACGAGATGCGCTTCGTGGAGGGCTTCTTCGAGCCCGTCACCATGAAGCGCTACAACGACATGCTGCGCTGGCCCGACGTGGTGGGAATGAACATCGCCTCCTCGTACGGCGCCATTAACTACGCCGTGCTGATAAAGCAGGTGCGGCGTCTTAACCCGGGGGCGTTCATAATTGCCGGGGGGCACCACTCGGCCATGTACCCGGAGCGCTGGCTGGACCTTGGCGTTGACCTCGTTGTCAAGGGGGAGGCCGAGCTCACCTTCACCGACCTGGTGAACGAGATAGGGGGGTCCCGCAGGTTCGAGCGCGTACCCGGAGTCGTATTCAGGCGCGACGGGGAGCTGGTGCGGACCGAGGCCCCTCCACAGATCGAGACCCTGGACGAGTCGCCCGTGCCCGATTACGACCTCATAAACTTCCAGCTATACCCTTGCATGTTCGCAAAGGGGGGCGGTTACGTGGGCTCTTTGGAGACCTCCCGCGGGTGCATCTTCAGGTGCAAGTTCTGCGCGGTGCCGCCCTACTGGAAGGGCACACAGCGCTACAAGTCCATCGGCAGGGTGCTCACCGAGGCAAGGCTCCTCACCGAGCGCAATGTGCGCCAGATTAACGTGCTCGACGACGGGTTCGGAAACGACCCCGAATACCTCTCCGAGCTCGCGGACGCATTCATACGCGCGCCTTACATGCCGGTGTGGATGTCGTTTCTGCGCACTGACACGGTGCTGCAGCGGCCGGAGCTGGTGGACAAGCTCTCCCGGGCGGGCATGAGGGTGACCCTGCTCGGGTTCGAGTCCCTGGACCAGGAGGTGCTGAAAAAGTGCATGGGCAAGGGCATGAGGGCCGCGCCCGCCATCGAGGACTACCGGGAGCTATACCGCCGCTTCCGCAGGAACAATATAATGGTGATAGGTGTTTTCATATCCGGTCACCCTGACATCCACCAGGGGGAGGACACCTGGTACATGGATGCTCGCACGGTGTGCGACGACCCTCGCATGGCCGACTACATGCCTTTGCCCGGCACCCAGGGCTGGGAAGAGCTATCCGAGAATCACCAGGTGAAAGACATGTTCTTCCACGACGCCAAGCTGCCGGTGTTCCCCGAGCTCGCAATAAACGCGGTCCGGTTCAACATTATGAATATTCTCGACCTGCCGAGGTCCATGCGCATGCTCCTGGGCCCGGTCCAGTACAGGTCGTACCTCCTGCACAGCCACCGCATGCTCTGGAGCAAGCTCTTCAGGGTGAGAGGGATGAAGATCGGGGACTACATGCTCCTCCGCAGGAAGGCCCTCACCAGCAATGAGAAGCAGGACAGGTTGTTCGGGCGCTACTTGTCGGATGACTTCCTCTCATGGCTGGAGGGACTGCAGGGCAAGGTGTGGTTTTGATTGTCACGCCGCCAGTATCTCCATGCGGGAGAGCTCCCTCCCCTGTATGGGCCTTTCGTTTCTCTGGTCCCAGGAGTACATGATGAGCCGCCTGTTGCCCGCGGGCCCGGTGGCCATTACGTATGAAGGGACCACTGCGTGATACAGGCTGGTATGCACGCCGCCGTGGCTCGAGGTCCATGCCCCCAGCCCGTACACCCTTACGCTCTCTCCCATGCTGCCCATGTATGGCTCGTGCAGGTGTCCCATGACCACGTTGCGGACGCCCGCGGTCCTTGCCACCCTGGCCGCGGTCCTGAAGAAGCCCCTCCTTTCCATCCTGCCCTTCCTCTTGCTCATGAGCGTCACCAGGCCGTAGTTGGAGGTTAGCAGTAGGAGAGCTCCCAGTGCCTTTCCCGCAATGGAGTGGTCCGCCTTGAGCAGCAAGAACAAAAGGAAAACGTATACGAAAGTCACCAGTGTCTTGTCCATGTGCACCATGGAGGCGGTGAGCAATGGGGAGCGGGCGATGGGCGGCTTGTGCATGCGCCTTATCTTCCTCAGCACCTTCCTGGGGGCCCCGGTTTTCTGCTCCAGCCTCTCCTCCTCGCCCAGTTGCACGCCCAAAAGCCCCCTGCTCCGGAGCCTGCCGCTCCTCATGATGCCGAGGGTGGCGGACTCGAGGTAGTACCACATCACCCGGATGGTGTTTATCTTCTGGCTCCTCAGCATCCAGCGCAGGTACTCGAAGAACCCGCCGATGTTCTCGGCGTAGGGGTTCAGGCCGGCCACGCGGTTGGAGAAGTAGCGCTGGGCCATGAGCCCCACCGCGGGCGCGGTCTCGTTCTTTCTGGCGTGGAAGGGCGCGAGTACGTATAAGAATGAGTTATAGGGGTCGAACTGGTGCCCGTGCTCCACCCACAGCTCTCCGGGCTCGTAGTAGAACCAGGGGTTGAACTGGACCCGCGAGTTTATTTCTCTGACCGCGGTGTCCCTTTCGTGGCCCAGGTCCCGGGCAGACTCGGCGAGCTTTTCAAGCAGGGCTTTTCTCACGTCCGTCCAGATGAAGTACACGTCGTGGTTCCCGGAAACGATGAAGAGCTCGTTTCCCTTCATGATGAACCTGGCCAGGGCCTTGAACACGTCTGGGTTGTCCTCCACCAGGCGCCTGAGCTTCCAAGTAGACTCCCAGGGTGTCTCGCGCAGCCCGAACTTGCGCCTGTCCATGGAGGGTTTTATCCCGGCCTCTTCCAGCTCCTTTTCGGAGGGCGTCTCCACAACCCCGGTGAAGTCCAGGAAGTCGCCGGCGACCACCAGCCTCCACGGCATCTCGTAAAGCCTGTGCTCGCTGTAGTAATGCAGCAGCGCGGGCAACTGGAAGGAAGCGCTTTTCTTCACTTCCTTGTTCCGCTCCAGCGCGGCCTTGGCTGCGATGTGGAGGTCGCTCATTATGAGCAGGTTATATTCCATTCCACTGCTGTCCAAAATAATCTCCGGGGTCCGAAACTGTTTTTTTGAAACCACGAA
>CAZYTX010000007.1:0-108676 GCA_964650485.1 uncultured bacterium | reverse complement strand
ACACGCAGACAGGGCAGGCAGGCGCCCACACAGCAAGCTGTGTGGGTTACCCGTTACAAACCGCCCCGTCATTGTGCACAAAGAAGCACCGTGCAGGTAGCCGGGGCGATATGGTTCCAAGTACTACTTGGCGGCGTGTTTTGGCGTTTACATGGGGAAACGGTATCGGCTGCGCGTGTAAACGGCGCCGTACACACGGGTATACGGCGGACGGGGTTCCGGCGGATTTCATAGATGCGTAAGAGTTTGAAAACATTGATATCAGGGATGGCGGAGAAAAACGCGGGCGAGGCGGTTAACAGTGTTTTGATTTTTCGCGGGCGCACAGATATAATCGCCCGGGTTTTCGGGTCAGGCGCTTTATGTTAGGTGAAGCTGGTTACATGGTTTTTTGATGGCGGGTGTTTGAAATGAAGATAGGTGTTATCTCTGACACTCACGTCTCTGGCGGGGGTTTCCATTTAAAGAAAGCTGCCAGCAGGTACATAAACAAGGTGAGCATGGATGCTTCGGAGTTGTGCGATCTTGTAATGCCTTGGTTCGCTGACGTTGAGCTGATCATCCATGCGGGGGATTTCGTGTCGTTCGGATTGGTGACAGCTCTTTCGGAGTTCGGGCCTGTTGAAGGGGTTTCTGGCAACATGGACCCCGGTGAGATAACATCGAGGTTTCCTGCGAAGATTGTTGTCAATGCCGGGGGCTTTCGTATCGGTGTAATGCACGGGAGCGGCGGCCCCGGGGGCATTGAGCAGCGGGTGCGGGCAGAGTTCGATGATGTTGACCTTATCGTTTTCGGTCACTCGCATTACTCTTTTGACGAGGAGGTGGACGGTGTGAGGATGCTGAACCCGGGCAGCCCGACTGACAGGCGTTTCGCGCCGAGCCACTCGATCGGTCTGATTCAGTTGGAGGACTCGATTATTACGGAGATCGTGGAGCTCGGCAGATGATGCTACCCGTTGCTTGCAAGGAGCCTTCCGCAGGACTGGCACTTGGGCGCCATTTCGTCGTAGGACTCCTGTGTGAACACGTACTCAGTGTGGCTCCTTCTGAGGAACCTGACGGAGTGGTCCAGGTCGTGCTGGTCCCTTACCGGCTTTTGGAAGTAACCGAGCTGCCACATGGACTCGGTGGATATGTCCTGGCCGCGGGACATGGCGATCTTATGGGTGCTGGTGTCTTTGAGGTGGTCCACCATGACGTCAATGAGCCTGGTTGCGGGCTTTCCGATTTTACCTGGTATGATTGCGCGGCATTGTTGCACGGTTGCGCCGATGCAATCTTTTTCCCGATCGCATGTTTTGATGTCTGGGCAATCGGAGATGGCGATTATTCCGTGTACGGAGTCGGGCATGAGGAGGAACTCCTGGAGGGAGACGCCCGGGCGGAGCTGCATTGAATCTGGGAACTGGTGGTAGATGATCTGGCCGCCGCCGTTTAAGAACATGCGCTGGTCTTCGATGTTTCCGAACACCCCGTCCCTGACGCGAGGGTATACGGACACCATGAAAAGACCGGTTTGGGAGAAGTCGAATTTCTTTGTTTCCATGGCCTTGCACCTCCTGGCTGATTATGAAGCATCCAGCGTGCCAACATGCTGGCAAGCGTGGCAAAATATTTTTTCGGCATTGATTTCGGAGATTTACACTGGAGAGCCTTTGAGGGGACCGTTGTTTTTTCCCCTGTGTTTGCAATGGGGTTTGCGCAACGCATTGCATACATGCTACATCAGGGATGATATTGCAAACTCCGGGGATGAACACAGGACTTGAAACAGTCAAATAGGCCCTCTAATAACGTCTTGACAATGCTTTTATCGTAGCTAACTTGACCGCAGAAGATTTGTATATGGAGGAATGACATGCAAGGCTTTTCAAGAAGGGGATGGATTGGTTTTATGGGTGCTTCTGCCGCGACCGTGGCGTGGGCGGGGTTTCCCGGGATCGAGGCGGCAGCTAAAAAGTCCGGGACCACCACGTATGTCCTGCCGGAGCTGCCCTACAAGAGCGACGCGCTCGAGCCGCACCTGGACCGGAGGACCCTTACCATACACCATGACAAGCACCACGCCGGCTACGTAGCTGGCCTTAACAGCACCCTTGCAAAGCTCGACCAGGCGAGGAAAGATAATGACTTTTCCAGGATGCACTCGCTCTCCAGGGCGCTTGCATTCCACGGCTCAGGCCACGTGCTCCACACCCTTTATTTCTCGAACCTCTCGCCAAAACCGGGGAAGCCCAAGGGCGCTCTCAAGCGGGCCATAAGCTCGCAGTTCGGCGGGCAGGAGGAACTGGAGAGCCACTTCAAGGCGGCCACGGCATCGGTTTCCGGGAGCGGCTGGGGGGTGCTGGCTTACGAGCCCATGGGCGGGCGGCTCCTGGCGCTCCAGGTGGAAAAGCACGAGAACCAGCACCTGGCCGGGGCCATACCCATAATGGTCATAGACGTGTGGGAGCACGCCTATTACTTGAAGTATAAGAACAGGCGCTCGGAGTATTTGGAGGCCATCATGAAGGTCGTGGACTGGTCCGAGGTCTCGGAGAGGTTTGACAGGGTTAAGTGATAAGGCGTCACTTCTTTTTTACCTTGTCCAGCGTGTGTCTCGCTATGGCCATCTCCTCGTTGGTGGGGATGACCAGGACCTTTACAGGGCTGTGTCCCGCGCTTATCTCGAATGTCTCTCCCTCCCGGTTCATGTTCCTTTCCGGGTCAATGGAAACGCCTAAGCTTTCCATGCCCGAGAGGGCCTCGGCCCGGACCTCGGCAGCGTTCTCGCCAATGCCCGCGGTGAACACTATGGCCTGGACCCTGCCCAGCACAGCCATGTATGCGCCCACGTACTTCCTGATCCGGTAGGCGTAGATGTCGAGCGCCAGGCCGGCCATCTGGTCGCCGACGCTCCTCTTCTCAAGAATCTCTCGCATGTCGTTCGACCCGCATATGCCTTTGAGCCCGCTTTTTTTGTTGAGCAAAGACTCGATCTCGGGTATGGTCATCTGGAAGTGCTCGGCCAGATAGAAATATATGGCCGGGTCCAGGTCACCGCACCGAGTGCCCATGACAAGTCCCTCCAGCGGGGTCATGCCCATGGAGGTGTCAACGCTCTTGCCCGCCCGTATGGCCGTGATGCTGGCGCCGTTGCCCAGGTGCACGGTTATGAGGTTGAGCTTCTCAATTGGCTTTCCGAGGTAGTTGGCGGCCTGCTCCGCCACGTACTGGTGCGATGTCCCGTGGAAACCGTAGCGCCTTATCTTGTGGGTCTTGTAGAACTCGTAAGGCAGCCCGTAATGGAACGCCATGGGAGGCACGGTCTGGTGGAACGCGGTGTCGAACACCGCGACCTGGGGAGCCGCGGGGAAGAGCTTCTGTGCGGCGCGGATGCCTGTGAGGTTCGCGGGGTTGTGCAGAGGCGCCAACCGCGCGTTCTTCTCGATGGCGTTTATCACCTGCTCGTCAATCAGTTCAGGGTCTTGGAAATCCTCGCCCCCGTGCACCACCCGGTGCCCCACCGCGTGGACCTCGGACGGGTCCTGGATCACGCCCGCGTCCGGGCCGGCGAGGAGCTCCTGGATAAGGGCCATGCCCTCCTGGTGGTCCGGGACGTCCCGCTCTTTTACCATGTGCGCTCCGCCAGCTCCCGGGCTGTTGTACACCACCCTTCCGCCCTGTTCCCCTATCCTTTCCACCAGCCCCGCGGCCAGGGTCTCCTCCGCGTCCATGTCGAACAGGCTGTACTTTATGGACGAGCTGCCCGTGTTTATAACCAGGACCTTCATTCGAGCAAAAACTCCTGATGGGTATTATAGCTCATGCACCGGAGCGCATAAAGGTTTTGGCAGAAAAAGGCGTTGTATATGTTTATGTATGTCAGTTGTATTGAGCCGACAAAACCCATTATGTAAACTTTGCGAGAACATCGCAAGATATTACCAAAAATTTTATGTACACCCAGAGGCCGGGAAGAAGTTATGGTTTTTTTTACAGAGAATAAGGCTGGTTACATCAACGGTGATATGGACTGCATACGGCACGGATTTTGCTACATATATTTATAATCTAGTTTACGAGGAGGAGGGAATGAAGAAGGGGCATGTATTTGGAATCGTGGTCTCTATTGTATCTTTTTGTCTCTTTTGCTTTTGCGGAGGCGGCGGGGGCAGCTCTGGCGGTGACGGCGGCGTTTCCGAGAGCATATCTGGGGTGACCCCCTCGAGCGGTTACTTCCTTGATGACACGGATATAACCATCACCGGGAGCGGGTTCCCGCAGGCGCCGAGCAATGCGTTGCTCGACCACGCTCAGGAGGGCGCGCAATGGGGTCTTACCAACGTATCCTACGTGGACGATAAGACCATCACAGCCACCGTGCCCGGGGGGGGCTATCCTTACGACACCCCGTATGACCTCGTTCTCGGCTTCCCGGACGGCAACGCCAGGCTGGGGGACGCTTTCCTGATAACTCAGTCCCCTCCTCCAGAAGTGACTTCGGTGTCTCCCACCTCGGGCTGGGGGGGCGAGGACACCCAGATAACCATCACCGGCTCCGACTTTGTGTCCCTGCCGCAGGTTTCCTTGATGCAAGGCGGCGCCGTGGTGGAGCTGGAAAACGAACTCTTTATTGACACCCGCACATTGAGAGCCACTGTCCAGGCCGGACTCTCGGTTGGCCGGTACACCCTGAAAGTTGTAAACCCCGGCGGACTCGAGGGCACCCTGGCCGACGCTTTCCAGGTCTCAGACCAGGTCGCGCCCAGGATAGAAGATATATCCCCCACCACCATGCCCGCTGCTGACGGCGGAGCCTTGTCAATTGATGGCAATAACTTCCTGCCGGGAGCTACTGTTTATGAGGGAGACACCGAGGTCTGGAAGGATATAGAAGTATACATAAGCAACGACCCTGATGACCTTACCTTGCACGGCCTCACCGTCTCATTAAACCAGTCCACCTCCCAGCAACTCGCAGCGGAAGTCCCCCCCGACCTGGATATAGACATATACGTGGTCACGGTGGTAAACCCCGACGGCCAGTACGACACCTACTCCAGCCTAAAGCTGGCAAGCTCGGCCCAGGGCAAGCTGGGAGACGTGGGGCCCTTCACGGACAGCGGCCGGAGCCTCAACCTTGCAAGGAAACTTCACGGCGCCGGCGTGGCCGTGGATGACCTGGACAACAGCTTCATATACGCAGTGGGCGGCGAGGACGGGAACACGGCTTTGCGGAACGTGGAGTTCGCCTCCTCCAGCATCTTCGGGGACCTGGGGTCATGGAGGATCACCAGGCCGCTCACTACTCCCCGGAGCGGCCTGGGCGTGGTATCCTACACCGCCTCTGACGGGACCCCTTACATCTACGCCATCGCCGGCGGCTCGCGCCAGGGAGTCAATGCATATGCCACGGTGGAAAGGGCCCGGCTGCTTACCAGCGCGGCCGCCCCCTTTGGCCTGAGCGCAGATTACATCTCCTCGGGGAGCCTGCCTGCGGGCGCGTGGGTGTACCGGGTATCCGCGGAGCTGGCGGACGGCGAGGGTCTGGCATCCAGCGCGGTGTCCGTCAATACGTCCTCGCGGGGGTCGGTGGAGCTATCATGGAGCGCGCCCTCCTCGGGAGAACAGGTAAACGCCTACTATATTTACCGGGCGGAGAACGGCAGGTCAGGGTTCGAGCGCCGGCTGGCACAGGTGGGTAGCCAGACCACGTCATACACGGACGACGGGAGCGACACACTGGTGCAGGAGAGCTTTGACACCGCCAGCTTGACCGCAACCGCCAGTACGGCTCCTTCAAGCCTGCAAGCAGGTGAGTGGTGCTACCGGGTATCAGCGGTCACGGTGAACGGCGAGTCGGGGCCGTCCGACAAGGAGTGCGCAACCGTGGGCGGCAGCCAGGTGGTTGACCTCGCCTGGACTGAAAGCCCGGACGCACTCTACTACAACGTTTACAGGACCGAGACCGCGGGCGGAAGCACCGTCTACCTTGTCGAGGAGAAGGTCATGGGGGCCTCGTACACGGACTCGGGAGCGTCGCCGGTGGAAAGGCAGGGGCCGGCCCAGATCAGCGCCACCGGTATGGAGACCTCCATTGGAGCGCTCCAGAGCGGTTCGGCCTACTACTACGCGGTGTGCGCAGTTGCCGAGCAATATGTAAGCCTGCCCGCGGATGTATCAATAACCCTGGGGTCCACCCAGAACTCGGTGGAGCTTTCCTGGAGCGAGGTTGAAGGAGCCCTCGGGTACAACGTCTACCGCGGACAGAGCGCCTCCGACCTGAAGTTGATAAAGAGCGACGTAATTTCCACCAGGTTCATTGACCTGGGCGATGTAAGGGGTTCGGAGGAGCCGGGCAGCGGGCTCGTGTTGACTGCTTCCGGTATGCTCGCGCCCCTGGAGAGGGGGCAACTGGGAGAGTGGCAGGAGCTAAGCGGGCAGTTAGAGAGTAAAAGGTGGGGGACCGCGGCCCTTGCCGTGGACGTATCCGGGGATACGTTCGTGTACGCGGCAGGAGGATACGACGGAGCGACTTATCTTGCCAGCGTGGAAAAGGCCAAGATCAGGGCAGACGGATCGTTGGGCTCATGGTCGCCCGATCAGGCCATGCCCACCGCAAGAGCGCTGCACGGCTTTGCAGTGGCCCATGCAGGCAACCACCCTGACCTGCAAGGAACCAAGGCATACCTTTATGCCATACAGGGACAAAACCCCGCGGACGTCTCCGGGGTTGATGGTGCAGAAATAGGCGCCGGCGGCGCTATCGGCTCCTGGGACTTGAACATCTCGCAGACGCTGGAGACAAGATACGGTCATTACTGCTTCGTTGGAGACGGGGTGCTCTACGTGTCCGGAGGCATCAAGACTGGAACCGGTCCCACTGACAACATTAAGCGGGGCGCCATTTCCGCGGATGGTTCCATAATAAACTGGCCCAATGCCTCTGCGCATCTGACCGTTCCCAGAGGACTGCACACAGCGGTGGTGTTGAACGCCTACATGTACGTTATAGGTGGCCAGACCACCACAGGGATAACAGGCTCCACCGAGCAGATTCCCTTCTAGGTATTATACGGACCGTTAAAACCCGGGGTTTTTCCTCACACCCCGGGTTTTTTTATCTCGAGCTGAAAGCTACAGGGGAGCCAGCTTCCATCCTGGACTTGGGAGTCGCTCTTGCAAGCTATTGACACAAGCTCTTGCCGGACTTGACATGGGCTTTCCTCCCTGTAAACTGATTTACTGGTAAGTCGCGTTGGCCGAGGGGGCCCCGGGGGCACGGGAAAGTTGGTGTCTGCGCGGGGCTTTTATTAATTGTTCCGCGGCGGCAAGTATAAGAAACCCGGAGGTAGTCAGCAATGCCGGAACTCAGGAAAGACCCGGTAATCGGGAGATGGGTCATCATCGCCACCGAGAGGAAGAGGCGCCCGTCCGACTTCAAGAGCCCGGACGAGGCCTGCGTGCTGGACCCGTCCTCCTGCCCGTTCTGCGAGGGCAATGAAAAACAGACCCCTCCCGAGATACTGGCCTACAGGGACGGCACCCCGCAGAACTCCGCGGGCTGGACCGTGCGTGTGGTGCCCAACAAGTTCCCGGCCCTGGCCATCGAGGGAGACCTGGGCCGGGTGGGCGAGGGCATGTTCGACAAGATGAACGGGGTGGGCGCTCACGAGGTCATAATCGAGACGCCCCGTCACGAGTGCAACCTTGACGTGCTTGAGCAGATCGAGGTTGAGAACACGGTGAGGGCCTACCGCGATCGTGTGCTTGACCTGAAGAAGGACCCCCGGCTGCACTACATCCTCATATTCAAGAACAAGGGCAGGGACGCGGGCGCGTCCCTGGAGCACACCCACTCGCAGCTCATCGCGCTCCCCATCGTGCCCAAGCGTGTGACCGAGGAGCTTAAAGGCTCGGACCAGTACTATGGTTTCAAGGAGAGGTGCGTGTTCTGCGACATGATCACCCAGGAACTCCAGGACAGCGTCAGGGTGGTGGCCGAGAACCAGGAGTTCGTGTTGCTCTCGCCGTATGCGCCCAAGTCGCCGTTCGAGACCTGGATTCTTCCCAAGCAGCACCAGTCATGCTACGAGGCCATAACCGACCAGCAGACACCTTATCTCGCCTCAATACTCAACCTGGCGCTCAAAAAGCAGGCCGCGCTTTTGGGTGACCCGTCCTACAACTTCATGGTGCATACCGCGCCCCTGCACACTGACCTGCCTTCATTCCACTGGCACATCGAGATCATGCCCAAGCTCACCCAGGTGGCGGGTTTCGAGTGGGGCTCCGGGTTCTACATAAACCCCGCTCCTCCCGAGGACGCGGCCCGGGAGCTTCGGTCAATAATAACCTGACCCCTTTTTGAAACCGCGCTTTGCTTGTGTTACCTTTTTTCTTTCTTGTCCAGTGTCCAAACAGGGGGAGGAGATGCCCAAGAAGAGCGTGCTAATACTTTTGGGAAGCGGGTCTGACAGGTCCGTGATGCAGGCTTGCGCGGACGTGCTCGCCGAGTTCAAGGTGGGTTTTGAGATGACCGTGGCCTCCGCCCACCGGTCGCCCGAGAGGGCGCTGGGCCTTGTAAAGGATGCCAAGGCCAGGGGAGTGAAGGTGGTCGTATGCGCCGCTGGCATGGCCGCGCACCTTGCCGGGACCGCGGCCGCTCACACCAGCCTGCCGGTGATAGGGGTGCCCATGAACTCGGGGCCGCTCTCCGGTCTTGACGCGCTGCTTTCAACCGTGCAGATGCCGCCCGGTGTGCCGGTGGCCACTGTGTCGGTGGGCGATGCCGGGGCCCAAAACGCTGCTTATCTTGCAATGAGGATCCTGGCTCTTTCCGACCCGGGCCTTTCCAGGAAGCTTAAGACCCACGCCTCCAGGATGAAAAAAAAGGTTGAAAAGGCCGCAAAAGAAGTGGAAAAGGATTCAAGCTGACCCGCCATGAAAAGCGTATCGGACTGCTCCGTGTGCCTGTTAAAGCTCGCCCATACATCGGCAAAGGCCGTGTCCGCTCCCGAGCCTTTGCGCATGGAGGCCACTAAAGCCGCGCTAAAAGTCCTTGCCAATGACGACTTTACAAGGGTCCCGCCCGCGATTGCAAGGGACGTGCTGGACGCGGTAAGCTCCGCGCTGGGGACACAGGACCCATTCGCACAGATAAAAAAGGAGCACAACCAAAAGGCCATGGAGTTAGTGGAGGGCTGGGCCCCCGGCTATATTGAATCCCTCCCCGATGCGGACGAGCGGCTTGAAAAGGCCATCCGCGGGGCCCTGGCTGGAAACAGCCTGGACCTTGCCACCATACCCGAGCAGGCCGACCCGGAGATGTTCGAGAGCTGGCTGGAGGTCCCGTGGGCTGTGAACCACTTTGCCGGGTTCAAAGACGCTCTTGAAAAATCCGGAGACGTGCTCTATTTGTGCGACAACGCCGGCGAGCTGGCATTTGACATCGTATTGATAAAGGGTCTGCTTGCAAGGGGGAAAGATGTGACCGTGTCCGTAAAAGGCGGTCCCGCATTAAACGACGCCACCATGGAGGATGCCCTTGAGGTGGGCCTGGACAGGCTCGAGGGGCCGCAAGGTAAAATCAAGCTGATAACCACTGGCCAGCCCAACATGGGGGTGGACCTGGAAAATGCTCCCGATGAGTGGAAGCGCCTCTTTTTCAGCGCGGGAGTGGTGGTGGCCAAGGGCCAGGCCAACCTGGAGAGCCTGCACGACTGCGGCCGCGAGGTCTTCTTTATAACACTTGTAAAGTGCGCGCACGTGGCAAAGTTCTACGGGCTTGAAAAAGGCTCGGCAATGCTCTACAGGGGCGGGATGGAAAGTGGAGTGGATAAAGGTTGAGCCTGGAAAAACAGGGGAGGCTGCCCGGTCCGCCGCGGATGCGCTCCGCAGAAGCGGGGTAGTGATCTTCCCCGCGGAGAGGCTCTACGGTCTGGCCGCGGACGCAGGGAACCCGGAAGCAATTGAAAGGGTGTTCTCCTTGAAAGCCCGGGACCCGGAAGCTCCACTCTCAGTGATAGAGGCGGACATAAAGTCAGCGGAAAAGTGGGTGCATGCATCAAGACTTGCACAAGCATTGATTGCTAAGTTCTGGCCCGGGCCCCTCACACTGGTGCTTCCTTTGAAAAGGGACCTGCCGAGGGCGCTCCTTGGCAATGGAGAAGAGCTCGGCATCAGGGTGCCCGGAAGCGAGTTGGCCAGGGAGATCGCGGCCATGCTGGGCCGGCCGATAACAGCCACCAGCGCAAACAGGAGCGGACAAGGGCCCGGCCGCACGGCTTCAGAGGCCGCGGCCGGCCTTCCTCACGGGGTTGACCTGGTGCTTGACGCAGGAGAGCTCCCCGGACCGCCGGGCTCCACCGTGGTGCGGGTGGCTGACTCCGGTCTCGATCTTATACGGCCGGGAATCATAAGGATCGAGGACATTGAGGCCGAGGTCTCGGGAGCGCAGGGGGCATGAGCATTGTAAGGCCGTTCAAAGGCATAAGGTTCGACCCCGGGGAGGCCGAGGCCGCCCTCTCCGACCTGGTGGCCCCTCCATACGATGTTATCTCCGTGGACGAGAGGTCCGCGCTGGCGCAGAGGTCGAGGCACAACGTGATCCGACTCATTCTGCCCGAGCCTGAAAAGGGGGAGACGGAAAAACATAATAGGTACGCCCGGGCCGCGCGTCTTTGGCGTGACTGGCGCTCGAGCGGGGTGTTGAAGGAAGACCCTGAGCCCGCCTTTTATCGTTACATGATGAACTTCCAGGTAAAGACACCGGAGGGCATAGTGAAGAGGAGCAGGCCCGGGTTCGTGGCCCTGCTCGAGCTGCACGAGTACTCGGAGGGGAGGGTGCTGCCGCACGAGAGGACCCTGGCCGGCCCCAAGCAGGACAGGTTCCAGTTGATGCTCCACACCCGGGCAAACCTGAGCCAGGTGTTCATGCTCTACCCTGACAAGCAGGGCGAGGTTGAAAAGGCACTGGGTTCTGGGCCTTGCAGCGAAAAAGAGGTTCAAAGGTGCGAGGACGAGCAGGGGGTCGAGCACGTGATGTGGCCGGTGCGCGACCGCTCCGCGGTGCGGGCGGTCGAGTCCTTCCTGGACAGCACACACCTGTATATCGCGGACGGACACCACCGCTACGAGACAGCCTTAACGCTCCGCAAACACCTGCAAAAGACCTCGCCCCTGTTCGCACAGGGATCGGACTTCGTGATGGCATACTTCACGCCAGCGGAGCACCAGGGCCTGGTGGTGTTCCCTTACCACCGGCTGGTGCACAACCTACCAAAGCGGCGTCTTTCCGGGTTCCTGAAAAAACTGGGGAACTTCTTCCAGGTCGAGCCGGCCCTGGCGAGCCCGCTCAACCAGGGATCCACCCGCCGCGAGTTCATGAAGAGCCTTGAAGAGCGGGGCAGGGAGGGCACGGTCTTCGGGCTGGTGGACGGGGTCTCGGGCAATGCCTACTTTCTCACCTTGAAACAGGGCTCCGCGCTTTACAGGAGCTGCGAGACCGAGAAGGACATGGTGCTCTGCGGCCTGGACGTGGTTATACTCGAGGACCTGGTGCTGATCGGCATGCTGGGCATGAAGCCAAAGGAGCTTTTGAACGAGAAGTTCGTCGCATACGAGACCGACTACGACCGCATCCTGGACGCTGTGCAGAAACCGCCGCACCAGCTCGCCTTCATGCTGAACCCCAGCCCGGTGAGCGACGTCATCCGTGTGGCCGACCTTGGCGGGATCATGCCGGAGAAGTCAACCTACTTCTTCCCCAAGCTGGCCACCGGCCTGGTCATGTACTCCATGGAGGACTAACCAGGGGGCTCGAGCCTGCACAGGGTCGCGCCCACGTTGTCATCCTTCAAAACGACCGGACACCACTTGCTTCCCACAAAATCATCCACCTCTTTTTGCAGTTCGGGAGTGAGGCCCATTATTCCATATCTGTTCAGCCTCTCCAGTTCGGGCATGGAAACGAGCACGTGGGTTATGCCCTGGTCAGCGAGGATTGCGCTAGTTTCACTGAGGGAGTTGTTTTTTAGCAGGTCCAGCAAGGGACTCCGGTTTACAAAGGAAGGGGCCTTGCAAGGTCTGTTAAGGTAGAGGAAGCGGGTCTCCCCGACCATGAGCACACGCGCGTTTTCCGGGAGCTTTTGGTTGGCCTTGATCTGCAAGGGGATGGTGCTGGTCTGGAATGAATTGATCCCGGCCCGCTGTCCCATGTATGCCTCGAGGTCCCCGTCCGCTCTCGGATACCGGTAGCCCGCGGTCAGGTTGGCCGTGCTTCTCATGAGCATTGCCATGCACAGGGCCGCGGCAAGAACAATGGCAATGAAGCCGATGCTGCGGGGCAGCTTACATCCACGGGACAATTCGCTCCATGCGAACAGCCCGGTCCCGGCCATGACCGCGATCGCACCCAGCCCGGGATACGCGAACCTGATCATCTTTGCCGTGACCAATGAGAAAAGCAATGCACACAATCCATAAACCAATACCATTACCGGAGCCCTTGGGCCACGCCGGAAAAGAAGCAGGAGGGGCGCTCCCATCCACAACAGGGGACCGATGAATCTGGCCGTTCCCCACTCCTTTGCCAAGGTGCTCCAGTCGCTGAAGACCATTGACCAGGGGGAAGATAAAAGGCTTTTAAAGCCCTCGCTTCTCCAGTACATCCAGTGCACGTCCGAGCGCACCGCATTCCAGGCATCTTCGGGCATGCCGGTAAAGCCGAAGAAGGGCACGGGCATCACCGGGTTGCCGGCATATATCACGTTCCTTATGATCCAGGGGCAAAGCACCAGCATCAAAACAATGAAAGCAGGCGCGGCCCGGCGAATGACCCCGCCAGCCCTGAAGCAGAGGATCAATACAATGATCCCCTGGAAAGCCGCCACTGTAACCCACGAGGTGTACTTCACGCCCGCGCAACCGCCGGCCAGCACTGCCCAGCACATAAGCCAGCCGCCCATGCCTGCAAGCTCACCATCTATTGCCCTCTCGTGCGCTGCCAGGAGACAGTACAACCCCGAGGCGCTGAAAAGCAGCACCAGAGTATCATTGGTCACAAGCAGCGCGGAGAGTGCGAAGGTCAGGCTGAACGCCCCTGCAAAGAGCGCATAAGCGCCGGCACGGGGAGACATGAACCGCACGGCCAGGTCCCGGAGCGCGAGCACGCCTACAAGCCAGGCTCCGGCCGAAAAGACCTGGGCCGATAGCACCCCTCCCCCGGCAAGGGCCTCCCCCAAAAGCACCTCCGCGTTTGAGGGATAGTACGAGAACCAGTGCCAGGAAAGGGGAGCAGTGGAACCGGATAAAAGGTATTGAGAGGGAAGGGGGAGGTGATAGTAGAGCGCGTCGTAGAAAAGGGTGGGGTTCAGGGCCGTTATGAATACTATGGCCCCCACCGCGGCCAATAAAAACGTCTCCAAAGGGCCAAGTGGGTAACGCGGCCCTTTTTCAGAAAAAACTCGCATCCTAAAGAAATTTACAAGAACGGAGGCGAACAGTAGGACGCAGACTATCACCACAAGCACCACAGGCTTGTAAAGCCCTGCAAAGCCCAGCATCACCCCCATAAGAGCCATCAGAACCAGACCGAAAGCAGCGCACAGGGACAAAGGCGGCCTCTCGGGCAGCAGCCTTGTAAGCGCCGAACGGCCAAGCTCCTCGCAAGCAAGGAGCAGCACCAGCCCCCATATTATTCCCGGCTCTTGAAAAAGCAGTGGAAAAGCCAGGAAAAAGGCCTGCCACGCCGCCCGGAGCCATATGTCCCAGGGGGTTGTTAAAAAGACCTTGTACCAGAGCTTATAAGAGAGCAGGCAAAGCGCCAGAAGCCAGGCCGCTCCAGCCCATACAGCTATTTCCTGTCTTTTTGACCTCTCCAATTTTCCGCTCTTACTTTACCGGCTTTTTCCCAATGCTCCAGTACACCGTAAGCTATCTCTAAGTTATTATCCATACGATGCTCGATCTAGAGGATTTGACCGGCTCTGTCCGGGATACTATCTTAGTCGTAAAATGATTGGCTCATAATAACCGGAATGAGATCAAGAGAAGATACAAATAACCGCATAAGACCTGATGAAGACAAGGTCCGGGCCATCCTGGATTACAGGCAAAAGCTGGGAGCGGACTTTCCCAGGTACGCGGTGTTCATCGTTTCCTACAGGGCCATGGAAAGGCTAGGGCAAGTGCTTGAGAGGATTCCCGGGCCCGTCTACGAGATATTGACTGAGATATTTATATTTGATGATTTCTCGCCTGACCGGACCTTCGAGGTCGCCGGCGACTACCTCAGGAAAAGCAGGCTGGATAAGGTCTCCCTCTACAGGAACCCCAGAAACTACGGCTACGGCGGCAACCAGAAGCTGGGGTACGAGTATGCATTGGCAAAGGAATACGACTACGTGATCCTACTGCACGGAGACGGTCAGTACGCGCCAGAGTATCTACCCGACCTGATACTTCCCACCCTGGATGAGGGAGCAAGGGTGGTGTTCGGGTCCAGGATGATGCAACCCGGCGCCGCCCGCAAAGGGGGCATGCCCCTTTACAAGCTCATCGGGAACCGTGTGCTCACGGCGTTCGAGAACTTCATGCTGGGCATGGGTCTCACGGAGTTCCACTCCGGCTACAGGCTCTACAGCACAGAGGTTCTTAAGAACATACACTACAAGCTGAACACGGACGACTTTCACTTCGACACCCAGATAATAATCCAGTGCCTGGCCGCGGGCGAAAGCATAAAAGAGGTCTCCATACCCACTTATTACGGCGACGAGATATGCCACGTGGACGGAATGAAGTACGCGGCCCGGGTGTGCCTGTCGGTGCTTGACTTTCGGCTGCACAGGCTGGGCATCTCCAGGAAGGAGAGATACATCCCGGTACAGGGCAAGGGGTACGAGTTCAAGGACTTTCCATACAGCTCCCACAGCCAGGTGCTCGATCTGGTAAAGAGCGGCGCCAGGGTGCTGGACATGGGCTGCGGCGAGGGCATGCTCGCCCGGCCTCTGAAAATCAAGGGGTGTCACGTAACGGGCGTGGACAAGCTTGCCCCGGAAGTGGTGTCCGCGGAAGTTGACAGGTACGTGCAGGCCGACATAAGCGCGGACCGCCTGCCCTTTGATCGCGAGTTCGACTGCGTGATCATGAGCGACGTGCTGGAGCACGTGGCGGAGCCGGGAGAGCTTTTGATCAAGGCGCGGCGACTGTTGAAGGAGGATGGGTCCCTTGTTGTCTCTGTCCCCAACATAGCCTTGTGGGTGTATCGCCTGGCTCTTCTGGCCGGCAGGTTCGAGTACACCAGCCGGGGTGTGATGGACAGGTCGCACCTGCGCTTCTTTACACTGGTTACAGCCAGGGACCTGCTGCGCTCAGCCGGGTTCAACATCGCGGAGGAGCGATATGCCTCTATCCCCTTTCACCTGCTCGTGCCCGAGCCGGGTGTGAAAAAGGCCCTGGATGCAATAACAAAGGCTTACCATGTCCTGGCCAGGGCATGGCCAAGGATGTTCGCCTACCAGGTTATTTTTTTAAGTGAGCCAGTGCGGCTCGAGTGGGAGGAGCTCGAAAAGATGCCTCTCAAGGCGGAGGAGCCGCATCCGCATCTCGAGAAAGCAAAAGTGAATGAAAGGTGAAGTTTTTCATTGCTATAAGGGGAGGAATTTAAAATGAAAATCCACATCAGCTACTGCGGTGTTTGAGGCTACAAGCCGAGGGCGGTCGCCCTCGCGGACAGATTGAAGAAAAAGCTGGGCGTAGACTCGGACATCGAGAAGGGCGCCACCGGCGACTTCGAGGTCACGGCAGGAGGGAGCACGCTGTTCTCCAGGCGCTCATCGGGCAGGTTCCCGGAGCCGGGCGAGGTCGAGGACATGGTAAAACAACTCCTGGAAGAGTCCGGCTGAGCCCTTTGAATGATGCGGCGCCTTACTTTTCATCCCCGAAGTTTGACATGAACCCCCCGACATCGCCTGCGTGCTCGTCCCAGAACGAGCAGCGCTCCTCCTGCACGCCAAGGGGCTCGGTCCTCACCTCTTTGTCGAACACCATGAGCGTTTGATCGTCAGGGTCAAGCGGAGGCCACTCCGCGAGGCCCGGGCCGTTGGGGTCCCCGGTGCGGGCGAAGTTTATAACGTATGCCTGGATCATGTCGGAGAGCTCGCGGGCGGGTTCGATGTTCCTCTTGTTGAAGAACCAGGTGGCCGGCATGCGGTCCAGGTTGCCGAATATGAACGGTATCTCCATGGCGTGGGCCGCGCCCATGTACTTTCCGAAGCGGTAGTCGTCGTAGTCGAAGCGGTAGAGGAAAGCGTTTTCCTGCTGCTCTGCCGCGGCCAGGAGGCCTAAGTAGGTGGGGCATGCCAGGGCCGCGTCCGCGCCCAGCATCCTGCCGTAGGCCTCCACCGGCCTGTTGTTGAACTCGGTCAAGGGGTATAGCCCGGCGAGCGTGGCTGCATCCTCCTTTGACATGTCCATCTTCTTTACGAGCTTCTTCTCGTAGCTCCCGGGCAGGGTGTAATAATAGCCGGGCATGAGCTTCAGAGCTTTTGCGAACTCGTCCCGGTTGAACCCGGCCATGAAGGGCACCTTGTTATAGTTCCCGGCCCGTATCATCTCGAGCGGTTTGTCTTCAAGGAGGTGTCCGTCGTGATGCGGCATGGCGTCCATACCCGAGGTCATTGACCCCGCAGCCTCCTCCAGCACCTGCTCCGCTGGAGTGGCGCGCAAACATTGCAGGTCATTGAATTCGCATCCCAGGACCTGGGCGGCCTCCCTTGCCTGGTCAAAGCCCTTCTCGAGTGACCGGCTCTGTATGCATCCCCCGCTCTCGATGATGGCCCTGTGGAACATGCCCTTGTTAAGGGGGGTGGCCACCATGGTGCATATGCTCCACCCGCCCGCGGACTCGCCGAATATGGTCACGTTTTCAGGGTCCCCTCCGAAGTTCTCGATGTTCTCATGCACCCACTTTATTGCAGCCACCTGGTCGAGGCTGCCCTGGCCCCCGGTGGCGCCGTTGGGGTCCTCATCCCTGAGCGCAGGGTGTGCAAAGAAGCCGAAGATGCTGAGCCGGTAGTTGGTCGTCACAACAACCACGTTGTACTGCTCGGCAAGGCGGTCCCCCCAGTACCAGGGGGTCATTCCCGAGCCGCCGTGATAGCCGCCCCCGTGGATCCACAGCATCACCGGGAACCTGCCATCCTTTTCAGGGCGCCACACGTTGAGGTACAGGCAGTCCTCGCTCATCTCGAGATCGGACATGTCTCCTTCCGCGGCCATTATGCCCTTCTGCATGCACTGGGCCCCCCACTCGGCGGCATCGCGCACGCCGGCCCAGCCGGGGTGGGGCTCAGGGGACGCCCAGCGAAGCTCTCCAACCGGCGGCGCGGCAAAGGGTATGCCCCGCCACACGCAGGCCTCCGAGCCTTGCATGCGCTCTCCCCGCACCTTGCCGTAAACCGTGTCAACGGGGGCGGCGCAGTCAACCGCGGCCTCCGCGGCGCCGGCAAAAGATACTGAACCTGCGAGCGCGAGCACCACGCCCACTTTTATAAGGCCTGAAAATTTCATGACTCACTCCTCCTTTCCATTCCATTATATCACGCAAAAGCTTGAGCAGTAGCCGTCCCCGCTTTAGAATGTAGTGGATGGAAAACCCCCGCCAGTCGCCCCTTCAGCTATCACTGCTTGAGGGGATAGAGACCCGCGAGGTTCCCCTCATGCCCGAGGATGAGTTCAAACAAAGGCTCGGTGCGATGATCCCGTGTCCGGTAAAGATAGTGCTCACCCGCAATCGCTCGTCCCTGATCACGGTGCGCACAAGGCCCGACGGCAGCTTCGTGGCCAGGGTGCAGCACGCTTTCAGGGCCGCGGACAAGAAGACGCTCAAGTCCCTGGCCGGCTACATCTCCAGGCCCAACAAGCGGAGCCTGAAAAGGATTGACCTCTTCCTTGAAGAGCACCACTACCTGGTGGAGGCCATGTCGCGCGATCCATCTGAGCAGCCGCCTGAAAAGGCCCGTGGAAGGCGCCACGACCTCAAGAAGGCGCTCATAAAGGTGAAGAGGGAGTACGGACTGCACGTGCCGGGTATAAAGATATGCTGGTCCTCCCGGGCAAGAAAGGCCGGGCCCAGGCGATCAATCAAGTTCGGCAGCTTTTGCCACGCCACAAAGACCATACGAGTGCACCCGGACCTTGACAGGGAAGAAGTGCCCGAGTTCTTTGTCGAGTACATCGTGTACCACGAGATGCTCCACGCGGTCTTCTTGCCGCAGAAGGGGGCAACGGACCGCAGAGAGGTGCACACCCCGGAGTTCAAGCGCTTCGAGGAGAAGTTCAAATATTTCAAGGAGGCGCTGGAGTTCGAGAGGGCCTTCATGCAGCGGTTAACCGGAAGACAGTGCTGTCCAAAATAGAGAAAGCAAGCAAAGATTTATATCACGCAGAGGCACAGAGAAAACAGAGATTTCAAACCCCTCGAATATATTTCTTTCCTCCGTGCCCTCTGTGTCTGTATGAAAAATATAAATTATTTTGGACTACATTAACATGAGGAGGAAAAGCATCATGAAGTGGCCTCGGAATCCTCCTCGTCCTCGCGGATGAATACGATGAATGCCATGGACGGCCGCCTGGAGGCGTCACGCATGGCGAACTGGACACCGTCGAGTATCCAGCCCTGGGCCACCGTCTCGTTTATCACCTTTTCAAGCTGGTCGTCGGTTACGGTGCTTACTTCTCTTACCTTGTACCTGGTTGCCATGCTTATAAGCCTTGACAAGCTATGTTACCAAGAGCTCTCCAGCGCATCAAGGGGAGTCTTTACAGTCCTTGTCATCTTGCATCTCCGGCCGGTCTAATAAGCGTTTGCAACGGCTCGCACTGTTGCAGAGCCTGCCCTGTTATGATACAAATATAAGTACTGTTTTTGTCTCCGTACGGCGTTGGAGGCCGGACAAGGTGGCGCCCAATCATCCTTTTTTGCAAAGTGTTGAGGCGGATCAAGGAACCCCGGTGAACTGAAAGGGTGTGGCAGACCTCGCTATGCATCGCTTAACCCCCCTGATACTCGCTGCATTTTTTATGGCCGCGCCTTTTCATGCGCTGGCCCGGACCAACACCATCGAGGTGACAACCCCGGCCCGGGCTTGGAGCACGTTCCTCGACAGGTGGGACCAGGTCCGGGAGGGCATGCAAAACCGCGATACCGAGGCGGCCAGGCAAGCCCTGGAAAAGTGCCTTGAGAGCAAGTGGGACGGTGCCCTGGGCGACCTGGAGCTGCCGGCAATGGCCGTTATAAGGTGGGCCGGGGACATCTACAGGCAGGGCGACCGCGAGACCCCGGCCCGGCTGGCAGAAATCTCGCAAAAGCTGGCGCCGGACTCGGTGAACGTACACCTGGCCCTGGCCCGGTACCATCTGGGCGGAGGCCCGGTGGAGCCCGGCAAATCAATTGCACATTACCTGGACGCTATAAAATCTTTCAAGAGCGACTTCTCAATGGTTCATCGGGCCGCGGGCAGGGTGTTCATATACCCTCTTTCGTTTTTCGGGCTTGTGGGGGCCACATTGGCCCTGATCTCGCTTGCACGGTACGGCCCGCTCCTGGCCCACGATATAGGTGACTTCTTCCCCCCGGATAAGCTGCCCGCATGGATGATCGGGATCATCACGGCACTGGTCCTGCTCCTCCCGCTTGCGGCCGGGCTATCTTTGTGGTGGCTCATATCTTGGTTGCTCCTGGTCCTCTCTCTTTACATGAAGAGGGTTGAGCTGGTCCTTGCTGGCGTGTGGTTCCTGTTCCTGCTGGCCGCTCCTTTTCTTGTAAAGGAGCACGCCAAGTTCGCGTCAGCACGCGCGGACCGGGTGCTGCAGGCGGCCATCGAGGTTAAAAGGGGAGTGCCGGGCGCGGACCAGAAGAGGGTGCTGGAGGAAGCCCTGGAGGAGGACCCTGAAAACATGCTTGTACGGATGAGCCTGGCCGAGCTCCTTACGAGGCAGGGCAGGTTCTACAAGGCGAGTGCACTATACAAGGCGGCTTTTGACCATCCCCTGACCGCACAGGCGGCTTACAACAACGTGGCCCAGATATACTTTGCGGCAGGTGATTACGACAGCACATACAGGGCGCTTCGGGCGGCCATGGAAAAGGGGCCTCCACAAGTGGAGATACTCTACAACCTGGGACGCTACTTCCACGAGAGCGGCCAGGTGCTGGAGTCGGAAAAGCAGTACAAGAGGGCCAGGGAGCTGTTCGGGAGCAGGATAGACCGGCTCACCGAAAAGACCGACCCCCATACCCTGAACCGAACCATGGCTTCCATGCCCGTGCCCTGGCAGCTCTTCTGGAAGCGGAGCTTGAAAGGCGCGGGAACGACCGCGCCTTTTGCCGAGGGCATGTGGAAGAAGCTCATGGGGCGCGTCCACGGCACGGTGTTCTTTGCGGCCGCTGGCGCCTGCTTTCTTGCTTTGATCCTGCTTCGGCCCGTAAAGCGCAAGTGGCGTCTTTCATACCGGTGCGAATCATGCGGCAGGCCCGTGTGCCTCAGGTGCCAGCGTCCTGCAAAGGACCCATCCACGTGCGCTCCCTGCTACAGTGTCTTCCGGGGCGAGGGGGGCGTGGACCTGAAGGTGAAGATGCAGAAGCGCTCGGAGGTGCAGAGGTTCCGGGACCTGTGGCGCAGGGCGGGCTTAATTACTTCGCTTTTGGTGCCCGGCTCCGGACAGATGCTGCTGGGTCTTACGGGCGCGGGGGTTCTGCTCCTTTGCGTCTCCGCCCTCATCGGGGCGGGTTACCTCTCAAGAGCGCTCATGTGGCCGACGCCGGCGCCGGATTATCCCGCGGGCGTAGCCGCCCATGGCGCATTTCCGCTCCTGATATATATTATCTTCATGATAATCTCTATCATGGTTATAAGGTCCCGCTTGAGCGGGTGGAGGTGAGGGATGGCGCTTACCGGCCGCATGCGAGACTTCGGCATCTCCGAGATACTTCAGCTTATCGGGCAGCAGAAAAAGAGCGGCGTGCTCACTGTCAGCGACAAGTCCCGCAAGGTGGATATCCTCTTTGACCAGGGCAACATAGTCGGTGCATCACACGAGCCTCCCAGTGCGGAATTCGACCTGGGTCGCATGCTGGTGCACTCCGGTATGATCACCGGCTCGCAACTGGAGGCAGCCAGGCAGGAGCAGAAACAAACACTGAAGCCGCTGGAACAGGTGCTGCTTAACTCCAAGGCCCTGGGCCTCTCCGAGCTCAAGGCCATGGTCACGCTCTCGCACCTTGAGATCATAAACTCCCTGTTCTTATGGAAGGACGGTGATTACTCCTTTGAAGCGGGACCGGTCACTTACCCTCAGCAGTGGACCGAGTCCATCAGCTCGGAAGAGGTGCTCATGGACGGCTACCGTATCAAGGACGAGTGGCCGCTCCTCGAGGAGGTCGTCCCTGATAAAAGGGCGGTCCTTGAACGGGCCCCGGGCCCGTATGAAAGCAAGCTCTCAAGGGAGCAGGAAAAGATACTCAGGCTCATTGACGGGGACCGCACCGCCCAGGACGTTATTTTCCTGGCAAAGCAGGGAACTTTCGATACCCTAAAGGTAATAAGGGAGCTGGTGGAGGGAGGACGGGTGACCGTTGCCGGGGCGGTGAGCGGGCCGGCGCAGCGCAACTTGTCCGCGGTGTTCCTTTGGGCCGCGGCTGCGCTGGTGATCATGGCCGGTCTTTTGAGCACGGGCGCCGGTATCAAGGAAAGCGCGGAGATGCTTCTCACGCCGGACCTTTCCGACCCGGCGACTTTTGCCGGCGAGGCTTTAGCCGCGTTGCACCGTGAAGAGCGGGTAGGCTCTTACCTTTCCCTCCATGCCCTGATGATTGGAGGCTACCCTTCCAGCCTGGATGAGCTGGCCGAGTGGGGAGGACTCGACATGGAAGAGTTCGAGACGGCGTGGGGCAGGTTCGAATACCAGGTGGACCCGGCCGGAAGGACCTGCGAGCTCTCGGTCCCGGGAGAGGTGTCCGAGCGGACCTTGACCGGTCAAGGCGGATAAATGGAGACCAGCAGACAGATAACGCTCGAGAATAACGAGCTGGCCCAGGCGCTCTTCGGCGAGCACCACCGGAACCTGAAGAGGATCGAGGATCTCTCCGAGGTGGGGATCAGGGCCAGGGGCAACGTGGTTGACATCCTGGGACCGGAGCAGGGCGTGCTCAAGGTTGAGAGACTGCTGAGGCAGCTCTACCATCTTGTAAAGGACGGTTACGAGCTCAGGGAGGCTGACATCGAGGCCGCGGTGAAGATGGTGGACGAGGACCCCGATGCCCGGCTGGAACACGAGTACCAGAAAGGGGTGAAGCTGGGCCGGGCAAGGAAGCCCATCACCCCCAAGAGCCCGAACCAGGCCAGGTACCTGGAGGCCATACGAGCCCACGACATAGTCTTTTCCATCGGCCCGGCAGGGACCGGCAAGACCTACCTGGCCATGGCAATGGCGGTGTCAGCGTTCTCCGACGGCCAGGTGTCGAGGATCATCCTCACACGGCCCGCGGTGGAGGCGGGCGAGCGGCTGGGTTTCTTGCCGGGTGACCTCATCGAGAAGGTCTCGCCCTACTTGAGGCCGCTTTACGACGCGCTTTATGATATGATAGAGCCTGAAAGGGTGGCGACCATGATGGACCAGGGCATAATCGAGGTTGCTCCACTCGCTTTCATGCGTGGCCGGAGCTTGAACCATTCTTTTGTCATACTTGACGAGGCCCAGAACACAAGCATCGCCCAGATGAAGATGTTCCTCACCCGGCTGGGTTTTGATTCCAAGGCGGTGGTCACCGGCGACGTCACCCAGATAGACCTGCCCCCTGATGAGGTCTCGGGTCTAAACCATGCATGGAGCATTCTATCCGACGTGCCTGGAATAGGGTTTGCCCGCTTCACTGAAAAGGACGTGGTCAGGCACCCGCTGGTGCAGAAGATAATAGAGGCGTACCAGGGTTTCGAGCGGACGGAGAAAGCGAAAGATACGGAGGAAGGCGGAGAAGATGACTCGCAACGGTGAAAAGGCGTCGGGCAAGCTGCCCCAAACGGGCGCCAGGAAGCCCAGGAAAGACCCCTGGCACAAGAAGATCACCGGGCTCTACAACAGGCAGCCGGTGGCTTTTACCTGGATCGTAAACGTCATTACCGGGGCCCTGATCCTGTTTATCATCACCCATTCCAGCGCAAGAACCATTCAGAAGCTTTACAAGCCTCCGGCAAAAGATGAGGACCCGGTAATAGCGGTGCGGGATTTCCAGGTGCCCCGGGACATCGAGGTGCTGGACAAGGAAGGCACGGAGAAGAAGCGGGCCGAGGCCGAGGCGCTTACCAGGTCGCGCTACGACTGGGACCCCTCGGTGGGCGAGAACATAAAGCAGAGGATCTCCGCCTTTTTCAAGGGGTTGCGGGACCTGCACCCCGAGGAGGCCAAGATTGCGGCGGGCACAACCTCATCCTCCCAGCCCGCGGCGGCGCTGCAGCCGTTCCTTACGGAGAAAAAGCAGGAGCTGGTGCGGAACCTGGGGGCCTCCTTATCTTCAGAGGACCTTTCCCTGCTGGAGCAAAAGCACTTTGCTCCCGAGCTGGAAAAAGCCGTGACAGCGCTCATTAGCGAGGTCTACCAGAACGACAAAGGCAAGCCCAGGCTGCTGGTCCCTACCAAGGACATGCTTTTGAAGGAGAGCGACAAGGGTATAATCGCCTACCGGATAAAGGCCTCCGAGCAGACCCCCCTGGAGATAAACGACCTCGACCCTGCAATGGACATAGCATCGGCACAGGAAGTCATTGACAAGGCCGCGCAAAAGCATATGAAGGACATGGAGCCGGCCACCAGGATATTGCTTTCACGCATGGCCAAGGACCTGCTCGATCCCAACCTCACCTTCAACAAGAAAAAGACCGAGGAAGCCAAGGCCAGTGCGATGGCCGCTGCCAAGCCCCGCTATTACAAGTTCAAGAAGGGCGAGGTCATAGTAAGGAAGGGCGACCGCTTGAGCCCGGAGACTCGCACCAAGGTGGAGGGCATCCTCGATGCCCTGGACACCAGTGCGCCACGTTCGCTCCGGAGCGTGGGCCTCATGGTGCTGGTGATATTCCTCCTTGCCTCCATGGTGACCTTTTCCATGCGCAACATCAGGAAGTTCAGTATGGAGCCCAAAGACATCCTCTTCCTCTCCCTGGTGCTTGTTATCTCCCTTGCCGTACTGCGGGCTGTGGAGGTGTTCGGGAACGCGTCCCAGGAGACCTTCTTGAACGTGCCCGAGGGCTTGAACTTCTACTACCTTATCCCCCTTGCCGGCGCGGTCATGCTTGTCCGGATGGTGCTCAACTCTGAGATAGCCCTTGTGTTCGCGGTGATCGTATCCATTCTAGGGGGGATCGTCGCGGACAACAGCCTGCTCTTCGGGGTCTACACCCTGGTTGGCTCGGTAGTGGCAGCGGGCGAGGTAAGGCAGTGCCGGCAGCGGAGCACCATTTTGCGGGCCGGGCTGGCACTCGGACTTATAAACGCCATTATCATCCTGGCCGTGAGCATGGCGGGCGAGGGTTTCATCAGCATGGTCTACATGCTGCCCAACTCCGGCCTGCTCTGGAACATCTTCTTCGGTCTGTTCGGAGGCGTGTTCGTGGCCATAATCGTGACCGGTGTGGTGCCCCTGGCCGAGTCTGTTTTCTCCTACGCCACCGACATCAAGCTGCTCGAGCTTTTGAACCAGGACAGCCCGCTGTTAAAGGACCTGTCCATGCGCGCGCCCGGGACCCACCAGCACAGCCTGATGGTCGCCAACCTTGCCGAGGCCGCGGCCAAGTTCATCGGTGCAAACCCCCTGCTCACCAGGGTGTGCGCCATGTACCACGACATAGGAAAAATGAACAAGCCGCTTTACTTCGCCGAGAACCAGTGGGACAACAACAACGTGCACCAGAGGCTCTCCCCCTCCATGTCCACCCTGGTCATACACAACCACGTGAAGGAGGGCCTGGAAAGGGGGGTGAAGGCCAAGCTGCCGCCCGTGGTGATTGACTGCATACAGCAGCACCACGGCACCAGCCTGCTGACCTTCTTCTATGAGAAGGCAAAGGAGATGAACGAGAGCGGGACCCCCCTGGACGAGAACAAGTACCGCTACCAGGGGCCGAGGCCGCAGACCAGGGAGGCAGCCATAATCATGCTGGCAGACGTGGTCGAGTCCGCATCCAGGACGGTGAGGGACCCGAACCCGGCCAGGATGAAGGGCATGGTGCAAAAGCTCATAAACAGGTTCTTTATTGACGGGCAGTTAGACGACTGCGACCTTACCCTAAAGGACCTGCACCAGATAGCAAGGAGCTTCAACACCACACTGGAAGCCATATATCACCACCGGCCGGACTATCCCCTGCCCGCGGTAAAGGGGCAGGCCGCGGAGAAAAAGAAAAAGGCGGAACACGATGCAGCCGGACATAAGGATAAAACCGCACAAAAAGATCAAGCTGAAAAAGAAAAAGATAAAGAGGACTCTGAAAATTATCTCAGGCGCCTTGGAATGTGAAGGGTCCGGCGTATCCATCCTTTTAACCGACGATCCCGAAATCAGGGAGATTAACAGGCAATGGCTGGGACGCGACCGGCCAACCGACGTGATCTCTTTCGGTCAGCCCGAGGAGGGGCCCTTTCCCCCGGATTTCCTGGGTGACATAGTCATATCCATAGACACGGCCAAGAAGAACGCGGACAAGCTGGGGCTCTCGCTTGACCAGGAGATAGCAAGGCTCCTGGCCCATGGAATGCTGCACCTTCTGGGATACGAGCACGTCCGCGGAGGCAGGCAGGCCCGCAGGATGAAAGAGATGGAGGATAGGCTGGTGGCAGAGGTGGAGGCCGGTCAATGAAAAGGCCTTACGTCCTGGCGGCCGTGTCCGGTCTGCTCTTTTTCTTCATATTTCCGAATATCTTTGGATTAAACCTCTGGCCCCTGGCCTGGGTGGCCCTGGTCCCGCTTTTCATGGCGCTCATGGAGGCTGCGTCCGCGCGCAAGGCCGCTCTTATATCCGCTTTCAGCGGGGTGGCGGGCTACCCGCTGCTCTACCACTGGCTGGTCTACACCATGCACACCTACGGGAGCATGGGCTACGCTGCGAGCGTGTTCGTGCTCATGGCCCTGGTGGCCCTGCTCTCCGCTTTCATGGCCGCATTCGGGGCCTGCTTTTACCTGATGACCAACAAGGTCCGCGTGCCCGGGCTGCTTTCTTTTCCAATATCATGGGTGAGCATCGAGTTCCTGCGGGCCCACTTCCCCTTTGGCGGTTTCCCGTGGGCCATCATGGGCAGCTCCCAGTACAAGTTCCTGCCGCTCCTGCAAATGGCCGAGATCACCGGGCCTTACGGGGTGAGCTTCGTGGTGGTGCTTGTAAACGCCGCGGTCGCTTCCCTGGTGATAAGCCTGCTTTCCGGGCCGTGGAAATTAAATAGTGCGAAGCCGCTTTTTCTTGCAGCAGGGCTGGTAGCTTTCTCGGTTGTTTCGGGGTCGTGGAGGATGAGATCGGTTGACAGGGCTTTCGCCGGACAGAAAGAGATAAAGATTGGCATTGTCCAGGCCAACATTGACCAGGGTGTTAAATGGAGCCGGGAGCACTTCTGGAAGAACATGGAGAAGCACCTGGACCTGACCCGGAAGGTCACGGCGCATGGGGCCGAACTGGTGATCTGGCCCGAGGCCGCGGTCACGGTGAGCGGCTTTAACCTGCACTGGGCAGGGCGCAGCCGGGTGATAGAGATGTTGTCCCAGGTGGATGCCCACTTCCTTCTCGGGTCCCTCAGCAGGGAGCAATGCGACGAGAGGAACTGCTATTTCAACTCCGCCTTTCTGCTCTCCCCGGGAGCGGATAAGCTGCTCATGCGCTACGACAAGATGAGGCTGGTGCCCTTCAGCGAGTACGTGCCCATGCAGAGGCTGTTCTTTTTCGCGGACGCCATTGCCCAGGGCAACACCGGCTCCACCACTCCCGGCAAGGAGGTCAAGGTGATGAGCATGCCCGGGGCGTCCTTCGGCTGCGTGATCTGCTACGAGGTGATCTTTCCCCATATCGTCCGGAGGTTCGTGGATAAAGGCGCGGACTTCATGACCACCATCACCAACGACGCCTGGTTCGGAAAGACCGGCGCACCCTACCAGCACCACTCCACCGTGGTCTTCAGGAGCATCGAGAACAGGGTGTACTTCGCAAGGGCCGCAAACACCGGCATAAGCTCGGTGATAGACCCCAATGGAAGGGTCCTCCACATGACCGACATATACACCACCGCGGCATTTGCCCGGCCGGTAATGCCTTCCCCAATAAAGACCTTCTACACCGCTTACGGGGACGTGTTCGCATGGCTGAACCTGGCGGCACTCGCCTTTTCAGTCCTTCTTATAATTCCAGGAGCGAGAAAAAAAGGGATTGAATCGAGTTCGCTTTGATGATAATAATAGGACCATGAAGGGAAAACCCAAAGCATCAAAGCTGAAAAGAGACAGGAAGGAAAGCTCTGAAGCAACAGAAAATCACCTGTTCGGTGACGGCTCCGTTGTCCGAATAGAAACGCGGTCCGCCACGTCGGACGACCCTGTCCTGCGTCGTTTTATACCACGTTTTATACCATGCGAGGAGCATGACGGTTCGGACCTGGAAAGGTTGAACATCCTTGATTGGAGGGATAAACCTTTCAGCGCTGGAGACAAGCTTGAACCCGAAGACGTGCAGAACAGGATAATCTGCGCGGACGCTGAAAAAGCGCTGAAGGGGCTCCCCAAAGAGTCAATAAGATGCATTGTTACAAGCCCTCCTTACTGGAACGTGGTTGATTACGGGTTTGATGGACAGCTCGGCTTCTGTTCGTATGAGGAGTATCTGTTACAACTCCTGTCTGTATGGAGTGAGTGCGAGAGAGTGCTTGCGCCCAACGGCAAGCTGTGCATAACGGCTCCCGTAATGCCCATATCCAAGAAGGTCATTCCCGGCCAGCACACGAGGCATTTAAAGAACATAAGCAACGACATTGAAGCCTCGATCCTTGGCAACCTCGCCCTCAAACGGTTCAGTATTTACATCTGGCAGAAACAGACCACCGAGAAGATGTTCGGCTCTTACCCGTACCCGCCTAACCTGTACGAGCACAATACGGTCGAGTTCATAAACGTCTTTGTTAAAGACGGAAAACCCGCAAAGGTGGAAAAAGAAGTAAAGGAGGCCAGCAGGATATCCGAAAAAGAATGGATGAACCTGACACGCCAGGTTTGGCCTCTTTATCCCGAGGACGTGAAAAGGGCAAAGCACCCCGCCCCCTTCCCGGAGAGCCTCCCTAACAGGCTGATTGCCATGTACACCTTCGGTCAACACCCGGAATCGGGCTTCGAGGGGGACTTGGTTCTCGATCCCTTCAACGGAACAGGCTCGACAACGGTCGCCGCGAAGAGACTGGGAAGAAGGTATATAGGAGTAGACCTGTCCCCGGACTTCTGCATCATGGCTCAATTGCGGCTGAAAGACACGGCGACAGACGGGAGAATATCCATGATAGATGACAAGAGAGCGCCAAGCGAGGAGTTTGCACCGCCAAGGCTGAACTTCGAAAAAGCGGAATGTAAGAGGAATGGTTGTTGCGAGAATAAAAGATTTTGATAGAAAGCTGGTATATGCTTTCAGGGGGGCGGGGCGCCGGAGCTTCTTCAGTTATTCAAATTTGATTTCAAAGAGTACATTGAAGAGTTCGATTACATGAAATAAGTTAACCCGTTAAATAGTATATTCTGTATCAGTCCAGCGTCTTCCCGAACCGCTTCACCGACAGCGCGACCACCACCACTCCCAGCACCAAAAGCCCCGCGGCCTGGTCCCACAAAAGCGGCAGGGTGGACCCCTTCAAGAAAAGACTGCGCACTATCACCAGGAAGTAGCGCATGGGTATGAGGTAGGTGAGCCACTGCACCGGCCGGGGCATGTTCTCGATGGGGAACATGAAGCCGGAGAGCAGGATCATGATGAACATCACGAAGAAGGCGGTCATCATGGCCTGCTGCTGGTTGTTGGAGATGGTGGAGAAGAACAGCCCTCCACCCAGGGTGGTGAGCAGGAAGAGCGCGGCGTAGCCGTAGAGGGCCAGCATGCTGCCCTTGAACGGTATCTCGAACCACAGCACCGCGACCAGCACCACCAGGGTGACCTCGATAAACCCGATGATGGTAAAGGGCAAAAGCTTGCCGACTATGAACTGCCACGGCTGGATGGGGGTCACTATCACCTGCTCCATGGTGCCGACCTCCTTCTCGCGCACCACCCCCAGGGCGGTGAGCATCATGGTGATGACCAGAAGAACCGTCACCACAACACCGGGCACCATGAAGTTGGCGGAGCGGAGCTCGGGGTTGTACCACACCCTGGGCTCCGTGCTAACAGCGAGCCCCTGCTCCGATTGGATGCTTGCGAGCAGGGGGGAGAGGGAAACATGAGGTAAAGGCGAAGCCGAATCCTTTTCTAAGTCTCTGCTTTGACCCCGGGCCAGCATGGCCGGGCCCATGGAGGAGAGCAGGCGCGTAAGTGCCTGTGCGCTCTGCTGCCGGGTGATTATTGAGAGGTAGTTCTTTATTATGCGGGCCTGGTTGGAGTCGGAGCCGTCAATCACCGCCTGGACCCTTGCCGGCTTGTCCCGGCCCAGCATCCTCTGGTAACCGGGCGGGATGACCAGGGCGGCCATGGCCTTTCCCCGCTGCATCTGCTCCTCGATATGGCCGTAGCTGTGCGCCGTGCCCGCTCTCTCGAAGTAGAGTGTGGAGGTGATGTGTGAGACCAGCTCCCGCGAGGCCCTTGTATTGTCCTGGTCCCACACCAGTATGGGGATGTGCTTGATGTCAAGGGTGGCTGCGTAGCCCAGGAAAATGAGCTGGAGCACGGGGGCGATAAAGAGTATGGGGAAGATGCGGGGGTCGCGGCGGAGCTGGAGCATCTCCTTCTTGAAGACCAGGAAGATGGTGTACATGACTCAGGAGTTGCTTTGGTTCACGTACTTCCTGATCTTGTCAACGTCGCTGTCGGAAATCTCCGAGAACTGGATGCCCATGCCCGTG
Organism: uncultured bacterium; assembly: GCA_964650485.1. Taxonomy (GTDB): domain Bacteria; phylum RBG-13-61-14; class RBG-13-61-14; order RBG-13-61-14; family DATKZS01; genus CAZYTX01. The sequence continues at coordinate 78,561 of CAZYTX010000007.1, read as the reverse complement.
CGCCTATCCCCGGAGGCCCGGTCCCGGGAAAGGCTGTGCACCACGCCGCCCTTGGCGCGGACAGGCTCCTCTTCCTCCGGCAGGGTGAACTCGAGCTCGACCGCGGTGCCGCTCTCAAGGGGGGTGTCGGTCTCAACGAACACCCCGCCTTCGGACACGTCATAGGTGAACTCGGTGAAGGTGGATGAGATGCCGGTGGCTGTAACCGTGACGCACAGGACCGCGCGGGGGTACGATCTTCTCTCCACGGTGAGGAACTTGTTTATCTTCTCGTACAGGTCCCGCTGGGTCACGGGCTTGGTGATGTAGTCGTCGCAGCCGGCCTGCAAACACCGCTCCCTGGACTCGTCGTCCGACTTGGTGGAGACCATGATCACGGGCACGCTCTTCAAGGACTTGTTGTTCTTTACGAACCTGCACACCACGTCCCCGTTCATCTCCGGCATCAGAAGGTCCAGGAAGACGAGCTGGGGCTTTTCCGACTGCACCTTCTTTATGGCCTCGGGACCGGACTTGGCGATGATTATCTCGTACCCCGAGCGCTCCAGCAGCATCTTTTCCAGCCGGAGGAAGGTCTCCATGTCGTCGGCAATCAGTATCTTTCCCTTTTTCTCGGCCATGTCCTTATATATATAACAATTGGAAAAAAATGTCCAATGTCACTTGTTTTTTTCAAGGAAATCCTGAAGCACCTGGTCCTGGTTACCGGTGAGGTTTAGAAACTGGACTCCCACCAGGTTTGTTTCCTGGGACTCGTCTTTGTCAACCCTCACCACCCGGCCGTGTAATCGAAGGTCTCCCCCGTCCTCCATTATGGGAAGCGACATCACAACAAGCGATTGGGCAGGGATACTCTGGCTGCATTCCACAAGCATTCCACCCCGGGAGATGTTGCGGGAATGACCTCTGAACTCTTCGCCCTCGACCTCGCCGACAACCCTGATCCGCACGGGGACACGGAAGTGGATGCGCTGGGGGATGCTCAAGATATTGGCAGCCTTGGAGAGGATCTCCTGGGCGTTGATGGGCTTGGTCACGTATTCGTCCGCGCCCGCGGCAAAACATTTCTCAACGTCTTTCTTCTCCGCGGAGGTTGAGACTATCATGATGGGTATGGACCTGGTCTCCTCTCCCGTCTTCAGCTTCTCGATGACCTGGTCCCCCATCATGTCGGGCATTATGTAGTCAAGCAGAACGAGGTCCGGGCGATGCTCACGGGCGAGCTCTATGGCCTGTTCCCCGGATTCCGCGGTAAAGATGTCGCAGCCCGTGCGCCTGAAAAAGGTCTCCTCCAGTCTCAGGAAAAGCTTGACGTCATCCACCAAAAGAACCTTTTTCTTAAGCTCCATGTACGCCTCTCTTACGGTTTAGCTTTTTATTATATTACGACAGGATAAAAAGCGCAATACCAAAGAAAAAAGCTTTTACATCGGGGCGAAAACGAAAATGAAATTGCGCTCTTGCTTTTAAGACAAAATATGGTATATTAGCTAACGTACTTTTGGTCCTGCTTCAAAGTGGGTTTCTCTCGAGCCCACTTTTTTATTTAAAGCGGGAAAATGGGGCTGATTGATGGGCCGGATGGAGGCCATGAAAAGCACGGAGGATTCGATACATGGCCTTGTGGAGCCTCTTTTGAGGGGCCGGGGCCTGGAGCTCGTGGACATGGAGCTGGCCCGGAAGGGGGCCAAGCTGTGGGTGAGGCTGTTTGTTGACCGCGAGCAGGGGGGCATAACCGCGGAGGAGCTGGGCAGGGTGAACCAGGACCTGGGCAGACTCCTGGACGTGGAGGAGCCCGTTGCCGAGAGCTATTTGCTCGAGGTCTCAAGCCCGGGGCTTAACCGGAGGATAAGGAAAGTAAAGGATTTTAAAAGCCGCGTGGGCGAGCGGGTGACAATGGCGATAAAGAGTCCGGTGGAGGGAAAAAAACGGATCAAGGGAACTATTGCAAAAGCTGATGAAGACGGCGTAACTGTTGAGATTGACGGAGAAAAAATCGCGGTGCCACACTCGAACATCGTGAGGGCCAACCTGGAGTACCGCTTTGATGAAAGCAATAACAAGCACCCGAAAAAATCCACGCGGCATTGAAGGTGAAAAGATGGCGCAAAAGAAAAAAAATAAAGAGCAGACAAAACAGATAAGGCTCAGCTCCGAGCTCGTGCACGTGATTGACTCCGTGACCAAGGACAAGGGGATCTCCCGTGAGGTGCTGGTCGAGGCCCTGGAGAGCGCCCTGCTTACCGCTGCCCGGAAAAAGCTTGGCCAGCACCGGGAGCTCGAGGCCAGGTTCAACGAGGACCAGGGGGAGATCGAGCTGTTCGAGTTCAAGGACGTGGTGGATGACATTGATGACCCCTACACCCAGATATCCCTGGAAGAGGGGCGCAACCTTGACCCCGAGGCAGAGGTGGGCGACAGCCTCGGGGTGAAGATAGATACCGAGAACTTCGGCCGAATCGCGGCCCAGACCGCGAAGCAGGTCATCATCCAGAAGGTGAGGGACGCGGAGCGTCTCATGATCTACAACGAGTTCAAGGACCGGGCCGGGGAGGTCATCACCGGCACGGTGCGCAGGTTCGAGAAGGGCAACATGATTATTGACCTGGGCCGGACCGAGGGCGTGCTCCCACGGAGCGAGCAGGTCCCCAGGGAGAACTACAGGATCGGGGACCGGGTGCGGGCTTTTATCATCGAGGTGCAGCAGGAGTCCAAAGGCCCCCAGATAGTGCTGTCGCGCAGGAGCTCGGAGTTCGTGAGGAAGCTGTTCGAGATGGAGGTCCCCGAGATAAACGAGGGGATCGTGTCCATAGACGCGGTGGCCCGGGACGCGGGTGTAAGGACAAAGATAGCGGTCAGGTCCAGGGACTCGGACGTTGACCCGGTGGGAGCGTGCGTGGGCATGAAGGGCTCCAGGGTGCAGGCGGTGGTCCAGGAACTCCGGGGCGAGAAGATTGACATAATCCCCTGGACCGCGGACATCGCAAAGAACGTGTGCAACGCGCTGGCCCCTGCCGAGGTCTCCAGGATGATCATCGACGACGAGCAGGAGCTGGTGCTGGTGATAGTCTCCGACGACCAGTTATCACTGGCCATAGGCAGGAAGGGACAGAACGTGCGCCTGGCATCACAGCTCACCGAGTGGAACATTGACATCAAAAGCGAGACCGAGATGGAAACCCTTACAAGGCAGGCACAGGGCACCCTGGGAAGGGTCCCGGGCATCGGCCCGGTGCTGGCGGAGAAGCTGTACATCGAGGGGTTCACCTCGGCGTACGACCTTGCGAACGCGGACCCGGAGATACTGGAGGCTATACCGGGAATGGGAAAGGTGAAGACCAGGAAGATCATGAAAGCAGCCTCCGAGTTCCATGAGGAGCAGCTCGAGAAGGGCGAGGTGGACGAGTTCGGAAAGTCCCTGCTGGAGCCCGAGGAGCCTCCCGAAGAACAAGCCGGACAGACGGCGGAGCAGGAGGCAGGGGAGGAAGGGCCATCGAAGGAGGGACCTGCTGATGAGCAGGCAGTGGAGGAGCCCGAAAAAACCCCCGTGCAAAACGCGGAGGAGGACAAAGAGCCCGCTCCCTCGGGCGAGGTGGCTGCCGAGGAAGCTGAAGAGAGCTGAACAAAGCGTTTGCTAAATGAATCGCACCACGGCGCTGAGAAGGGGAACTGATCGAGATGGCCAAATTAAGAGTATATGAGCTTGCAAAGGAGCTTGGCCTTGATAACAAGGAAATAATGGCAAGGCTGCGCGAGATTGATGTGCCGGTTAAAAGCCATATGAGCGTTGTCCCCGACGACAGCATCGAAAAGATAAAGAAGAGCATGTCCGAGGAAAAAAAGGACGTTGCCGAGGGCGGGGTCGAGGAAAAGCGCGTAGGAAGCAGCGTCATCCGCAGGAGGAGCAGGCCGGCAAAGCCGTCCGAGGAAGCGGAGCAGCAGGCAAAGGTGGACCTCGAATCTTTGAAGCAGGCCACCAGGAGAGCGCGCCGCGAGGAAGAGGAAGCTCATCCAAAGCCCGAGGAAGGCGCAATCGAGGACATACCAGAAGAGTGGACCCAGGAGGAAGCGGAAGAAAAAGAGGCCAAAGCAAAGAAAAAGCCCGCGGCCAAGAAAAAGGCGGCTGCAAAGAAGAAGCCTGCTAAAAAGGCGCCCGCGGAAAAAGAAGAAGTCAAAAAAGCGGCAAAAAAGAAAAAGAAGCCGGAGGTCGAAGAGCCTCCGCCACCAAGGGAAGTCCCGGAGAAAGAGAAGGCGCGGCCTAAAAAACGCGCTGCAAAAAAGCCCGAAAAAAAAGCCCCTGAAAAGCCCGCCCCGGAGAAGGAGCCCAGGCCGCAGAAGCTGGAAGCCGAAGCTGAAAAGGCCCCTCCAAAACCGAGAAGAATATACATGCGGCCCCAGGTGAGGAAGACCGCAAGGGCCCCCGAAGGGGAGCCGTTGCCCGTACCCGGCAAGATGCCGGAGAAGAAGCCTGTTGAACCGGCGCCGCCTTCGCCGGAAGCCGCTGTCGAGAAGCCGACCAAGAAGAAGAAGAAAAAGAATAAGAGCAGGGAGACACCCGAGGATGTGTCCCCCGAACTCTACATGGAGGCGGCCCCCAAAAAGAGGCTCAGAAGAAAGATAGCTTTCAAGATTCAAAAGGGGATGGAAGGCATGGAGCTCGCCGACATAGAGCAGATGTACATGCCCTCCAGGAAAAAGGTCTCGGGCAAGAAAAAGGCGGCCCGAAAGACCAAGATCACCACCCCCAAGGCCATAAAGAGGATCGTGAAAATGGAAGAGACCATAACCGTGGCCGAATTTGCAAGGCAGTTGGGGGCAAAGTCGAGAGATATAATAAAGGCCCTGAAAAACGAAGGGGTGGAAGCGGGAGAGTACCAGGTCCTGGACGCGGAAACCGCGGGGATCATAGCCTCCCTTTATGACTACGAGGTGTCCCAGGAGCTGTTCGACGAGGAACAGATGCTGGCGGAAGAGCAGGCCAGGCCGGAGAGGATGAAGCCCAGGCCGCCCGTGGTCACGGTCATGGGGCACGTTGACCATGGCAAGACCTCGCTCCTGGACCTTATAAGAAAGACAAGGGTCACCGAGGAAGAGTCCGGGGCAATAACCCAGCACATCGGGGCATCCGTGGTCGAGACTGACTCCGGGAAGATAACCTTTGTGGACACCCCGGGTCACGAGGCCTTCACAGCCATGAGGATGAGGGGGGCACAGGTCACGGACATAGTGGTGCTGGTGGTGGCCGCGGACGACGGCATCATGCCCCAGACCGTGGAAGCCGCGGACCACGCAAAGAACGCGGGCGTGCCCATCGTGGTGGCCATAAACAAGATAGACCTGCCGGATGCCAATACCCAGAGGATAAAGCAGCGGCTCTCTGAGATTGGGCTCACACCTGACGAATGGGGGGGAGAGAACCTGGTGGTGGAATGCTCGGCAAAGACCGGCCGGGGCATACCGGACCTGCTCGAGGCCATACTGCTGCAGGCCGAGATACTGGAGCTCACCGCGGACCCTGAAAAGACCCCCAAGGGATTTGTCATAGAGACCAGGCTGGATAAGGGCAAGGGGCCGGTGGCAACCATGCTGGTGAAAGAAGGCACCCTCGAACAGGGACAGGTGTTGCTTGCCGGCGAACATTACGGCAAGGTGCGCGCCATGATTGACGACAGCGGCAACCAGGTGAAATCAGCCGGGCCTTCCTCGCCGGTCGAGGTCCTGGGACTCTCCGGGGTCCCGGAGCCGGGCGAGCAAGTGATAAAGGTCGCGGATGAAAAGAAGGCCAGGCTGGTGGCTCACAAGCGCATGGAAAGGAAGCGCGGGGAAGAGGTCCAGGAAAAGAAGCCGAAAGTCTCACTGGAAGACATAATGGAAAGGCTGCAGCAGGGGGAGGTCGAGGAACTCAGGCTGGTGCTGAAGGCCGACACCCAGGGATCGGTCGAGGCAATAAAGCAGTCCGCGCAAAAGCTGGGCACGGAAGAGGTCAAGGTCGAGGTCATTCACTCGGGAGCGGGCAATATTACGGAGAACGACGTGCTCCTGGCCTCGGCGTCCAGCGCAGTTATAGTAGGATTCACCGTAAAGCCCGAGACAAAGGCCGCCAAGCTGGCCGAGCAGGAAACGGTCGAAATCAGGACCTACGATATAATCTACAACCTGCTCGACGACCTCGAAGCCTCGGTCAAGGGGCTTTTAAAGCCCAGGTACGAAGAGCACATAACCGGCCGGGCCGAGGTGAGGAAGGTCTTCCGCATATCCAAGGTGGGCGCGGTGGCCGGGTCCTACGTGGTCGAGGGCTCCATAAAAAGGAACGCCCCTGCGCGAGTGATCCGGGACAACGAGGTGGTCCACTCCGGCAAGGTCAAATCCATAAAGCGCGAGCAGGAGGACGCCCGCGAGGTCACCCAGGGCCTGGAGTGCGGGATTAACGTTGATAACTTCAATGACGTGCACGAGGGCGACATAATCGAGGCCTACGAGGTTACCGAGGTCCCGCGCTGATACGGGGCTAGATTAAGGGCTTGCCGTGAGCTCGTCGAAGGGGGCATGCAGTGGTAGTGGGGATACTACACCTCGACCTGAAAATCCACGAATGCAATTCCTTGAAAGCCAAGAGGGGATGCGTCAGGCAACTGCTCGGAAAAGTCAAGACCAGGTTCGAGGTGGCCGCGGCAGAGGTTGGGCACCAGGACCTGTGGCAAAGGGCACAGGTGGGCGTGGCCATAGTGGGCAACGACCGGGCGGTGATCAACCAGAAGCTCGATCACGTGCTAAACTTCGTGGACAAGATCGGGACCGCGGAAGTGGTAAACCACCACATCGAGTTATTGAACGTTTGACATGAAAAGCCACAGAAAAGACAGAGTAGGACCACTCATTCTGCAGGAGCTCTCCCGGGTGCTGACGAAAAAGCTGGAGGACCCCAGGCTCAAAGGGGTCACCCTGACCAGGCTGGAGCTTACAAAAGACCTCAAGATGGCAAGGGTGTACTTCAGCCTGATAGGGGAGAAACACATGGTGGACGAGGCGGCCCGGGCCCTGGAAGGCGCAAGGGGGGTGTTCAAAGGAGCAATAGGAGATAACCTGGACCTGCGCTACATCCCCGAGCTCGAGTTCCACTTTGACAGGAACCCGGCCCACGCCGACCGCATAGACAGGATTATCAAACAGATCAACAAAGAGAGCGAAGGGCCGGAAGAGGAGCCATGAAACGGGCCGCGGAGTTTATCTGCGAGTACGACTCATTCATCATCGCCACTCACCTGAACCCCGAAGGAGACGCCATCGGCGCATCCATCGGAGCGGCAAAGATACTTTCCGGTATGGGAAAGAGGGCCTCGGTGCACGCGGGCGACCCCGTGCCCTCGAACCTCCTTTTCCTGCCCGGATCGGGCGAGGTGGTCCGGGACGTCAAAGAGCTCCCGGATGCCAGGGCCCTGATAGTGCTGGACTGCGGTGACCTGGACCGGCCGGGCGAGGATTTTAAAAGCGTCGTATCCGGGAGGCCGCTTCTGAACATTGACCACCACGGGACAAACACTTATTTCGGGGACGTGAACTGGGTGGACCCCGAGGCAAGCTCCGCAGGAGAGATGATTGCGGAGCTCGCAGCCCACATGGGCGCAGAGGTGTCCGAGGACGCGGCCCTGTGCCTTTACACCGCCATACTGACCGACACCGGCTCCTTCCAGTTCAACAACACCACGCCCAGGGCGCTCCGGGCAGCGGCCAGGATGATCGAGGCCGGGGCAAGGCCGGATATGGCATCGGAGAACTACTATCATTCAAAGGAGCCCGCGCACCTCCTGCTCATGTCACTCGCTCTCCAGACACTCGAGTTCCACGGAAAAGGGACCTTGGGGGAAATGGTGGTGACCACGGAGATGTTCCAGAACACCGGCACCGGGCCCGAGGCGGTCGAGGGTCTCATAAACGTCATCACCGACGCCAAGGACGTAAAGGTTGCAGTGCTCTACAGGCAGACCGGAGCGGAGGAATGGAAGGTGAGCATGAGGAGCAAGGGAGAGGTGGACGTGGCAGGCGTGGCCAAAGGCTTTGGAGGAGGCGGCCACAAGAACGCGGCCGGCTTCAGGATTAGCGCCGGGCTGGAGAAGGTAAAAGCTCTCGTGCGGGAGAAGGTGGAAGAACAAGTTATCAGACACTTTGACGCTGATAAAAAGTGATTCAAATAAATGGCTGCAAACGGAATACTGATCGTAAACAAGCCCCCGGGAAAGACCTCCAGGTGGACCACCGACCGGGTGAGCATGTTGCTAAGAGAAAAGAAGGCCGGGCACCTGGGCACACTGGACCCCATTGCCACCGGGGTCCTGCCCGTAGCCCTGGGCCGGGCCACCCGCCTTATACGGTTCCTGGAAAAGGACGACAAGACATACTCGGGTGTGATAAAGCTGGGCCAGGCAACAAACACCCAGGACTCGACCGGAGAGGTCACCCGAACCGGGGAATGGAAACATCTGGACCCTTCCCTCATAAGCGCGAAGGTGGCAACCTTCCAGGGCAGAATCACGCAGCTCCCTCCAATGCACAGCGCCGTGAAAAAGGACGGAAGGCCCCTTTACAAGCTGGCCAGGAAGGGCATCGAGGTCGAACGAGAGCCCAGGAAGGTGCGTGTCTTCACCGCGTTTGTCGAGTCCATGCAACTGCCCGATGTGACCGTCAGGGTGAGGTGCGAGCCCGGGACCTACATGAGGACCATTGCGCACGACCTCGGGGTTAAGCTCGGATGCGGCGCGCATCTTGTATCTCTTACAAGACTCGCCAGCGGCCCCTTTACCATCGAGGAGACCGTAAACCTGGAGGATATTAACCCGGAGCAGGCAAGGCAAAGGGTCATCCCCCTTGCCAGGTGCCTGCCCCACTTCCCTTCAATCGAGCTTGACCGCGAACAGGTGAGAACGGTGCATGACGGCATGGCAGTGCCCGTCTCAAAAGGTGAGCTTAACATCGAGCACGGCCAGAGGTGCCGGCTCCTTCATAAGGGGAAACTGATAGCCGTGGCCCAGGCGAAGAACCACGGCAGGCGGGCGCTCCTCCGGCCACTCAGGGTGCTGGAGTAGAAAGCTCTTTTCCAAAAGAAAATTTATGTTTCACGCAAAGGCGCAGAGAAAAAAGGAAGAATGAATATCACTCTTGTCCAAAACAGGACCAGGAAAATTTACCACAAAGTCGCAAAGGCACGAAGAATTAAAAAGATCAGGACCATTGATTCAAGGCCTTGGCAAAGTCAACCTGGATTTGGACATGGCAAAAAAAGAGGGGTCAAAGACCCGGCAAAGCCTCCGCCGTGTACGTGTCGGACGCACTTTGCCTTGTTGCTTTAAAGAGCAGGCGAGTGTAATCAAGGCCCCTGGAGATTACAACCACAAAGACACCAAGGAGGCAAAGAAGATTCCTTTCTTTAAATTAGTGCCCTTTGTGCCTTCGTGGTTTCAAAAAAACAGTTTCGGACCCCGGAGATTATTTTGGACAGCAGTGATTTTCATTCAATGATTTTTTCATATTTCTGAATGGCTTCCAATCCAGAACCACAACAGCCCCTCCGGGACCTCCACGGCCAGCGCACGATATTGAATGCCCACTCGTACTGAACGATATCTTCCGGTCTTTTTAAAGTGGAGTGACGGGTGATGGGGTTCGCTTTTCAAAAGCTCGAAGTTCTTGTCGGCAAGCTTTTGACCTCAGAAGGAAGCTTCTTATAACAGGCCCAGAAATCTGGACCGGAGAAATGTCTCAAATCTTCTTGGTCCTTCCAGCCTTGTGATCCGAGATCGCCTTGTCCGCCAGTTTGTCCAGCTTGCCCGCGCGCATGTCCTCCTCAACCTGGCGGTCCCACACCGCGGCGTCATATTCCAGGAACCACTCCCGAAAGGCCGCCAGCTCGGAGCGGCTGAGCACTCTGATCTCACGCTCGAGCCTCTCTATCTTGGTCATGGTTCAATCACCTCCATCAACATGACCTATTACCAAGATAACACGGAACTGAGGCCACGCAAAAATCCCTGCATTTACTTTCATTCCTCTGTTTTCTCCAGACTGCGCAGGAGCTCTCTCAACTTCTCCTTGTCCTGTTCAGGGATGTCGTTTTCAGGGGCGGGCGCACGGTCATTTGCAGGTCTCTTGTCCAGAAGGGGCTTGTTATCATCCTCAACTTCTAGCTCTTGTTTTTGAGGCGCCTTAGTTTTTTTGGCTTTTTTGGTGTGTTGTGCGGACCCGGGGGCCAGCTCCGCCGGCCGGTCCTGCCAGGCCTCTGATAACTGGTCCAGCCTGTCAACTACAACCGATATCCTGTCAAGGCAGGCGTCCCGTGCCCTGGACTCGGAATCGCTCAGCAGCAGCCACCATCCCGAGACAAGCACCAGGGCAGTAACCACACCGACGGAGAGAACCAGAAAACCCCGCCCGTTCCTCTGCCTCGACTTGCCCTTTGTCCGCTTTTTCATCACGAGCCTCCGCATCTACAGCATGGAAAATTCCGCAACCTCTCAGCTTACTAATTCTAACATATAAAAGCTTTTTTAAAAAGGCCTATTCCTCCGGCACCCTGAACATCATGGACGTTGTCGCGTTGCCCCTTCTTATCTTTATCCTCACGTACTCGCCCGGGTCTATCTTCTTCACCGCCCTGTTGAAGTCCTCGACATCGCTTATATCCATGAACTCGATCTTCACTATCACGTCGCCGGGCCGTATCCCGTTCTGCGCCGCGGGGCTGCCGGGCTTCACCTCGACCACCAGCGCTCCCTTGGTTTCCGGTAGCCGCAGCCTCTCCCTGTCCTCGGGCCGGATGTCCCTTGCCGCGACACCCAGGATATTGTCAGCCGATGCCCTCCCGCGCACCTTCAGCTTTGCAAGCTGCTCGCGGCCGGGCAGCTTCTCCAGCTCGACCTTTTGGCTCATGCGTTTTTCGTCCCTGATCCAGGAGATCTCGGCCTCGCTTCCCACACCGTAGCTTGAGACCATGGCAGGCAGGTCCTGGAACTCTTCCACCTTCTTATTGTTGAACCCCACTATAATGTCTCCCACTTCGATGCCCGCATCGTCGGCCGGGCTGCCAACCACCACCTGCACCACTCTGGCCCCCTCGTTCTTGTCCAGCCCGGCTTTTGCAGCCTCCTCTTCGGACACCGGACCGATAGTGACCCCCAGCCAGCTCCTGGTCACCTTGCCCTTTTCCTTGAGCTGCACCAGGATGGACTTCACCAGGTTTATGGGAGTGGCGAAGCCTATGCCCACGTTGCCGCCGGTGGGGGAGATGATAAGCGTGTTCACCCCCACCACCTCGCCCCGCAGGTTCATCAGGGGGCCGCCCGAGTTGCCGGAGTTGATGGATGCATCGGTCTGGATGAAGTCCTCGTAATTGCCCAGGCCCAGCCTGCGGCCTTTGGCGGACACCACCCCAACGGTCAGGGTGTGTGTGAAGTTGAAGGGGCTGCCGATGGCCGCCACCCAGTCACCCACCCGGAGGGCGTCCGAGTCGCCCAGGGGCAGTGTGGGGAGACCTTTCGCTTCAATCTTTATGAGCGCTATGTCAATCTGCGGGTCGGAGCCCTTCAGCTCGGCCTCGTACTCCTTTTTGTTCTCCACTCCCACCATCACCTTGATGCTCTCGGAACCCTTTACCACGTGGTAGTTGGTTACAATGTAGCCGTCAGGAGACAGGATGAAACCGCTGCCCGCGCCCTCCTGCACGAACTCGCGCGGAAAAAAGAACCCCAACCCCTTGAAGCTCTTCCTGGTGTAGACGGTCACCACCGCGGGCTTTGTCTTCTCGGCAAGGTCGGCAAAGGAGTTCGGGACCGAACCTATGGCTCTTGCTCTCGAAGCACCCACTGCTTCACGCCAGAACTTCTCTTGTGCGCCCGTCCCCGCGGCGCAAAAGCAAACCAGGATGACAAGCAAGACCGGAAGCGGCCTGGATATGAAAGACCTCATGCAATCCCCCTTCTTGTTCATTGTTCGCTGGTGTTTACAAAAGTCATGCGGAGTTCGTAGAGGATGTTGTCCAGGAGCTGCTGCTCCTCTCCGTTCAGGTTGCCCTTGGTTTTATTCTTGATGAGCTCGAGCAGGTCTATGTTCTGTCTTGCCAGCGGCTTGTTTATCACCTTCTGGTTGGTGCCCGGGTCCGGCAGGATGCCTAGGTTTATAAGCGCCGAGGTGTGCAGGGACAACAAAAATGTGGGGAAGCTCACCGGGGGGAGATCATCCTCCCCTTGCGGCCGCACCACCTTGCGGGCCTCGTGCGGCAGAGGCGGCTCGCCGGCACGCCCCTCCGGACTGGGCGCTTTGTCTTTTGCCGATTCCCGCTCAGGGGCCTTGTCTTCCTTTGCCTCGGTTTTCCCGGACTTCTCGGCTCTCTCGGCCTTTTCCTCTTCCTCCTCCATCTTTATCCGCCGGTCCGTTACCTTGAAGTCCTCCTGGGAGTTATCGTCAGCCATTTCATCGCTCCTCCGCGCCTAAAGGATTTGAGCACTCATCCTTTTTGATTTTTTAATCATTATCACCATATATGCAAGGCCGGGCGCTCAACCCGTGCGTCATTTTATATTGTATAATAGAGTGTTGCCTTTGCAATCAGCATGATATAGAATGTATCCGCTGATGCAAGCGCGCTTTAGTTTTACGGATTAAGAGGAGGGACTCATGAGCTATCCCGGCCAGGGCGAAAAAGCGGGCTTCTGGAGGCGGTTCTGGACCCAGCCCAACAAGAAGTACCGTAACTTCCATATAGCCTTTTTTCTTCTTGGGGTCCACTTCCTTATCCCTTCTTTCATGTACGCTTTTGACCCGCAGGGCGCGGTGGAGAGCTTCGAGACCATGGGCCGGGTGCTGGGCGCCGGTCCGTACCAGTATGCCGAGGACGGCTTTATCTGGCGGGTGCTGGCCGCGGGCAACGTTTTCACCCTGGCCTTCATGTGCTTTATGATAGAGAGCAACGTAAGGCGCTTTTACGTTGTACTGGCGCCCTTGTGCGTTCTCAAGGGCTACTCTTCCATAGGCTTCCTTCTGGCGTTCATTCTCGGGTACCGGTTCCCGGCCTACATCGGGGTTTTCATCTGGGACGGGATCAACGTGCTCATGTTCCTCTACTTCGCACACTCGGCCTTTTGGAGCCTGGAGGGGTGGGACCCGGACACCGTGGTGCCCAGGCTCTTCTTTCAAGAGAGCTGAGCATCGTTTTCTGGAACCATGACCGGAGGCGCAGATGCAGCTTACATCCGCGGAAAAAACATTGATAAAGAACATCATGGATGCACTCATCCCCGAGGGGGATGAGGCCGGCCGCTTCCCCTGGTCCGCGGGCCGGGCTGGGGCCCTGGAGACGGCGGAGGACATGCTTTATCTGCTTCCCTTTGCCACCGGCCTGTCAATACGCGCCGCGGCATGGGCAATCGAACTCATGGGCCCCCTCCTTGGCCTGAAAAGGCTTCGCAGGTTCTCCGGCCTGGACCAGTCCCAGAGGGAGCAGTGCCTTGCAGCCATGTCATCCAGCCGCATTTTCCTTGCAAGGCAGATGGTGCTTCTCATGAAGAGCATCGCCTGCCTGGCCTGGGGAGGGGACGAGCGGGTGCGGGAGGCCCTTTGCATGAACCAGCCTCCCAGGTTCATCCAGAGGCAGACATGAGCAAAGGCGTCGGGCGCATGGAGAATGGATCTTATCCTGGAAAGGTGTTTGACCGGCCGTCCCGGGGAAGGGGCCTTGTAAAAGACCAGGCCGACTGGGTGGTCATAGGCACCGGGCCGTCAGGCGCCACCGTTGCCCGGGTGCTCTCCCACATGGGCCACGAGGTGGTGATGATCGAGGAGGGCAGGTGGGTGCACGCCTCCGAGTTCGACGGCAGGGCATACACCGCCCAGAAGATGTGCTACCGCGAGCTGGGCACCATCGCGGCCATGGGCAAGAGCGTGATTCCCCTGATCCAGGGCAGGTGCGTGGGCGGGGGCTCGGTCATAAACGCCGCGATAATATGGCGCCTGCCAAAAGACGTGTTCGAGCGGTGGCAGGAGGATTACGTCATAAGGGATGCGCTCGCGTGGGATGAGCTCGAGAGCTGCTTTAACACCCTGGAGCAGGAGCTTAACGTAAAGGCCGTCTCCCCCGGGGTGATGGGCAGAAACAACGCCCTGCTCATGCAGGGGGCAGAGAGGCTGGGCATATCATCCAGGGTGATACCCAGGAACGAGGTCGGCTGCCAGGGCTCGGCCCAGTGCCTGACCGGGTGCCCGGTAAAGGCCAAGCAGTCCATGGACCTGAACTACGTGCCCTGGTCGCTTGAAAAAGGGGCCAGGCTCTACCACTCCTGCAGGGCGGACCACATAGACGTGCACCAGGGACGGGCCCGGGGTGTGCACGCATCTTTCCAGGACCCCCTGACCGGGGGGAAGAGAGGACGGGTGTACGTCCGGGCCGGCCGGGGCGTGATTATATGCGCCAGCGCGGTGCAGACGCCTCTCCTGCTTTGGCGCTCGGGCATAGGTCTGGAGAGCGGTCATCTGGGCCGCCACTTCATGGGTCATCCCGGCGCCGGGATCATGTGCATTTATCCAGAGGAGGTCCGCATATGGGAGGGGGCCACCCAGGGGTGGGACTCCGAGCATTTCAGAAAAAGCGACAAGATCAAGTTCGAGGCACTGTCAATACCGCCCGACCTGATGTGCGCGCGCATCCCGGGAGTGGGGGCGGAGTTCAAGCGGGCCATGCAGGATTACGCCAGGCTGGGCAACGTGGGCTGCGCCCTGATCTCCGAGGCGGAGGGAAGGGTGCGCCCGTTTGCAGGGTCGGCCATGGTCTCCTACTCGCCCACAAAGACCGACATGGAGAGGCTCAGGAAGGGGATCAGGGTCCTGGCCGAGATCATGTTTGCAGCGGGCGCCGAGGCTGTGCTGCCGGGCGTGTACGGGCTCCCCTACAGTCTGTCAAAGGACCAGCTTTCAAGGATCGGCCAGGCGTCCCTGGACCCGAGGAGCTACACCATGATCATGACCCACATGTTCGGCACGGCCAGGATGGGCACGGACCACTCCCAGAGCGTGGTGGGCCAGGACTTCCAGGTGCACGGGACAAGGGGGGTATACGTGCTTGACTCTTCAGTGTTCCCCACCAACCTGGGCGTGAACCCGCAGCACACCATAATGGCGATAGCAATGGCCGGGGCCAGGAGGATCGGCCACGAGGCCCCTAATCCTTGAGCAACACCTCCAGCTCGACGTCAGGCCCGGGCAGGTCCGGCACGGTGAGAACGCGCGAGCGCTCGTGATACTCCCACTCCGTGTCGCGCAACCTGATCCCGTTTACGTACGCGGTATGTACCCCCGGGCAGGAGAGCGCCCTGAAGGTATAGTAGCGTTCCAGCCCGCCGGACACGCTCGCGATCAAAGACTCGCCCACCCTGCGCGCGCTTATCCCGGCCCCGTCGAAAAGCGAGCCTGTTGCCCGCTCCCCGCAGGCGAACATGAGGATGATGTCCCGGGCAAGGGCCTCGCCCTCGAAATCTTCACCCCCATTCGAGGATAAAGACTCGATCGGGTCCTTGAATATGGGCAGCACTTCTCCCTTTGAAAGGAAGGTCAAGGGACGGCCGGAGCGAAGCGGCAGCTCCTTTGATCCCTCCCCGTGCTCCTTCATGGTCTCCAGGTCCACCCAAGTACCTGGGGGAAAGCGCACCTCCCGGGCGCCCGATCCCCGGGACCCCACAGCCACCATCAGAGCCTCGCCTATCATGTACTGGCCGGGTGCGCCGTACAGCTCCGGGTCGCTCGGCCCCGTAATGCTAAGAGGCCGCACCACCGGTGAGCCGTCTCTTACAAACCTCTGCCACAAGGAGTAATAGTAAGGAAAGAGCCTGGTGTGAGTGCGTGCGATCTCCCGTGTCTGTGCGATTATCTGTTTATCGCGTTCCTTGTTTCCCATGGCTTTGTAAATGTCCGGGGGAAGTGCGAGGAGCGGAGACAACATGCTGTTGAACCCGGCTCGAGTGGAAGAGGGCGGGACGGGAAAGACCAGGGGGGCTCCGCTTGCGCCCATGCAGGCGATCCTGGCGGACTCTTGCGCGACTGTCAGCTCATCTTCCGGGTCCGTAAGCAAAGGCCAGACCATGCTTAAATACCTGCCCATGCCTGCAAACCCGTACCTGGACATGACCATAACCTCTTCGCCCACGGACTCGGAAATTGACATCGCATACACCAGAGGATAGAGGTTCTTCATCACGTAGCCACTCTCGCCGTTGTAGAGCACCGCGTCCGGTGGAATGAAGGCCTCGGGGTCGAGCAGGACCGCATCGAAGCCGAGCCCGACAATCTCTTTCAAAGCCGCGGCCCGCCATGCCGCGGCCTCTGGGTTTGTAAAATCTATCATGGCCCTGCTGCCTGAAGGTGTAAGGAATTGATAGGGAAGCCCTACCCGGTTGACCGCCAGGTACCCCTTGTCCATGGCCTGCTGGAAGAGGCCCGAGCCCTTGTAAAGCCATTCCCTGTTCTGCAAGGAAAGCCCCAGCTCGAGTTGCCGACTCTTCGAGAGCAATTCTTCGAGCTCTGGACAGTGGGTGTTCCCGAAAAGCACGCCGCTGCACATTGCTTCGAGTTCCACGTGAAAAAAACCCGCGGGGATACCGCTCTCGCGCAACCCCTCCATCAGGCCCGCGACCTCGGCCGGGCCGGCCTCCGGCATTATTGCCCAGGGCATGAGAGCCTTTGGCCTGGCCTTTGCTTTTTTACCCATGACCTTTCTCAGCCTGGAGATGATGTCCACCGGTGAATGGCCGCTTACCAGGTAGATGTTCAAGGGGCCGCCCCTGCCGGAGAGCCTTATGGCGTCCGGGTATCGCGAGCAGACCTCTATCCTGGGGTCAATGGTCTCAGCCATGAACAGGCCCGCTCCCCGGGACATGAACAGGAAGGGCATGGGCCACGAGTGCCCGGCCTGATGCACGGAAAAGCTGAGACGGCCTCCTGTAAGCCTTGAAAGCAGAGGGCCGGCAAAGAAATCCCCCCTCTCCATCACCAGGTCCACGTCCTCTCCTCTGCGGTCTATGTCGCCTCCGCTGCCCAGTCCCATGAAGTGCTCTTCCTTGCCCGCGTAAAAGGCAATAGAAGTTGACCTGAAAGGGGAGCGCGAGCCGGCGTCCACCGTGATCTTCAAGATGTCGTCATCGAAAAAGGAGAAGGTCACGGCGATGGGCCTGACTCCGATCCTTGCTTCCGCGGCGATCTCTCCCACTGTCACCTGTATTTGGTCCGCGCTCTCCATCACCTCGGAGAGCAGCCTGAGCCTGCTCTTTACCAGGTAACCGGGCCCCATGAAAGGCAGCATGTACATGGCGCGGTACTCGCGGTTGAGCGCAACCCCCCGGTAGTCCGCGGACCTGTCGCCCTCGGAGATGAGCTTCAGGAGCACCGAGTTCTCGACACGGTCCACCACCGCGAACTCGAACGGGTCCTTGCCAACCACCAGGGTGAGCCTCTCGGACTCCACTATGATATTTTGCCCCCTCTGCTCGATGCTTACGGGTGCTATCCTGGCGTCCCTGGGCACCAGTGGCGGAGGGGCAATGGCGTCCAGGTGGTGCGGCGGACCGGGCACAATGATGGCAAGCCCCACGATCATGGCTGTGAGTAGCCCTGCGGCCATGGCCCTGCTGGCGCGGACCTTGCCGGGAGGCTCGTTTTCAAGCCCGGTGTGGATCATTCCCGGCAGGGTCTTGAAGTACCAAACGGTAATCAAGGCGTTTGCCCCGGCCAGGAGGAACATGCCGGCGAGCGGCAGCACAAGCAGCACGTAGGCGACGTACCTGATGAAAAAGACGCTGAGTCCCAGCAGGGCGGCAAAGGGCAGAAGCCGCACCAGCAGGGGCCCTATGGAGGCCGCGGTCTTGCCCGAGCCCTCGCTGAGCGAGAGCGCGGCGAACATGGCCGCGAACAGCGAGGCCAAGATACCTGCGCCCATGACCAGCAAGGGACCGTACACCAGCCCGCCCCTGGCAAGGTCCATCACCAGCATTGCCATGGAGTAATCAAAAGCCTTGGCAGACACAAAGACGAGCGGCAGACCTGCAATGAAAGACAGCCACCTTGGCCTCCTCGCGGCCGAGGGGATTACCAACATGACAAGACGGCCCTTGAATAAAAGGCTTAAAACAAAGGCGGCCAGGACCACCCAGAAGACCAGTGCAGGCCCGGCGCCGGCGATCAGGGACTGGAGGTTCTGGAAGCAGTCATAGGTGGAGTAGTGGCCGAAGTAAATAAGCAGGGTGTCAAGGCACGTAACCCACAAGATCACTGCCCAGCCCCCGAAGCCGAGGCCCGGGGCCTTGCCTGGATTCCTGTCCCCCCGGTTTAGACCAATGCCTTTCAATATAAAAACCCTTAATATGCCGGCCTTACGGCACGTGCGCGCTTTCCATTATGGATGAGGCAAAAGGAGCGGTCAATCAGGCGAGTCATAACGCAAGGAAGCCAAGAAAAGAAGAGGGCGCCATTGAAAGGGAGCGAGTAGCAGGAACCGAAGGTTGGCTACGCTCAAGCGAGGAGCGAGGGAAGATTTACCCACAGCCCTTGACCCTTTTCGAGCGTCTCTCTATACTGAATAGAAAAAGGGAGATGAGCCCTTATGACCTACCACGGAATTGACATACCCAAAGATAAAATCGCTAACTTCTGCCGCGAGAACCATATCCGCAAGCTGTCCCTGTTTGGTTCCATCCTGCGAGAGGACTTCCACCCGGAGAGTGACGTTGACATGCTGGTGGAGTTCGAGCCGGGCCATCGCATCGGGTTTATCGGGCTGGCCGGTCTGGAGCTGGAGCTCTCTAAGATGCTGGGCCGCAAGGTTGACCTCCGCACCCCGGCCGAGCTCAGCCGCTATTTCCGGGACGAGGTGAAAAAGAACGCCGAGGTCCAGTATGCCCGTGGATGACGAGGTCAGGCTGCGGCACATGCTGGAGGCCGCGGAAGCTGCGGTCCAGGCGGCACAAGGACGCAGCAGAAGTGATCTGGACTCCGACAAGGTCTGGATGCTCGGTCTGGTAAAATGTGTCGAGATTATAGGAGAAGCCGCTGCGCGCATCAGCGAAAACACCCGGGCCCGGAACCCCCGGATTCCATGGCCTCAGATGATCGGGATGAGGAACCGCCTGGTACACGTCTACTTTGACGTTGATAGAGACCTGGTGTGGGACACGGTCACGCTCGACTTGCCGCTCCTGATCGAGGAGCTGGAGAAGATACTGGAAAACGAATAAATAACCTGAAGGCTTTCTTTATACACAACCGCCCCATGTCGCACACCCATCATGCGATCTTTTCCATGAACTCGAGAGTGCGTGAGGGACCCGCCAGGTGGCATGCAGCGAAGCTTGCCAGCATGCCCCTTGCCTGGGCGAGCGAGGTCTTGCTGAATCGGATTCGAGCAAGCAGCTTATGGTCGGCGTTCATCACGGCCACGAGTGTTTTCAGGGTCTCGATGGACACCTTTATTGACATGCCGGGAGGTCCGTCCTGGGACCCTTGCCCTGCAGCCGGGGCCCGGCAGCAAGGCTCGCATACAACTCCGCCCTCATGAGGGCTGAAAAGTATTTGCCTCTGGGAAGGCTCTTTATGGCAGCGCACGCATGAGTCCAGGCTGGGCCTGTATCCCAGGGACGAGAGCAGCTTCATGGAGTAGATGAGCGCCCACCTGTCGGAGTCAGGCTCTTTGGCCAGCCTGCACAGGCCCTGCCTTAAAAGCTGGAAGCTTTGCGGGTCGGCCTGGTGCTCGGGCGCTGCCAGGGAGACCGTCTCCAGGAGCAGGCAGGCCCTGGCAAGCCGCAGGGGAGACCTCCTGAACTCGGGGAACGACTGCTTCAAACACGCGTGCTCGATCATCACCCTTCCAGAGCGGGGGGCTGTCATCAATCCGGCATCGAGCAATACGGCCAGGTCGAACACTCCCACGAACCTCTTCTTCGACCTCTGTGCCCCCTTGGCCACCACCGAGAGCCGGCCCTGGCCGGGTGTGAAAAGGCGGACCAGCTTGTCCGACTCCAGCAGGGGCGCCTGCCCCAGCACAATAGCCTCTGTGGTCCACCTGGTCATTCTCCAGCCTTTAAGACTCTTTTCCTAAATAACCTTTTATTTCACGCAAAGGCGCAAAGATTAAATTAAAGAAATGCTTGGCTTTTTGCACTGCTGAAAAAAGGTGTCCGTCTCTTTCGAAGGATAAGAACCTGGTTTCCAAAATGGCCTTCCTCCTGTCAAATTATTTCGAGGTTTGCCCACCACCATTCTAATCCCTAAGAAAAACCAGACTTCTCTGCGTTCTTTGCGTCTTTGCGTGATATTATTCTTTGCTTCCATTCTACATAGCAGACATGAGCGCGCTTGCCAGGGTGAAGTATATGAATATCCCCAGTATGTCGCATGAGGTGGCAATGATTGGGGCGGTGGCGATTGCCGGGTCCACTCCTGCCCGCTTGAATATTGCCGGCAAAGCGGTTCCCACGAATGCCGAGAAGCTCATCACCCCCACCATGGCCGCGCCTATGACCGTGCTGAGCTCGATGGCCGAGTGCTTTAGCTGCACGAACGTGGCGGTGGCCAGCCCTATTATGACGCCCAGTATCAGTCCGATCATTAGCTGGCCGGCAAAGAACCTGCTGATCCTCCTGTAGTCTATCTTTTCGGTTGCTATGCCCCTTACCATGATGGTGGCCGACTGCGTGCCCACGTTGCCGCCCATGGCCATGATTATGGGTATGAAGGTTGCCAGTATGATCATCTTCTCCATGGTCCGGGTGAAATGCCCCATCAGTATAGCCGTGGCTATGCCCCCTATCCATGTGATGGTGAGCCACGGCAGCCTCGCGGTCACGCTTTTCAGCACGGACAGTTCCTCCAACTCCTCCTCCCCGGCGCCGGCCATTAAAAGGAAGTCCTCGTCAACCTCGTCCTCGAGCGCGTCCATCACGTCGTCGAACCAGATCCGGCCCACCAGGTGTTCGTGCTCGTCAACCACCGGTATGGTCACCAGGTTGTACTTCATGAAAAGAAGTCCGACCTCCTCCTGGTCCATGTCCGCGCTGCACTTTATGACCTCGGTCTCCATTATCTCCGACACGCGACGGTCAGCGTCGGAAAGCAGAAGCTCCTTCAGGTCGAGCACACCTTTCAGCTTCTTGTCATTGTCAACCACGAACACGAAATGCAGGTCCTCGACCTCGTCCTTCTGGTTCCTGATCTCGTCTATGGTCTCCTGCACGGTGGCGTCCTCAACCACCGCGACCAGCTCGGTCTGCATGAGACCGCCCGCGGTCTCCTCGCCGTACTCCATCAACGAACGGATGACCTCCGAGTCCGAGGAGTCTATGCGGGCAAGGATACGCCGGCGCTCGTAACGGGGGAGCTCGGCCAAAACGTCGGCAGCGTCGTCGGTGGGCATCCGGTCAATGAACTCGGCCATGCGCTCCGGGGGAACGCTCTCCAGCACCTCGCCGAAAAGGTGGTCCTCCACCTCGGGAAGCACCTTGGCCCCCACGGGCCCGGGCATCAGGGAGAAAACCCGGGTCCGGCCATCATGGTCAAGCTGCTCGACCAGGTCGGCTATATCCGCGGGATGGAGAAGGCGCAGGAAATCGCTTAGCTCCTCGTCAGTGCCGTGCTTGAAAAGGAGATCGAGGTCATCTATCTCCTCAGTATTTAAGTGTCCTTCCATTGGACCAAACAAAAAAAGCCCGATTAAAAGCTCACAAACCGGGCTCGTCCATATTCTTTACCACCACAGTGCCGGGGTGTCAACAAAAGGCGGCTTCAGGCAGTTATGCTATGTATACTTTAACCATGGTTTTCCCCTTTTTTTGTTGACAACCGGTCAAAATTGTGTATTTTCATTCGAAGACCATCGTGCACCAGGAAGGAGTCTTCCAGCCTGATGTTCTAGCTAAAATTCTCAGTACAGGGACATGTTGACAACTGGTTTTTCTTGGAGCTATAATTTGTCCGCTTTCTTGCAGAAAAAAGTCATACAGGGTCCAGAATGTAATCTTTAGGGCGCTGTTAAATTAAGAGCAAAGGAGCCCGAAAACCATGATCCCGATCAAGGTAAGAAAGGTCTCAGGCGTGATGTTTCTCGTCCTCCTCTTCCTGTTGCCTGCGATCTCGCGAGCGGAAGAAGTTCAAGTCAAGGGCATCGGCGTGGCCCCGGTTACCAGGGACGAGGCCTCTGCCAGGCGCGTGTCATTGCAGCTTGCAAAACGGGACGCCGTGGAGCGAGCCATCGGCGCAAAGGTGCAGGCATCGGCCATACCCTCCGAGGAGCTCACCCGGGTGGTTGCCACCACCAGCGGCCGGCTGGAGTTCGAGATCATATCCGAGTCGGTCGAGGGCAAGGTCTACATAACCGAGATCAAGGCCACGGTTGAGATACCTCCCGGTCTTGCGAGCAAGTACCCAAAGTCCGTGGAGGAGGAGAAGACCGGGTACCAGCCCCTTGTCCAGCCTTTTCCCCACGGGGAGCTCAACTGGCGCGACGGCTACCTTCTGGCAAAAGGGGCGGCAAAGCTGGACGCAAAGGATGAGAAGAGCAAAGCCAAGGCCAAGAGGGCCGCCAGGCTGGACGCCTACGGCATCGCCTTGCAGATGGTCTCGGGCATAAACTTCGACCCTGAAGAGACGGTGGAGCAGAGGATAAAACGCGCGCCCAGGGTGGAGTACAGCCTGCGGGGACTCATCCGGGGGGCGGAGGTGGTTGACGAGGAGGCAAAGGACGGCATTTACCAGGTGACCATCAAGGTTCCGCTGCGGGGAATAAAAGGGGTGCAGCAGGCCTTTTTGGACAACATGAAGGTCGAGCCACCCAAAGGGCCGGTAAAAGAGGCCGAGAAGGATGACGTATACACCGGCGTGATAGTGGACGCCAGGGGCATCGGGCTCGATCCCGCGGTCTTCCCAGAGGTGGTGGACGAGTCGGGCGAGCCGGTCTACTCGCTGCAGATGATCGAACCTTCGGCCCTGAAACAAAGGGGGGCCGCGGCATATGTGACAGGTGAAAAAGAGGACATGGACGAGGGCAAGAAGGGGGCATTCATACCAGGCAGACACCTTTACGTGAAAGCAAAGGCGGCGGAGCCCGCGGCCGTCTCTTTTATATCTCTTGAAAGCTCGATACCGGAGCCCTCCGGCATAAACGGGAGCGACCCGAAGGGCGGCGTCTCCTTTTTCAAGCGTTCCCTCTCATTTATAGCGGAGCTGGCACAAGGGACCGGCCGCAGGATAGTGATGAGGTACGGGCCCCGGCCGGCAAAGCCGAAGGCGAAAAAGAGCACAGGCCCCACAAAAAGCAGGATCGTCATAAGCAACAGCGACGCGAAAAAGATAAGAGAAGCCGACACTAAAAACAACTTCCTTCGCATGGCCAGGGTTGTTGTTATAACCGACAGCATGATTGGAGGCACCGAAGGCAGGCTGCACCGCTTTTTCAAGCTGGTTCCGGCCTCCAATTAGTAGAGGGAGCAAAGGTTTGGCATCCGGAAAAAGAACCCGGTCTGCGGCCGGCCTGGTAACGGGCATTGCACTATCCATACTGGTGGCTGCCCTTTACTGGTCCGGTGCGCTCACCACCCTGGAGCTCAAGTCTTACGACCTGCGCTTCCTTGTGCGGGGTCCAGAGGAGCCGCACGAGGACGTCATACTCGTAACCATTGACCCCACCACGGTGGCCGACCTTGGTCGCAAGACCACGGCCATACAGCGCCGCGAGCACGCCCAGGTGGTAGCCGAGCTCATCGGCCAGGGCGTGGACCTGGTGGTCTACGACATGGACTTCTCCTCTCCGTCGTCATTCGGAGACGAGGACGACTTCTGGCTCCAGCAGGTGATCGCCGAGAACCCGGGTAAGGTGGTAATGAGCAGCTATGTCGCCCAGAACAAGTGGGTGAGGCCCAACCCGCTTTTCAGGAAGGCACAGGTATCCGCCGGCCAGTGGGAGTACCACGGCCGGGCTGACGAGCAGGGGGTGCTCCAGGTTAGCTGGGAGGGGGACGAGCTTTCCGAGGGCTATGCCGTATTCGCATCCGCGGACTACATCACAGACCCCTATGCCGAGGAGGTGACCGAGCTCCCGCCGGTCGAGCAGGGGACCACAAGCCTTGAGCTCTCCGGGCTGCAGCCCGGGGCCACACACCATTTCCTCATAGTGGGACACATGGAGACGAACCTGCTTGCAAGGGAAGGCGCGATAAACTACGTGGAGGACCTGGATGACCGCATCAGGAGGGTGCCCTTGCTCGTCTCCGTGCCCGGCGATGACAGGGTTATAGAGACGCTGAGCATGGCCGCGGCAATAGCAAGACTCTGGCCCGACGCCGAATTCAACGAGTGCTCGATCTCGGATACCGAACTTTGCCTGCAAGGGGGCGGTAAAAGGCTCGAGGCGCCAATGGTGGAAGGCAACCTGCTCATAAACTACGCCGGCTCCCGCGGCACTTTTCCGGGCATAAGCTTCTCAAAGCTCACCCCCGAGTTCCTGAACCAGGACAAGCTGCCCGGTTTTAAAAACAAGATTGCAATGATCGGCAACACCCACCCCGCGGCGCACGACGAGTTCCCCACACCCTTCACAAGGCCGGGCAGGGGACAGTCAACCCGGTTCGGATACACCCCCGGGCTGGAGATACACGCAAACGCCCTGGGCACCATACTTTCAAGGGACTTCATATCAAAGCAGCCGGACTGGCAGGCCATTGCCCTGGTCCTGGCACTGGGCATTGTCCTGACCGTGATATGGCTCTTTGTGCGCGCCTTCTCAGTACCGGGTGTGGTGGCATTGATGGTTGCACTCGTCGGCACGGGCGCACTTTCCCAGTACATGTTCGAGGCTGAGAACTACTGGCTCATAACCTCGCCCCTGCTCATGGTCACGGGACTCAACTTCATCGGGGTCATGGTGGTGCAGTCCCTGGCCGAGTACCGCGAGAAGCTCTACATAAAGAACGCCTTCGGGATGTATCTGGCGCCCGCGGTGATCGAGCAGTTGATCAAAGACCCTTCCAGGCTGAACCTGGGAGGAGAAGAGCGGCACATGACGGCCATCTTCTCGGACGTGCAGAACTTCTCCTCCATATCAGAGAAGCTGAAGCCCCAGGAGCTGGTGCACCTTCTGAACGACTACCTCACACCCATGTGCGACATAATATTCGAGCACGAAGGCACCGTGGACAAGTTCGAGGGCGACGCCATCATAGCATTCTTCGGCGCCCCCATACCGCACAAGAACCATGCCTTGAGGGCCTGCATGGCTGCATTGCACATGCAGAGGGCCAACATGGAATTGAACCGCAGGCTCGAGTCCGAGGGCATGCCCAAGCTCATCACCCGCATGGGGGTGAACACCGGGCCCATGGTGGTGGGGAACATGGGGTCGGCCCAGCGCATGGACTATACGGTCATGGGCGACGCGGTGAACCTGGCCGCCCGGCTCGAGGTCGCCAACAAGCAGTATGGCACCCTGGTGATGATGTCCGAGGACACTTACAAAGAGGTGAAAGACAGGGTCGAGGCCAGGGAGCTGGACCTGATAACAGTGGTGGGCAAGGAGAAGCCGGTCAGGGTGTTCGAGCTTATGGCTGAGAAAGGCGGGCTGGAGCAGTCCACAAAAAACGCCGTGCAGGAGTTCGCAGCCGGGCTCACGGCCTACCGAGCAAAGGAATGGGACTCGGCCATAGAAAGGTTTGAAGAGGCTATAAAGCTGCGCGGCAAGGACATTCCCTCAAGGATATACATAGAACGATGCAAAGAGCTCAAGGTGAACCCCCCGCCACCGGACTGGGACGGGGTCATGAGAATGAAAACAAAGTAATAGTTGACGTGCCAGGAGGAGAAACCATGAAAAGCAGGATAGCGACGGGTCTGATAGCTGTGGTGTGTCTGCTGGGCTCATACGCGTTCGCGGATGAGATCAAGGAAGTCGCGGCCACCGGAAGCGCCCAGGTGGTCAAGGGCAACAAGGAGGGCGCCCGGGAAGCGGCACTGGAAGACGCCAAGAGGAACGCGGTGGAGCAGGTGGGCTCAGAGGTCATCTCCGAGACGGTGGTGGAGAACTTCGAGCTTGTAAAGGACGTGGTGGTGACAAAGATCGCCGGATACGTAAAAGACTACAAGGCCACTTCCCAGTCCTGCGATTCCTCGTACTGCAAGGTCTCCATAGACGCCCGGGTGAGCGCCAGGAAGCTGAAAGACGACGCCACCCTCATCTACAAGGACATGGACAAGCCCAGGGTGATGGTGCTGGTGCCGGAGACCAGCCCCTCGGGAGAGGTGGAGATTAAGTCCAGCCTGGCCGAGAACACCATCATGCAGTACTTCAATGAAAAGGAATTCGAGCTGGTGGACAGGAACCAGGCGCTCAGCAACATCGAGGCCGACAAGATAAAGGCAGCGGCATCGGGCGACCAGAAGACGGCCACCATGCTGGGCGCCCGCGCCGGGGCCGAGGTGATAGTGGTGGGGACCGCCAACACCGGGGTGCCCGAGTCCATACGCAACATCCTCTACGCCTCCACACCCACCATATCCGTGCGGGCCATCAATACCGGGAACGCTTCCGTATACGCGACCGCCACCAAGGTGGGCAAAGGCCAGGGCGGCACCCCGGACCAGGCGCAGAAGACCGCGCTCCAGGACACCGCCTCCCAGGTGGGAAGGGAAATCTTCTGGAAGATAGTGCAGGAGTGGAACAAGGAGAAGCTCAACGGCGTGCCCGTGGAACTGGTGGCAAGCGGTGTGGATTTCCAGAAGCTCATGAAGCTTAAAAAGGACCTTGCAAGCCTCGACGAAGTAAAGGACGTGGTGCAGCGCGACTTTGCCGCGCCCTCGGCCACACTCACTGTCTACATCATAGGCGACTCCAACCGCCTGGCCGAGCTTGTCTCCGGTCATGGTATTGCAGAGGTCACCGGGCTATCCGCGGGCAGGGTGACCGTGAAGGTCAAGTAATAAACCTTTATCCGAAAGGGGAACACAATGAAAAAGCGCATAAAGGGTGTGACCGCCTGGGTAGTGCTTGTTGCCTTCCTGGCCGCGACAATGCTCCCTCCAGGAGCTGCCTGGTCGCAAGAGGATCAACCCGCGGAAACCGGGTCCGTGCAAATGAAAGAAGAGCAGCCGCGCGAGCAGGTGGAAGAGCTCACAAAGAAGGAGAGGAGGAGGCTGAGAAAGGCCGAGAAGCTGATCGAGAAGGGCGAGAGCTCATATCAGGCCAAAAGCTTCTTCTGGGCGAGGAAGAGACTGGAGAAAGCGCTCAAGCTGGACCCGTCCCTTTACCGGGCACACAAGATGCTGGGAGAGATCCACCTGGAGAAGGGAAGGGACGCGGAGGCTTACAACCAGTTCGTGAAGTACATGAGCGCGGTCCCCGAGGACGTGGACGTTATGCTGAAAGCGGGGGTGCTAGCCGTCCGGCTGGGCAAGAACCAGAGGGCCCGCATCTACCTGGAGAACGGGCTCGACAAAAGGCCGGAGAACATAGAGGCCAAAATGGCGCTGGCAAGGCTCAACTACTCAGAGGGCTATTACGACACGGCCAGGAAACAGCTCGAACAGGTAATAGCCGCGAGCCCGGGGATGGGCGAGGCGCACCTCATACTGGCAAAGATACTGCTCGAACAGGGGGAGGTGGAAAAAGCCGAGGACCACCTGCAAAGGGCCGCGGAGCTCATGCCTGAGAACATGGAAGCCAACGTGCTGCTGGCTAACAGCGCATACGAGCGGGCGGCCTTTGAAAAGGCCATACCCCCTCTCGAGACCGTCACACGCATGAAGGGGGCCGGGGCGGAGCACCACTACCTCCTGGCCATATGCTACTTGGCAACCGCGAACGAGGACAAGGCCCTGGAGCAGTTCGAGAAGACCATTGACAAGGACCCCGAGTACAAGCAGGCCGCGTACCAGGCCGGGCTGCTGTGGAAGCAAAAGGGCGATAAAAGGATGGCCATAAAAAGGCTTGCCGCCTTCGCGGAAAAGAACCCCGAGCACTTCGATGCAAGGCATCAACTGGGCGCCTTGTACATCGAGCAAGGCGAGCTGGAAAAGGCAGAGGAGCCGCTGGAGCAGGCCGCAAAGCTGCAGCCCAACAACCCCGAGGTGCTCTACAGGCTGGGCAAGCTCTCTTATGACATGCAGGAGTATGAGAAGGCCTACCCCTATCTGCGCCGGGCACTGTCCCTTTCACCCGAGAACACCGAGATCAGATACCTGCTCTCAGCCACCTATACACACCTGCCCAACTTCCCCGCGGCGGAAAGGGAGCTCGAGTGGATCATAAAGAAGGAGGACAGCCAGGAGGCAAGGGAAAAGCTGGCCCGGATCAGGCAGCAGAAGGAAGACCTCGGCAAAGAGCCAATCACCGGAGAGGAGGCCCCCCCGGAGAAGACCATCGCGGTGGTCGAGCTCAGGAACGCGGGATCGGAGCCAGGCTGGGCATGGCTCGGGACCGGCATCTCCGAGATCATGGTCCAGGACCTCTCCATGATAACATCCCTCCAGGTGGTGGACCCCGCGGCGCTTTCCAAGTTCATGCGCGAGCAGTCGCTGGCGCCGGGCTCGGCTTCCCCGGCTATCAAGCGCCTGGGCGCCGAGGTCATCCTCACCGGCAGCTATACCGTAAGGGACGGCAGGGCGAAGATAGACGCGCGCCTGGTGGATGTGGAGACCACAAGGGTCATTGCCGCTGCATCCCAGACCGGCAGCCCGGGTGACGTGTTCGCCATGGAAAGGGAAGTCCTTGTCGAGCTCATTCCCGAGTACGTGCCTGTGACCGCGGCGGAAAAGAAAGCGCTGCTGGACCAGCCCGTTCTGGGGCTGTCATCCTTGAGGGACCTGGCCAAGGGAAAAGAGCTCTACTACATGGGAAAGGGGGAGCAGGCAAAGAAACACCTGCAGAAGGTGGTGGACCAAAACCCGGAGTACACCCCCGCGGCAGCGGACCTGAGCCTCATAGATGATGCCGTATCGAGCGCCGAGACCCTGGCGGTGATGCCATTCAAGAACGCAACAGGCAACCCCGAGTACAGGTGGATGGGGATGGGCATCGCAGAGTCACTTACAACCGACTTGAAGAAGATCACCGGAATATACCTGGTCGAGCGGGCGGAGATAGACAAGGCTTTGGAGGAGATGAAGCTCGGCATGCTCGGGTTCCTGGACCAGGAGACCGCTCCCAAGGTGGGACAGCTCGTGGGCGCGGGCGTGATACTTGTGGGCAGCTACCAGGTGTCCAACAAGAAGCTGCGCATTGACGCACGCATGGTGGACGTGGAGACCGGATCGGTGCTGCTCACCGAGAAGATACAAGGGTACGAGAACGAGATATTCAAGCTCGAGGAGCAGCTTGCAATGAAGATAGCGGACGCCTTGAACGTGGGCCTCACAGCGGAGGAGATGGCGGCCTTGAAGGAGAAGCCAAACATCGAGAAGTTCAAGAGCTACATCATCTCCCAGGCGAGCTTCCGGGTGGGCGAGGCCGGCGAGGCCGGCGCGGAAGAGGAGGTCATAAACACCGTGGCGGTCTCCAGGTTCAGGAACCTTAGCGGCAAGTCAAAGTACGACTTCCTGGAGGAGGCCATACCCGGCTACCTGGTGACAGAGCTAAAGAGCAGGGCCGGGATGAACATGATCGAGAGGGACCAGATGGAGCGGGTCATGGAAGAGATGCAGATGGCAAAAACATCATACCTGGACGAGAACAAGGCCCCCCAGGTGGGACAGCTCGTGGGCGCCGACGCGGTGCTGGTGGGCTTCTTCCAGGTGCAGAAGGACACAATACGCGCCGACTCCAGGGTGATAAAGACCAGCACCGGCGAGGTCTTAAAGACCGTTTCAGCCAGCGGCGACGTGAACGACATCTTCAAGATCGAGGAGAAGCTGGTCACAGAGATCATGTCCGTGCTGGGGGTGTCCGGCGGAGGCATGGAGGGCGCAGGAGCAGGGCTTGCAAAAGAGACCGGCCTGGGAGGCAGGAAAGCGCCCGTAATGGCGTCAGTGTACTCCTTCTTCCTGCCGGGATCATCACAGTATTACATCTCAGACAAGAAGACCAAGGGAAGCATAATGCTGATAGCAGACCTGGCGCTGATCCTGGGCGCGGCAGGCTTCAGCATGATGAGCCAGCAGTCTTTTAACGACTACTCCACAACGGGAGAAGTTGATTCCTACAATGAAGGCGCCGACCAGATTGCAATGAGGAACATGCTGGTCTACTCCATACTGGGCCTTGGAACCTACAGCGCGGTGGACGCTTATATCGAGGCCAACAAGAAACAGAAGCGGGCCCCACGGGAAGAGATCATCGCCGAGTCCCCCGAACAGACGGGAAAATAGATAATAAGAGAATAAAGTCACGAGCACACGGACAAAGGAGACCGCCATGAGAGCCAAGATCGGGACTGCCTTGGGAATTCTGGCAATGTTTATCCTCTCATCCTGCCCCGTGCCGGAAAAGATAGAGGAGCAAAAGGAGTCGGTAACGGTGGACAACCCGCCGCCGGCACTGGCCGCGGACGAGCTCACCGCGACCGACCCCGGGACCGGAAGCCAGGTGGACGTCGACTGGAGCCCGTACCAGAATCCTGATGAAGACACCGCAGAGTTCAGGGTGTACAAGTCCACCGGTGAATTCAGCGACGTGTCAGAAATGACGCCAGTGATGGTCGCCGGCGCAACCGCTTCCAGTGTGTCGGTAACCGGTCTTGACAACGACGTGCTCTATTACTTCGCCGTCACCGCGGTTGACCTGGGAGGCAACGAGGAACCTTCGGTCAGCACTGTCAGCGCAACCCCCACGGACTCGCCCCCCGCGGCCGTGGACATGCTCTCGGTGAACGACGTGGCCGGGGAGGAAGGGTCCTTGATGCTCACCTGGAGCCAGGCTACAGAGTCCGACGTGGCAGGGTACCGTATATACCAGGACACGCAGGAGATCTCCGACGTCAGCGCTCTCACCCCAATGACCACCATGGCCCCCGGCTCCACCTCATTAAAGGTCACAGGGCTGACTGACAACACACAGTACTGGTTCGCTGTGACTGCATTCGACACCGCAGGCAACCAGGACAACACCATACCGCCGGGCGAGAGCATGGCCGGGACTCCACTCGATGACGTGGTCCCGCCGGACGTGACAGGGGTCGCGGCTTCATCACCCGAGGGCGCCGACGGCACAGTGATCGTGAGCTGGAGCCCCACCACGGCAACAGACGTTGTTGGCTATGAGGTCTACTACTCGCAGTCCCAGTTCACCGATATCTCCGCGGCAACCCTGGCGGGCGACACCATGATGCTCCAGGTTACAATAACAGGGCTTATAAACAACACCACATACTACTTCGCGGTGGTGGCAAGAGACGACGCCGGCAACAAGGACACCCAGCCTTCTGAGGTGGTGAGCGCCGTGCCCCAGGACACGGTTGCGCCGGGACATGTCACCGGCTTTTCGGCCACGGGACAGACTTCACAGGTAACACTGGCATGGGACGGGTGCACCGCGGACGACTTTATAAACTTCGTGGTGGTAAGAAGGACCAACGACAGGTACCCGGAAAGCATAGGGGACGGGGAAACCGTTGTCTACACCGGGACCGGGACAAGTGCCGTTGATAACGACGTTGTAAATGATACCTACTGGTATTATTACTCCGCCTTTGCCGTTGATGACGACGGGAACGTATCCAGGCTGGGGAGCGGGTCCATGGACAAGGCTTATCCCTCGACGGGGACCACTGATACCACCGCGCCCAATCCGCCGGCTTTCACAGTAACGGATTTACAAACCGGAGGTGCTGTATCAATTGAATGGTCCGGATACTCGCCACCGCCTGACCTGGATGAATACAGGGTTTACCAGTCGCTCGCAAGTTTCAGCGACGTTTCATCAATGACCCCCGAACGGGTGGCCGCGGCCACAACAACCAGCATTACAATCTCAGGACTTACAGACGGAACTCAGTACTGGTTCGCGGTTACCGCGGTTGACCTGTCGGGAAACGAAGACCCCAACGTCACGTCACAAAGTGTTATTCCCACCGACGTTACCCCTCCCCCGGACGTGACCTCGGTGACTGTATCAGACAAGGCCGCCGCGGAGGGCACACTCCAGGTGGGATGGGGCGCGGTCTCGGCAAGCGACCTTGCAGGATACCGGGTTTACTACAGCTACTCGGGCGCCATTTCAGACGTCACCTCGGGCGCGACCCTGGCCGCGGACGTGGGGCCATCGGCAACTTCCGCGGACATCACCGTGCCGGACGGGGTGCTCACTTATGTGGCTGTGGTGGCCTACGACCTGAACGGCAACCAGGACAATACTCCAGCGGAAAGCCCGTCCGCGGCGTCAACCGACGACCTCGCCCCTTCCGACGTGACCGGCCTGTCAGCGGACACGGTCTTTGGCACAGAGGGAGAGATGCTTGTGAGCTGGTCGCCGGGCGACGGCGACGTGGTGCTCTACCACGTATACTACTCGTCCACCCTGATAACCGACGTGTCCTCCGGAGCGACGCTCGCCGGCAGCGTGGGCGCGGGCGTATACGAGTACGTCGTATCCGGTCTGGTTGACGGGGCCACCTACTTCTTCACTGTGGTGGCCGAGGATGATGCCGGTAACATTGACACTGCGCCTTCAGAGGTTGTAACCGGTTCGCCGGTTGACACCCTGGCACCAGCGGAGGTGACCAACTTCCAGGCGACCGCAGGCTCGGGCCAGGTGTCACTGTCATGGGACCCGTCCGCTGCAACGGACTTCTCGCACTTCATCCTGGTGCGCCGTGACGACGGGAGGTTCCCCGCGGACGTGACCGACGGCACAAGCGTATACAGCGGCGCCACCGCGGACTTCATTGACACCGGCGTTACAGATGACACCGTATATTATTACTATGCCGCTTTTGCCGTTGACGACGACGGGAACGTATCCTCCCTGGGCACGGGTTCGGTGGACAAGGCATACCCGTCCTCGGAGGCGGCCACGGAACCACCGGCGCCCACGGGCATAAGCGCGAGCTACAGCAACACCACCCAGGAGACGACCGTGCAGTGGAGCGGGACCACCACGGTGGACTACAACGTCTACCGCCACACCTCGGCCATTACCAGCGCCAATCTTGCCGATGCTGTGAGGGTGGCATCCGGACTTGCTGCCTCGGTCACCACCATGAGCTTCGACTACAGCGTTCCCCCGAGCACCCAGGGATATTTTTATTACGCCGTGACCAGCTCGTCCACGGTGGAGAACACCACCATAACCGGCGGCGAGAACGGCACCATCACGGGTCTTTACGAGGACAACACACCGCCCGGCTCGGTGACAAACCTTTCCGCGAACCAGAGCGGAAACACGGTCACGCTTAACTGGACCGATCCCGGGGACGCGGACCTTGCCGGGATCATGGTGCGCAGCAGCGCTTCCTCTTACCCCGCGGACCAGGACGATGGCTCACTGGTGTGCGACGTGGCCGCTGGAACCGCCACCTGCACCGACTCCGGGGTATCGGGCACCATGTACTATGCAGCGTTCGCGTACGACTCCATGAGCCCGGCCAACTACGCCTCCGCAGAATCTGGCGCGGTGGCCATGGTGACAAGCACGGACGTTACAGCTCCGCCCGCGGTCTCCATAACAGCCACGGACACCGGGCAGAGCGGCTCGGTTTACCTCGACTGGAGCGCTTACTCGAACCCGGGAGGAGACACCAAAGAGTTCAGGGTATATGCAGACGTATCCGACTTCAGCACGGTTGACAGCATGACACCAATACACCTGGAGCCGGGAACCGCCTCCGGGGCCACCATAACCGGGCTCGTGGACGGCACAACCTACTGGTTCGCGGTCACGGCCATTGACTCCTCGGGAAACGAGAACACCTCGGTTACAACCGACTCGGCCATGCCCACCGACGTTACCCCTCCCCCGGACGTGACCTCGGTGACTGTATCAGACAAGGCCGCCGCGGAGGGCACACTCCAGGTGGGATGGGGCGCGGTCTCGGCAAGCGACCTTGCAGGATACCGGGTTTACTACAGCTACTCGGGCGCCATTTCAGACGTCACCTCGGGCGCGACCCTGGCCGCGGACGTGGGGCCATCGGCAACTTCCGCGGACATCACCGTGCCGGACGGGGTGCTCACTTATGTGGCTGTGGTGGCCTACGACCTGAACGGCAACCAGGACAATACTCCAGCGGAAAGCCCGTCCGCGGCGTCAACCGACGACCTCGCCCCTTCCGACGTGACCGGCCTGTCAGCGGACACGGTCTTTGGCACAGAGGGAGAGATGCTTGTGAGCTGGTCGCCGGGCGACGGCGACGTGGTGCTCTACCACGTATACTACTCGTCCACCCTGATAACCGACGTGTCCTCCGGAGCGACGCTCGCCGGCAGCGTGGGCGCGGGCGTATACGAGTACGTCGTATCCGGTCTGGTTGACGGGGCCACCTACTTCTTCACTGTGGTGGCCGAGGATGATGCCGGTAACATTGACACTGCGCCTTCAGAGGTTGTAACCGGTTCGCCGGTTGACACCCTGGCACCAGCGGAGGTGACCAACTTCCAGGCGACCGCAGGCTCGGGCCAGGTGTCACTGTCATGGGACCCGTCCGCTGCAACGGACTTCTCGCACTTCATCCTGGTGCGCCGTGACGACGGGAGGTTCCCCGCGGACGTGACCGACGGCACAAGCGTATACAGCGGCGCCACCGCGGACTTCATTGACACCGGCGTTACAGATGACACCGTATATTATTACTATGCCGCTTTTGCCGTTGACGACGACGGGAACGTATCCTCCCTGGGCACGGGTTCGGTGGACAAGGCATACCCGTCCTCGGAGGCGGCCACGGAACCACCGGCGCCCACGGGCATAAGCGCGAGCTACAGCAACACCACCCAGGAGACGACCGTGCAGTGGAGCGGGACCACCACGGTGGACTACAACGTCTACCGCCACACCTCGGCCATTACCAGCGCCAATCTTGCCGATGCTGTGAGGGTGGCATCCGGACTTGCTGCCTCGGTCACCACCATGAGCTTCGACTACAGCGTTCCCCCGAGCACCCAGGGATATTTTTATTACGCCGTGACCAGCTCGTCCACGGTGGAGAACACCACCATAACCGGCGGCGAGAACGGCACCATCACGGGTCTTTACGAGGACAACACACCGCCCGGCTCGGTGACAAACCTTTCCGCGAACCAGAGCGGAAACACGGTCACGCTTAACTGGACCGATCCCGGGGACGCGGACCTTGCCGGGATCATGGTGCGCAGCAGCGCTTCCTCTTACCCCGCGGACCAGGACGATGGCTCACTGGTGTGCGACGTGGCCGCTGGAACCGCCACCTGCACCGACTCCGGGGTATCGGGCACCATGTACTATGCAGCGTTCGCGTACGACTCCATGAGCCCGGCCAACTACGCCTCCGCAGAATCTGGCGCGGTGGCCATGGTGACAAGCACGGACGTTACAGCTCCGCCCGCGGTCTCCATAACAGCCACGGACACCGGGCAGAGCGGCTCGGTTTACCTCGACTGGAGCGCTTACTCGAACCCGGGAGGAGACACCAAAGAGTTCAGGGTATATGCAGACGTATCCGACTTCAGCACGGTTGACAGCATGACACCAATACACCTGGAGCCGGGAACCGCCTCCGGGGCCACCATAACCGGGCTCGTGGACGGCACAACCTACTGGTTCGCGGTCACGGCCATTGACTCCTCGGGAAACGAGAACACCTCGGTTACAACCGACTCGGCCATGCCCACGGACACCACCGCACCTGCCGCGGTTGACGTTCTCTCAGTGGACACCGTGACCAACACCGAGGGGACCTTAAGGGTTTCCTGGGCCCCGGTCACTGACCCGGACCTGGCAGGGTACTATGTCTACCAGGCGCTGTTGGAGATATCTGACGTAAGCCTGCTCACCCCGGTGGACTCGGTGCTGCCGGGCGCCACCGCGGCAACCATAACCGGGCTCGTGGACGACACAACCTACTGGTTCGCTGTCACCGCGTTTGACGACGACGGCAATGAAAACACCTCCATTCCTTTGGGCGAGAGCCTCTCTAATGCACCCGTGGACGACCTCGCCCCCGCGGACGTGACCGGGGTCTCGGCGTCATCTCCAGCCGGCACGGAGGGCGAGGTCCAGGTGAGCTGGCTGCAGGGACCGGAGACGGACATCGCCTTGTACAGGGTCTATTACAGCTCGATCGTGTTCAGCGACGTGATCGCGGACGGGGCCACGGAAGGCGGTTCTGTCGGGCCTGCGTCAAACTCTTTCAGCGTCACCGGGCTTACGGACGATGTGACCTATTACTTCGCGGTGGTTGCCGAGGACGAGGTCCCGAACGCTGACACCCAGCCATCGAACACGGTCTCCGCGGCGCCGGTTGACACCAAGGCCCCGGCCGGGGTGTCGGGCTTCGAGGCCATTGCCGGAGACGACGTGGTCAGCCTTTCCTGGACCAACCCTGCGGACGCGGACTTTGCAGGAGTGCTGGTCCGGAGGAGCACATCGGACTACCCCGCGAGCCATACTGACGGCGATATTACCGTGTACAACGGCATGGGCACCGGGTACAACGACACCTCGGCTGAAAACGACACCACCTACTACTACAGCGCGTTCGCCTACGACGAGGTCCCCAACTACTCGGGGACCGGGCCGGACTCGCTTGACAAGGCCACGCCCTCCTCGGGCGCGGCGCCCGTGCCCCCTGCAGCGCCGTCCAGCCTGACCGCGTCCTATGACAGCGGCACCGGCATAACCTCGCTCTCCTGGACCGCGGGCTCGACCGCGGACGTGACCTACAACGTGTACAGGCACACCGCTGCCATCAGCTCCTCGAACCTGGCCGACGCGGTGCGGGTGGCAAAGGGAGATACGGCCCTGAGCTTCGACTACACGGTGCCGGACTCGACCGATGGGGACTTTTATTACGCGGTCAATTCCGAGGACTCGCTGGGCGCGGAGAGCGCGATCAACGCCGGCGACAACTCGCTTGCGGCTCCCATCCACGAGGACAACACCCCGCCGGGGCCGGTCATTGACTTTGACGCGGTTGCCGGCAACGGTCAGGTGACGCTGAGCTGGACCAACCCATCGGACGCTGACTTCGGAGGGCTGGTGATACGCTCCTCGACCTCGGACTTCCCGGCTTCCCCCGCGGACGGGACCGCGGTCTACTCGGGCCCGAGCACCGGCGCCGGCAACGCGGACAACATGGTGGACTCGGGTCTTACCAACGGGATCACTTACTACTACTCGGCCTTCGCTTACGACACCGAGAGTCCTGCGAACTTTGCCCAGGCCGGTCCCGAGTCGGTGGGCGTGGCCACACCCATGTCCGGGGACGACAGCGACGGTGACGGTCTTCCAGACAAAACCGAGTTCTCCATCGGCACTGACCCGGCCGACCCGGACACGGACGATGACGGGGCCAGCGACGGTGACGAGGTCCTGGTATGGGGCTCGGACCCGTTCGTGCAGGATACGGACGGCGACGGTCTCCTGGACGGCGAGGAGATAGTGGACACGGACGGGGATGGGTGCCAGGACTGGGTCACGGACCCGACCAACCCGGACAGCGACGCCGACTCCTCGCCCGACTCCACCGACGCCTTCCCCAACGACCCCGACGAGTTCCAGGACAGCGACGGGGACTGCCTGGGTGACAACTCTGACAACTGCCCCTACGTATCAAACCCGCTCCAGGGTGACACGGACGGGGACGGTTACGGCGACGTGTGCGACGCCTTCCCGGAGGATTCCACCGAATGGCTGGACACCGACGGTGACGGCATCGGCAACAACACCGACCTGGACGACGACAACGACGGGCTTACCGACACCATGGAGAGCAACACCGTTGGCACGGACCCGCTCGATCCCGACACCGACGGCGGTGGAGTGAATGACGGTGACGAGGTCAACGTGCTTGGCAGCGACCCGCTCGACCCCGGTTTTGGCGACCCGGTGTGGCT
This sequence comes from uncultured bacterium, assembly GCA_964650485.1. GTDB lineage: Bacteria > RBG-13-61-14 > RBG-13-61-14 > RBG-13-61-14 > DATKZS01 > CAZYTX01. The sequence continues at coordinate 40,542 of CAZYTX010000007.1, read as the reverse complement.
GGTGCTCGAGGATGTTGATGACACCGAGGTGGGCGAGGTCATGGAGGTCGAGGCCAGGGTGGAGGACGCGCTTGGCAACCTGATCTTCGTGGACAACGAGACGGTCATATACCTTACGGCGGTGTCGGCTTCCAACTCGGTGGAGTTCGGGCCTAAAGCCAACGTGGGCACGCTTTTGTACGGCGCGGGCACCAGTTCGGTGGCGGTGCGCGTATCCGGCGGCCGCGCGGTCATCGGTCTTACTGACACCGTGGAGGAGAGCGTGAGCATTATCCTGGACCAGGGCGAGCAGACTTACGACTTCGGCGGCGCCCAGGAGCTTACGTCCCCTGATGTGCTCTACACCTTTGCCATTCCCGAGTACCTGCCGGCTCCGCGCCACAGCGTGACCATGAACGTGTACTCGCGGGGCGACTTTGATGATGGCACCGAGACCATAACGGTGTGGCTGGAGGCGCAAGGAGAGCTCCTCTACGACGTGTACTCGCCGGCGCAGCGCTGCTCGCCGGCCCCCCATACGCGCACCTACCTGCTCTCCCCCGCCTTTTTCCAGGCAGCGAACAACGACGGGCTGGTGCAGGTGGAACTGGAGCTGTCCGCATCAGTGGAATTCGACTGCCCTGACCAGGACCTTGCAATCGAGATCGAGTACCTGGCCGGCGATTCCGTGAGCGGGAACTTCATTGTAACCACGATGGACAGCGACGGGGACGGGCTGAGCGACGGGCTGGAAGCAGAACTCGGCACTGACCCCGAAAATACTGACAGCGATGGTGACGGGATCTCGGATTATGACGAAATAAACAGGGACGGAGACCCTTCAGACTACACCCCGGGCTTGGACACCGACCCCCTGGCCGAGGACACGGACCGGGACGGCATATTCGACGGGGACGAGGACATGCTTGGCACCGACCCGCTGAACGCGGACAGCGACGGGGACGGCGTGGACGACGGCGCCGAGCTGTTAAACGGCACTGACCCGCTCGACCCGGACAGCGACGGGGACGGGCTGCTCGACGGCTGGGAGACCAACACCGGGGTGTGGGTGAGCGACACGGACCGCGGCACCGACCCATTGAACACTGACAGCGACGGGGACGGGCTGACCGACGACACCGAGACCCTGTCCGGGACCACCGCGGCCAACTGCACTGACCCCAACAAGGTTGACACTGACGGCGACTCCATGGAGGACGGTGACGAGCGCTTCTGGGACCTGGACCCCTGCGATTCCAGCGACGCCGGCGACCTTGACGGCGACGGGCTGCTGTCAACCACCGAGCTCTACCTGGGCACCGACCCGAAAAACCCGGACACTGACGGCGACGGGATCAGCGACGGCACGGAGTACAACACCTATGGCAGCGACCCCCTGAGCGCGGACTCGGACGGCGACGGTCTTCCTGACGGGCTGGAGGAGTCCTACTGCACGGACATAATAGACCCGGACACTGACGCGGACGGCCTGATAGACGGGACCACCTTCGGGGAGGACCTGAATAACAACGGGGTGGTGGACCCGGGCGAGACCGATCCCTGCAACCCGGACAGCGACGGGGACGGGATGACAGACGGCTACGAGGTGGAAAACGGGCTCGACCCGCTGGCCGCGGATACCACCGGGGATGCTGACGGCGACGGGCTTACCAACGGGTACGAGTACGACATCGGCACTGACGCTGGCAACCCTGACACCGACGGAGACGGCCTTGAAGACGGAGTGGAGGACGCTTACTGCACTGACCCCACTTTGCCGGACTCCGAGTTGGACGGGCTGTGCGACGGGGACACTGCTGTTTACGACGGCGCCACCGTTGTGTGCATGAGGGGCGAGGACCTGAACCTGAACACGGTGGTTGACGCCGGGGAGACGGACCCGTGCGACCCGGACAGCGACGGAGATGGAATGCCGGACGGGTGGGAGGCTTATTACGGCTTGGACCCGCTTGATCCTGCCGACGCTACGGGCGACCTTGACGGGGACAGCCTCGTAAACGGGGACGAGTACGCCTTTACCACCGACCCCTTGGACACGGACACCGACGACGACCTGCTCAGCGACTACTGGGAATGGGTGTGGGGCTCGGACCCGCACGACACGGACACGGACGACGGGGGGATCCAGGACGGCCTGGACTCGGACCCGATTGACCCGACAGTGGGCGACCCTTACGGCGTGGTGTGCACGGACCCGGCCACGGCCATGACGGGTGACACGGTGTTCGTGACCTGCGAGGTTTACGATTCTGTGGGCGCGTTCATCTCCGCTGACAACGCCACCAAATTCACCATGCACGTTGACGGCTCGGCATGGTGGGGAGGTTCGGCCAGCCACGGGTCGGTGCTGGAAGGCGGGGGCACGCAGTCAATAAAGGTGCAGGTGGCGGACGGGTACGTGACCGCGCAGCTCACGGACTCGGTGGACGAGACCGTGATGGTGTGGCTCGATGACTCGGAGGGGCTGGGCCTGGACATATTTCGTACAGCACAGTATGACTCCCCGCTATTATATATAACCAGCAACAACTCCGAGTCATACTACCCTTCCATCACCGGCATCACCGAGCCAATGTTCAGCGACGGCCAGTTCACCATGGTGGCCAGGGGCGACATAAACGCTACAAGCGAAAAATTTTACATGTACCTGCTTCCGGACTGGTACTGGCTGGACTACTACTTTGATACAACAGGGTATCCTCAGTGCTCGAGCTCCTATTCTTACCATTCACATAGCTTCCCCCAGAGCGACCTGGAGGGCCAGATAACTGACGGCACCCTGGACCTGTATGTATACAAGTACAGCGACGTTGACTACATCTGCACCTACAACGATTTTTTCGTAAGGTTCCAGTACACGACCGTCGAGAATGTAAACGCAACCTTCGTGGGCCTGACCGCGGACTCGGACGGAGACGGGATCACCAACGGCGACGAGCTTAACCTGGGCACGGACCCCTATAACCCGGACACCGACGGGGACCTGCTCTCGGATTACGACGAGCTCGACTTTGACGGGGACCCCACCACTTACACACCGGGAGTGGACAGCGACCCGCTAAACCCGGACACCGACGGCGACGGCATGACCGACGGGTACGAGTACAGCCATTCCTGCGTGGATATATTAACCGGCGACTCCAGCGGAGACCCGGACTCGGACACGTTGAGCAACCTCACCGAGTTCGGCTACAACACCGACCCCTGCTCGGAGGACACCGACTCGGACGGGATGCTGGACAACCAGGAAGTGGTATACGGCTGTCTTATGGCCACCACAGCGGACGACGGGGCCGACCCCGACGGGGACCTGCTCGACAACGCATACGAGCTCGATATTGCCACCGACCCCTGCAACCCGGACACCGACGGCGACGGCATTGACGACGGGGTTGAGGACGGGCTTACATGCATGGACCCGCTTGCGGGCGACTCTTTGGCAGACCCGGACTCGGACGGGCTCACGAACATCGAAGAGTACGGGTACGGCACTGACCAGTGCGAGCCGGACACGGACGGGGACGGCATGGATGACGGGACAGAGGTTTCAATTTCCTGCCTGGACCCGCTCACCGGTGACAGCCTGGAAGACCCGGACCTGGACGGAGTAAACAACATTGACGAGGTGGCCCTTGCAACGGACCCGTGCCCGGTGGAAAGCAGGATCACCTATAACCCCTCTAACTCCGCTGCCCCGGACATACTATGGAACGGCGCCGAGTTCTCACTGGGATGGGTGAATTACACCGACGATACGGTCATGTTCAACAGGGTGAATGCTTCGGGCGACACCGTGGGACCGAACCGGGTGATAAGCGGCCCGGGCCTGGGTGTGTGGTGGCCGAGGATGGCGATGGGCGCCACCACCTATGGAATCACCTACACGGGCGGAGACGACATATATCTTGACGTATTAAAGCTTTCCGGCGACTCCATCAGCACCGGTGTCCTGCTCAACGGGGACACGGCGAACACGTCCTGGGAACCGGAGATAGCATGGAACGGCTCCGAGTACGGAATAGTATGGGACGGGGACCCTGAGAACGACGGGTTCGAGATCATGTTCACACGCGTCTCGGAGGAAGGGGACACGGTATGGCCTGACAAGCGCATAACGTACAGCGGCGGCGGATGGTGGAGGGAGTACGAGTCCATAGCCTGGTCGGACTCCCTCTCCGAGTACGGGATATCCTGGTCGGACGACAGGGAAGGCTCGGATTACAAGCTGTTCTTCACGCGCATCACTGCGGCGGGTGACACGGTCGGCCCCGCGAAGAAGATAGTGGACAACACGACAAGCGCATATCACACCAGCCTGGTGTGGAACGGCGGCGGCTGGGCAGTGGCCTGGAGGGACCACCGCGACGGCAACGGCGAGATTTACTTCAAGCTGCTGGACCTTAACGGCGACACCCTTACCGGCGACGTCAGGGTGACGCATGACCCGGGCACCTCTTCCGCTCCCAGGCTCGCCTGGACCGGCTCCGAATACGCAATAGCATGGGAAGACGACCGCAACGGTTTGTGGGGAGTGTTCATGACCCGTCTGGACGCAAGCGGCAACAAGAAGGCGGTTGACTATCCCGTGGCCCCGGGGGATTCCTTCAGCTCGAGTGTGCCTTCCATGGCATGGAGCGACACCTTGCAGGCCTATGGCCTCTCCTGGAGTGACAACCGCGACGGCAACCCGGAAGTATACTTCCGCCTGGTCAAGTTCGAGGACCGTGACGGGGACGGGCTTTCCGACTACGACGAGGTTTACGGGTTCGGGTCCGATCCTCTGCTTGTTGAGACCGACGGGGACTCCCTCCTGGATTACGACGAGGTGGTCGTCTACGGCACCGACCCGACGACCGCGGACACGGACAATGACGGCATGCCGGATGATTACGAGGTCTCCAACGCCTGCCTTGACCCTGTCACCGGCGACTCGCTTGACGACCCGGACGGGGACGGGCTCTCCAACCTGGGCGAGTACCTTAACGGGGACGACCCCTGCGTGAGCAACGGGGCCACGGCTACGCTCGACACGGACGGGGACAGCATCACCAACTGGGATGAGTACAACCTCTACGGCACGGACCCGTACAGCGCGGACACCGACGGCGGAGGGTCAAACGACTGGGACGAGCTCATGGTCATGAGCACCGACCCGCTCGATCCGACTGTGGGCGACCCCTACCGGATCAGGATACTCGACCCCGCCATGGTGCTCACGGGCGAGACCATGGTTGTGACCTACCGGGTGGAGGACTCGACCGGCGCGCTCATATACGCCAGCGACACCGTCGAGATCACTGCCACTGCCACCGGCTCAGCGGTGTTCGACGGGGCCTCCACAGGCACGGTGCTCTCGGGCGCCGGCACCGGCTCCATGCGCGTGCAGTTCGAGGCCGGCCTTCTCGCGCTCGAGTCCATTGACTCCACGGGCGAGACCGTGATATTCGGAATGGCATCCTCGAACACCATCGAGCTGTGGGGGAGCACGTCCATGGCATCGCCGTCCCTGTCAACCGGCCGGTTCGTATACCAGCAGACCTTTGCGGGCCTGACCGCGGTCCCGGGCGGAGACGGGTCCATCATTGTCTACTCGCGGGGAGACTTCGACGGCCTTGACGAGAACATCAGGGTATACGCCGAGGCATGGGGGGACAGCCTGCTGGCCGACTACGTGCCGGGTATGGAGTGCTCCTCCACCCTGCACGAGCACGGGATCGCGCTCACCCAAAGCCAGCTCATCCGCTTCCTTGAAGACGACGCCATGGAGTGGGCGGTGGGCATCGGCGCCGGGGTGAACGTGAACGCATGCCCGAGCGACCTGATACTCGAGTTCTACTATGCCGTGGGCGCAGAGGGCATATTCCTGGACCCCGCGGGAGACAACGACGGAGACGGGATGACGAACGGGGACGAGTTTACACGGGCCTGCCTCGACCCCCTGTATGCTGACAGTATTACCGACTTTGACGGAGACAGCCTCGGCAACGCGGCCGAGCTTTCCGTGGGCACGGACCCGTGCGTGTTGGATACGGACTCGGACTGGATGGACGACGGATGGGAGACCGACTATGGATGCGTGGACGCGCTCGTGGCGGACTCGGTAGACGATGCCGACGGCGACATGCTGTCGAACTTTTACGAGTACAACGCTTCCAATACTGATCCGTGTCTTGCCGACACCGACGGGGACGGGCTCTCCGACTACGAGGAAATAAACGCCTACGGGACCGACCCCTTGCTGGCCGACACCGACTCGGACGGCATGGACGACGGCTGGGAGGTGGCCTACTCCTGCCTGGACCCGGGTCTGGACGACAGCGGCCAGGACCCTGACCTGGACGGGTTCGACAACCTGGCCGAGTACGGAAGCTCCACCGACCCCTGCCCGGTTGGGGGCAGGGTCACGTATGCAGGCGCCATACACCCCGCGCTCTCCTGGACAGGCGCCGAGTTCGGGCTGGCTTTTTCAGGCAATGGGATAGAGTTCACAAGGATAAACGCATCCGGAGACACCGTGGGGCAAGCAAAGACCATCAGCCCGGCTGGACTGACCCCTATACGCACCGCACTTGCCTGGTCGAACACCGCCTTTGGAGGCTCAGCCTATGTAAACGGCGACACCGTGTATTTCAGCCTGGTGGACCGCGCCGGGGACACGCTTGCGCAGCCTGTAGAGGTTTCATCCGGGGACACCATCACCTGGACGAACTATCCCGACCTTGTCTACACCGGCTCGGAGTTCGGCGTAGTGTGGGAGGACGACCGTGGCGGCGGACTGGTTGATATCCGGTTTGCAAGGATTAACTCATCCGGAGTGAAAGAGGGGGCCACCGACGACGTGCAGGTGTCTCACAAGAGCGCCGGGGATGCTGGCCGGGCATCAATAGCATGGGCTGACTCAGTATCCGAGTTCGGGATAGCATGGCGAGATGGCAGGAACGGGGTCTCTGATGAAATCTACTTCACCACGCTGGACGCTGCCGGCGGCATCGTGAGCACGAACAAGAGGATCACATACAGGACCGCGGGCAATGCAGAAGCCCCCTCCCTGGTGTGGAGCGGGAGCAACTACGGCCTGGCATGGCATGACAGCAGGCCGGGCAATAACGAGATATACTTCACCGCCCTCGACCAGAGCGGCGACACCATAATACCGGAGACCAGGATCACCCATACCGCGGACCAATCTTATGATCCGAGCATGGTATGGACCGGCGCAGGGTACGGGCTGCTCTGGCGCGAGAGCGGACAGCTATTCCTTGCCAGGCTGGACAGCGAGGGGGCGCGCGTGGGGCTTGACATCCCGGCCACCCCGGACAACGGCTTCGTGCACCACGATCCGAGGCTTGCGTGGGGCGATACGCTTTCCTCATACGGCTTCGCATGGCACGACAGTCATACCGGCGCAAACGAGGTGTACTTCGGGCTGCTGAGTGTGCATGACTCAGACGGAGACGGTCTTGCGGACTACGACGAGGTGTACGGCTATGGCACCGACCCGCTGAGCGCGGACAGCGACGGGGACGGACTGACTGATGATATAGAAGTGGCGGGGTGCATGGACCCCAATGACCCTGACACCGACGACGATATGCTCTGCGACGGGGACACCTCGGTGTGGGACGGCTCGACCGCGCTTTGCTACGCGGGCGAGGACATGGACCTTGACGGATCGGTTGACGGGAACACCGAGACCGACCCGTGCTCGTGGGACACGGACAACGACTGGATGGACGACGGGTGGGAGCGTGACAACGCCTGCCTGGACCCGCTCACCGGCGACTCCGCGGCCGACCCTGACGGGGACGGGCTGACCAACTTGTATGAAAACGAGCTGGTGTTCGACAAGGGCATCATGGTTGACCCGTGCGTGGCTGACAGCGACGGGGACGGCCTTTCCGACGGGTACGAGGCCGCCACACTGAGCGACTCATTTGAGTGCCTGATTAACGGGAACTGCGGCTCGGTAACCGGCTGCCAGGTATATTACCTGGGCGGCAGTGTTTACCTCCGGTGCAACTCGTCCGTGAACTGGAACACCGCCCGGAGCAACTGCCAGAGCTGGGGCGGCGACCTGGTGTCCATAACCTCTCTGGAGGAGGCCAACTTTGTGACCTCGTTCGTGAACGGCTCCTTCTGGACCGGCTTTAACGACATCGTCTCGGAAGGAGACTGGGAGTGGTCCAGCGGGGACACGGTCACCTATACAAGGTGGTATCCGGGCGAGCCCGACACCGCGAGCTACGACTGCGCATACATGGAATACCGCTACGGGCACTGGTACGACTACGACTGCGGCTGGAACAGGTACTACGTGTGCGAGAGCGGCATGTACCTGGACGCGGGCAAGTATGACACCGACGGCGGCGGTCTTTCCGACGGTGACGAGGTGGCAGGAGGATACAACGGCAGCTACGCGGGTGACGACGACGGGTTCGCGGACATTGACGGCGGCGGCGAGGCCGACCTTGACGAGGCCTTCCGGGGCAGCAGGAACTACACATCCAACGACGACCCCTGGGTGCGCATGCAGAACAAGTGGATCAAGGTGGGGCTGACACGCTACGACGGCACCATGACCAGCACCTATGGCTGGCCGGAGTTCGGCTGGCTCGGTCTCAGGTACGACGAGCATGGGAGCTTCGGCCCCGGATATACCGACTGGATAACACCCAGCACCGACTGGGAGCTGTTCACTATCGAGCTCTACTATAACTCGGGCAGTTATTATATGAACAACAACTACCCCCACAATAGTTACTACGATATACCCATGGAATCGGAGTACTCCCACTCCGGGGACGCGGGCAGGGTCCTCTCAAGGGGGTCCTACCAGGACTTCCTCGGGGTGGAGCAGACCCTTATCCTGGGCGACCGGAGCAAGCACCTCACATTCGAGGTCCGTCTGCGCAACACCGGGGACTCGGACATAACCAGCCTGCGCTACATGAGGAGCATTGACGTTGATCCGGGCTACCACGACGGCTGCTCGTGGACGTATAACAGCCTGAACGACGTGTTCATCGAAAACAAGCTGGTCATGGCCACCTCCCCCTGCTCGCCCCAGCAGACCCTGGGAATAGCGGTTAACGAGCCTTCCGCGGTGGTCTCAGCGGAAGGCAACTGGACCAACGACGCTGATGCGGTGCTGAACTCTCCCCGTGACCCGAACGGCCAAAGCGAGAACAGCCCGGTGTACATGGCCATAAACCTGGGGACCCTCGCTCCCGGCGGGGAGGAGTCCTTCCGCTTCCATTACATCCTGGGAGGGAGCACCGCGGAGGTGGTGAGCATCTACAACAGCCTCTATCCCGCGTCCTCGCCGGACACGGACAACGACGGGCTCACCGACGCGGAGGAGCTCATCTACGGCACCGACCCGGCTGACCCCGACACCGACGACGACGGGCTGCTGGACGGGGCCGAGGTCAACACCTTCGGCACCGACCCGCTGAGCGCTGACAGCGACGGGGACGGCCTTTCCGACGTAGACGAGGTGCTCTTATACCTTACCGACCCCTGGTCCCCGGATACGGACAGTGATACGCTCTCGGACTGGGAGGAGATAAACGACCTCCTCACCGACCCCAACCTCGCGGACTCGGACAACGACGGGCTGCTGGACCCGGACGAGTTGAATATCACAGGCACGTTGCCCATGGTGGCTGACACCGACGGGGACTCGATCTCGGACGGGGCCGAGATGATGATGAGCCTGGGCGAGGTGGCAATAGTATCAAACCAGTACAGCATCAACTATATCAATGCTTCCAAGCAGAGGCGCATCGTCGAGCTCCTGCACGAGAACCTGGATTACCTCAAGGTGACCAGGTTCCACTACCTCAACCAGGACCAGCTCAGCGCCTGGCTGAGAGAGCGCAAGGACGGCGGTGTTCACGACATCGTGGTGGTCCTGGACACCGGCGTGGCCGTGTTCGAGAGGGGACAGGACGGCTCTCGCGCCGAGAGGTGGCTGAAGAGCGGCAACGAGATCATATGGGTGGGGGACCTGCCCTTTGGCGAGCACGTCTACTCGGACGGCTCGGTGTATGGCGGATACTGGCAGGGGCTCAGATACATCTTCGACTCGAACAACCGGGTGAGCGAGAGCTACTACCAGCACTACGCCACGACCGAGGAGGCCGGGCTCTACACTCCCAGCATGAACACCTATTACGCGGCCCGTCCAATGGATATATCCCGGGCGGTGTATAGCGCCGATTTCAGCCTGGAGCAGAGGTTTGCGGTTTACTTGCAGAACTGGAACTACACTGATTCCGGTATCATAAGGCACGACCCCTCGGGCGGCCGCTACCTCCAGTTCGGCACATACGGGAACATAAGCGCGGATACATACGCCGCGGTGATCGAGGAGATGATCGAGAACTACCTGGCATCGCATTCTCCTGCCAGGTTCGATCCCCTGGTGGCTGACGACACCTCGCAGGACCCGGACGGCGACGGTCTCACCAACCTGGGCGAGTACATGGCAGGGACCGACCCCCATGCGCCTGACACGGACGGGGACGGGCTTTCCGACGGCGACGAGGTAAACCTTCACGGCTCTGACCCCACCCTGGTTGACACTGATCAGGACTTCCTCACCGACGCTGAAGAGGTGAACATCTACAACACAGACCCCGCAGACCCGGACACGGACTCAGGCGGCGAGCCTGACGGGCTCGAGGCCGCAAACAACCAGGACCCGCTTTCAGATACGGACGATCTCACCATGCTGACCGAGAGCGTGGAGCCCGAGGCCAGCCGCACCGACTGCCAGCAGCTTCCGGTGGGGAGCGTGGTGCTGGGAGAGATGGACGGCAGCGTTGACTGGGTTGATTACTACTGCGTGGAGGTAAGCTCGGGCCAGCGGATCGCGTTCGACGTCGAGGCGCTCGAGCTTGGAAGCAACCTCTGGACGTGGCTGGACCTCTATGACACCGACGCCGCCACCTGGCTCACCAGCTCTTATATGGCCATTGACGAGGAGAGCCGGACCGAGCAGGCTGATCCATACCTCATCCACGAGTTCGACCGGGGAGGGACATATTACCTTGAACTGTGGGGATGGAGCGGCCCGCCCATCTGGTACTACTTGCGGGTGGTCGAGCTCTCGGGCGACATGGACGGCGACACCTTGACCGATATCGAGGAGACCACCGCGGGCGCTGACGGGTTCACCACTGATCCACAGAACCGCGACACCGACGGGGACGGCCTGGGCGACTGGCATGAGACGGTCAAGATAGCCTCTATCTGGGGCCAGCCATCGGACCCGAATTCCTTGGACGGCGACGGTGACGGCATAAGCGACTACGACGAGTACATGATCTACGGCACCAACCCGGCCTCCGCGGACACCGACGGGGACGGCCTCTCCGACTACGACGAGGTGTTCATCTACGGCTCGAACCCTCTTGATCCCGATTCCGACAACGGCGGGGCCCTGGACGGCTGGGACTCGTACCCGCTTGATTCATCGAGAGGAGACCCGGTGAGGGTGGTGTTTGTGGGCTGGCATGATGTTTCCGACGTGGTGCTGGGCGACACCATGTGGGTCAAGCTCACGGTGCTGGACGGCAACTGGGACGAGGTGCTCCTGGACGACTACACCCGCTTTACCATCCACGTGGACGGCCTGGGCGGCGGCAGCCCGGTGTTCGGGAGCTCGGCCAGGCAGGGCCAGGTCATATACGGCGGAGGCACCGACCAGGTGCTGGTGCAGGCCGAGGGCGGTCACGTAACAATAGGCATCACCGGCACTATTGTCGAGGATGTGAATATCTGGCTTGAGAACTCAGAGGCAGATACAAACCTGGATACAAGCTGGAATGACACCGCGCAATTTATTGACCCGGGGCTGGACAGCGACAACGACGGTCTTGTAAACTCCGACGAGCTTGCTTGGGGCACCGATCCGTTCAATCCTGACAGCGACTCCGACGGCCTGCTGGACGGCTATGACGAGGTCCTTGCTTACGGCACGGACCCGATGGACCCCGACTCGGACGGCGGCGGCGAGAGCGACGGCTCCGAGGTCATGAACGGCCGCGATCCTTTGTCTGCCGGCGACGACTTCGGCTCATCTTCCACCTGCGTGCTGGACGGCTTCACTATCGTGGCCCCCGCCTTCGTGGAGATAGCATACTCCGGGACCGATACAGGAGTGTATACAGACGACGGCCACACAGTGCTGGACCTGGGCTTCGAGTTCGAGTTCTTCGGAGAGCAATACGACCAGGTGTCAGTGGGCGCCAACGGGCTGCTGCTAATGGGCAGCTCAATAAACTGGTATTACTGGAATGAGCCCATACCTGACCAGGGGTCTCCCAACAAGTTTATAGCCCCCTTCTGGGACGACATCTGCATCTCCTGCGTCGGGCGTGGCAACATTTACTACCAGACCGGTGGCACTGCCCCTTACCGGCAGTTCATAGTGGAATGGAAGGACGTGCCCAACATCGCGGGGGTTGACTCGCATTATACCTTCGAGGTGATCCTCACCGAGTCGCTTAACAGCATCCGCTTCGAGTACAAGGACATGCGGGGCTCGTACTCGGGCGGGGGCAGCGCCACCATCGGGCTCGAGTCGGATGACGGGTCCATGGGCGTGCCTTACTCCTATAACGAGGAGGGCGCGGTGTGGAGCGGCCTGGCACTGCTCAGCAGGTGCCACGGCCCAGCAGGGCTCGACTCCGACCTGGACGGACTAACCGACTCGCTGGAGAGCAACACCGTGGGCACGGACCCCAACGACCCCGACACCGACGGGGACGGTGCTCTTGACGGGTACCAGGAGTATTTGTGGGCAGGCACCGACCCTCTTGACCCGGACACGGACGACGACGGGCTTTCCGACGGCGACGAGATAGCCATAGGCTCCGATCCCTTTGATCCCGACACTGATGGCGGGGGCATAAAGGACGGCTATGACGACGACCCGCTTGACCCCGCCGTAGGCGACCCATACATGGTCGTGCTCCTCCAGGTTACGGACGTGGTCCAGGGAGAGACCATGTGGGTGAGCGCCGAGGTCCGGGACGCCGCGCACACGCTCATGACCGGAGACAGCGCCACCAGGTTCACCATCAGGTCCAGCGGCTCGGCCCTGTTCACGGACATGACCACCGAGGGCCAGGTGATAAGCGGGGCCGGCACGCACTCGGCCCTGGTGCAGGCGGCCTTTGGAAGGGTGACAGTGGGTGTTGCCGATTCCGTGGCAGAGGAGGTCACGTTCAAACTGAAAGATACAGAAGGGTCGGGACTCGTGATGCTGGACAGTTTTACGTTCGACGAGGACACGTACGTACAGACAATAAACACCTACAACTATAATGACCTGCTGTTCCCTGATACTCCCAAGGCGCATGGAGACGGAACACTCACGGTTTACGCCAGGAGCGACCTCGGTTCATCAAGCGAGTACATAGACGTAGAGAGCAGGCTTACAAGCTTCTACTTGGGCAGGGCCTTCGACTGGTCGGGCTCCGATTGCAACACCAGTTACTGGTCGGAGTCTTTCAACATCTCAAGAGATGATCTAAACAGCTTCAGGGAAACCGACGGGATATACTTCCGGGCCACTCCAAGCAGCTATGTAGACGACTTCTGCACGTATAACGACATTTATATGCATCTCGTCTATTACGTGGATGTCTGGGCAACCTTCCACGATCAGGCCGGTGACCGGGACGGAGACGGGCTCACAAACGGGGACGAGGCCTTCATCCACGGCACTGATCCTTTTGATCCTGACACCGACGGGGACGGGCTCTCCGACGGGGACGAGGTCGCAAACGGCCTCGATCCGCTCGACCCCTCTGACGGGACCGCGGACCCGGACGGCGACGGTCTCACCAACGCCGAGGAGATCACCGTGGGTACGGACCCGCTGGACCCGGACACGGACAACGACGGGCTCTCCGACGGGGAGGAGGTGTATCTTGGCAGCGACGGGTTCGTGACCGATCCGTTCAATCCCGACACCGACCTGGACTGGATCAACGACGACGTTGACCCGGACCCCACCGACTGGCAGGTGGGCGGTCCCTCCCAGGTGCAGGCCCTGGACCCGGTGGATGTCTTTATCGGCGACATCATGCGGGTGACCTACGTGACCATGGACTGGATGGGAGACGTGAGCGAGTACGACGACATCTCCAGGTTCACCGTGACCGTTACCGGCTCGGCCGTGTTCACCGGCGACGTCATAGAGGGCCAGGTCATAAGCGGGGCCGGCACAAACCAGATGGCGGTGCGGGTGTCCGGCGGCAGGGTCACGCTCCTGGTCTCGGACGACACGCCGGAGAGCGTGCGCTTCTCCGCGTTCGACTCCCACGGGCTGGGGTTCTACTTCCCCGGTGAGGTGTTCTTCTCTGACGACGTCGAGTCCGGAAACCCCGGCTGGTGGACTAACACGCACAACGGCACCACCGGCGACCTGTGGCATATCACCGATGCGGACGCGGCAAGCCCCGCCCATAGCTGGAGGCTGGGGATTGACTCGCAGAACAACTACTCGACCGGGAACCGCATATCAAACTCAATCAACTCGCCCTGGGTCTGGATACCGGGCCCCAGCGCGGAGCTGCAGTTCAACGAGAATTACGTGACCGAACAGGACTATGACCTCTGCCAGGTGGACGCCACCGCGGATGGATGGAGCTACATGCAGGTGAGGGGACCGTTCAGCGGGAGCTCGGGCGGGTTCGTTGAGCGCATCGGCTACGACCTCACAGCCTTTGCCGAGAACTGGGTGCAGCTCAGGTTCATGTTCGAGACCGGGGACGAGATCAACAACAACTACGCCGGATGGTTCATAGACGACATCAGGGTGGTGTCCGCGGGAGAGCAGGACGGGGCCTTCCTGGCCGATCCGTCGCTGGACGACGACTCCGACGGCCTGACCAATGATGAAGAGATAAACCTCTACTCCACTGATCCTGTCAACCCGGATACAGACGGCGACGGCATAAACGATGGGGACGAGGTGAACGTATACCTCACCGACCCGCTCGATCCGGACTCGGACGACGACTTCCTCTTTGACGGCGAGGAGGTCATACTCGGCACCGACGGCTATATCACCGACCCGAACGACGCTGACAGCGATGACGACGGCGTGATAGACAGCCAGGACTCATTCCCCAACGACCCCGGCATGTCCGCGGACCAGGACGGGGACGGTGTTGACGACAGCGTGGACAACTGCCCCGAGGTGGCCAACCCCGGACAGGAGGACGCGGACTCGGACGGGTGGGGCGACGCCTGCGACTTCTGTCCAAACCATTACGGCGACGCGGTTGACATAGACGGAGACGGGCTCTGCCCCGACGACGACGACGACGGCGACGGGCTCACGGACACCATGGAGAGCAACACCGTGGGCTCCGACCCGCTCGATCCCGACACCGACGGCGGCGGCATGATTGACGGCCTGGACACGGACCCTCTGGACCCGGCCGTGGGCGACCCGGCAAAGCTATCGGTCACGGCCCCAGCGGACGTGCTCAGAGGCGAGACCATGAGCGTGACCTACCAGGTGAACGACGCCTCTGACAACCTGCTCACCGCGGACAGCGTGACCAGGTTCACCATCAAGGTGAGCGGGAGCGCGCTGTTTGGAAGCATGGCCTCGGCAGGCCAGGTGGTCTCGGGCGGAGGGACCAGCCAGGTGCTGGTGCAGGCGGCCTCGGGACGGGTCACGGTCCTGCTCACCGACGCGGTGGCCGAGGACGTCTACATCTACCCGCTGGACACCGAGGGGGCGGGCCTGGACATAAGCGGCTGCTACACCGACGTGGCAACGTACGAGTCCGAGGAGCAGGCCATCTCTGACCCCAATACCTTCAGCTTCCAGGACCTGCCGGACGCGGTGGTGGACACGGTGACCTTTACCGCGTACGCGCAGGCCGACCTGGGAGGCCTGGAGGAATACATAAAAGTATGGGCGGAGGGCCTCTCAGGAACACAGCTCGGCTCCGTGTTCTATGACACGGGACTGGAGTGTCCGGCCGCCATGCAATCGGAGAGCTTCGACATCGCCATGGCCGAATTCAACGACTTCAACGCCGACCAGGCGGTAACCCTGGTGACCGACCTCACTCCAGAGGTTTCTGAGACCCAGTGCGCCACCAACCTCATCTACGTGGCCCTGAGCTACGTAGCCGGCGTGGAAGGCACCTTCATGCTCGACCCGGCCCTGGACGAGGACGGCGACGCACTCACAAACGGAGTCGAGACAAGCGCGGGGACCGACCCCAAAGACCCGGACAGCGACGGCGACGGGCTTTGCGACGGGAACACCTCTGTTTATGACGGATCCACCCAGGTGTGCACACCGGGCGAGGACCTGGACCTTGACGGAGTTGTTGACGGAAACACCGAGACCGATCCTCTTGACCCGGACACGGACAACGACGGAATGGACGACGGCCTGGATTCGGACCCGCTTGATCCCCTGGTTGGAGGCCGCTACATGGTGGAGGTTGTCCAGCCATCCGACGTGAACGTGGCCCAGTCCATGCTGGTAACATACGCCGTGGTTGACGCCTCCGGCAACACCGTTGTCAACGACGACCTTACAAGGTTCACCATATTCCACGACTCCGAATCGGCGCAGTTCCAGCCCTCGGCCGAGGCCGGCATTATACTTGACTATGATCCCGACCGCATAGACGTAAGGGTCGAGAACGGGGTCTTTTCCATCTACGTTACCGACACCGTGGTCGAGACCGTGACCTTCGACGCATTCGACTACGAGAACAACGGGCTCATGTACCCCACCACCGAGGTGTTCTCTTATGACGTGGAAAGCACGGCAACAGGGTGGGAGACCGACTTGCAGGAAGGCACTTTCGATGACCTGTGGCACATAACCAACACCTACTACAGCTCGCAGTGGAGCAGTTGGTGGTGCGGCTTGGAAGCCTCCAACGACTACAACACGTCCCGCAAGATAGCCAACGGGCTCATATCACCGTGGGTGAGCCTTACCGTGCCCCAGCCGGTGCTCGAGTTCCACGAGAGCTACTCCACCGAGCCTGCCGAGGACTTTGTCAGGGTGGAGGCCACCTTGAGCGGCGCAACATACAGCACGGTCCGGTCGGACCTGGGCGGCTCCAGCGGCGGCGAGGTCGTAACCGAGCTGGACCTGTCCGCGTGGCAGGGACAGACCATCAGGGTCCGCTTCACCCTGGAGACATCGGACGGCGCCGGCAACACCTTCATGGGATGGTGGATTGACGACATAGTCATGAGGAATGACATGGCAAAGTCGGCCAGCTTCACCCAGTAAGTGCAATCAATATGCAGCGGAAAGCGGGAGGGCAAAATCCCTCCCGCTTTTTCTGAATTAAGAATGCTGGGGGGGGGGTTAAAATCCCGCGGCCCCGGAGACCGACTCCAGGAATGTAATCGCCTCGTCCTCGGCAACCTGGCGCGGGTGCCTGCCGGTTTGCCGGGCCGCCTTCAACACCTTTTCCGTGGCCCCGGCTATCCTGTGGCCGATCACCTTGTATATGGTGGTGGGGATGAGCGGGGTCTGGCCCGCAAGTATGAGGGTCAGGCCCCCGGCAGTGCCTGCGTTGGCCACGAAGTCGGGCACCACAACCACGCCCCGGTCCCAGAGCATGCGTTCGGCCTCCACCGTGACCGGGATGTTGGCGGCTTCCACTACTACGGCAGCATTGACCAGGGCCGCGTTGTCCTCGGTGATGGCGTTTGCAACCGCCGCGGGCACGAGCACGTCCACTTTGGCTGAAAGCCATGCATCTCCAGGCATGGTCTGGCAGCCGCTTTTAAGCTCTTCCCTGTTTATGACTCCCCTGTGGTCGCGCGCGTTCATGAGGTCAAGAAGGTCGAGCCCCTTGTCCGAGTAGAGCGTGCCCAGTTCGTCAGCCACCGCAACGATGACCGCGCCCCGCTCTGAAAGGTGTTTGGCCACTCCGGCGCCCACGTTGCCGAACCCCTGGATGGACACCGAGGTCCCGCTTATATTTTTCCCCGTGACAGCGAGGGCCGCGACCGCGGAGCGCGTGACCCCCACCGCGGTGAGGCTGGTCTCCATCTCGCTGACCTCTTTGGTGTCAACGTCCGGGGGAATCTCCACCTTGAACCCCCTGTCCATGGCCGCCTTGATGGCAAAGAATGCGTGGTTAAGCCCGATCTGGTCGTGCATGAAAGCAATGTCAGCCTCGGTGGTGCCCATGTCCTCGCCGGCGAGATAACAGGTCTCGATCATGGGCCTGATGGCGCGTGCGAAGGCGGCGAGCGCATTGTTCCTCTGGTCCTCGCCCCATTCCGGCTTGTATACTATCCCTGACTTGGCGCCCCCGAAGGGTATCTTCACCATGGCCATCTTCAGGGTCATGGTGCGGGCCAGGAGCTCGACCTCCTGCATGCTCACCGTGGGAGTCATGCGCAGGCCGCCCGCGGCGAACCTGTTTATCACCGAGTCTATGACCAGGAACCCGTGCAGGTCCGCTGCCGGGTCCCGGACCTCGATCCTCATAAGAGGCGGCCTGTCAATGCCCATTTCCATACCTCATTTAGCGGGGCCCCCCTTTCTCGTCCGTGCCCCGCGGCCCTTTGGTGAAGGGCAAGAGCAGCCTGGGATCGTCGCTCTGGAATGCGTCCAGGCCCCGGTCCTTGAACTTTTCAATCCGCTGCTTTTTGTTTATAGGCATGGTGATAACCAGCAGCCCGTGCTTGTGCGCTCTTTTTATGGCCCACTTCGTGGCGAGACCTTTCAGTGTGCCCACCGCGTCCGCGCCCATCCTTTTCGCCTGCTTGAGGGTGGCCGCGGGACAGGGCCACGCCACGCAGGTGCTGAGCGCGGTGTTTTGCTCCTCCATCATGCGGCAGGTCTTTAGCTGGTAGCAGCCTATCACGACGCGGCCGGTCATGTCAGCCCGCTCGATGGTGCGGGCGAGGAGCTCTCCCTTGTCCGGGGGAGGGTCTTTCACGTCCAGGTATACGGACATGTCATGCCGGCGGCCGAACTCGAGCGCGTCCTGCAAAGTGGGCACTTCGTGGCCGGAGAGGGTGCGAAGCTCCTTGATCTCGGCCAGGGTCATGTCCTCCACCTTGCCGCTGCCGTTGGTGGTGCGGTCCACTCCGGGGTCGTGCATGATAACGTACACCCCGTCCGCGGTAAGCCGGGGGTCGCATTCGAACATGTCGAGTCCGTGCTGGAAAGCGCTCTCGAAGGCGGCCATGGTGTTCTCGTCCGCCAGTACGGTGGTGCCTCTGTGACCCACCGTGACCGGGGGGTCGCCCCAGGGGGATGCGGTCTCTTGCGCGTGCAGGGGGGAGAGGAACAGCAGGGCCATGAACGCGGAGGCCCGCACCAGGAAAAATGCTCTTCGTATACTTTCGCCTGCTTCCATTTTCAGTCTCCTCTTCAGCCGCCAACCGGGCCGGTCGTTTATACACGCGAGAGCATGTCTTCCACCTGGCCGCGACCGGGCAGGGCCGACATGGCGCCGACCTCGGTGGTCACGATAGCCGCGGCCGCGTTGGCGAACCGGACCGCTTTTTCAAGTACAGCCGCTTGCGGCGGCCAATTTTCGAGGTCTGCGAGAAAAGCGATTAATGCGGCGGCAAAGGCGTCTCCCGCCCCGGTGGTGTCCAGCACCTTTACCTCGAACGCGGGGCCGATGCCCTCCCCGCCATCGCAGAGAAAGTATGCCCCCTCCGGCCCCAGGGTGACCACGACAACGTCCGGGCCGAGCTCCTTGATGGCTGCCGCTCCTTCTCTCATGTCTTTCTCGCCGGTGGCGAACCCGAGCTCTTCAAGGTTCAGCTTGACCAGGTGAGAGCCGGCGATGACCTCCCGTGCAAGGCCCTTTAAACGCTCGTGGTCCTTCCAAAGGTGCAGGCGCAGGTTGGGATCGAAGCTGAGCCTCACCGGCCTTTCTTTTGCCATGCTGATGAGCTTGAAGGTGGCGCTCCTGGACTCCTCCCTCACCATGGAAACCGTGCCCGTATGGAGGAAGGACGCTCCTTCCAGCGCCTCGGGCCCCACCTCCTCCCGGTCCAGCATCATGTCCGCGCTGGGGTTGCCCATGAAGCTGAAGCTGGGCACCCTGTTCTCGTCGAGCGACACGAACACCAGGCCGGTGGGATACTCATCCGTCATCAGAAGGTGCGATACGTCCACTCCCTCCCTCTCGAACATCTCTTTCATGAAGAGCCCGAAGGGGTCGGCGCCGAGCTTGCTAACGAAACGGGACCGTATCCCCAGCCGCGCCAGCCCCACGGCCACGTTGGCCACCGCTCCGCCGGGATACTTTACAAAGGCGCCGGCCCGGCCCACCTGCACCCCGGTCTCCGTGGCCACGAAATCAATCAGGGCCTCGCCCACGCTCACCACCATGGGGGCGCCCGGGTCATTCCGGCTCATCATCAGCGCCTTCCATCTCGACCTCGTGCAGGCCGTAGGGCACTATCCTCACCGGGCCTGTTATTCCCGAACTCCCGGGCCCGGCAAAGACGTTGGCCGCGGTGTTCACCACCTCCACCTCGATCTCGTTCTCGCCTTCCCTTAGCAGGCCGGAGGCCTGGAAGGTGAAGGGAGGGAAGATGCGCACTCCGGCGTGAGCGCCGTTGATCCATACTTGCGCGCATTGGCGCACCTCCATGAGTTCCAGTTCAAGGTGAAAGTCCAGGTACTCGGGAGGAAGGTTGAACTTGCAGGTATAGGTCATGGCGCCCGAGTAGGCCGGGTGCCCTCGACGGGTCCAGTCGCCCTCCCGGGCGGGACCCGGGTCAGGTTTTTTAATGACGCCGCCTTTAACCGCGAAAGAGCCGGAAAGCGCCACCGGCTCGATAGAGTGAGTGTTCGGCGGCATGGCATTCCAGTCCATCTGCCTGCTTTTCATCACCAGCGTGTTACTGCCGGGCCTCACCAGGTCGGAGACCTTGCAGGCCCTGCATGCCGGGTCCCATGCATCCGTTTTCACGGGTTCTCCTTGCAGCGATTTCCCGTTTATCTGGAAGCTCACCGGAACACCCAGGTCCTCGCAGACCAGGGCGAGGTCATCGGGAACGTATTCGGCGTTGAATACCGCGACGGCCGTGTACTCGGCCCCCTGCGGAGGGAAGCTCCTCATGGCCGTAGGCATGCCCAGGTAATCTCCCACCCTGGATAGTATAGCGGCGCCCTGGTACAGTCCCAGGCCGTCAAGGTCTATGCCGGTGATCCTCGATGCCTGTCCGGTCATGCCCTCCACCCGCTCGAAGTTGAAGTACCTCTCGGTGCGGTACCTCCTCTGGGGGGGGCGCACCAGGGAAACGAGCCTTATGAAAACCCTCCCGGCCAATATGAGCGCCCTGGTCCGCCTGACAAAGCGCGGCTCCGACCACATGCCTCTCAGCGGGAGCGGCTTCGTCTTTTTGGTGCGCACGTCCCAGTGTCTTATGAGCATGAGGTTTTTCCGGTGCGGGCTTATGGTCCACTGCGGGGTGATGACCAGGGGCAGTGGCAGGGGGTTTTTCTTTTCCACTTTTTCGGAGGCGGTCACAATCTCGATGCTCGGGTCCGCGGAGATTCCTTTGATCCGGTCCCGGCCCAACTCCAGTATCTCCAGGTTGGTCCGAAGGATGGAAGGTGTTTTTTCATCCTCCCTCTTCTCCCTGAAGACCAGCACCGTTGACTCGCCCGGGTGGAAAAAGATGTTCGCCCACGCCCTCCGGTCGTCTCGCACCTGGAAGGGGAGGGGGGCGATGCAGCCGGACACCGGGTCCCACCTCTCCAGCACCGGCCTCGAGTCCCGGAAGGACAGCCACGCACGGCCTCGGCCCTCTCCCATGTTGGCGAAGAAGTACAGGTCCGCATGGTTGGTCCTGCGGCGCTGATATAGGAGGTAGTGCTTATAATCCCAGTCCACCTTGAGGTCCGGCTCCTGTAGCCTGTCGAGGGCGGACAAGACCCACTCGCCGGTAAAGTCATCGTCTCCGGTCACCTGCACCGCCCGGCCTTCCTGGGCGGCTTTCCTTACCAGGGGGAGCAGTTTCTCCAGGACATCATTCTCGTTGGTATCACGGGCGGGCGCCGGCCCGAACAGCAGGAGCTTCCCTCCCCCGGAAAGGAACCGGGCGAGTACGTCCGACATGGCGGACTCCATCACCGGGCAGGGCGGGACCACCAGGACACTGAACTCGCTCTCCCCCAGCCGGAGCTTTCCGTCCCGTGCTTCCAGGACGCCATCCTGCGCGTACTCCTCGAACACCAGCTCGAATTCCCTCTGGTTGGCCGCGAGGAAGTCCATGACGTTGTGGAAGGGCAGGATCACGGACATGGACTCGCGGACATGCCTGTCTCCCCGCGTCCTTTGCAGCGACCTTATGGAGGCCATGGGGAAGAGCAGCGCAAGCTGCTTTAGCGGCCTGCCTGCGCTCGTGACCATGCTGGCCCTGGCCACGTAGCCGGAGAAAATCTTGTAGTGCCTGAACCAGGGCTGCTGCTCGAAGTGGCTGGGCGGGAAGTCCCGCTTGCGCAGGCCTTTTACGGAGAGCAGTGACTGATGGGGGTTTACGAAGTTTACGCCGGAGGCGAAGAGCCAGTCGAGCTGGGCCTTGAGCGTGGCGGGAGTTGCCTGCCATCCCGATCCTCCGCCGGACTCGCATAGCACGCGGCCGTCTGAAAAGGTATTGGAGATGGACGCCGCGGCCCGGGGGGCGAAGCTCGGCGACTCCATGTTAATGAGGCCGCCGAGGGCGGGGTTGCCCTTGCCGAGCGCGTCAATGCCGGGCATGGACATGCTCTTCATGGGCCTGTAAATGCCGCCGTGGTTTATCGCCATCTGGGTGAGCCGCTCTTCCATGCCCATGTGTCCGGTGAATACGAGTCCGTTCCGGTCGCACCACTGTCTTACTTTCTGGAACAATGCCTTGGCGTATAGATGCTCGACCACCCCGTAGAAATCGCTTCTCAGCCTGCGGTGGCCGCGGCGATCGAGCACCAGGAGGTAAAGCCGCTCGATAAGGTCGTATCCCTTTATATCGCGGAAGGCCAGGTCAAGCCCGTTCGTCCACGGAAAGCCCCTGTAGAACTGGGGCTCGTCCGTGAACAGGCCTGGGACGGTGGCGCCCAGGTGCTCCGGGAACCTCTTCTCGTACTGGTGATGGGTAAGCTCCATGAAGTGTTCGACAGCCTCCGGGTTCATGAGGTCAAGGCAGCCGTCAACATCCGGGCACCATGGCGCGTTGTTGGTGCCAAATGTCGGGTCGGTCACCAGGTCCTTGTAAAAGAGAATCAGCTCGCCCTTGAGCCCGGCCGGGGGCTTGAACTTGCCGCTCTCGATATTCCCGGACAGGTCCTCGATCACGTTCCCGATCTTGAACGCGGCCATCGCCCGGCCCGGGTGGTCCGGCACGCGCGCGTCTTTTACGTTCATGTGCAGGTACTCGATGCAGGGCATGAGGAACTCGGGTCTTCCCTGCAAGGCTTTTCCGCCGCCGGCGCCTGATGGCCAGTTGTACTCGTCGTAGATCCAAGCCTTCAGCCCGAGCCTCTTGCACTCCTCGATGACAAGGCCCACCCGGTCCCACCACTGTTCGGAGAGGTAGTCTATCTCCAGCCCTGTGCGGGCGTGCATGAACACGCCGGCGCAGCCTTTGTGGTGGAATTCGCGCAGGGCATGGGTGAGCCTTTCCGGGTCGAGGTCGTCGTTCAATGCGAGAAATGGCGTGGGTCCGAACACCCGGGGCGGGTCTTTAAATAAACTCCTTATGGAATCGATGTTCAGGTTATCCGGAATATCAGCCATTGATTTTCTCGAGCCCTTTATCTATAAATGATTTCGCCTGCTCGACCACCCGGTCAATTGGGACCAAGTCCGGCTCTTTGTCCCTGCGCGCCTTCACCTCCACCTTGCCCTGCTTCAGGTTCTTCGATCCTATGACCACGCGCAGCGGGATGCCCAAAAGGTCGGCGTCATTGAACTTTACCCCGGCCCTCTCGTCCCGGTCGTCCAGAATTGCCTCGATGCCCTGCGAGCACATGTGGTTGTAGAGCTTTTCAGCCTCGGCCCGCACCTCGGGGTCGTTCACGTTTATCGGCAATAAGTATAGGTGATAGGGGGCCAGTGGCAGGGGCCATATGATCCCGTTCCGGTCG
The DNA here is from genome assembly GCA_964650485.1 of uncultured bacterium. Classification (GTDB taxonomy): domain Bacteria; phylum RBG-13-61-14; class RBG-13-61-14; order RBG-13-61-14; family DATKZS01; genus CAZYTX01. The sequence goes on along the minus strand of CAZYTX010000007.1, from coordinate 16,421 downwards.
TGGTCCTGTTCGATGGCCGCGGCCAGGGTCCTTCCGGTGCCGATGCCGTAGCACCCCATTACCATGAGCTGCTCCTTGCCGTCCCTGTCCAGGAAGGTTGCGTTCATGGCCTTCGAGTACTTGGTGCCCAGCTTGAATATGTGACCCACCTCGATGCCCCTGGATATGCGGAGCGGCCCTCCGCAAGCAGGACAGGCGTCTCCCTCTTGCACCACCCTGATGTCCAGCACCTCCGCGGGCTTGAATTCCCTGCCCGGATTGGCGCCCATGTAATGCATGTCCAACTGGTTGGCGCCGGTGACCAGGTTCCTGGCCCCGAGAAGCTCCCTGTCCATGTAAACGGGCAGGTCCAGGCCGACCGGCCCGGAGAAGCCGGTGGGACCGCGGGTGTGTTCCCGGACCGCGGCGTCGTCCGCGAGCTGAATCCATGCCGCGGCCAGGGCGTCGGCCAGCTTCTCCAGGTTGAGCTCGCGGTCTCCGCGCACCATGGCGGCCACCGGTCCCTTGTCCGTGACGCATATGAGCGTCTTTGCAATGCGGTCTTGCTCGACGTCCAGGAACTCTGCCACCTGCTCCACCGTGTGCTTCCCCGGGGTCTCGACCTTTTCAAGCGGCTTCTCCTCTTGGTCCGCGGAAGCCGGGGGGTGCACCATGCTGGTCGCCTTTTCCAGGTTGGCTGCATAGTGGCCGTTCGGGCACACGGCAAGGCTGCTCTCGCCGGTCTGGGCCATGACCATGAACTCGTGGGAGAAGCTCCCGCCCATCTGCCCGGTGAGTGCCTCCACGGCCATGAACTCGAGCCCGCACCTTTTGAATATCCTGGAGTATGCCTCGTACATTCTCTCATAGCTCTGCTCGGCCCCTTTGTCGTCCTCGTCAAAAGAGTATGCGTCCTTCATCTCGAACTCGCGCGAGCGCATGACCCCGAAGCGGGGCCTGATCTCGTCTCTGAACTTTGTCTGTATCTGGTAGAGGTTTTTGGGCAGGTCGCGCCAGCTCCTGATCTCACCGCTTACCAGCGAGGTGACGACCTCCTCGTGGGTCGGCCCCAGGCAGAATTCCCTCGAGTGCCTGTCTTTTAAGCGCAAGAGCTCGGGCCCGTAATCATCCCACCTTCCCGATTCCCTCCACAGCTCGGCTGGCTGCACCACGGGCATGAATATTTCCTGGGCCCCGGCCCTGTCCATCTCATCCCTCACTATGCGCTGCACCTTTCTCAAGGCTTTCAGGCCAAAGGGGAGCCAGGTATATATTCCCGAGGCCGCCTTCCTTATCATTCCGGCCCGGAGCATCAACCTGTGACTTACAACCTCGGCCTCGGCAGGGGCCTCTCTCAGCGTGGGCAGGTACATCCTTGAACGGAGCATTCCTTAGACCTCCAAGAAGAGCATTAGTACATTGTACGCATTCACCAATGTTCTATCAAACCCCGGAGGCTATGAACTTTTTTCCGCGGCCAGGGTCTTAAGTACCAAGAGCCGGAGCTTGATTCACGCGCCAACGTGGACTATAGTGACGCAATATATTTCGGCTTTGCAGAGGTTATTTTCATGAAGATGGGACGATGGCTGTGGATTATGCTGGGTCTTTTGTTGGCTGCACCCGGCGCTATTCTGAAAGCGCTTGACATGATGAAGCCGGAGGCGGTGATCTCCTGGCATTTTTTCTCGGGAGCTGCCTATGTGCTCATGATCGTGGGCGTGGTGCTTGTGGTTGTGGGGCTTGGGCACGATGTTCTTTTCAGCGGCGAGGAGCATTCCTGATTCTCCACATTGGATGGGATGAGTCTTATTCAGCAGTCGAACAGGGGCAGCCGGGGCCGGAGGGGCATATACAATCTTCTCTGGCTCGCGGCCTTTATAGCTTTCGTGTCGGGCACGGTGCTGGTTTGGTTTTTCGGCGAGGGCATTTTGGAGCCTTCCAGGGAGAGCGAAGTAGTAAAGGTTTTCAGACTGGCAAGTCCCGCGGTGGTGAGCCTTTCCGCCAAACCGTCCTTCGACCTCCCCGACCTTGGAATCTGGTCCAGGCGCAGGCTTCCCTGGGCGGAGGAATTCTTCCGGCGCTACTTTGGCGAGCGCAGGGAGGATGACCTCAACCTGGGCAGCGGCATTATAGTTGACCCGCGGGGCTACATCCTCACTAATGAGCACGTTGTCAACAACGCCGCCTGGATCCAGGTCACCCTTGCGGACGGCCGGACCGCGGAGGGCGAGGTATGGGGCGCTGAGCCATACCTTGACCTTGCGGTGGTAAAGGTGGAAATCAAGGGAGATTTGCCTTATCTTGAGATGGGCGCCTCGAAAGACATTATGATAGGCGAACAGGTCATCGTTATCGGGAACCCGCTTGGTCTGGGACACACCTGCACCACGGGTATTGTAAGCTCTCTCAACCGGACGGTGGTCGTTGACAACCGGCATTACAGGAACCTGGTCCAGATTGACGCCGCGGTGAACCCAGGCAACAGCGGCGGTCCCCTGCTCAACATCCGGGGGGACCTGGTGGGGATAACCACGGCCCTCAACCCAGAGGCCGAGGGCATTGGTTTCGCCACTCCCATTGACCATGCCCGCAAGGTGGTGGAAGACCTTATCAGGTACCGCTACATTCCCACGGCATGGCTTGGTATTTCGGTTGAAAACCTTGAAAGGGACCGCGGGTCCACGGGCATTGACAGGGGAGGGGTTTTTATCTCCAGGGTGAAGGAAGGGGGTCCTGCCCACGGTCTGCTGGAGGCGGGTGACGTGATCAGGTCATGGGAGGGGAGGCGGATTAGGGGAGTGGATGATTTTGTTTCACTGGCCCGGCAGCTCCGGGTGGGAGGGCAGGTTGTCCTCTCCTGCGTTTGTGAGGGAAGTTTAAGAAAAGTCGAGTTCGAGGCCCGCGCCTTTCCCGAGGAGTTGGCAGAAGAATGGGCCTGGCGGCATATGGGCATAAAGGTGGAAGAGGGCGGCCCGGATACCGGCCCGGAAGAGGGGCGGCCGTCGAGGAGGAGTGGAGTGTTCATCCGGGAGGTTGCGCCGAACTCGCCCGCCCATGCCTGGGGCCTCTCTCCCGGCGATTTGATCCTGCGCTTGAACAGGGAGGAGATCGAGTCGTGGAATGACTTCCAGCGTGCGGTGGTGCGTCTCAGAAACAGGGAGCACGTTTTCATTCTTTTCAAGCGAGGCCACTTTACACCGCTGTACGCCAATATACCCTTCAGCGCCAGCGGAGAGGTGTGGTAGATGATAGAAGCGGACAATATCTGCAAGAACTACGGCGAGGTGGTGGCCTTGAAGGACGTGTCTTTCAAGGTGAAGCGAGGCGAGATCGTGGGGTTTTTAGGGCCTAACGGTGCGGGCAAGACCACGACCATGCGTATTCTCACCTGCTTCATGCCGGCGAGCCGTGGCCGGGCACGGGTAGCCGGCCACGACGTCAGCGAAGAGCCCATGGCGGTGAAGAGGTCAATAGGGTATTTGCCTGAGCATCCCCCGCTCTACCTGGACATGACCGTGCAGTCATACCTGGAGTTCGTGGCCAGGATCAAGGGAGTGGGCAAGGCCGAGGTCAGGGACTCGGTTGACCGGGTAGTGGGGATGTGCGGTCTTTCCGAGATGAGGGACCGTCACGTGCACAAGCTCTCCAAGGGGTTTCGCCAGCGCACCGGTCTGGCCCAGGCCCTTATTCACGACCCGCCCGTGCTTATCCTTGACGAGCCCACCATAGGTCTTGACCCCAGGCAGATATCCGAGATCCGATCGGTGATCCGTGACCTTGCCGGGAGCCACACGGTCATACTCTCCACCCACATACTGCCGGAGGTCACCCTCACCTGCCAGCGGGCCATCATTATCAACCGGGGAGAGATAGTGGTTGACGACACGGTGGAGAACCTCACCAGGGAGGGGGACATCGAGCGTCAGTTCCTGCGCATAGTCAGTGACGCCGAGGTGGAGGCCGGGCAGGGCGGGGCTGCTAAGGAGGGCCGCACCGGGCTGGAAGAGCCAGGATGAGGGAGGCTGTGAATTAATGAAGAACACCGTGGTGCTGTTCAAGAAAGAGGTCAGGTCGCTGTTTTCGTCGTGGATAGCGTACGTGGTGCTCATAGCTTTCACCATGCTCTCGGGCATAACTTTTTACATATACCTGCGCATGTACGAGATACTCACCAGGTACGCGGACACGGTGGAGGAGGGTGTTAGCAGACAGAGCTGGAACCTGGTCGAGAACCTTGTCCATCCCGTGTACAAGACGGTTTTCGTGCTGCTCTTCATCATGGTGCCGGCCATCACCATGCGCCTGTTCGCGGAGGAGAAGAGGCAACGCACGGACGAACTGCTGCTCACCTCGCCAGTGCGGGTGGGTGAGATAGTGGTGTCCAAGTACCTGGCCGCGGTGCTCCTGGTCGCACTGATGATGATACCCGTATCAATATTTCCTCTGATCCTGGTCTACTACGGCAGGCCCGTTCCGGACTGGGGCTCGATGGCGACGGGCTACTTCGGGCTGGTGATCCTCGGTTTCAGCCTGGTGGCAATAGGTGTGTTCGCATCAAGCCTCACCGAGAACCAGATCGTGGCGTTCATATTCACCGTGGCCCTTGAGATGCTTTTCTTTATAATAGCCCACGCCACGGTGACAATGGACATTATAAGGATAGGTGAGCTGGTCTTTAACCCGGGCTCGGTGCTCAGGACGGTCAGCATCCACGAGCACTTCGACCCTCTCCTGTCCGGACTTGTTAGGGGCAGTGACCTTGTCTATTTCGTCTCTCTCATAGGTTTCTGGCTTTGGGCGACCAAGAATTCGGTGGAGTCCACCAGGTGGGGATGAGGCTGGAATGAAGAAGTTTACACAGATAGCAGGGATAGCCGGTGTGGTGGTGCTTGTTCTGGGCTCAGTGGTGGGCCTGGTGCAGCAGCGACTGGGGCTGGTGGTCATAGTCCACCTTTCACTTGGTGGGGCCCTGGTGCTCATGGGCCTGGTAGCCAATGCCCGGGAGATCAAGGAAGCCCTGGCAAGACGCGCCGCCAGGGTGGGGCCGCAGGTGGCACTCCAGGGTCTGATTATAGTGGTGATCCTGTTCCTTGTTAATGTACTGGTATACAGACACGACTATGTCAAGGACATGACCAGGCGTAGTCTGTTCACCTTCAGCCGGGCCACAAAGGACGTGGCGGCTAACCTGCCCGGGGAGATTCAGGTGATAGCTTTCCTGCCGGGAGGGAAGCCGGCCGAGGCCCGGCAGAGGCTTATCCTTTATGACAGGCAGTTCGACAAGGTTGACGTACGCTTAGTTGACCCGGACAAGAACGAGGAAGTGGCCAGGGCAGAGGGGATTCCCCCGCGGCCGGGCGTGCTTTTCAAGTACAGGCAGGAGAAGGTCTGGATCACCAAGTACCAGGAGATGGACATAACCAACGCTCTCATAAAGGTCACCAGGGAGAAGAAGCCCAAGGTGATGTTCACAACCGGGCACGCGGAGCCCGGCCTGGACTCGGACAGTGAAAACGGGCTTTCATACTTGAAGAAGTTCTTGGAGCAACAGGGGTACGTGGCACAGACCGCGGACCTGTCCAAGATGGAAGAGATACCGGATGAGTTCTCCATGGTCGCCATCGTGGGCCCGGCCATGGCTTTCAGCCGGCACGAGGTGGAGGTGCTGGACTACTTTATCGCCAGCGGGGGCAACGCCATAATCTTCATGGACCCGGTGTGGGAGAGTGGCACTGTCACTGGTTTGGAGAACTTTGTGCAACCGTACGGCCTGGAGGCCGGGTGGAACCTGGTGTTCGATCCGGAAAATCACCTGGCCGGAGACAACCTGGGGCTGTGGATAGTGACAAGCAAGTTCTTCGACCACCCCATAACCCAAGGTATGACCCAAAAGAGGGCGGTTTTCTACATGCCCAGGAGCCTGGAGCAAAAGGAGCACCCTCCTCCCGACACCAACTTGTATCCGCTGGTGCAGACCTCTGATGCCGCCTACGCGAAGTCATTAGCCCCGATGAAGATGCAATCTTTACCGTCTGAAGAGGAGCGTTCCCGCTACATATCCTCCATAATGAGCGGGAAGCAGGGTCAAGATTCTCAGCAAGGCCCTTTCGTTCTTGCATACGCCCTGGAAAGAAGACACAGGGTGCCCCGCTGGAAGAGGGAACGGGGACTGGACCAGCCCAGCCACATGCGCCTGGTGGTCATGGGAACCAGCGTGACCTGCAGGAACGTGTCCATAAACATGCCTTACAACTACGAGCTGGTCATGAACTCTTTCAACTGGCTGGCGGGCGAGGAGGACCTGAAGGTGATCAGGCCGCCGCAGAGGACCGGGATCAGGCTCTACCTTGACCAGGCGGAGAAGGACTGGGTCCTGTATGTCTCGGTGATGATCCTTCCCGAGGCCCTTATGATAATCGGGCTGGCCGTCTGGTGGAGGAGGAGATGAGGAAAACCATTTACGTAACACTTGGTCTCTTTATCGTGGCCGCGCTTTTGGGCCTTTACGTAATCGTATATGACAAGGGCGGGGGAGAAGAAGACATGTCCAAGGGAGAGTGGAGCCCCCGGCCTCTCATCAAGGACCGCGACGCCATAATAGAAAAGCTGGTGCTTATAAGGGAAGAGGGCAGGATCGAGCTTAAGCAGGTGGCCACGGACCTGTGGCTCATCACCGAGCCGGTCGAGTACCCCGCCCATCAGATATCGGCAAGTGTGCTCGTCTCCGACATCGCCCGCATGAAAAACGAAAGGATCATCGAGCTGGAAGCCGAGGACCTGTCCAGGTACGGGCTGGACAAGCCCCGGCTCGAGCTCATAGTCCACTTTGCAAAAAAGGAAGAGCCCTTGCACCTGCTGGTGGGCAAGGCCAGCTTTACACGTCAGCACGTGTTCGCGAAGCTCAAGTCCGAAGACACCGTGTTCTTGATATCCAGGGTCTTGGAGAACTCTTTTCACATACCTTTAGAGCGCCTCCGTTCCAGCTCCCTGATTGATTTCTCTCCACAACAAGTAGTAAGCATTGATATAGAAATAAATGGTCCCGGTCTTGAAGAGCAGTATCCCTACGCGCTCGAGCCCAGGCTGGTGGTGCAAAAGCAGGCCGGGAAGGAGCCGCAGTGGGTGATCGTGGACCCGGTTCACGAGAACGCGTCCTTCAAGGCGGTGAATTCCTTTTTCCATGCACTCAAATTCACCGAAGTCATATCCATCATTGACGTGGAAGAGGGTGAGATTACAAAGTACGGACTAGACGAGCCCAGGGCGCGGATATCGGTGAAGCTCACGGACGGCTCCGAAAAGAATATCATCTTCGGCGCCGGAGACGAGGGGACCATCTTTGCGAAGAACGAAGACATGCCCTCGGTGCTGGCCATAAGAGAGCGCACTTTTTCAAAGGTTATAGAGCCGGGCTTCCGGAAAAAACAGGTTGTCACCGGGGCCGTGATCAAAAGTCTCACCAGGATGGAGCTTGCTTTCCCCAAAAGCCCGGGAAAAAATATATCCCTTGTGCAGGAAGAGGAGAATGATGTCTTCCACTTCCGCCAAGACCCGAAAACCAAGGTCCTTCCCAAGGCCTTGAGCTGGATACTGAGGCCGTTGCGCCAAAACGGAATCGAATTCCTCGAACAGCAAAAGCCCCTGCCCGCGGAAAAGTACGGCCTGGATACTCCACGCATGAGAATCACGGCATATGAAAAGGACGTTCCAATACTGGACGTATCAGTGGGAGACACAACGCGAAGTCAGGGAGCAATAAACACCTATTTGCTGGACCACCTGCGCGAGTGCATCGTAAAATCCCCGGTTGACATCATGGACCAGATACCCCGTGAAAAAGAGCACCTGGCAGCTACGGAGGAAGAGTTGCAAAGGCATGAGAGAAGGAGAGCGAGAAGGAGATGACAATAAAAAAGGACGAGATATTATGTGACCGCAGGGTGGCTGAGAAGAACTTGCAGGATGGTCTTATGCAGGGGGCCGAGTACGAGAAATTCCTCCAGTCCATGCCGGACAGCGAAAAGAAATCTCAATGGGTCGCTATCGAGGACCTGGCCCCCAGGTCCTACCTGCGCACACTGGGCATGGAAAAAAGGTCAAGGGACGAGGCCGGCCCGGGGGCTGGTAAAAAGAAGGGGAGCTTGTGAAGCGGGCGTTTATTCATGAGCGGACCTCAAGAAGAGCAGGCGAGTCTGTAAAGCTGAGCAGGCATGGGGGGCGGGAAGGTGTATCAAAGGATCGTGTTCTGGCTGCTGTTTCTTTATGCCCTCGGGTATGCACTCATGGTGGTGGAGGACGTGTTAATCCATACCTTCTTGTGAGTGGAAGTCCATCCCTTTTTTAAGGCGAAAAAATCCGGGCGCCTCGCCTGCATTCAGGGTCCTTGTTAATCATGGGACCGTGGACATGGCTGTGGATACTGGCGCCGCCGGCGCTTTTCCTGGCGGGCGCGGTCGTCTACTTCGTACTTTCCGGCCGGAGGGGCTGAACCGGTGGGAGATGACGGGATTTTAATCTCCTTCGGTATCTACCTCCTGCTGCTGCTGGTAGTGGGGACTATAAGCTACAGGATGTCGCTGACCCTCTCCGAATTCATACTGGGGGGAAGGCGACTGGGGGCCTGTCCCCCTACGCGAGTTTGGCATCAGCCGCGAGTCCCCGGAAGCGCTGAAGAACAAGGAAGACATGTCAGGGAGGACACTTTTTTCCAAAATGGAAGCTCTATTTCACACCGCAGAGTAATGCAAATAAAAGTCAGAGTTTTTTTTGCTTATCTCACAGAAAAGGGGCGGTCTTTTTCTGAATCTTTGTGTTCTCCGTGCTTCCGTGTGATAAAAACCTTTGCGTATAGTGTCTATTTTGGACATCACTGAAGGGAAGAGAACATGAAGCGGACAAAGACCCTGAAAGTGCCGGGTTTCGCGGCCTCCGCGGTCAAGGCCGGCATAAAAAAGAAGGGCGGGCTCGACATGGGGCTTATACTTGCCCCAAGGCCGTGCCCCGCGGCCGGGATCTTCACCAGAAACCGGGTCAAGGCTCCCTCTATCATCCTCTGCAAAAGAAGAATGCGCGCAAAGGGTGGGAAGGCGCAGGCCGTGCTTGTGAACTCGGGGAACGCCAACGCCTGCGTGGGAAAAAGGGGCATGGACGACTCGGTAGCCTTGACAGGGGCGCTTGCCAAAGAGCTTGGCTTGAGACCGGCCGGGGTGCTCATGAACTCGACCGGGGTCATAGGAGAGCCGCTTCCTTTGCAGCGCATGCTGTCCTCTATCCCCCGGCTGGCTGGCAAGGCCCGGCCGGAGGGACTTTCCGAATTTGCCAGGGCCATCATGACCACGGACACATATCCAAAGACCTGCACGAGGAGGATAAGCTCCAGGGGCTCCAGCGTGACAATCCTTGCAGCGGCCAAGGGAGCGGGCATGGTAATGCCAGACATGGCCACCATGCTGGCATACGTGCTCACAGACGCCGAGATGGAAAGAGGCGACTTGCAGAGGACGTTAGCGCAGGCAGCAAAGGACTCCTTCAACGCCCTGACAATTGACGGGGACACCTCAACCAGCGACTGCGTGCTCATGCTGGCAAGCGGTGAGTCAAGAAAAAGCCCGGCCTCGTCAAAGAGGGGCATGAAGGACTTCCAGAAAGCTCTTTCCGAGGTCTGCCTGGAGATCTCGAGCATGATCGCAGCGGACGGGGAAGGGGCCACAAAGATGTTCAAGGTTACGGTCAAGGGCGCCAGGACCGTGAAGGAGGCTGACGCCGCGGCCCGGAGGGTGGCGAACTCTCCCCTGGTAAAGACCGCAATACACGCGGGAGACCCCAACTGGGGCAGGGTGATGGCTGCCCTCGGGAGCAGCGGCGCACCAGTGGACCCAGAAAAGATGGATGTCCATTTCATCTCAAAGAACGGGGCCAAGGCATCTGTGGTAAAAGCCGGGGCCGTGGCGTCCGCCTACTCGGAAAAACGTGCAAAAACCATACTTTCCGGCACAGAGTTCACAATCCTCATTAGGCTCGGCAGGGGAAAACAAAGCCGCACTATTTACACCTGCGACCTCTCACCGGACTACGTCAAGATAAACGCGGCATACCGCACGTAAGGCCTGAGATGTGAGGTTTAAGTTGACAATCGGACCGAATTAAGTATCATAAAAGGATCGGAGGATATGAACATGAACATTGTTAGCGACATCAAACCCGTGACCTATCTTAAGACCAAGGCCGCGGATTTACTCGAACAGATAAACCAGACGCGCCGGCCGGTGGTTATTACCCAGAATGGAGAACCCCGCGCGGTGCTCCAGGACCCGAAAAGCTACGAGGAGACGCGTAAAGCCCTGGGCATGTTGAAGCTGCTGGCCCAGGGCGAGGCTGAGGTCCGAGAGGGCAAAGTCAAGGACCAGGACCAGGTTTTCGCCGACTTGGAGAGTTCCTTTAAGGCAAAGAAGAAATGAGTCGCCGCTATCGGGTGCTTTGGTCTCACGTAGCCGAGCGCGACCTTACGGCAATCTTCCAATCCATTTTCGAAGACGATCCAGCAAAAGCCTTGAAGGTCCTTAAAAAGATCAGGGCCAAGACGTCCGGCCTGGAGCGCTTTCCCGGCCGGGGCCGTGTGGTTCCCGAGCTTGGCGCTCAAGGGGTCACTACTTATCGTGAGTTGATTATCCGGCCCTGGCGAATAATCTACAGGATATCGGATGGCAAGGTCTACGTCCTCGCGGTTTGGGATTCCCGTCGAAATATTGAAGACCTTCTTTTGCAAAGATTTATCAGGCTCGCAGACAAGAATTGACCGGGACGACGCGCCTGGTACGCAGAACCGTAGGCTTGACAAACGTGCAGTGCCCGCATTAAAATATGTACATATGCTTTTCGCCGACTAATCTTATAGATTCCGGGAGGACCAATGGAAGAGAAACGCGTGGAGAGCCGCAGCCGCATCAAATCAAGCGGTTTTTTTGTCCAGGACGGCCTTTTATCCGAGGTCAAGCTTCGCGACGCCCATACTCACGGGGTGGGCGCATATGCTTCCAGGGAGTTCAAGCCGGGCCAGCAGGGTATACTCTGCGCCAGGCTGCCCCACTCCGATGAGGTGTCCGAGATACCCAGCGAGGTATGCTGGTGTATGCAGGACCCCATGGCCGAGGACGCCATATATCCTTACAGGGTGGGCCTGCGCCTTTTGGTGGCGTGACATATACCAAAAATTTTCTCACACAGAGCACAGAGAGATCATAAATTTATCATTCCAAAGCAAAAAGCCCTGCGTTTATTTTCATTCCTCTGTCTCCTCTGTGCGAAATATAAAGTTTATTTTGCACGAGAGTGCGCCCGATACTCGCCCTTACCCGCGTCTTGCAAGCTTCTTTGTTTGAAATCCCCTTATCTCTCAAATACCATTAAAGATTGAAGAGCATGGGAATGGATGCAATCAGGGTGAGGTTCGCGCCCGCGCCCACCGGGCTTTTGCACATAGGCAACGCACACACCGCCTTGTTCAACTGGCTGTTCGCGCGCCACAACCGGGGCGCCTTCATCTTGAGGATTGACGACACCGACCGGGCCAGGTTCGACGCGGAATCGGAGCGGGCAATATACATAAGTCTCAAGTGGCTGGGCCTGGACTGGGACGAGGGACCGGTCAGCTATCACCGGTTCAGCGATGAGGGCCCGGGCGAGCTCGGCCCTTACCGCCAGTCGGAGCGGCTCCCGATATACTCCCGCCACCTGGACATCCTGCGCGAGAAGGACTTTGTCTATCCGTGTTTCTGTACGCACGAGCAGTTGGAGCAGGAGAGGAGGGACATGTCCAGGAAGGGCATACCCTACCGCTACTCTGGCAGGTGCGCGAACCTTACCCAGGACGAGTGCAACATGTGCATGGAGCAGGGGCTCACCCCGGTGTGGCGCTTCCGCACCGGCAGGGGCGAGGTCTCATGGCATGATTGCATCAGGGGAAGGGTCTCGTGGAGGGCGGAGCAGATCGGAGACTTCGTGATACAGCGGGCCAGCGGCATTCCCACCTACAACTTCACCACCGCGGTGGACGACCACCAAATGGGGATCAGTCACGTGATCCGGGGCGACGACCACCTGGCAAACGCGCCCAGGCAGGTACTCATCCACCGCGCACTCGGATGGCAGCCGCCGCAGTTCGCCCACCTGCCCCTTATCACCGGTCCTGACCGCAAGCCCTTGAGCAAGCGGCACGGGGTGAGCTCTCTGGACGACCTGTACAGCCAGGGGTTCCTGCCCGAGGCGGTGGTCAACTACCTGGCAAGGATCGGGTGGTCGTCCCCCTCCGGGAAAGAGGTGATGGACAGGGAGCATGCAATCTTGGAGTTCACACTTGAAAGGGTCAATAAAAGCCCGGCCGCGTTCGACATGAAAAAGCTCGAATGGATCAACGGAAAGCACCTGAGGGACCTCTCCCCGGAGGGGATGCTTGCCGCGGTGAAGCCGTACATCAAACACGCAGGCATGCTCTCGGACAGAGTGCCCGACCAGTGGCTTAAAAAGGCGCTGCTCACGGTCAGGGACAACCTCCATACATGCACGGACGCTGTCCATGCCATGAAGCCGTACCTTGTCGAGCCGCCCGAGATGGAGGACGGCGCCAGGAGCATGCTGTCGAGAGAAAAGGGCAGGGCGGTAGTGCAGGCGTTCCTCAAGAAGCTGGACAGCTTGGAGGACCTGGACGAGGAAGCCTTCCGCGCGATCATGCAAAGCACGGCCGCGGAAGCCGGGGTCAGTGGCAAAGACCTTTACATGCCCGTCAGGGCCGCGGTCTCGGGGAGCTTGGCAGGGCCGGAGCTTCCCGGGATGCTTTCCGTGCTCGGCAGGGAGAGGGTGAAAAAGAGGCTGGAGCTTGCGCTGTCGCAGAGCGGGTGAATGTGGGAGAGGCCTTCCGGCCTCGATAATCTCTAGCAGAAGCTCGCTCCCACTTGCCCGGACAGCTCTTTGCCGATTATGATGTAGTACATGCGTCTGGTGCGTGAATACCTGCTGGGCGAGGTCATGGCCGTGTTCGGCCTGTCACTTTTTATCATCACCTCGATCTTCATGAGCCAGCGGATCATCCAACTCGCCGAGTGGGCTGTCAACCGGGGCGTGGGTCTTATGGACATGGGCATGCTGATGATCTACCTCTTGCCCTCGGTCCTGCTTATCGTGGTCCCCATTGTGACGCTCTTTTCAATAATCATCGCCGTGGGAAGGTGGAGCTCGGACAACGAGGTCACCGCACTCAAGTCCGCGGGTGTGAGCCTGTACCGGCTTTTCCCTTCGGTGCTGCTGTTCGCATTCTTCACCTCTTCTTTGTCAATGCTCTCGTCCCAGGTGCTCTCGCCCGAGGCCGCCTTTGCCACCAGGAAGCTCCAGTATAAGATCGTGCGCACCCGCACCGAAGCCGCGGTGGAGGAGAGGACCTTTATAGAGCTTATTCCCCAGACCTTCTTTTACGTGCGCGAGAGAAGGGGGAGGGAGCTCCTGGGAGTGATGGCTGCAAGGGAAGAGTGGCCCGGGCATTCGTCATGGAGGTCAAGGCTGGTGGTCTTCGCTGAAAAGGCAAGGTTCGTGCACGACCCCTCCAGGCTGGAAAACGAACTCTGGCTTTTAAACGGGACCATGGTCCGCGAGGACAGGGAAGAGGGCAGGGAGGAATTCGTGGAGTTCGAGACCTGCCGCATGAGACTGGACCTCGGAGAGGAGCCGGGCAGGAAGGGCAAGAAGAGGGAGGAGCTGGACCTCACAGGCATGATGAGCGAGATATCAAAAAAAAAGGAGATGAGCGAAAGCAAGCTCAAGATCATCATACAGCTACACGAGAGGTTCTCATGGCCGCTGTCCTGCCTGGCCCTGTGCTTCTGGGCGGTCCCGCTCGGCATACAGCCGCCCAGGGCAGGGAGGGCCAGGTCCATAATAGTCGCGGTCATACTCTCCGCTGCCTTTTACTACATGATGATCTTCGCGAGGTTCATGTCGCTCCAGGGGTGGCTTGCGCCCGGGGTATCAATCTGGCTCCCGGACCTTTTGATACTCGCGAGCGGGTTTTACATGCTCCGCCAAAAGAACCGCGAGCGTCCGATCATGGTTTTATCCGTTCTGGAGGACAACGTGTACTACCTGCTTGAAAGACTGAAGCAGCGCCGGGAAAAGGGCGGGCAAGTCTGATGCGAATACTCGACAGGTACGTGCTCAAGTCCTTCTTCGCCATGTTCGCGGGGGCGCTTGTCGCACTGTCCTTCCTGTTCACCGTGATAAGCGTGCTCGACAGCCTCAACTACCTGGTAGCCACCAAGGGAGCATCATTGCATTCCATACTGAAATTTTACTTGCTACAGCTTCCCCAGACCGTTTACATGGGCTCTCCCCTTGCGGCACTGCTTTCAGCCATGATCGTCCTGGGAGAGATGAACCAGAAGCACGAGCTCATGGCCATGCGAGCCGCGGGCTTTTCCCTTGCAAGAACAGCAGCACCCATTCTGGCGGCCTCGGTGACGATCGGACTGTTCACATTTGCAATAGGCAACACACTGGTGCCAATAGGGAACCGCCAATTCTTGTCCGCCAGGCAGGAAATCCGGGGCGAGGAGACAAGCCCCGGAGAGCGGCTCTGGTACGTGAGCGAGGCAAAGGGAAAGTCGCCTGAAATACTGCGGATTGAAAAAATCGAGCGAAAGACGGCCAGGATAAAGGGGCTCACAATTTTCGAGACCGGCAAGGGGTTTCAGCTTACAAGGGAGGTCCTGGCCAAGTCCGCGTCCTTCAATAATGATCAGGGCTGGCAGGCAAACGACGTCACAATGCGCGAGTTTACCGGCGACGTTCCCCGGACCTCGAAGCACCAGAGCCTGGACGTTGATATACAAGCAAGCGCACAAGAGCTTTTAAAGGTGCAGCGGGACCCCGAGGAGATGACCCTTGAACAGCTACGAAGGCAGATGAAAAAGATTCACCGCTATGCTCTCCCGGACGCGGCGTTGAGGGTGGAGCTGCACACCAGGTTCGCAATACCAGTGGCCACCCTCATCCTGGTCATGGTGGGCATCCCCCTGGCCATACGGCCGGTAAGGTCCGGAGGAATCGCACTGCCAATACTGGCCGCGGTGGTCATAGGGTTCGGCTACTTCGTGGTCATAGCCCTAATGGTGTCCCTGGGCAAGGGCGGCATGGTATCGCCATGGATCTCGGCATGGGCAGCTAACATTATCTTCGGTGGGATAGGCGTGGTGCTCTTTTCAAGGATTAGAAAATAGTAAACGCCAAGCCGCGAACGCCAAGCACGTAGGCCCGTAGGGGACGCCGAGGGGAAGAAGAGAGAGCCAAGGAAGGGGAGGGAGAGAACAATGGTAACACACATAGATTTCTACCTGCCCGCAGTACAAGACTTTGGCAGGCGGGTGTGTGCGCCTGCCTGCCCTGTCTGCGTGGCCGCACAGGCAGGCGCGCAAAGCGAAGGCACGGCGCAGGCGGGAGCAAAGCGAGCAGGTAAACTGGATAAAAGCCTGTTGTTCAATCCCTTCGAGGTATAAAATGAGTTTCGCAACAGGCACTGTTTAAAAAGGAGAGAAACAAATGCAGTGGGTAAGCTGGAAGGTGGAAGACGGCGTGGCTCTCATGACTATGGACCACAAGAGCGAGAACAGGCTTTCAGGGCCGTTCACCAGCGAGCTCAGACAAGCACTGTCAGAGCTCTTTGAAGACGGGTCAGTAAAAGCAGTGGTGCTCACCGGCGCTCACGAGAAGTTCTTCTGCAACGGCCTGGACCTGGAATGGATGATGGCCCAGGACCGCGAGGCCCTGGTCCAGTTCCTGCTCGACGTGACCCGGCTGTTAAAGGACACCGCGCTTTTTGCAAAGCCGGTCATAGGGGCCATAAACGGACACGCCTTCGGACTGGGCACAATATGGGCCTCTGGGTTCGATTTCCGCATAGTAAGGGAGGACCGCGGCTGGGTGTGCTTCCCGGAGCTGGACATAAACATACCATTCCTGCCGGGCATGATCGCGATATGCGAGCACGGGCTGGGAAGGCGCTGCTTCAGGGAGATGGCATGGTCGGCCAGGCGCTACTCCGGGCCCGAGGCGGTTGACGCCGGCTTTGCCACAAAAGTCGTAGCAAAGGACCAGGTGGTGCAAAGCTCATTGGAGCTCGCAAGGTTCATGGCCGGCAAGGCACAGCCCGCGTTCGGCATCACAAAAAAGAGGTGGGCAAGGGAAGTGGCAAGAATAATTGACGAACTCGACCCCGAGGCCATCCAGGAGATGAAGCTGCCGGGTGAGTAAAAAACACGCCCAGACGCGAACGCCAAGCACGTAGGCCCGTAGGGGACGCCGAGGGGAAGAAGAGAGAGCCAAGGAAGGGGAGGGAGAGAACAATGGTAACACACATAGATTTCTACCTGCCCGCAGTACAAGACTTTGGCAGGCGGGTG
>CAZYTX010000006.1:0-111220 GCA_964650485.1 uncultured bacterium | reverse complement strand
AAATGGCACCAAGTTTTTGCCATTTTCACATTGGCGCATTATTTGGGATGATAACTGACAAAAGTTGAGGCTTTTGCTCAACAACCACCTCGGAGGCGTCTCGAACTCGCGATGTCATTCTCTTCTTCCTGTCAATTTATTTTAGTTCCCATGCTCATGATATGCAATCTCTTTGCAAGAGTTCGTTGCAAGACTTCCCGAAGTTTTTCAATCCACGGCCGCTCGATCCATGCTCTACCCCGGCGCATCCGGTTTTGGGGATTTTTGTTTGAGTATGAGCCTGTGGAACGCGGCCCCTGCTGCGCTGAGCGCGTTTTGCAAGGGGGTCAAGTTCACCTGCACTCCCTGCTCGTGTCCCATGTCCCCGTATAGTATGGCCACCACCTTGCCGGACACCATTATGGGAAGGAGCAGCACCGTCCGGGGTTTCAGGTCGCCCAGCGCCGCCATGAAGCGGCGGTTCACTGGCGAGTCCGGGACCGGGCCCAGGAAATACGCCCCGGTCTCAACCACGGTCCTGAACACGCTCCTGCGTGTAAGGGGCAGCATGACGGCCAGGGCCAGTCTTTTGTCCATGCCTTCGCCGCGCGCGTCCCACCCGAAGAGCATGTCCTCGTTTATCACAAACAACAGCGTCCGCCTGAATATCATGGCGGAGTAGTCGAGCAACACCTCGGCTATCTCGTCCCTTGACTCTGCCGCGGCCAGGTCTTTTAACACCCTGGGAAGCAGGTACTCGGGCCGGCTGGTCCTTCCCACCCGGTCCCAGAAATCCTCCAGGCTCATGGGGGCCCCTTCCACCGCAGTTATGCTCTGCGGGTCGGGCAGCAAGGGCTCGGCCCCGTACATGGAGGAGGATTTTTTTACCGGAGGCTCCGTGGTCTCGCGCTGGTGCTCGAGCCAGTTGTCAAGGTTTATGAGCCGCGCCTCCCTCCTCACCCCGTAGTACTTCTCAAGCCCCCACAGGATATCCAGCTCCAGGGCCACCAGCGGCTGCACGTGCAGGGAGCTCAGCTCGGTCAAGACCTGTATCCCGCTCTCGCGCCAGGGATCGAGCATGGCCGTCTCCAGGGCGTCGTAATTAATGCGCACCGGTAATACCTTGTGCTTTTCCGCGACATCCGCGGTCACCAGCTTGTATGCCTCAGCGGGAATGTCCTTGAGCTCGGCCTTGGTGACGGAAAACAGGCCGTACTTCTCCTCCAACAGCTCGCGGAGCACGTCCTCCTTGACGAAGCCCAGCTCGAGAAGGTTGGTGCCCAGCCTGCCACCGAAGAGCACCTGGCACTGCACCGCCTGGTCGAGCTGCTCGGGCGTTATGACCCCCTTGTTTACAAGGAGGTCTCCCAGGCGTTCCTTGCTTTTATTTTTATCCGCCATCAGCACAAAGGTTATCCTAATGGTTTTGCAAGTTCAAATGGTTTACTAACGGCAACAAGTGTCATAACTTGTAAGGACACGGAAGCTTTTACCGTCAGGTAGGGAAAATGAAATGGAGCTTGGAAAAATATTTCACAGGCAGGCATGGGGGCTTTGATTGGTATCACTGCTTTCCTTGCTCTCCATTTCACCGAGCCGGGTGCGGGCCTCTCCCGGAGCGGCCAGGACGCCGCGGCCGTGGCCGTGCTCATGGCCTGCTTCTGGACCGGCTCGCACCTTACGGCTTTGCAAGGGGTGCATCCCATAATAATCGTGATCTCGGTGTGCCTGTTGATGACCTTTATATCCGCCTCATGCGCGTTCATGCTGCCCGCGGCCACACCACCGAACGCCATAGTGTTCGGCTCATGCATGGTGCGCCTGCCCCAGGTGGCCAGGACCGGGATAATACTAAACCTCGTAGGCGCGGTGGTGGTCACCCTGCTGGTGTGTTTCCTTGCCGGGCCGGCCTTGGGCGTGGACTTCTCAAAAGCTGTCCTAAAATAGAGGAGAGCCTATATGCAGGCACTATACTTTGACCGCAGGGAATTCTCGGTTCGCGAGCTTGAGAGGCCGGTGCCGGGACCGGGAGAGGCTCTTGTAAAGGTGTCTGTGGCTGGCATCTGCCGGACGGACATAGAGATGGCAAAGGGGTACATGGATTTCAAGGGGGTGCCCGGCCACGAGTTCGTCGGCGTGGTGGAGGAGTGCGAGGACAAGGCTTTGCAAGGCAGGCGGGTCGTGGGGGAGATTAACATAAGCTGCGGAGAGTGTGCTTTCTGCAGGGCCGGGCTCTCAAGGCACTGCCCCAACCGGGACGTGCTCGGCATCCAGAACAAGAACGGGGCGTTTGCCGAGTATCTGACCTTGCCGGTGTCAAACCTTCACCAGGCGCCGGAAACGCTCGATGATGAGACCGCGGTTTTTACAGAGCCGGTGGCCGCCTGCTTCGAGATATTGGAGCAGGTGGAGGTGGCAGGCAGGAGGACCGCGGTGCTTGGCGACGGCAAGCTGGGCATACTCGCCGCAAGGGTTCTTGCCATTGCCGGTCCTGCCGAGCTCGTAGTTGCGGGGAAGCACCCGGAAAAGCTCGGCCTCTTGAACAAGGACAAAATAAAAACATTGCTGTTGCCCGAGTTCCTCTCCAGGGCCGCGGACCCGGAGAAAAAATACGACATGGTGGTTGACGCCGCCGGCCGCGCGGACGGGTTCCGTGCCGCGAAGAACGCTGTCAGGCCGCGCGGGAAGATCGTGATGAAGACCACCACCGCGGGCAGGCAGGAGGTGGACATGGCCAGGGTGGTGGTGGACGAGGTCACGGTGGTGGGCTCGAGGTGCGGTCCGTTCGAGCCGGCGCTTAAGGCTTTGTCACAAGGCTCGGTCAGGGTGGACGATCTGGTCGCCGGCCGATACCCGCTCTCAAATGGAGTTGAGGCCATGAGTGCGGCATCGGAGAGGGGCGCTCTCAAGGTGTTGCTGATTCCCGGGAAATAGGATAAACAAAATGGAAGCGAAGAATTATATCATGCAAAGGCGCAAAGAACGCAGAGAATCCTTGATTTTTTTTTAAAATTGGAATGATGGATGATGAGATGGGTGAGATCATGAAGGGCGTGACCCTACACGCAAAGTGGGACCCGAGGCCCGGGTTCAAGCCTGGTCCCAAGGACAAGGATAAAAAGCAGACCTATCTTGGCAGCCAGGTGTGGCGACACCCTGAGCTAAAGATCGAGGAGCACAAGGTACCGAGGCCGGGCCGAGACCAAGTTATGATCGAGGTCAAGGCCTGTGGAATCTGCGGCTCGGACGTGCACATGGCCCAGCCGGACAAGGATGGGTACATCCTCTACCCCGGGCTTACCGGGTTCCCCTGCATTCTCGGGCACGAGTGCGCCGGCGTAGTGGTTGAGGCCGGCAGGGAGGCTTTTGACAAAACCACGGGCAGAAAGTTCAAGGGCGGGGAGAAGGTGTGCACCGAGGAGATGGTGTGGTGCGGCAAGTGCAGGCCGTGCGCGGACGGGTGGCCCAACCACTGCGAGAAGCTGGACGAGATCGGCTTTAATATAAACGGCGCTTTTACCAGGTGCCTGGCGGTTCCCTCCAGGCTGGTGTGGGGCCTGGAACAGTTGGAAGACATTTATGATGGAGACGAGGTGTTCGTGGCCGGTAGCCTGGTCGAGCCCACCAGCGTGGCTTACAACGCTGTGATCGAGCGCGGCGGAGGGATCAGGCCGGGCGACAACGTGCTGGTGCTGGGCGGCGGCCCGGTGGGGGTGGCTGCCTGCGCCATACTGAAGAGGGCAGGGGCCGCGAAAGTAATAATGTCCGAGCCGGAGTCCGGCAGGAGGAAGCTGGCAAAGAAGATGGGCGCGGACGTGCTGGTAGACCCGAAAAAGGATAGGATGTCCGAGGCGGTGCTGGATGCCACCCGGGGAGAGGGCGCGTCGTTGATACTTGAGGCCACGGGTCTGCCGGACGTTGTGTGGCCGGACATAGAAGAGGTGGTCTGGCTGGGCAGGACGCTCAACACCACGGTGGTGGTGGTGGCCCGTGCCGAGGTCAAGACCCCCCTTACCGGCGAGGTCTTCCAGGTGAGGCGCGCCAGGGTGGTGGGGGCCCAGGGCCACTCCGGGCACGGCACCTTTCCCAGGGTCATCTCCTGCATGGCCTCGGGCATGGACATGACAAAGATGGTCACAAAACGCATCGGCCTGGACCAGGTCCCGGAGAACATCGTGCTCCTGCGAGATGATCGCAAGAACTGCAAGATAACGTGCATCATGGAAGATAAATAAGCAAGCAATTAAAGGGATTGGAGGTTTGAAATGAGCATTTACAAGAAGGCTTGCCTTTTCTTTTCCATCATATTTTTATTTTCGCATCCTCTTATTTCCTCATCCCAGATCAGGACCGCCAGGGACCCCGCGGTCAGGGAGTACCTTGAAGAGTACAAGCAGAAGAAGAAGGCCGAGGACAGGGCTGAGAGAAAGGCCCGCCGGCAGGACCCGCACCGCGAGATCAGGCCGTACCTCACACTCGAAGAGCTTTTCAATGAGATGAAAGACACTGCCGAGCGCTGCCCTGAAATGGTAAGCGTGTGGGACTACGGCGAGAGCGTTGAAGGCAGGGAGTTGAAGATACTGAAGATCAGCACCGGGCCGGGCCACAAGCCGAAGATTTTATACTCCGCCAACATCCACGGCAACGAGATGGCAGGGAACATGATATGCCTTGAGCTCATAGAGCACTTCACTCGGAGCTATGATAATGACAGGGACATAACCTATCTTCTCGATCGGGCGGATGTATACGTGATCCCGGTGCTGAACCCCGACGGCATGGCCAGGACCGTGCGCCAGCAGGACACCTTTGGCTCGGTGTTCACCTTGACCCGCAAGAACGCACACAAGGTGGACCTTAACAGGAACTTCCCCTACCCCGGGGAGGCCCTTGATCGGCTGCGTGACTCCGCGGGCTCAAAGCACAAGTGGATGAGCAACTACCGGGGACCAAGGCCGCTCTCCGAGCCGGAGACAAAAGCCCTGGACAAGCTCTTTGACAAAGAGCGCTTCCTGGTCCATTGCAACTACCACACCACCGGCGGCCTGGTCATGAGCCCGCCGGCCACTCTGCCGGAGCCGCTCCCCGACAAGGAGCTGTTCACCAAAATGCGGCTCGACTACCAGGAGGCAATGTTCAACCCCTATGACCAGCACACCGAACTCCAGTTCTACCCCACCATAGGGTCACTGGACGATTACATGTATCACCGCTACGGCACGCTATCCATAACCATGGAGGTGGGCAAGGAGCCGCTGAAGCGCATGCTCCTCGGCTGCCACAACTGGACCTGCTCGCCGCTGTTCTGGGTGGCGAACGTGTACAAGCTGGACCCCGAGATAGCGAACAACCTGGACGGCGCCGTGCGGCTCGCATGGTGGGCGCTAAGGATTCACGAGCAGTCTTTGCGCGAATGGAAGCCTGAAGAAGAGATGTGGGTGGGCGAGCCCGCCCGCTAGAAAAAGAGGAGGATAAAAGGATGAGGAAAAGATATGTGCTGATATGCTTGTGCGCTCTGCTTCTGCTGGGCTTTTCCCGTGAGGCGGTCCCGGCACAGGTGTCATGCAATGATGCGGCGGACACCACCGAGGGTCCGGTCAAGGGGATACAGGACAAGGACCATGCTGCCTGCGCTTACAAGGGCATACCCTATGCCGCGCCGCCCGTGGGGGAGCTGCGCCTTGCAGCCCCGCGGCGGCCCGAGCAGAGGTCTGAAGTGCTCCAGGCATACGAAGTCGGGTACGCCTGCCTGCAAAAGGAGAGCATCACCTCCGGTGGAGAGGCAAGGGGGTTCAGCGAGGACTGTCTTACCCTGAACATCTGGCGGCCAAAAGAGCGGGGCTCATACCCGGTGATGTTGTGGGTCCACGGAGGGGCTTTCCGCCAGGGCACCGGCACCTATGACATGTACGACGGGTCCAGGCTGGCCGCGGAGAGGCAGGTGGTCGTGGTCACCATAAACTACCGCATCGGGGCGCTCGGGTTCATGGCCCTGCCCGAGCTTAAAAAGGAAGACCCGAACGGGAGCACGGGCAACTACGGGCTGCTGGACCAGATACGGGCTCTGGAATGGGTGCAGGAGAACATCGAGGGCTTCGGGGGTGACCCTGACAACGTCACCATATTCGGGCAGTCAGCGGGGGGCATAAGCATATGCTCGCTAATGGTGTCTCCTCCCGCTGAGGGGCTGTTCCACCGGGCCATAAACATGAGCGGACCATGCGACATGGTGGGCGGCCTGGAGGACGGGTACCAGACCGGCCGCGAGCTCGCCCGGAACCTGGGTTGCGAAGACCCGGATGTTGTGCAGTGCCTGCGCGAAAAGCCGGCCGAGGATTTCCTGGGCAAGGCCGGCAACGTGATGCTGGAGGGGGGCATATCGCATATGCCTCGTGTGGATGGGTACGTGCTCCCCGGCCGGCCGTTCGAGCTTATCGAGAGAGGCGAGTACCACAAGGCGCCGGTGATGGTGGGGTCCACCAGGGAGGAGCTCAAGCTATACACCATGATGTTTTCCGGGCTGGGTCTGTGGCCCAGGTTCATGGTCAACGGCCTGATAAAGCTGCTCACCGGTCCCAACGCGGACGACATACGCGGGCTCTACTCCTACAAGAACTATCGCCGTCCGTTCGACCTTTTTATTGTCATGGCCAGCGATGCGGTGTTCGCATCCAGGGCATACAGGATGGCCGAGGCCGTGGCCGATGAGGCGCCGGTGTACTTTTACCGGTTCGACTGGAACGACACCAGGTTCCCCCACAAGATGGGCGCCTTCCACGGCCTGGACATACCGCTGGTGTTCGGGGCCCTGGAGCTGAACTCGAATCTCGCGAAGATGCTGGCTAACAAGAAGGCCATAGAGTCGGGCAAGCCCCTGTCCGAGAAGATGATGTCGTATTACACCAACTTCGCAAAGTTCGGGGACCCGAATGGAGAAGGCCTGCCAGAGTGGCCGGAGTACGACACCGGGAACAGGTACAGGATTTATCTTGACACGCCCATCGAGGTAAGGCCCCTGGAACGGAGGCACCTCGAAAAATACAACTACTTCGCCTCCAAAAGCATCGAAGAGATAATGGCCGGCATATACAAGGAGAAAGCAAAAAACAGGCATCCGGGGCTGCACTGATGCGACTGGCATTCATTAACTCTAACTGATACACTAGCTTTTGAATACGAAAGAGATGGACAGTCCCGGTCAGCGATGGCTTACGAAAAAGAGAACCAGGAAAAGATAAGGGCGTTTATAGCCGCGGACATAGACGACGGGGTGCGGGCGAGGATCGCCGAGCTGGTGGTAAAGCTAAAGAAAACCGACGCCGGAGTAAAGTGGGTAAGGCCCGAGTCAATGCACCTGACGCTCAGGTTTTTAGGGGACATTTCCCCTGAAGAGGTGGAGCTTGCAAAACAAGCCATGCAGGCGGCCGCGGCAGGGGCAGGGCCGGTCGAGGTGGAAGTAAAAGGGTGGGGCGCCTTCCCTGAAAACAAGAGGCCGCGTGTCATCTGGCTGGGTCTTAAAAAGGGCGGCCAAGAGCTGGGGGACATTTTCCACGACCTGGAGAGTGCGCTCTCGGAGTTCGGGTTCGAGCGCGCGGACAAGCCCTTCTCCGCGCACCTCACCCTGGGGAGAGTCAAGTCCGGCTCGGGAATGGGCAGGGTGAAGCGGGTGATGGAGTTCGAGGCCAAGAAAAGCTTTGGAAAGTACGAAGCGGACAGGCTGGTGCTCATGAGGAGCGAGCTCCATCCCGGGGGTGCCAGGTACACGGTGCTGGGCGAGTGCCGCCTGGGGAGATAGAATCCGCGGGAGTTTTTTCAAGGCGTTTATCTTAATCAAGTGGAGGAGGATATGGCCGAGAAGAAGAGCGCGAAAAGCGATCAGTCAGACAAGGATAAGTCTGTCAAGGAGAAGGCGCAGGCGGTGGACCGGGTGATCCAGAACATCGAGCACCAGTTCGGCAAGGGCTCGATCATGCGTCTTGACAAGGACGCGCCGGTCATGGAAGTAGAATCCATACCCACGGGATCTCTCGGTCTTGACCTGGCCCTGGGGGTGGGGGGCGTCCCCCGAGGCAGGGTGGTGGAGATCTATGGTCCCGAGGCCTCCGGCAAGACCACCCTGGCCCTGCACGTGGTGGCAGAGGCACAGAAGCGGGACGGGATGGCAGCCTTTATTGATGCCGAGCACGCCTTGAGCCTGGAATATGCAAGAAGGCTCGATGTGAACACCGAGTCCCTGCTCCTGAACCAGCCGGACACCGGCGAGCAGGGCCTTGAGATCGCGGACATGCTGGTGGGAAGCAAGGCCATTGACGTGATAGTGGTTGATTCCGTGGCCGCGCTCACCCCCAAGGCGGAGCTGGAAGGGGACATGGGAGACAGCCACATGGCCCTGCAGGCCAGGCTGATGAGCCAGGCTTTGCGCAAGCTCTCCGGGTCCATATCCAAGACCCACTGCATAGTGATATTCATAAATCAGATCAGGCAGAGGATCGGCATCACCTGGGGGAACCCCGAGACCACCACCGGAGGCAATGCTCTCAAGTTCTACACCTCGGTAAGACTTGACATCCGCAGGATAGGACAGATAAAACAAGGTAACGACATCATCGGGAGCAGGACAAGGGTCAAGGTGGTAAAGAACAAGCTGGCGCCGCCGTTCAGGCAGACCGAGTTCGACGTGATGTACGGAGAGGGCATCTCCCGGGAGGGCGAGCTTCTGGACATGGGCTCGGATCTCAAGGTGGTGGACAAGACAGGCGCCTGGTACTCTTTCAGGGACGAGAGGATAGGTCAGGGCCGCGAGAACGCAAAGGCGTTTCTCAAGGAGCACCCGGAGGTGGCAAAAGCCATCGAGGATGAGATCAAATCCCTCTACTCGACAGAAGGAGCCCGCCTGGCAGGTGCGGATGAAATGGATTGAACAATGCGCTAAAATAATACACAATGGCAGGTATTTGAAAGGGGGACAGCCCCCCTGATATTGCATGTTAGAAAAGCAAAACCAGGACAAGGAGATTGAGATGACAACAGATGCCCCGCCCAAGGGAGCTGCTGGAGGCCAGCAGGCAAAATCAGGCGCCCTGGAGCTCAACGACATACTCAAGGTGGCACACAAGGCCGGCGCATCCGACATCCACATCAAGGCGGGACTTCCGCCCATCTTCAGGATTGACGGAGCGCTCTACCCCTACAAGGAAGCGCCGCGCCTCACCCCGGACATAGTCAACCGCATGGCCTTCGGCATCATGAACAAGGGCCAGCAGGAGAAGTTCCGCGAGTTCATGGAGATTGACCTGGCATACGGCGTGCCCGGCCTGGGCCGCTTCCGCGTCAACATCTTCCAGCAGCGCGGCACCATAGGGGTGGTGCTCCGGGTGATCCCCTTCAACATCCTCAACCTGGAGCAGCTTAACCTGCCTCCGGTCATCGGCAAGATAGCGAACGAAAGCAGGGGACTGATCCTGGTAACCGGGACCACCGGCTCGGGAAAGTCCACCACCCTGGCCGCCATAATAGACCTTATAAACTCGGCCAAGACCGCGCACATCGTGACCATCGAGGACCCCATCGAGTTCCTGCACCGCGACAAGAGGAGCATCGTTAACCAGCGGGAGGTGGGCTTTGACACCACCGGGTTTGCAACCTCGCTCAAGAGCGCCCTGCGCCAGGACCCGGACGTTATACTGGTTGGCGAGATGAGAGACATCGAGACCATCGAGACCGCACTCACCGCGGCCGAGACCGGTCACCTGGTGCTGTCCACCCTCCATACCATTGACGCCACCGAGACCATTACCAGGATCGTTACAGCCTTTCCCCCATACCAGCAGAAGCAGGTGCGGCTTCAGCTATCGGGGATAATCAAGGGCGTCATCTCCCAGCGGCTGGTCCCAAGGGCGGACGGCAAAGGCCGGGTGCCCGCGGTCGAGGTCCTGGTAAGCACCGGCAGGATAAGAGAGTGCATCGAGGACAAGGACCGCACCAAGGAGATCAGGGACGCAATAGCAACCGGTCACCAGATATACGGCATGCAGACCTTTGACCAGTCCTTGATGATACTCTACAGGAACAAGCTGGTGACATTCGAGGAGGCTCTCAGGCAAAGCACCAACCCGGACGACTTCAAGCTGAAAGTCAGCGGTGTATCCGGGGGAAGGGACTCCCAGATATGGTCCGACTTCGAGGGGGGCGGCGAAGGAGAGGACCAGGAAGGCGGGGGACAGGAGGGAGGATCCGCTCCGCCGGACGACCTGCTCATCGAGCGCTTCTAATTCCCAGGAATAAAGGCCTGGACCAATTAAAACGCCAAGCCGCCAAGGGCGCCAAGGAACGCCAAGAATCTTATATTTTTTTCATTTGTGCTTGAAATCAGGCTATGGTTCAAGATCTCGTGCAAGGCCACCGAGTGAAAAATTCAATAACCTGGCTTCCTTGGCGTATGCTGGCGTTTAAACTGCATTTTTATGGCTAATAAGTTGACAAGGACATGAGAGTCTCCGAGATAAGAGCCAGATTCCTCGAATTCTTTAAAAAAAACGGACACGAGGTCGTACCCAGCTCTTCACTCATACCCGCGGGCGATCCCACCCTGCTTTTTGTAAACGCCGGCATGAACCAGTTCAAGGATATGTTCCTGGGAGACGAGGAGCGCCCTTACTCGCGGGCGGCCAGCTCCCAGAAATGCTTTAGGGCCTCGGGAAAGCACAACGACCTCGAAAACGTGGGCCGCACCGCCAGGCACCACACCTTCTTCGAGATGCTGGGCAACTTCTCATTCGGCGACTACTTCAAGAGGGACGCCATCCTTTACGCCTGGGAGTTCCTGACAAAGGACATGGGACTCGACCCTGAAAAGCTCCTCATAACAGTTTACCTGGATGACGACGAGGCCTTTGACCTGTGGAGGGAGGTGGTGGGGGTCCCTGCCGAGCGCATCATCAGGATGAACGACAAGGAGAACTTCTGGGCCATGGGAGACACCGGTCCCTGCGGCCCCTGCTCGGAGATACACTTTGACCAGGGACCAGAGGCCGCGGGCTGTGGGAGGCCCGACTGCGGGATCGAGTGCGAGTGCGGCCGCTACCTGGAGCTGTGGAACCTGGTGTTCATGCAGTACGACCGCGATGAGGAGGGCGAGCTGCACCCCCTTCCCAGGCCCAGCATTGACACCGGCATGGGCATCGAGAGGATCGCCGCGGTCATGCAGGGTGTCTACTCCAATTACGACATTGACCTTTTCAGGGAGATCATCGGGAGGATCTCCGAGATAACCGGCCACTCCTATGGCGGCGACGATGCAAAGGACGTGTCCATGAGGGTCATAGCCGACCATGCCCGGGCCATGGCATTCCTTATTGCGGACGGGGTCATGCCCGCAAACGAGGGCAGGGGGTACGTGCTGAGGAGAGTGATGCGCAGGGCAGGCAGGCACGCCAAGATGCTTGGCAGTGACGAGCCCGTGCTTTACCTGGTGGCCGACCGGGTGGCGGACCTCATGGGTGAGGCCTATCCCGAGCTGGTGGACAAGCGGGGGTTCATTTCCGAGGTCATACAAAAGGAAGAGCAGCGGTTCCTGGAGACCCTGGATGCGGGGCTAAAGATGCTCCAGGAAGAGATATTCAAGATGACCTCGCAGGGAATGGCCCAGGACTGGATCAGGAGAATGGCCACCGAAGAGCGGGAGCCAGGGAGCGACCAGGAGAGCGGGGACATGATCGACCGGGCTGAAAGGCAGGCGGCAAAAGAGATATGGAAAATCTCGGGCGAGCTGGCATTCAAGCTATACGACACCTACGGGTTCCCGCTGGACCTTACCCAGACCATAGCCGAGGAGCAGGGACTAGAGGTTGACGTACGCGGCTTTGAGAAGGCCATGGAGGAGCAGAGGGAGCGGGCGCGAGAGCACTGGAAGGGCTCGGGCGAGGAGGCCATAGACTCGGTGTACAAGGAAGCCAAGGCCGAGGCCGGCGCCACCGAGTTTCTGGGGTATGACAACACCCGGTCCACCGGCAGGGTGGTATCTCTCATAAGGGACAAGAAACACGAGGACGAGATCAGCGAGCCGGGTGCGCGCTTTCAGATCATCTCAGAGCGCACCCCTTTTTACGGGGAGTCCGGCGGCCAGGTGGGGGACACAGGCCGCATCAGCGCCTCCGGGCTGGAGATTAAGGTGGAAGATGCCACCAGGCCCGTGCCCGAGCTGGTTGTCCACCACTGTGTGCTCGAGGAAGGGACCGTGTCAAAGGGACAAGTGGTAAACCTGGAGGTGGACGAGGAAAAGCGCATGGACACGGCCAGGAACCACAGCGCCACGCACCTATTGCAGTACGCTTTGAGAAGGGTGCTGGGGGAGCACGTGTACCAGAAAGGGTCTCTGGTCACACCCGACCGGTTCAGGTTCGACCTTACTCACTTCTCTCCCGTCACCGGGGAGCAGCTCCGGGAAGTGGAGACCATTGTAAACGCGCTGGTGCGCGAGAACCACGACGTAAAGGCCACGTACATGCCCTACAAGCAGGCCCTGAAAAAAGGGGCTATCGCCCTGTTCGGGGAGAAGTACGCCGAGTCCGTGCGCATGGTGGAGATGGGGGACTTCTCACGCGAGCTGTGCGGGGGCACCCACACCCGCCGCACCGGGGACGTGGGCGCGTTCAAGATACTCTCCGAGGCCGGGGTGTCAGCGGGCGTGAGGAGGATTGAGGCCATAACCGGAAGGGCGGCAATCGAGCACGTGCAGCGCATGGAAGACACCATTGTCGAGGCCGCGGAGGCCCTGCGCGCAAAGCCGGACGAGCTTACGCAGAGGATTCAAAGGGTGCGGGCAGAGATAAAGGACTTGAAGAAGCAGGTAAAAGAGGCGAAGCAAGGGGCGGGTTCCGGCCCTGACATGTTCGCGAAGATCGAGAAGCTGGCCGGTGTAGAGGTGCTGGTGACCGAGGTCGAGGTGGAGGATGCCAAGGAGCTTCGGCCCCTGGGTGACCGTGCAAAGGACAAGATGAAGTCAGGGGTGGCCGTGTTAGGCACCAGGGCCAAGGGCAAGGCACATCTTTTGGTGGTGGTGACAAAGGACCTTACAGATAAAATAAAGGCAGGGGACATAGTGGCAGAGCTTGCGCCGGTGGTGGGCGGAAAAGGCGGGGGAAGGCCGGACTTCGCCCAGGCCGGGGGACCGGACCAGGACAAGCTGCCCCAGGCCATGGAAAGGGCAAGGGAGATCCTTGCAGAGAGGGTGGCCTGAACGGTACTTTACTAATTGATGCTTGTTGCGAAAACGTATATTAGCCTCCGCCCTGCTTCTTCCGGGCCGTGAAGGCCCTTCTTATGAACCATAAGGCAAGGGGCGCTATCAAAATAAGAGGCAGTATCCATATGGCTGCGTATGAGTATCGTTCCATGCTGTGGAGGTAGTAGAGCTTGTCCGAGGTCACGTTTCCATGAGGACCGTAAATCTTTGCGAGCCGTTCGGGAGTGTAGACCGATGAGGGCCGCTTGGACCTGGACTCAGCGCCCTGGTAATATTTCTTAACTATTTGCGGCCTTGCCATTACTTCCATGATGTCGTGCGGTATGAACACCCCGAAGTCGGGGTCCGCGATCACCCACCCCTCCTCCGCCCTGGCCCGGACCACCACGTGGCCTCCCAGGGCCAGGATATAAGAGTCCACGTTGTAGTCCCTAAGCACCGCGCTCAGTATCACCGCGTGCTGCGAGCACAGCCCAAGACCCCGCTCGGCCCCCCTCCTCCAGTCGGAGAACTCGTACCTTTTAAAGTACTCCGGCTCGACGCACCTCATAATAAATAGTATATAGTTCTCCCACGGGGGCACGGTGAGCCTGTATGCGAGGAGCCCGTCGTTCGGCCAGAAATGGGCCACGGCCCGGTTCACCAGGGAGTTCGCCCGCTTAATGTAGTCGAGCCCGGACTCGCCCTCTCTCCGTGGAATCAGACGCTCGAACTCCTCCGGGCTAAGGGTCACGTCTTCCTTCCACAAGGCCCCGGGCTCGGTGTAGATGTCCGGGTTCCTGAGAGGGATGAAAAGACCGGCCAGGTTGAGGATAAGGAGGAGCGCTCCCAGTGTGAACATGACAGCCGCGGCGATAAAAGATGCTCCGTGCTTGTCGCTTTTTTCCATGGTCGGGCTGGCCGGCAAAGCTCCCTGGCTCAGAGCTTCTCCCCGCAGAACTTGATCCTGTCCATGTCAAGCTCCACGCCCAGGCCCGGCTTGTCCGGCAGGTTCACGAACCCCTCCTTGTCTATCATGAAGGGCTCCGCCAGCATGAAGTCCCGGGCCTCCGGCACCCACGCCGGGGGCTCGTAGGGGAACTCGCAATAGGGGCAGTTGGGCGTCGCGGCCATGAGTTGCAGGTTGGCCGCGAACCCGAGTCCGTTGGTCCAGGTATGGGGGCTGAACTCGAGCCCGTGGGCCTCGGCCATGCCAGCCACCTTGCGGGAGTTCCACATGCCCGTGGATATGGTGGCGTCGGGCTGGAGCACGTCCAGGCACCCGTTGGTTATAAGGTCCCGGAACTCGTGCAGGTCCACGTTGAACTCGCCACCGGCTATGGGCACGGTGGTGGCCTCCCGGAGCCTTGCGTACCCCTCGTAGTCGTGCTTGTAAAGCGGCTCCTCAAGCCAGCGCACTCCCAGCTCCTCATAGTAACGCGAGGTGTCAATGGCGCGCTTTACCGTCCACACAGGGTAGGGGCCGAACCCGTGTATGGGCCAGCCCTGGTTGGCGTCAACCATGATGTCCATCTCAGGGCCCACGGCCTCGCGCACCAGCTCCACAACCGCCACGTCGGGGGCTATATCATCAGACTTCACCCGAAGCTTCACTCCCTTGAAACCCATCTCTTTCAGCTTCAACACCTCTTCCACCCGCTTGTCAGGCTCGTGCAGCTCGCCGGTGCTGGCGTAGGCGGGTATGCGGTCCCGCCATCCACCCCACAGCTTGTATACGGGCAGGCCCGCGGCCTTGCCGATGATGTCCCACATGGCAAGCTCCACGAAGAACCCCCTGTAGCCCAGGAAGTTTGCGCTCCGCAGCAGCCGTATGAAATCCTCCACCTGGAAGGGGTCCCGGTTCATGACGAATGGACGCAAAAGCGACATCAGCCCCTTGCTCTCGTCCAGAAAGCCCACACCCGCGGCGTAACCCTCGATGCCCTCGTCGGTCTTGAGGGTGAGCAGCAGGCAGGAGTTGTCAGCCTGCGGGTAGCCCGGTATCCAGGTGGGAAAGAAAGTGGCGGGAAGGTGGTAATGGCAGAGCCAGGCCTCGACATCAATAATCTTCATTCTCAAGCCTCCGAAGTGATTCTATCATTAAAACAGCGCCTCCACGAACTCCCCGGCCTTGAAGGGCTGCAGGTCGTAGATCCTCTCGCCCACCCCGATGAACCTGATCGGTATCTCGAACTCGTCGGAGACCGCCACTATGATGCCGCCCTTTGCCGTGCCGTCCAGCTTTGTTAGCACCAGGCCGGTGACGTCCAGGGCCTGGTGGAATGTTTTCGCCTGCTGTAGTGCGTTCTGCCCGGTGGTGGCGTCCAGGGCCAGCAGCACCTCGTGAGGGGCCCCGGCAAGCTCGCGCGCGGTTATGCGCTTTGCCTTTACAAGCTCATCCATCAGGTTCTTCTTGGTGTGCAGCCTGCCAGCGGTGTCCGCTATGACCACGTCCACGTCCCTTGCCTGGGCAGCCTTTATGGTGTCGAACATCACCGCGGAGGGGTCCGCGCCCTCGCGGTGCTTTATCACCTTGCTTCCGGCGCGCTCTCCCCATATCTCCAATTGCTCGATGGCTGCGGCCCTGAAGGTGTCCGCGGCGCCCAGGAGCACGCTCCTTCCCTCCTGCCTGAAGCGCATGGCCAGCTTGCCTATGGTAGTGGTCTTGCCGGTGCCGTTAACCCCGGTGACCATGATCACGAAAGGGCCCGCATGGTCCGGGGGTACAACAAGAGGCTCCTCCACGCGCTCCAGTATGGATAGCATCTCTTTCTTGAGCCATTCGCGCACCTGGTCCGGGGTTTCAAGACGCTCGCTTTTCATGGCCTCCTCGAGCCTCTGGAGCAGGTCCTGGCTGGTCTTCACACCAAGGTCCGAGGTGATGAGCGCCTCTTCCAGCTCCTCGAGCATCTCGTCGTCCACCTTGCCACGGGAGAGGATCCCCGCAAGCTCCCTGGTCAGCTTGTCCTTGGTTTTTCCCAAACCATCACGCAAACGCGGGAGCCATCCCTCCGGCGGGACCAGCTCGATCTCCTCGGGCTTGGGAAGCGGTAGCTCGGCCTCTTCCGGTTTTGGGGCGGGGAGCTCAGTCTCTGCTGGTTTATGAGGCGGGAGCTCGGCCTCCTCCGGCTCTGGAGACGGAAGCTCTTCTTCCGGCTTTTCCGGGAGAGGCATCTCCTGCTCAGTCTTGGAGGGAGGAATCTCATCCTTTTCAGGAGCAGGCGGCAAGGGCTCTTCTACTCTGGGAGCTATCTCTGCCTCCTCCCCGGGTAAAGCGAGTAGCATTACAATGTAGATCAAAAGCACCAGCAGGCTTGAGCCCGCGGCCATCCACGCGTAGTTGGGCACGTCAAGGTATGGAGAGCTCCACAGCCACGTCTCCAGCTCATTCATAATGGCGCTGTAGTCCAACTAAAACCTCCGCAAGCAAGTAAGCCGCGCTCGATACAATGATAAGTCCGCGGCACCAGCGTATCAAGGCGCCTCAGAAGGGCAGGGTGATGCCGGGCGCAAGTTGGAAGCGCATCTCCAGGGGGTTATGCTCATGCTCGGGTCCGGCCTTGACCGATCCCTCCTGCACCATCTTCTCGAGGTGGGCCCACGCGGTCCATGCCGCGGCCATCTCCATCTGTGGATGAATCAGTCCCTCGTACATCTCCTGGACAAGCTCCTTCAATCCCATGGCCTTTTTGGACAGGCACTTTGCAATGGCGAGCTCGCGGACCTCCCGGTGTTCGATGAGCTCTTTGATCCTCTTTTGCGGCTTGTTCACCACCGGCCCGTGTCCAGGCAGCAGCATTTTAAGGGGGAGGTCCAGCAGGCTGCGCAAGGACTGCATGTAGTCTTTCATGTTGCCCTCGGGCGGCGCCACCAGCGACGAGCCCTCGCCGGTGACCAGGTCCCCGGTGAAGATGATCCCGTGCGAGGGGAGCCAGGGCGCGATATGTCCAGGCGTATGACCGGGCGCGTGCAGGACCTCGATGGACAAGCTCCCGCATTCGATTCGGTCGCCCCCGTTCACGTGCCCGTCAGGCGTCTTGCCCTGGAAGCGGCGCTGGATGGAGTGGTCGTCGTCAGGGTGGGCCAGGACCCGGGCCCCGGTCATCTCTTTTATCGCCCATGCGCTTCCGGCGTGGTCCACGTGCCCGTGGGTGAGTATTATGCGCTCGAGCCCGGCGTCCCCTATGCCTTCAAGTATGGCGCTCCTGCTGCTTTCCTTGTCGTAGCCGGCGTCAATCATGGTGAGGGGACCCTCGCCCACGAGGTAAATGTTCGGGCTCTCCCATGCCGAGCCCTCCTCCTGGGCGGGGGTCACCCTGCGTATGCCGGCGATTATGGTCTCTATCTTGGCCATGACTTAGAATGGACGGGTCTATTTCCCCCGCCCCCGGTATTATAGAGTGCGCGGCTTTTATCAGAACACCCTGGGCTTGCACAGTATCTCTTTTATCTTTATGTCGAAGAAGCGGTTGGATGAGTCGGCCTTTAACACCGCCGCGGTGTCCCAGCCCCGGGCGGTGCCGGCGACCGCGATCACGTCGTCGAATGGAATCAGCCCCGCGTCCGCGGCCATGGCCACGATCTCGGGGCACACCTTCATCCCCTGGCAGAACATCCTGAGCACCGCGTTCACTATCTCGGTCTGCGAGTATCCCCCCAGCCTGGTTGACACCGCCTTGTTGATGTTCCTGGTGGCCATGGTGCAGGTGAGAACTTTGTGGCCGGCGTTTGTTATGGCCTCCCTGATGGCGGGGTCGAACTCGTCCTTGCCATCGCCGGAAAACCCCACGTTGTGGGTCACAACCACTATTTTCACGTCCGCTCCCTTTGCCGCGTCCAGGAGCTTCTTTGCCGAGTCGCCCACGGTGGAGGCCACCACCAGGTGCTTGATGCGCCTTTGCTTTGCCTCCTTGAGCACTATCTGGATCACCCGGTCGGTGTTCTCGGCTCCCGCTTTTTCAAAATACATCTCAAACCTCCTTCCGTGCAAGGACTGGGCGTGATTTGTTCAGGGACTCGCTTCAGGGCTCCTCGCCTTCAAGGCTGTCCCAGACAACGTCGAACTGAAGCTCGTACAACTCCAGAATTTTTATCTGGACCAGCAGGTGGTGCTTCTCGGAGTAGATCGTATACGGCACAGTAATGAGCTTCGAGCTCACGAACACGGGCTTGCCAAAAGTAATGCCGGGCCTTTTCTGCACCTTGGCCATGAGCAGGTCCCGGGCCGCCTCTGTGTTCTCAAAGAAAGAGTCTATCTTTTTTACGTAGGGCGGTGGCAGGGAAGAGCGCAGGAACCGGTCCGCGGTCCGCCTTTCCAGGCCGGCCACAAAGTCGCTGACCTCGGTCACGTACAGGCTCAGGGCGCCTATGTCCTCCCTGTTTTTCTCGAGCCCGGCCTCGATCCGGTCCACGGCCTTTGCGAACTCGGGAGCGCTGGCGCACCCGTCCGCTCCTCTGTGCTGCGGAGGCTCGGACCACAGGAGCACCAGGGAGAAACCCCCGGCCGCGCCCACCGCGGCGGACAGAAGCGCTATCAGTGCAAAGGCCGCGTATCTTTTTATTGACTCTCGCATCCCGCTTTCAGGCGCCGTTCTCGAGCCTGTTTTTAATGGCCGTCACCCAGTCCTGGTGAAGCTTTTCCAGGTCTTTCTCGGTGACGAGCAGGAGCAGGGCGCTGGTGAGCAACCCCTTGAACACCTCGCTGGAGGTGACCACGCACGAGCCTCCCCTGTCCTCGATGTCAAAGGAATGAACAGCGTGCAGAAGACCTGCCACCCCGCCTTCCCAGGCAAGTCTTTTTGGCTTGTCGAACTCGGTGACCTCCACGGCGAGGGGCACGGAGGCCGGCCCCGCCATCATGATGCCCATCTTTATCTTCGAGCCGCAGCTAATGGACTTGTATCCAGATGCTATCTTCGCCCTTTTCATGAATGGCTTCCACTCAGGCCACGAGTTCACGTTGGTCAACTGCTCCCACACCTTTTCAGCGGGGGCCCTCACCTCGGCTGAATTCTCCACCTTTATCTCGCCCATGTGCAACTCCTTTTTTCACTCACTGTTTTACCTACTCAATGCTCACCTGTGCCTTGCCCGAGTCCGGGATCATCGCACTGCACTCCACCATGCCCTCTTGCTTGCCCGGGGGCAGCCCTTTAAGCTCGCAACCCCGGGCCCGCTCCGGCGGGCTGGTAACGTAAATAGAGATACCGACATCCTCGCCGGGCACACCCTCCACCTGCATGGAAAGCGCATTCCCCTCGAGCCCGACCTCCGGGAATCTCTTGTTGCTGAGGGTCACGAACTTATCGGTCTCTCCCACCAGATACATGCCGTTGTCCAGCCGGGGCGCGATAATGTAGTACGCGGCCCTGTTCTTTTTCATCCTCCCGAATTCTATCCCGGACTGGCCCCTTATCATCTTTTTTGATCGGTAGTCGTATACGCCGTAGTCGCCGGAGATATCGAGCTCCTGGAAGGACACCGACTTGTCCCGGGTATTGAGCGGCCTTATGTTAAATGCTGCCAGGTAAAAGGTGTGGCCGGTCCGGTTGCTGGTCTCGGTCTTTGCGATCCAGGGCTTTTTGTTATCCAGGAACATCAGGTCTATGGGTGTTGCCGGCCGGTCCGACTTCAGGAGCACCCCGTCATCCCGGCAGGTCTTCATGAGCAGCTCCCGGTCGGCCGCTCCCAGCTCGTCCGCGGGGCCCACCGGTCCGCCGGAGAGCACGGATATCAGCGCCTCCTCGTAGGCCCAGCGCTCGTTCCTGATGAAGCGCTGCCCGCTCGAGCTCTGGAAGTTGTCCTTGAAGGGCCAGAACCCCACCGCGTATGCGAACATCGAGGTCTTGTGGAATTTGGGCCAGAAGTAGGTCTTCAGCACCCCTCCCTGGTAGTCGCCCGAGGTGCGCACGTGGGTGATATGGTCGTGCTTCATCTGCTGGAGGAAGAAGCCCGGCGGGGCCATGCAGAGCTGCATGGTGAGCCCGCGCTCGTGCGCGGCTCCTGCCATGGACTCGAACCACAACTCCGCGTGTCCGAGTTCCGAGCGCAGCCAGGGTATGAGGTTCATCTGGGTAATGAGCCAGTCCTGCTCGTACACCGCCACCCCGTAGCGCACCGCGTTGTCCATGATCTCGTCCCAGAACTCCGGCTCGACGGGCAGGGCAGGGGTTTTGTCACCCTTGCCGTACACGCACTCGTATTTATCGCAGTAGGGCGTGTTGTGGTCGTACCAGCGGTTGTGGGCCACGAGCGGCAAGCCCAGCTCCTCCTGGAATGACTCGAGTCCCCGGGGGAAGTGCTTGTCCTGCGGCTCCCACTTTATGCACCCTCCGCGGAAGGCCGAGAGCAGCCCCCCGGTCTTGGCCTTGGGGTACCACCAGGAGTCTATCTGGAAGTAGCCGTAGGGTATGTCGCGGCGGTCGGCCTCCTCCTTGACCGCGATCAGGGTCTCATGATAGTTCATCTTGGGCGCGGTCTTGTAATAGTACATGGCCCCGTTGTCAGTCCAGTAGCCCAGCCTGGAAAGTGCCACGTCGTGGTAAGGGGGCACGCGCTCGTGGTCGTGCCACTTCCTTACGAGGTCCCCCCATTTCATCACCGTATTGTTTATGCCCCTGCCCTTGACCACCATCACCCTGCGCATGGTGCCCTCGGGCAGGCGCTCTATCATGCCCCCGAACCCGCACCTCCACTCGCCTTCCACAGGCTGGGTCATGGACTCGAGGAAGTGGTCCAGGGGTGAGATGACCACTACCTCAAGGTCCTCGCTGTAGAGTATGACCGGACCGGTGGTGGAGATGGGCTCGTGCGTGGGGGGTGAAAAGGCGCCAATGCGGAAGGTGAAGACCCTGGAGTGCGAGGGGGGCGGCTTTATTGCCGGCAAAGCGAAGTGGGGGGTCTCGTAAACTCCTGTGGCCGCGGTGATCTCTTTTTTGATCTTCGTCTCGAAGACCCATGCATCCTCGCCCTCGAGCTTCATGAGCCTGGCGCCGGCCACCGCCTCCCCTGAAGGGAGACGCAGCAGTATACGGCTGCCCGATGCCCTGCCCGCAGGCGTTTCAACGTCTTTCAAGTCGCCCTGGTGCTCGGTTTCGAGCTCGACCCGCTCCTCGCCGGGTGCGGCCGGGTCACTGGGCCAGAGGAAGCGGAAACTCACGTCGCCTCCGATGCCCCGGCCCTGACAAAGCGTGGGCAGGAGCAAAAGCGCAAATAAAAAAACAGCAAGAACCCTTCTTGAAGAATTCATCTCTTCCCTCCTTTGTTTCTCAAACAAGCGCCTAAAATAGTATCAACCCGTTCCCCGGCTTTCAAGCCCGGCGCCTTGGCGCTCCTTCCTGGAATCATGGGGCGTGTTCTGGTATTTTCAACGGAAACCATGGCCAAGCTCACCCCCATGCTGCAGCAGTACCTCTCCATCAAGGAGCGACATCCCGACTGCATCCTCTTCTTCAGGATGGGGGATTTCTACGAGATGTTCTTCGATGATGCGGAGGTTGCCAGCAAGGTCCTGGACATAGCCCTGACCACCCGGGACCGGGGCCTTCCCGAGGCCGTGCCCCTGTGCGGGGTGCCCTTCCA
This sequence comes from uncultured bacterium, assembly GCA_964650485.1. Lineage (GTDB taxonomy): Bacteria > RBG-13-61-14 > RBG-13-61-14 > RBG-13-61-14 > DATKZS01 > CAZYTX01. The sequence goes on along the minus strand of CAZYTX010000006.1, from coordinate 89,439 downwards.
CGCTGCCGACACCTACCTTGCAAAGCTTGTGGAGGCCGGTCTCAAGGTGGCCATATGCGAGCAGGTGGAGGACCCCAAAAAGGCCAAGGGGATCGTGAGGAGGGCGGTCACCAGGGTGGTGACCCCGGGCACGGCAATAGCTCCGGGCCATCTTCCAGCCAAGGAGCCAAGGTACATGGCCGCGGTGAGCGCGGGCGAGACGGCCTATGGCATAGCCTTCCTGGACTTTTCCACCGGCGAGTTCCGGGCCACCCAGGTGGGCGAGTCTTCCGAGCTGGTTGACGAGCTGTTTCGCCTCAGCCCCACCGAAATACTGGTGTCAAAACCGGGCCTGGAAAACCCGGGGCTGGGACCGGCGCTCACGGACTTTTCAAAGAGCTTCGAGCCGCCAAAACCTTTTGCCCACCCGCCCGAGAGGGCCTTTGACCTTGACAAGGCCCGGGCCGCGCTGAAGGAACTGTTCAAGGTCGAGACCCTGGAGGGTTTCGGGGTGGAGGGTTTTCCAGAGGCGCTGCGGAGCGCGGGGGCCCTGGTATATTACCTCCAGGACACCCAGGAGGCGGGCGAGGAGCCAGCAGCCGAGGTGGGCCACCAGGAGCCAATCGCCATACCCCGTCCCCTCTCTCATATAACCTCGTTGTCTTACTACACCACTTCCGAGTACATGGTCATGGACGAGAGCACCAAGAGGAACCTGGAACTCACCCGGACCCTGCGGGACGGCAAAGCAAAGGGGTCTTTGTTCTGGCTCATTGACCTGTCCATCACGCCCATGGGAGCCCGCACCTTGCTCAACTGGCTGCACTACCCCATGCTCGACCCGGAGAAGATAGAAAAGAGGCTGGACGCGGTGGAGTACTCGCTTGAAAACCATGCCTTCCGCCTGGACCTGCGCGAGCTCATGTCACGGGTGGCTGACCTTGAGAGGCTCACGGCCCGGGTGTCAACCGGGAGCGCGCACGCCCGTGACCTGATAGCGGTGCGCGAGTCCTTGAAGGTGGCGCCAAGGATCAAGGATTACCTGGCAAGCTCACACTCCGAGGCCATAAAAGACATAGACCATGGCCTGGACCCGCTCACTGACGTGGTGGACCTGCTGGACAGGGCTATCGCCGAGGACCCGCCGGCGTCCCTCCGCGAGGGAGGGGTGATCCGGCCGGGATATGACCCCGAGATAGACGAGCTCACCGGGCTGCAGCGGGACGCCAAGGCCGTGATCGCGCGCATGGAGGCCACGGAAAGGGAGCGCACCGGCATCACCAGTTTAAAGGTGCGCTACAACAAGGTGTTCGGCTACTACATCGAGGTGACCAAGCCGAATCTGCATTTGGCGCCGGAGGACTACATCAGGAAGCAGACCATGGTGAACGCGGAGCGGTTCATCACCCCCGAGCTGAAGGAGCTGGAGGCGAAGATTCTGGGGGCGGAGGAGAGGCTGATCGAGCTCCACTACCGGACATTCGCAAGGATCAGGGACCAGGTCGCGGAAAGCACCGCCCGGTTGAAGGAGAACTCTCATAACCTTGGCATGCTGGACGCCTTTTTGAGCCTTTCTGAGCTTGCGGCCACAAAGAGGCTTTCAAGGCCGGCGGTGGACGACTCCGACGTGATAGAGATAAAGGGAGGATGGCACCCGGTGGTGGCGGAGCTGGTAAAGAGCGAGCGGTTCGTGCCCAACGACGTGCACCTGTCCGGCCAGGACAGCCAGATACTCATCATCACCGGGCCCAACATGGCCGGCAAGTCAACCGTGCTCAGGCAGACCGCGCTCATAGTCATACTGGCTCAGATGGGGTCGTTCGTGCCCGCTGACGAGGCCAGGATAGGGGTGGCCGACCGCATCTTCACACGGGTGGGGGCCTCCGACGTGCTGGTAAAGGGGCTTTCAACCTTCATGGTGGAGATGACCGAGGCTGCCAATATCCTGCATAACGCCGGTCCAAAGAGCCTGGTGCTCCTGGACGAGATCGGCAGGGGCACATCCACGTTCGACGGGCTCTCCATCGCCTGGGCGGTTGCCGAGTTCCTGCACGACACTCCCGGCAGGCAGGCCCGGACAATGTTCGCCACCCATTACCACGAGCTGGTGGACCTCTCGGAGACAAGGCCCAGGATCAAGAACTTCCACATACTGGTCAAGGAATGGGAGGGGCAGATCATATTCCTCAGGAAGATGGCGCCGGGCTCCACCAGCCGATCCTACGGCATCCAGGTGGCCAGATTAGCAGGACTACCCGCCCCGGTGATCGAGCGGGCCAAGGAGATACTAGAGAACCTGGAGTACGTGGAGCACGACCCCGTTGGAAGGCCGGCCATATCAAGGTCCGGCAAGTATGAAGAGGAGGACAAGGGCCCTTTGCAGCTATCCTTGCTGGGGCCGGACCCCGATCCCTTGTCCAAGGAGATAGCCTCCAGGATAAAAAGCATTGACCCGGAGGCTCTCACGCCTATCGAGGCCCTGAACGTCTTGCACGAGCTTAAAGGGAAGCTGGAGAAAGAATAGAGGAATTGGTAGAAAACTGAAGAAATTTATCACGCAAAGACGCCGAGGGCGCAAAGATTTTTGCTGCGCCTTTGCGTGAGACAAAAATCATAACACTCTATAAGAGCCCCGGCACTCACTCGCAGGCAGCGGGCTCCAGCTCATCGTGCAGGAAGCATCCCTGCTCGGTCATGTCCTGGTCAATCCTCGGGTTCTTCTCGCAAAGCCAGTACCTGCCTTCTGCGTCAACCTGCTCCTCCAATCTCTTCCTGAACACGTCTCTCAAGATATCAGCCATCTCTTATACCTCCCTTCTCTCAAGTGTTTGCTCACGGCCGGGAACGAACCTTGCCGACTCCTCTCTCAGGCATCCCAGTCCCTCCCACCCGGGTTCTGGCTGCTCCTCGCGGCAGAACCACAGGGTCCCTTCCGTGTCCCGATGTTGCACCAGTCCTTCAGCCGCTCTTATTTGTATTCTTTCCTTTTCCATGGTCTTTCTCCTTTCAGATGGTCTTTTTTATTTAGACTCAAAAGCCGGGCTGGGGTTACATTAAAAGGATTGACATTAAAAGGAGAGTTGACACTCCCCTCTCATCCTGCTATTAAATCAGGGTCTGCTGTATTTTCGGCTTTTATCAAAGTCCTGTCTTTATGCGCAGGAGGGGGTTTTCATGTCGCGTTCGTGGGAGAGTGCAAAAGACGTGGTTCTGCCGGACGGCAAGCCCGCGGTGGGGCCGTACGCCGGCCGTATCATCGAGTCTTTATCCGAGGCGCTCATACCGGACGGTGGCGATCTCCCGGTTTCCGTTTCGCAGACCGGCTCTCACGCCTTCCTTGCCCGCTACCTCCGGGACCAAGAGCAGGGGGCGCGGCTTGGTCTCAAGGCGCTCCTGGTGCTTTTCGACCTCATGCCATTCCTCTTCATCGGCCGCTTCAAAAGGTTCGTGAACTTAAACCCGCAGGAGCGGGAGCTCTACATCCATGACTGGTGCTCCTCCCGCATCTACTACCGCCGCATGGTGGTGGTGCTTTTGAAGACCATCGTGGGGATGGGCTATTACAACGACCCCCTGGTGCTGGGCAGGCTTGGCTTCAAGCTGAATTGCGGCGAGGTGAAGTCCTCATGATGCACGAGTTCAAGGAGCTTAAAGGAAGCGTCAGGCTGGACGCGGACGCTGTGGTTGTAGGCTCGGGCGCGGGCGGCGCAGCCGCGGCCCATAGGCTTGCCCAGGCTGGCAAGAGCGTGGTGCTGGTGGAGGAAGGGAGCCACATTCCGCCGGAGAGGTTCACCACCGACTCCTGGGCAGCCATGCGCCAGATGTACCGCGACAACGGCATGAGGGCCATGACCGGGAGGATGATAATCCCCACCATGCAGGCAAGGGTGGTGGGCGGGACCACGGTGATAAACGAGGCCATATGCTTCAGGCTCCCGGACGACGTGCTCGATGAGTGGGTGGATGCTGAAGGCCTGGAAGGGCTCACCCCTGAAGGGCTGTCGCCCGTATTCGACGAGGTCGAACGGATCATGAACATCAGTCCTGAGCCGGAAGATGTGCTGGGCATGAATAACCTGCTCATGCGCAAGGGGTGCGAGGCCCTGGGCTGGAAGGGCGATCCCATCCGCAGGAACTCCAGGGACTGCAAGGGTTGCGGGGTGTGCATGTCAGGGTGCATTGAGGGCGCCAAGCTCTCCACGGACCGCACCTATGTGCCGGCCTTCATCGGGCTGGGCGGAGAGGTGTACACCGACTGCCGGGTGGATACGGTGATCGCCGGGAATGGAAGGGCGGCCGGGGTGAAAGGGGTCTTTATAAACCCGGAGAATCTGAAGCCGTCGGACAAGACCATGGAGGTGCGGGCAAAGGCCACCATACTTTCATGCGGCGCCATGGGCACGCCCCTGCTGCTCCAGAAGAACGGGCTGGCGAACTCCTCCGGCCTGGTGGGCAGGAACCTGTGTAACCACACCGCCACCGGCATGGTGGGATTTTTTGATGAAGACGTGTGCGGGTGGATCGGGCCAAACCAGGGGTACTGCTGCGACGAGTTCAGGCGGGACGGGTTCATAATCGAGGTCGCCTGGGCCCCTCCGGACGTAATAGGGATACGCATACCGGGTTTCGGGCTCCCCCACAAGGACATGATGGCAAGGCTCAGGAACATGACCCTGTGGGGGGCCATGATAAGGGCAACCACCACCGGCAGGGTGATCGCCCCCAAAAAGGGATGGAGCCCCACAATACTCTATAACATGAGCAAAAGGGACGCCCGGCTCATGCAGGTCTCGATGAAAGCCACCGCGGACCTGCTCTTCGCATCAGGCGCTTACATGGTCTGCCCCGGGATACACAAGGTCCCGGACCACATGCACGATCCCGCGAAGACGGGCCTGATAATGGAGGCAGACCTCGGACCCACCGACTTCAGCCCCATTGGAAACCACCCCACAGGCACGTGCCGGATGAGCGGGGACAGAAAAAGGGGGGTGGTGAACTCCTTTGGCGAGACCCACGACGTAGCGGACCTGTTCATAGCTGACGGGTCCATCTTTCCCAATGCCCCCGGGGTGAACCCACAGGTCACCATCATGGCCCTGGCAATACACGTGGCTGACCACGTAAAGCAGAGGATATGAGCACCCGGGACAGAAAAGGCCGCGGCCGAGGCGCTCTGCGTGCTGGGCAGGCGCGACCGGGCCATGGAGACGCTGAGAGATGCGCTGCTTCATCCTATCATGTACGTGGGGCTTCACGCCGCGGACGTGATCCACAACGTGGCCAAAGAGCCGGGCGCGCTGGTCAGCTTCTTGAAGTACCTCGCCACCCGGCGGGTGAGGACCAGGACCAACCTGAACGCTATCAGGTAGTAAGGCCGCGGTCACTCCATGAGCCTGGGCGTGGTGGGCACGGGCGCCTGGAGGATTTTTATTCTTATGGGCTTTCCCTGCTTGTCGGTGGCAAGGACCATGACCTTGGTCCTTGGCAGGACCTGCTCTATCATCTCCACTAACAGCCGGTGCCGGGTCACTGCGGGAGCGCTCTTGTACTTGTCGTAGAGCTTTATGAACCTGTCCGACTCGCCCCTGGCCGAGCTTATGCGGGAGACCTTGTAGGCCTCGGCCTGCTGGATTATGCTGTCTGCTTCTCCGTTGGCTTTGGGTATCTCCTGGTTCCTGTAGTCGTTTGCCTCGTGTATGCGGGTGCGCTCTTCCTCGCGGGCGTTGACCACGTCCTGGAAAGCGTCTTTCACGAAGTTGGGCGGGTTTGCGAACTGCCTCTCCACGCCCAGCACCGCGATCTTGAGGCCCAGCTCATCGAGCTTGTTCCTGAGTTTCTGCTCGATGTCCCTTTGAATCTCCACCTTGCCGGTGGTGAGAATGGGGTCCACCTCCCTCTCGGCCACGGCCTCCAGTATGGCGGCCTGCGCCAGGGCGTAGAGGGTGTCTTTTACCCGCGCCCCCTTGAGCAGGAAGTTGGACGCGTCCGCTATCCTGTACTGTATAACGTAGCGGTTGTGTATGATGTTCTTGTCCCCGGTGATGCAGTAGGGGAGCAGCTCCTCCACCTGGCCGGACTCGGGCCAGAATCCGACCTCGATGCGCTGCATCTCCTTTACGTTGACCTTCCTCACCCGGTCCACGGGCCAGGGCAGCCTGTAGCCGATCCCGGGCGGGACCACCGCCTTCCTGGCCCCGAACCTGAAGAGCACCCCCATCTGGTTGGCCTCCACCACGTAGATGCCGGAGAAGAGATAGAGAAGCAACAGTATGCCGAAGACCGCGATTATTATGCGGTCCAGGTTCTTGAACACCGCCCTTATTTCCGGTCCCGCGCTCATCTACTCTCCCAGGTACTTTAAAAGCTCGGAGTCCTGCGAGAGCACCAGTGTGGTCTTCTGGTCCAGGACCTTCTTGTAGCTCTGCAGGGTCCTCCAGAACTTGTAGAACTCCTGGTCCCTGCTGAATGCCTCGGCGTATATGCGGGCGGCCTCGGCCTCCCCCTCGCCGCGTATCTTCTGGGCCTGTTCGTATGCCCGGGAGAGTATGTCCGACTTCTCCCTGTCGGCCCTGGCCCTAATCTTTGAGGCTTCCTCCTCCCCCTCGGCCCTGTACTTGTTGGCTATGGCGTTCCTCTCCTTGCGCATCCTCTGGTAGACCGCGTAAGCGTTTGACTCGGGCAGCGCCAGCCTGTCAATCTCGACCGTGCGCATCTCCATGCCGTAGCCCCCGGACGCCAGGCTCTGTGACAGCTTCTTTTCGATCCGCCTCTCCAGGTCGTCAAGCCGCACCACGTGCTCCACGGATACGAGGTCGTCAAAGTTATAGTCGCCTATGGCGCCCACGCCTTTGGAGGTCAGCAGGTCGTCCAGCTTCTGGGCCGCGGCATCCATGGTGCCCACGGACACGAAGAAAGTGCCCGGGTCGGAGATCCTCCATACCAGCACCGTGCGCACGGCGATGTTCTTCTTGTCCTCGGTCAGGCATTCGAGCAAGAGCCCCTGGTGGAGCTGGAGCCTCTTGTCGAACAGGTTCACCCGCTCGATGGGCGGCGGTATCTGGAAGTTGAGCCCCGGCTGGGTTATGGTGCGCACCGGGTCCCCGAACCTGGTCACCACCGCGTACTCGTTCTGCTTGACCGTGAAGGTGGTGGCCGCGATGACAAGCATGACCGCGGCGATGATAACCAGTCCCCATATAACGCGCTTCATGACTGCTCTCCTTTTATTTCTCCCCCGACGACCCCGGCGCCCACCCCGGCTCCTTGGTCATGAATATTTCCACTGCCCCTGATGCTGGGTCAGCCGGCACTATAATCTTTTCCCTGCCGGGCAGGGCCTCTTCCGCAGCCTCGATGGACATCCTGGTCCTGGTTGCCAGTGGCGAGGTCCTGTAAGCCTCGAGCATGGATAAAAAGCGGGCGGCCTCGCCCCTGGCCCGGTTGTGCATTGATGTTTTCAAGGCTTCTGCGGCAAGGGTCCTGGTGGCGGCCTCGCCCCTGGCACGAGGTATGAGGTCGTTCATGTACCCCTTGGCCTCGTTGATCCTGGTCTCGTACTCGATCCTTGCCGATACCACCTCCTCGAAAGCAGGGGCTATGCTGAGGGGCGGGTGCGCGTCGCGCACGTACAGGGCCACGATCCCGGTGCCGGTGTCAAAGGGTTCCATGGCCTCTTTCACCCGCTCCTCCAGGTCCGCCTCCAGCGCGTCCCTGCCAGTGGTCATGGACTCCATGAACCTCCTCTTTGAAAACTCCTGAGTGAGCACAGCGGAAGTGAGGTAGTTAAGAAGCGACTCGGGATCGCGGAAGTTGTAGAGCCAGGCGGACAGGTCATGCACGCGGTAGTGGAGCACCACGCCCACGTCCACGAAGATGTTCTCGCCCGAGAGCAGGTTGAACTGCTCCACGTAATGCTCGTTGGTCCAGAGCACCACCCTGCGATCGGGCCTCACCTCGGAGCCCACCGCAAGTCTCCTGATCCTCCTTACGTCCACCTTCCTGGTCTTGCCCACGGGCCAGGGCCATTTCCAGTGCAGGCCCGGCTGGAGCGGCTCCTTCAGGTTCACGGGCTTGCCCAGATGCTCGACAATGGCCTGCTCCGATGCACCTACGGTAAAGAGTCCGCTTGCCATGTAAGCCGTAAGCGCCGCCACGATAAAAGCGGCGATAACAAGCCTCGCCGCCTTGTTCCGGTCGGCCTCGCTCTCGGACGAGCCGCCGGTCATCCTTGCCGCCAGGGACAGCAGGCGCGGCCCGATGTCGGGGACCCTTTTGCGGACCGCCTGCCAGAGCCACTCGCGGTAGAGCATGTCCGGCTCCGGCTCCCTGGTGGTCATGTCCCTTATGACCGCGCCGAACACGTTCAATGCCTGGGAGAGTATGAACAGCGCCAGCGCCAGGGCCGCCCACCTGTCAAGGCTCACTCCCAGGCTCTCGCCCAGGAGCGCACCGGCAACCAGCAGGGACCCTGCCATGTCCACCCTGGCATGGAAGCTGTCAGCCACCAGAGCGGTGCAGTTGTCGCGCTCTCCCACCACCCGCTCCAGCCGGGAGAGCAGGAAGGAGAACAGAGCCAGTAAAAGCATGGCAAGGGCCACCGGGACAGGGTAGCTCACCCCCAGGGTCTCGGGAGCTATCACCCGCCTTATGAAAAAAACCCCCACCACGGCAAGGAATATGCCGATGCCCAGAGACACTATCCGCTGGGGATGGGAAAAGAAGCCGGACTTCTCCTCGGACTCCTCGCCTTCCGCGGCGGGGGACATCTCCGCGCGCACGGCCAGGAAAACCGCCAGGCTGGAGCCGATGTCGGCAAAAGAATGGAAAGCCTCCACCCGCAAAGAAAGGCTTCCGGAAATCCAGGCGAGGAAGAACTTGAGCCCGGTGAGCGCCGTATTAATTCCCACCGCGGCGAGCGCAACCCACTCCGCGGCGCTTAACTTCCTTCCTTGCTTATCTTTTCCTTGCCCTGACACCCCGCCGGCACCTTTTATCAGTCTATTCCGGTGACGGTTTATTGTCAAGGAGTTTGCAGGGCTTGTTTCATTTTCTCCGCTGTTGTAGACTTTAAAAAAATCGGACGAGGGTTATATGAAATGAGAGTCCACAAGTGGGATGTAAGAGCGGCTTATCTTTTGTCTGTGCTTTTATTTTTGTATATTTTTCTTTTTGCACCGGGCCTTGCGCCCGGCAAAGACACTGCCGAGAAATCATCCGGCATGCAAGGCCCTCCGGAAGGCGCCCCCACCGACCAGGACCCCGGAGCTTACGAGGGCCTTAGCCGGGAGCAGATCGAGCGCCTGGAAAGGGGCGAGGTGGTGATACTGGAACAGCCGGAGGTTATCGAGGGCCGTGAGATGGTCACCGCGGCCATAATATTCAACCAGGACATAGACACGGTTTTCAGTCTTATAAACCAGGGGTGGCGCCAGGAGGAGTTTTTACCGCACCTGGACTCCAGCGAGCTTCACAGCAAGGGGGACGGAAAGGACCGGATAGACATCCACGTGAAGATACTGTGGATCGAGATTGACTACAGGGTGATGGGTGATTACGGGTCTGAGCCCTACAGGAGGTCCTGGTCCCTGGACCCGGAGTACGACAACGACATGAAGGAGGTCTCCGGGTTCTGGCAGCTCTACTGGATTGACCCGGACCACACCCTGGCAAGGTACGGCACCCTGGTGGAGACCGGGTTCTGGCTGCCGGGTTTCGTACAGGAGTTCCTGACAAAAAGGGACCTGCCAAAAGCCCTGGGCGCGGAGAAGGAATGGATTGATTCGGGAGGGTCCTACAGGAAACCGGGGTATGAGAAGAGGTGAAGAGTTGGCTAAAAATGACCAATGATCTCTGATACCTGACAATGCAGAAAACTATTCCAACCTTGAGGAGCTTTATTCTCCGTTTCATCGTGATGATGGGCTCGGGCGCTGGTGTGGCCGCGGGTTCGCTGATCGCGTATCACCGGCTGGTGGTGCTCGTCACCCCTGCTGACCAGAAGGTCATATCCAGCTACGGTGTCCCCATCTCCGCGGCCGGCATAGTGGTGTTCGTAGTTCTTATCACCCTGGTGGCACTCCCCCTGATAAGGTACATAAGGGCGGTGCACGCCGGCCGGGAGATACCCGAGGACCAGGCGCTCAAAGTACAGCACCAGGCACTGAACCTGGGCTACAAGATCGCAATAATCGCCGGGCTCTTCTACATGATCACCAACCCCGTCATCTTCATGGTGGGGATAATAAACCTCGAGTGGGACATGGGGGAGATGGTGTGGTACGGCATGGCCGGCGGTCTCATCTGCGGGCTTTTCATGATACCGCTTGGCGTCAACTTCGGCGGCTGGGTGGTAAGGCCGCTTGTGGAGCACACCACCACGGTGGTAAAGACCGAGCCCGCCCGCCGCGCGGGATGGAGGTTCAGCTTAAGCTTCAAGATGCTGGTGACTTTTATACCAATAATTATAGCCTTACTGCTCTACTCCTCGCTGATGGGCTACTCTCAGACCCGGTCCCTTTTAGAGAACATGAGGCAGATGGAGGAGCGCCTGCCTGCAAGAGAGAAGATGGACCTGGTGGACCAGTTGGGACACCGCTCCGACCCTGGCATCCGCTCCAGCCGCTATTTTCAGAAGAACCTGGGCAACCTGAAGACATCCTACACCGTTTTTATACTTATCGGCATCGGGCTCACCTTCCTCTTCATTCTGCTCGCCTCCGCGGAGACCACCCGGCCTCTCCGTATACTGACACGTGCCTCGGAAAGGATAAAAGAGGGAGATTTCGAGGAATCCGTTCGGCTTGCAACCAACGACGAGCTGGGCGAGCTGGGGGCCTCCATGAACCGAATGAAGGACACCATCGTGAGCCAGATGCGTGAGATGGGCCATGTGGTTGAGAGCCTGAAAGAGGGTGTCCGTCAGATGGACTCGGCCATATCCACCATGCTGAACGTGAGCGCCTCCCAGGCCTCGGGCGCGGCCCAGCAGGCCTCGTCCATCACCGAGGCCTCCTCGGTCACCGAGCAGATACTGGCGACTGCAAGGTCAATCGCGGACCATGCAGGTGACGTGAACCAAAGCTCCTCATCCACCCTCGATGCCTGCAAGCAGGGCGAGCAGGTGCTGGATACCGCGCACAAGAGCTTCGAGCAGATAGCCTCCCAGTCGCAGGAGATAGTGGAGGCCACCTCCGAGCTGGAGGGAATGTTTCAGCTGGCCTTCGGCATAGTTGGCATAATCGAGGAGGTTGCCGACCAGACCGAGCTCCTGGCGCTGAATGCTTCCATCGAGGCTGCCGGCGCCGGGTCCGCGGGCTCTCGCTTTTCAGTTGTGGCTGAGGAGACCCAACATCTTGCCAGCCGCACCAACGAGGCCACCGCCGCGGTAAGGGAGCTGATCGAGACCATTCAACAGGCCACTGTGAAAGCTACCGGGATCGCGCGCGCCGGCAACGAGCTGGTGGGCCGGGGCCGGGGCGCAGTGGCGGACGTGGTGGATGCTCTTGCAAAGATATCATCCCTGGCCCACTCCACCGCAACCCTGGTGCACGAGATCACATCGTCCACCACGCAGCAAAGCCATGCATCCGAGGAACTGTCCCGGGCCATCAACGAGGTGCAGGAAGTGGCCTCCCAGGTGGAGAGCGGGGCCAAGGAGATCGAGGCCGCGGTCGCAGAGCTAAAGAGCTTCGCCCAGACCTTGAGGGAGACGGTGGAGGACGAGCATTCGGGTTGATAGTCTAATCCTGTTGTGAATGCCCGGTGAGGTAGTGCTCGATCCGGTCAATCACCGCCTTCAGCACCCTGATGATGAACACCCAGTAGATGATAAGCCAGAGCGGCATGCCCAGGAAAGCCGGGTTCTGGTAGAGGTAAAGCCCGCTCTTTATGAGGATGGCCTCGTATAGCGGACCCAGTACCAGTATGGACAGCATGAGCCTGCGTTCGTGGGCAGCGGGCGGGATCACAAGCATCCGCACTGCCAGTATTGCGGCATAGAGCGCGGCCGGGAGCCAGGGCTCGGACGCCCACCTGTAAACGATCACCCGGTAGACCACCGCGATTGCGATGTCCAGGGCCAGGGGCGTGTCCAGGAGCCGGGGCCTCTGGTCATCTCCCAGCAGCGGGCCCCACCTCACCAGTTTGCGGAAGAATATAAAACCCTCGCCCCAGAAGAAGAGCATCCAAACCGGGAGCATCCACTCGGGCAGGCCGGGGATAAGGGTGGGCGGGGTGTAAGAGTACACCCCTCGCCACATGGACATCACGTCGTTGCCCCCGCCGACAACCATGCCCAGCAGGAAGATGATCCAGTCGCCGCGGCGGTTTAGCAGGATAAAGCGAAGGATTATTATCGCGGCCATGGCCGCGGACACCAGTGCGGTGCGCTGGGCAAACAGGTGGATCACCAGGGCCGCCACAAGCATCACCGCGGCCTCGCTCAAGACCTCGCGGCCAGTGGCTGAATATGGTCCCTTTTCTACTTCCATATCAGTCCACCTCTTGCTTTTGATCAGAGATGATCTGGGCGCTCACAGGTTCGAGGTAAGTTCCCTGGTCTCTGACATGAACCTCCACGGCTTCAGCAAGGCATTCCTGTAGATCTCGGTGGTGTAGTTCTGGTACCAGGCGCACCAGCCCCCGCACTGGTTCCTGGCCGGCCCGTGGAAGTCGGTGGCTTTTATGATCCTGTCGCCCGCCTCGTACATCTCGTCAACGGTCTCGTAGTCCAGCACGTTCAGGAACTCGGGCTCCACGTTGATGCTTGCCCGGCACGGCCAGGGAAGCGAACCGTGCGGTCCGATGTGGGGCTTGATGGTTGTCATGCATGTGTATGGCTTTGCATTCAGGAACTTGTCCAGAAGCTCCATTGAGCCGATAATCTTGTGCCCCTGCCTTTTCCTTGAAAGCACCGTGTCAACGAACGAACAATACTCGGGCATGTTCACGAGATCGGGGTTTGGCCCCTCTTTATAGTTCGCCGGCACCGCGGCGAAGAATATCCCCAGGTCGTTGCACCAGTCGAGCACCTGTCTTGCATCGGTGACCGTCTCGGGAGTCACCACCGAGTTGGCGATAAGCAGGAACCGGTTTGTCTTTTTAAGCTCCCTCAGCATGAGAGCGTTTACAAGCACCTGCTTTCCAAGCGGCCTCTGGAAGATGCTGTCGAGCTTCTCCGGGCTGAGCGAGTCAACGCTTATGACAAGGATGTCGAGCTTTCGCATAAGGTCCTTCCAGGCCGGGTCCTTGAGACGCTTGTGGATGATGGTAATATTCGAGTTCATGGCCATGGGATAGTAGCCAAGATCGAATGCATGGTCCACAAGTTCGGGCAGGTCGTTCCTCAAGGTGGGCTCGCCCCCGCAGAAGTATATGGCGCTGCACCCGGTGCGCATGACTTCCAGGAGCTTCTTTCCCTGCTCCGTGTCGAGTGTGTCGCTGTCGTTCTTTTCGAACCATCCCTGGCCCGAGTGGTCGTCGCAGTAGGTGCAGCGGAGATTGCACCCGTTCAGCATGGCCCAGATCCAGTAGATGGCCCGGAGCGACTTGTCTCCCGCCTTCAGCCGGCGCCGGTTCTCCAGGAACCCGGAGATGGTGGTGATGTAGGCCTTGCGTTTTCTGCTAAGGTCCAAGAGCTTTTCCGAAAAGCTTGTGTCCGTGTCCTTTTTTACATTCTTCCGGATCTCGGAAAGCTCGTGCCTCGTCTCCTCAAAAAGCTCTTTCCAGTCGGGATGTGAGGGGCCGGGCTTGTAGAGCCTGAACCCAGGCAAACCGGATTGTCTTTGCCCAGCTTCTGTTCCATTCATGTGTCGCACCTGTTAGCCCCGTTCATTTTGACAGGTGCAATGATTATAGTATTATGTTGCCGCCATAAGCAAGTGAGAAAAAAGTATGTGAGGGGAGGATTAAATGAAGTTTAAGACAGCGGGATTTATGGTGGCGGCTGTCGCAATGTGCTTTTTCCCCTGGAAAGCCATCAGCGGTGTATGCGACCAGGAGGTGCCAACCGCCCAGGGACCTGTGGTTGGCAAGGAGCTGGAGAAATTCCGGGCCTGTGAGTACAAGGGCATCCCCTACGCCGCTCCCCCGGTGGGCGAACTCAGGTGGAAGCCTCCAAAGCCGGCGCTTTCGCGCTCCGGTGTGCTCGATGCATTCGAGTTCGGGTGCCGGTGCATATCCAGCGGCTCGGGCTCGGGTGTCCCCAGGTACATGCTTCCCGATATGAGCGAGGACTGTCTTAACCTCAACGTGTGGCGCCCTGACAGGAAGGGCGAGTTCCCGGTCATGGTGTGGATACACGGGGGCTCCTTGACCGTGGGCACTGCCGCGGAGCCTATTTACTGGGGCGGGATGCTTTCGGCTTTTGAAGACGTGGTGGTTGTTAGCCTGAACTACCGGCTGAACTACTTCGGCTTCCTGGCACACCCCGCGCTTTCCGAGGAGGACCCGCACGGCTCCAGCGGAAACTACGGGCTCATGGACCAGGTGGCCGCGCTCCAGTGGGTGAAAAACAACATCAGCCAGTTCGGCGGAGACCCTGAGAACGTGACCATATTCGGGGAGAGCGCCGGCGGGTGGAGCGTGTGCAGCCTGTTGGCATCTCCTCTTGCCGGGGGTCTGTTCCACAAGGCGGTGATACAGAGCGGCGGGTGCGACACGGTGAAGAGCTTGGATGCCGGGTTCGAGCACGGCGAGGAGTTCGCCCGGGACCTTGGCTGCGCTGACAGCGAGGACGTGCTCTCCTGCATGAGGGACATGGAACCCAAGGAAATAAAGAAGGCCCTGAAAAAGGCTAAGAAGAAAAAGGATGATGGAGGCGGCTTTGACGTGAAGTCCATGCTCGAGTTCACATGGGTGCCGCACGTGGACGGGCACGCGCTGGCGGACGTGCCGGTCGAGGCCATAAGAGCGGGCGAGTTCAATCGTGTGCCGCTCCTGGTGGGCAGCAACCGCGACGAGGTCAAGCTTTTCGCCATCGCCCTCCCCGGGGTGAGGCTTGCTCCCAAGTGCCTGGTCAGCAAGTTCATGGAGAGCATGGTGGGCGAGGAGTCAGTGGAGGAGCTCATCGAGCTCTATCCCTACAAGGAGTACCGCAGGCCCGCGGATGCGGCCATTGACGCCATGGGCCACATGGCGCTCGGGTGCAAGTGCTTCCAGGCCGCGGAGGCGGTCTCGGACTACGAGGAGGTATATTATTACAGGTTCGATTACGACAAGCACCTGCTCCCGCACATGGTTGGAGCGGCCCACGGTCTTGAGATACCATTCCTGTTCGGCAACCTTAAAAAGCCGCCCGCAAATTGGTTCCTCACTCGGTCGCAGACGAAGAAGGGGCGCGAGATTACCGGGATAATGATGCGGTACTGGGCGGACTTCGCTAAAACCGGGGACCCCAATGACGCGGACCTTGTGGAGTGGCCCGCCTATGACAAGGGCTCGCGGCAGAGGATGTACCTCGATCTCCCTGCAAAAGCCGACAAGGCCACCAACGTGGAACAGTGCGGGTTCTGGAAGGAGCAGGGCTTAACGCTTACCGGTGATTAATTTATTTTATTGCACAACTCCGTTCTCCCCGGGAAATCAGGCAATCATCCCAGCGCTGGAATGCTCTTGAACATTCTTTCCCGTTTATAAGATAATCACTATGGGGTCGGATGCAAGAGGGGCAGGGTGTTATTTCCACTTGTCCTTGTTCTTTTCCAGGTTCATGAAGTGGCTGATGGCCTGGCCCCTGTTTGGGAAGGTCTTGACCTCGGGCAGCTCGTCCACGTCCTTGGGGTCGGTCGAGTCCGGCACCACGTCGAACTTCTCGTTTGTCTTGTCCCCGTACTGTATCACGGCCACGTAAATCTCTCCGCTCCATCCGGGCACGTTTTCCTTGGTGCCCACCATGAGCAGCTTGCCCTTCTCTCCCTTGTAGTCTATGGTGCCCTCGCTCATTACCGTCCCTCCTATTACCTATTCTATCTTACCCGGTTGGCACATTTCAAGCACTGACAAGGGGCACCGCTCGCACAAGGGCTTTTTTCTGCAGAAGTCCTTGCCAAGGTAGACGATCTGTGCGTGGAAGTCGTTGTATAGGGCCGGGTCTCGGGGGAGGTTCATGGAGAAGAGTTCCTGGGTCTCCTGGTAAGACGGGTCTTTTTGCAGGAACCCGAGCCGGGAGAAGGCCCTCCTGGTGTATGCATCCACCACGAATACCGGCTTTTCAAGGGCGTAGAGCAGTATGGAGTCCGCGGTCTCCTCCCCGATCCCGCGTACTGACAGGAGTTTTTCTCTTAGGTTATCCGTCTCTTGCTGCTTAATCCTCTCGATGCTGGAGCCGTACTCTCTCTCGAAGAAGCGCACGAAGCTTTTTAGTTTCTCGGCTTTCTGGTTGTAGTATCCAGAGGGGCGGATGAGCCTCCTCAGTCTTTTCTTGTCAGCTTTTCTTATAGCTGCCGGAGAGAGCATGCCCTCGGACTTGAGCGCGTCCATGGCCTTTTCAACGTTCTTCCAGGATGTGTTCTGTGTGAGTATGGCGCCCACCATGACCTCGAAAGGGGAATCACCAGGCCACCAGTTCCTGTGACCGAACTCGGAGAGGAGGATGCGATAGATATGCTTTAGCTGCTCTTCAATCGAGATTTTGTGCTTCATCCTCCTCATCCTGGCCGTCTCTCCTCTTAAGCAGCATTTCCCGGGTCTCGGGGTCGTTCAAGAGGAAGGATGTGAGCTTCTTCTCGCCCCGTTTCCTGAGTGCCCTGCGGTAAAATACCGGCGCCAGAGCCGCGGCCACCGCCAGGGCGATGATCACCACGATTAAAACTCTCGACACCTTGGTGGGGGCATCGGCCTGGACGGCCATGAGCTGGGCAGGGAAATAAGCGGTAGCGGCTGTGATCAAGCAGTATGCAAACCTTGAGAGCATTACTGATCTTTTTCAGACTTGTCCTGGACTTGTGTCCCGGGAGTCTCTTTCATGGAGTCCAGCTTTTCCATGATCTTTGCATAGCGGTCGCGGTTTTCATTCGCCACTGACATGAACCTTAGAAGCAGGGCCAGGTTGGCCCCGCCCAAGGCGAGTATGATCAAAAGCACCAGTATTGCCAGCCACTCCACTTTTCACGCCTCCTTGTGATTTGCGGTTTAAGGGGACTCGCTCAGTATCATCTCCTGGAGCTTGGGCGAGAGGCTTCGCACCTTGTCGGAGAGCAGCTTGTGAATGCCTATGACCACCTTCACCGCCACCTCCGGGGCCTCCTGCATGAGCTTCTCGAAGTCCGCTCTTTTCAGGGTCAATATCTGGGCGCTCTCCACGATGAACGCCGACACCGCCCTGGGCCCCTCCTCCACCAGCGCCATCTCCCCGAAGTAGTCTCCCGGCCCCAGGGTTGTAAGGGTCTTCTCCATTCCCTCGGAGAGCATCTTGGAGAGCCTGACCCGGCCTTTCACCACCAGGTACATGGACTCCCCTTTCATGTTCTCAAGGAAAAGGGGGGAGGGCGCTTCCATGGTTTTCTCCTCCACGTACTTGGCAAGCAGTGCTATCTCCTTGTCCGAGAAATCCTTGAACAGGGGGTTTTCCTTCAGGGGCTTAATCTTAGCCAACTTTCAATCCTCCTCCCTCGCTCCGCAAACTGCAACACCCAGGTTCAGCTTTCCTCTCAAGCCGGGATTTTACAATATTTTAAACGTATTTGCAGGAGAAAAGCAAGTCACTTGCATACACAAATTGAATGATAAAGAATATGGAAGGTCGCCGGTCTGCTGAAGAGGGCCGCGGACAAACCCTTTTAATGGAGGTGTGAGGTGCACAAGAACAAGATTTTCCGCGAGTACGATATAAGGGGCGTGGTTTACGAGGACTTTGACCATGAGTTCGCAAGGCTCTTGGGCAGGGCATTCGCAAAGGTGCTCAAAGACAGGGGAGGAAAGACCGCCTCCGTGGGCCAGGACTGCCGGCTGAGCTCTCCGCCCCTTACAAAGGCCCTTGTGCAGGGTATAACCGAGAGCGGTGTGGACGTTGTGGACATCGGGGTGGTGACCACGCCCATGTCCTACTTCAGCCTGTTCCAGTACCCGGTGGACGGCGGGGTGCAGGTCTCGGGGTCGCACAACCCTCCTGACCAGAACGGGTTCAAGGTGAGCGTGGGCAAGGAGACGCTTTATGGGAGCGAGATCCAGGGCCTGCGCGGGATCATCGAGAAGAAGGACTTTACCGAGGGCAAGGGCGAGTTCCAGGAGCGGCCCATCCGCGAGGACTATATTAAGTGGGTTTCGGAGAACATCAAGCTTGAAAGGCCGCTCCAGGTGGTGGTGGACGCTGGCAACGGCACCGCGGGCCCGGTGGCCGTGCCCATACTGAAAAATCTTGGCTGCAAGGTGCACGAGCTATACACGGACATGGACGGCAACTTCCCCAACCACCACCCGGACCCCACTGTGGAGGAGAACCTGAAGGAGTTGATGGACAAGGTGAAAGAGACGGGCGCGGACGTTGGCATAGGCTACGACGGGGACTCCGACCGGCTGGGCGTGGTATCCGACAAGGGCGAGGTCATCTGGGGTGACATGATCCTTATGCTGCTTGCGCGCGCGGTTTTGGAGGATGTCCCCGGCTCCGCGGTGATAGGTGAGGTCAAGTGCTCGCACCTTCTTTTCAATGACATCGAGGAGCACGGGGGCAGGCCCATCATGTGGAAGGCCGGCCACTCCCTGATAAAGGCCAAGATCAAGGAGGAGGGCGCGGCGCTCGGCGGCGAGATGTCCGGTCACATGTTCTTCAAGCACCGGTTCTTCGGGTTCGACGACGCGGTGTACGCGAGCTGCCGGCTGCTGGAGCTCCTCTCAAGAAGCGACGAGAAGCTCTCGGCCATGAAGGCCAGGATTCCAAAGACGTTCAACACGCCCGAGCTTCGGATCGAGAGCACGGACGAGAGCAAGTTCGAGATCGTGAGGAAGGCGAGCGAGCACTTCAAGTCGGAGGGGTACAAGACCATTGACGTGGACGGGGTGAGGCTGGTGTTCCCGGACGGGTGGGGGCTGGTGCGGGCCTCCAACACCCAGCCCATGCTGGTGATGCGTTTCGAGGCCGAGAGCGAGGAGAGGTTGAACGAGATACGGGAGCTGGTGGAGACGAAGATCAACGAGCTGAACAGATGAGACGGAAAATGGCGGCGATGAACGGGTGGCTGGGAGCAATGAGTGCGGAGCGGGGAGCGAGCAGCGAGAACAATAATGGATGAGATATCAGGGAACAAACGGGTAACCTGCATAGCTATGCTATGTGGGCTAGCAAAGCGAGCAGGTCACGTGGACTGCTCAGCCCTCCCTTATCTTTTGGCTTTTGTGTTGGTTCTCCTGCCGGCTGTATCCTTCAGTGCCATCAGTTTCGAGCCGCCGGTGACCTATACGATAAAGAACGGCCCGGCACAGAGGGTGCTGGGGGTACAGGACGGCGTGCTCGCCCACACGGCCGTCACCCGCTCCACCGACGGGAAAATCGCATACGTGAAAGGCCACGAGTTCGCCATACGTCTTAAATATAGATGGCTCTATCCACGCGACTTCAAGGTGACGGGCGCCGTGCAGCAGGGCCCGGGAAGCCTCGACCTCGAGCTTCGCACCCAAGACCCTCCCCTTACCGTGCTGCTCCACTATCGCCAGGACAAGGGCAGCCACTTCATCAGGAAGTGGCTTACCATAAAGCCGGACCCGGGGACAAAGGTCTTTATTGACAGCATCGTGATGGAGAGGTTCGAGCCCTGGGCGGAGCCCCGAACCTTCCACGGCCCGGGCCAGCCGGTGTACGTTGATCACACCTTCTGGTCAGTGGCATACCCGTCATCGCAGAACCGGGTGGGAAACGGGATGGTGACCTGCTCCTTTCTGGTGGGCCTTTCGGTTTATGAGGATGGGTACGTGACCCCGGAGGCTGTGCACGGCCTCTCAGGACCCGGCCCGGTGAGAGACTCTTTCCTTCAGTGCGTAGATGAAATGAGGGCCAGGCCGGCCACACCCTTCCTGTTGTGGAACACCTGGTACCATCTCAGGCACTTCTCCGCGGATGAGGTGATAAGCACTATCCGCGGGCTCAAGCGGAATCTGGTTGACCCTTACGGGGTGAGGTTCGACTCCGTGGTCCTGGACTCGGGCTGGGACGACTATCATGACCTGTGGCGGCCGCACCCTGAGCGGTTCCCGGAAGGGTTCGGCCCTGTAAAGGCCGCGGCCCGGGAGCTTGGGGCCGACCTGGGCCTGTGGATGAGCCCGCTGGGAGGGTACGTGTGGAGGCAGTGGGCCAGGCTCTTCTGGTCCATGGGCGAGGGTTACGAGCGGAGCTGGCAGGGCTTCTGCATAGCCGGGGACGACTACAACAGGCTCTTTGCCGGACGTATGACTGAATACATAAAAGAGTACAACGTGAACTACTACAAGCTCGACAACCTCACAACCTCCTGCCCGGCGCCGTGGCATGGCCACAGGATCGGAAGGTACGGCCAGGTCGGGCTCACCGACGCCTTCATCCGAGTGATGGAGGAGACCCGGCGGGCGGCCCCGGACGTGATGATAAACATTACAAGGGGGGCTTGGATGTCCCCCTGGTGGCTCTTGTACGCGGACGTGGTGTGGCGCGGCGGCATGGACTACGGCTCCCGCGGGGAGGGCAGCAGGCGGCAGAGGTCCATAACATACGTGGACAGCCTACTTTACAAGAGGCTGCGCGATGAGGAGGCACAGTTCCCCTTAAGCTCGGTCATGACACACGGGATCATAAAGGGCGCGTACCAGAGCCTGGGCGAGGAGGGGGAGAACCTGCGCGATTTTTCAGACGACGCCTGGATGTACTTCGGCAGGGGAGTGGCCATGTGGGAGCTCTACCTGTCACCCGAACTGATCTCGGAGAGCGAGTGGGAGGTCCTGGCCCAGGCCATAAGGTTCTCGCGTGATAACTGGGAACTCCTGGCGGACTCGGAGATGGTGCTGGGTGACCCGGCCTCGGACGAGGTGTACGGCTTTTTCCACAAAAAGGATGAGAGCAAGCTCCTGGTTATCCGCAATCCCGGGGAAAGCGAGGCCCCCTTTCCCGGCGAGGCCGCGGACCTGATCCCCCGCGGAGGTGGCGCATGCTCGGTGGTATACTCATCAGTAAACAGGGGAGCGAGCGACCCCTTGAGCCCGCTGGAGGCCCGCCTGGTATTGTGCAAGAGTTGATACCCGACAAGAAGATCCTCCTGATGGGGCTTTTAGCTTGAATAAGAAAGACCTTATAGCCGTTCTCGCGGTGGAGCTGCTGATCCTGCTTGTGTTTGTGCCGGTCCTGATTACGGGCCGCGTGTTCCTGGACTCTCCTGCTCTCCTGGATATCACCTACACCATCATGCCCAACCTGCACTGGATGGCCGAGAACTGGCGAGCGGGTGAGTTCCCGCTGTGGTACCCGCACGTAGTTTTCGGCATGCCCCACCTTGGATACGCCCATTCAGCGGGCCTGAACCCGGTCTTCATTATTATCTACCTCTTACTCCACGGCGCATATGCCTATTCCGCGGCAATCCTCGTGCATCTCATGCTGGCCAGCCTGTTGTTCTACGCGGCCATGAGGCGGGAAGTGGGCCTTGGTTACTGGTTCTCCGCGGCCGGCGCAGTGGTGTTCTGTCTTTCCGGAGCGATGTTTGGGTGGATGAATGTAACTGTAATGCTGAGCTCAATGTGCGCTCTTCTGGCGGCGTGGCTGTGCTTCGGCCCGCTATGCAGAAGGCCGAGGGCGATGGCCTTTGCCGGGGGCGCGCTTGCAACCGCGTGGAGCGGTTTTTGCGGGTATGTAGAACTTATGGTCTATGGGTTGATGGTCCTGTTTATCATACAGGTGGCCGCAAGCGGCATACCCTTGCAGGAGCGGGTGAAGAGGGGTTTGCTGGTGGTCTCTTGTGCGGCCGCAGGATTTCTTATCATGTCTCCCCTGATCCTCCATTCCCAGGTGCTGGTGCAATACTCAGTGCGCGGACCGCACATGGGGGTCGAGTTTACTTTCCCCAATATAGGCGGACACTGGCCTTTGCTGGTTCCCACCCTGCTCCTTCCGTTCGAGTACTACAAGGAAATGATGCCGCACATGGCCTTCAACCACGGGCTCTCACCCTATTACAGCGGCTTCTTGATGCCGTGGCTTTCCGTGCTGGGTGCGGTCTCGGCCTTGCGCGTTGCAAGCCGCAGGCCGATTGCATTGGCCTGGGTTTTTGTGGTCGGATACTTTGCATTTAGGAAACTCCCGCTCTTGAGTGAATTCTTTGATCTTTTGCCTGTTCTGGGTGATCTGCACGCGCCGTTCAAGGCAATGGTAATGATCCAGACCCTGGGCATAGCCCTGGCAATGGGAGCGTTGTCTGACGGGCTCGGGAATGAAGCAGGGAAGAGGAGAAAAACAACCAGCGGCGCCATATTGTTCGCAGGGCTGATGGCTGCCGTTTTTCAGCCCTGGTGCATGGGTGGCGTGGAGAGATATTTCATTGCCGGGCTGGCCCTTGTCGCGGGTGCGTCAATGATGGTCTGGAAGGGGCGGTCTATTTCATACTGGGCCACCTGCATAGTGCTGGCCGTGATCGTGCTGGATGCATTCAGCCTGGCTTTTCGATACGTGCCCCGCACCGCCCCCCACAGGTTCGAGCTCCATCCCGGCCTGGAGAGGTTCGCCCGCACGCTTTCTCCAGAGACCAGGTTCGCCGTGTTCGAGCGGCTCCTAAGTGAAGACGTTACCGATGATGCTCCCGTGTACGGCCTCTTCGAGATGACATCGGGAGCACAGAACATCACCGGCCCTTCCCGTGTGCCGCCTGCAAGGAGCACCCTATACCTTGCCAACATCTATAAGAACCTCATTTTAGATTGTCGAAGCGAACAGACATTGCTCTTCCTCTGGAGCATGACCAACCCGGGCACCCTTGAGCGGAAAGCCATGCACCTGATAAACCTGGCCGGGACAAGGGTGGTGCTGGCAAGAGGGTTTGCCGTGCCGTGGTCATCACCTTATTCACTCCTTAAAAGATACTCGGTGGAATGGAAGGGCAGAGGCGGACTGGCCCGGCTGGACAGAGAAAAAGAGCGGCTTAAATTGTGGGCGCCTTTCAAGATCGAGTTCATGGTGTCGGCCGAGGAAGGCGACAGGCTCATCATGCGAGCTCAAGCGGATGAGGGGACCTGGCTCGCGGCATACTCACGTGTCCCAGGCAAAGATGAAACACTTATTTGGACGAGGTTTGTCTCTCCCGCAAAGGTGCACTCTCCCTCCTTGAGGCTGGAGGACTCCCCGCGGGAACTCTCCATTCACGGTGCTCCACTAAGTGGAGACACGGTGGAGGTCCGCCTGGAAAACCTCTCGATTGAAAATACTGAAAGGCCGCTTCAGAGAAAAGCGAAGTTCGGGAAGGTGGACGTTTATTGGAACACCCAGGCCCTGCCCAGGGCCTTCATATGCCGCGGTCCGGTCCTGTTCGATAATATGGGCGAAGTGGTGGAATGGATCTCCGATCCTGGCCTTTTCGAACCCCGGAGGCAAGTGGCGCTGGAAAGAGCCGGGAAACTCGAAACACTCTTGGAGCGCATGTCCAGTAAACCGGTCTCACCATACGAGCGTGTGCGAATAGACAGGTACGGTCCCCACAAGGTGGAAATGACCGCGCGGCTGTTGGGTCCGGGCATCCTGGTCTTTACCGACTCCTACTTTCCGGGATGGAAGTCGTACGTGGATGGGACTGAGACCAGGCACTTCCCCGCGGACCTGGCCTTCCGCGGCCTCTACCTTTCAGAAGGGGTCCACGGCGTGAAATGGGTATACGAGCCTTCATCATTTAGTATAGGACTGTGGACTGGCATTGGCTCGCTTTTTAGTCTTTTTATGCTGCTTGGCTTTCGGCTGAGAATGGAGAGGCGAGAGAGTTCGTGGCCCTGAGGCTGCAAACAATGGGTGAGAAAGGGGAAGTCCGATACCCGGAGCAGCAGGGCTTGAATTGACAGCGGGGAATGATTTAACTAAATTGTAGCCTGGAGATTCTGATTCTCTTTCGCGACCCGATCCATCAGGATGAATTATTACCTGGAATAAAGGAGGAGTGTTGATGAGTGTTGACTTCAGTCTCGAGGGCAAGGTGGCGGTGATAACCGGGGCCAGCCGCGGTATCGGCGAGGCCATAGCAAAGACCTTTGCCAAAAACGGTGCCAGGGTGGTCCTCTCCTCGCGCAAGCAGGAGGCCCTGGACCAGGTGGCCTCGGCCATAAAGGACGAGGGCGGCGAGGCCATGCCACTTGCCTGCCATACCGGCAAGACCGAGATGATAGATGAGCTTTTCAAGAAGGTCATGGACAACTACGGCAGGGTGGACGTGCTGGTGAACAACGCGGCCACCAACCCCTACTTCGGGGACGTGCTTCACATATCCGAGGGCCAGTACGACAAGACCTTCGAGGTCAACACCAAGGGCTACTTCTTCATGGCCCAGAAGGCCGGAGACATCATGGTCCAGCAGGGAAAGGGCTCGATCATAAACGTGGCCTCCATAGCGGGAATGGCCGCGTCTCCCATGCAGGCGGTCTACGGCATGACCAAGGCCGCGGTCATACTCATGACCAAGTGCTTCGCCCGCGAGCTGGGGGCCTTCGGGGTCCGCTGCAACGCCGTAGCCCCGGGCCTTACCGAGACACATTTCTCCAGCGTGCTCATAAACACCAAGGAAATCTACGAGCACGCAATAAAGGCCATCCCCCTGGGAAGGCACGCCCAGCCGATGGAGATCGCCGGCGCCGCATTGTACCTGGCCTCGGATGCCGCAAGCTTTACAAACGGCGCCCTGATCGTGTGCGACGGGGGATCAACAGCCTGATCCCGGAAGAAAATCCCGTCCTGTATTGCCTGGGGGTGAATGAAGCAGGAGACTGCGCCCCGTTTGCGGAAAAGAACAGACGGGCGCTTACTGATAGAAAGGAGCTTGGAAATGAAGGAATACGAGAGGAGCAGCGTCCGCACCATCGGGCTTTTCTCCCATACTGGAACGGGCAAGACCTCGCTGGCCGAGGCCGCGCTCTTGTCTTCAAAAGCAGTGAAAAGGCTGGGCAAGGTGGACGAGGGGACCTCGGTGCTGGATTACGAGCCCGAGGAAAAGAAGAGGATAAGCTCCACCAGCATGGGGCTATGTCATTTTGAATACAACAAGACCCTGTTCCACCTGGTGGACACCCCGGGGGACCCCAACTTCATAACCGACGCAAAGAACGGGCTCAGGACCGTGGACACGGGCGTGTTCCTGGTGGACGCCCTGGACGGGGTAAAGGTCATCACCGAGAAGCTTTGGAAGGAGAGCGAGGGGGACCTGCTCTCGCGCTTCATATTCGTTTCCAAACTGGACAGGGAGCGCTCGGACTTCGAGCGCACGCTGGAGAGCGTAAAGACAACGCTTGGAGTGCAGCCCTGCCTCTTGAGCATTCCCCTGGGCAAGGAGACTGAATTCCGGGGAGTGGTTGACCTTCTCAACATGAAGGCCCTGGTTTACGAGCCGGACGGCTCGGGCACTTTCAGGGAAGAGGACATACCTGAAGATATGACCGAGGCCGCGGACGAGGCCCGCCGTCAGCTTGTGGAGGCCGTGGCAGAGTCAGACGACGCCCTGCTGGAGAAGTACCTGGAAGAGGAGGAGATATCATCGAAAGAGCTCTTCGGCGCGCTTGCCGCGGGGGTCAAGAAAGGCTCTATCGTGCCGCTGGTCGCGGGGTCGGGCGTAAAGAACATCGGGGTGAAGATACTGCTCGACGCCCTCTGCGAGCTGGCCCCTTCACCCCTTGACCGTGGCTCAATCAAGGGCGTGGACCCTGATGGCAAGGAAGCGGAGCGAAAGACCGATGACGAGGCCCCCCTATGCGCGCTGGTGACAAAGACCATCTCCGACCCTTACAGGGGCAAGCTGTCCGTGTTCCGCATCTTTTCCGGGGTCCTGCAAGGGGACAGCACCGTGCTGAACAGCTCCAGGCAGGGAAAGGAGCGCATCGGCCAGATGATGCTGCTCACCGGCGAGACGCCCGAGTCAATCAACCCCGCACACACCGGCGACGTGGTGGCGGTGGCCAAGCTCAAAGACACCCAGACCGGGGACACCCTGTGCACCGAGAGCGACCCCATTGTGCTGCCCGGCCTTGCAAAAGTCTCGCCCGTGATCAGCTTTGCCGTGTCCCCCAAGACCAAGGGTGACGAGGACAAGCTCATGACCTCCCTCAACAGGATGATGGAGGAGGACCAGGCCCTGCGCGCGCGGAGGGACGAGCAGACCGGGGACTTTATCATCGAGGGCATGGGACAGGTGCACATCGAGACCGCGGTGGAGAAGATGAAGAGGAAGTACGGGGTGGAGGTGAACCTGTCCGCGCCCAAGGTGCCGTACCTGGAGACCATCAGGAAGCCGGCCAAGGGAGAGGGCAAGTACAGGAAGCAGACCGGTGGCCGGGGCCAGTACGGCTGGTGCTGGATCGAGGTGTCCCCCAAGGAGAGGGCGGAAGAGGAGGAGTTCGAGTTCGAGAACGCCATCAAGGGAGGGGCCATACCACAGACCTTCATACCGTCGGTTGAAAAGGGCGTGCGCGACCGCATGCAGAAAGGGGTGATGGCCGGCTTTCCGGTGAAGTACGTCAAGGTCAGGCTCTACGACGGCAAGTACCACGACGTTGACAGCTCGGACATGGCATTCCAGATAGCCGGCTCCCTGGCATTCAAGGAGGCCGCGGAGCAGGCCGACATGGTGCTCTTGGAGCCCATCATGAACGTGGAGGTCACAGTGCCCGCGGAGGCCGCGGGGGACGTTATAGGGGACCTGAACAGGAGGCGCGGAAGGCTGCTCGGCACCGAGGCCGCGGGTGCGAACCAGGCGATAAAAGCGGTGGTCCCTTTAGCGGAGATGCTCCGGTACTCGCCCGACCTGGACTCCATAACCTCGGGCAGGGGGGTGTTCACCATGGAGTTCGACTCCTACCAGGAGGTGCCCTCCCAGATCGCGGAAAAGCTCATCGCACAGAAGAAGACCAGTGAAGAGGAAGGGGAAGGCTAGCGCCGCAATGCCTTTTGCGCAAAAGCGGCTTTTATAACTCACCGGCCATGGAAGACAACAGGTTCGTAAAAAAGGCCTTTTTCGACCACCTGCTCCGCACCGGGTTTACACAGGAGCACGTGGACGTATACCACGAGTACTTCGACTTCTTCCTGGAGCACGTGGGCCAGGCAAAGCTCATGGACCTGGAGCCCGAGGTGGTCTACCGGGTGGGCCTTGACACGGTCCAAGACCTTGATGGCGAGGACGTGGTCGAGGCATTCCTGCAGCTAATGGAGTACTTCATCGGATGGTGGGCCGAGCGGTGGGAGGCCATGCATCCATTTGAAGATGATGGGGAAGAACAGAAGAACTTCTCGGATTCAACTCCACAAGAGGAATGACCCTTACGAGCTTCTGGCAAAAGTACGATCATTATCAGGGAAACGAAGGGCTTGAACGGTGGGAGCGAGCTTTTGCTCGCGATTATCGAGACCGGAAGGTCTCTCCCGCCTTCTATCCGGCCTTTTTCAAGAAGCTCTTACTTGTTGAACCGCACTATGGCCGCGAAGCTCTCCGCCTTGAGCGAGGCCCCTCCCACAAGGGCCCCGTCTATATCCTGCTTTTCCATCAGCTCGCGCACGTTCTCCGGTTTTACGCTTCCCCCGTACTGGATGCGGACCGCGTCCGCGGTGTCCCGGTCAAATGCTTGGGCAAGGCGCTTACGGATGTATGCGTGAGCCTCCTGTGCCTGGTCCGGCGTTGCGGTCTTGCCCGTGCCGATGGCCCACACAGGCTCGTAGGCTATGACCAGGTTTTTCGCTCTCTCCTTCTCGATACCGGACAGTCCGCCGGAGAGCTGGGTGTCGAGCACGTCAAAGGTCTTCTCAGCCTCCCGCTCCGAAAGCGTCTCGCCTATGCACATGATGGGATAAAGCCCGTGGGTGAAGGCGGCTCGCAGCTTCTTGTTCACGCCCTCGTCGGTCTCGCCGAACAACTGCCTGCGCTCCGAGTGGCCTATTATCACGTGGGTGGCGCCCGCGTCCTTTATCATGGCGGCCGAGACCTCGCCTGTGAACGCTCCCTTGTCCTCCCAGTGCATGTTCTGGGCCATGAGCCGCACGGAAGAGCCCTCCAGCACCTCGGCCACCTTCGGTATCACAGTGAACACCGGCGCTATGCCCACTTCCACGTCCGCGTCCGCAGCAGCCTCCTTCACCGCCTTGGCCAAAGCCGCAGCCTCGTCAGAGATCAGGTTCATCTTCCAGTTACCGGCCATGAAAGGCTTTCTCATCCGGTCCTCCTTCAAACTATGACTCCAGGGCCGCCAGGCCAGGCAGCTTCCTCCCCTCCAGGAACTCGAGCGAGGCCCCTCCGCCGGTGGAGATGTGAGAGATCTTCTCGCTCACCCCCGCCTTCTGCACCGCTGACACCGAGTCGCCCCCGCCTATGACGCTCACCGCGCCGGACCCGGCCACGGCCTCGGCAACGGCCACGGTGCCCCTGTCAAAGGGCTCAACCTCGAACGCCCCCGCGGGCCCGTTCCAGAACACGGTCTTTGCGCCCTTGATAATCTCTACGTACTTCTCGACCGTCTTCGGCCCGATGTCCAGGGCCGTCATTCCATCCGGTATCTGGTCCCGGGGGACCACCTGCGTGTCCGCGCCTTTGTCGAGCTTCTCCGCGACCACGTGGTCAAGCGGCAGCTCCAAGGGCACGTTAAAGGTCTTGGCCCGCTCAAGCAGCCTGGCCGCGGTCTTTACCTTGTCTTCCTCCACCTTGCTTTCGCCGACTTGTATGTCCATGGCTCTCAGGAAGGTGTAGGCCATGGCCCCGCATATGAGGATGCTGTCAACCTTCTTTATGAGGTTTTCGATCACCCCCAGCTTGTCCGAGACCTTGGCCCCTCCCAGCACGGCGATGAAGGGCTTTTCCGGGGACTCGAGCAGCTTGCCCAGGAAATCCAGCTCCCGCTTCATCAGAAAACCCGCGGCCCTCTCCTTTACGTGCGGGGCCATGCCCTCGGTGCTGGCGTGTGCCCGGTGTGCCGCGCCGAATGCGTCGTTCACGTACACGTCGCAATGGGAGGCCAGCTTCTCGGCGAAGTAAGGGTCGTTGTCCTCCTCCTCGGGATGGAAGCGCAGGTTCTCCAGCAGTATCACCCCGCCCTGGGGCAGGTCCGCAATGTTCTTCTTCACCCCGCTGCCGATGCAGTCGTCCGGGAAGACCACCTCCCGGTCCAGTATGTCCCGGAGCCTCTCGGCCACGGGCATAAGCGAGAGCTCGGGCGCCCTCTTGCCCTTGGGCCTGCCAAGATGCGAGGCCAGTATGACCCTGGCGTTCTGCTCGAGCGCGTAGTTTATGGTGGGCAGGGCCGCCTTTATCCTGGTGTCGTCCGCGACCTGTCCGGTGGACCCGTCAAGGGGCACGTTGAAGTCCACCCTGATAAAAACGCGCCTGCCGGTTATGGGCACCTGGTCAATGATCTTTACGGCCACTTTAACTCCTGTCCCGCGCGCCGCACGGCGGCGTTCCTGTGCACATCTTTTTTCTCAACCGAGTTTTTTACAAAGGTCCACCAACCGGTTTGAGAACCCCCACTCGTTGTCGTACCAGGAGAGCGCCTTTACCATGGTCTTGTCCACGACGTACGTGTTGCCCGCGTCCACAATGGATGAGAGGGGGTTGCCGTTGAAGTCGCCTGACACCAGCGGCTCCTCACTCACCCCCAGTATTCCTTTGAGGTCGTTCTCGGCCGCTTTCTTGAAGGCCTCGTTCACCTTCTCGGCGCTGGTCTCCTTCTCCACCTCGGTGACCAGGTCCACCAGGGACACGTTGGGAGTGGGCACGCGTATGGCCATGCCGTTTAGTTTGCCCTCCAGCTCGGGTATTACCAGGCCGATGGCCTTGGCCGCTCCGGTGGTAGTGGGTATCTGGTTCACCGCGGCTGCCCTGGCCCTTCTCATGTCCTTGTGCGGGAGGTCGAGGATGCGCTGGTCATTGGTGTAGGAGTGTATGGTTGTCATGAGCCCGTGCTTTATCTTGAAGTTGTCGTTTATCACCTTGGCGATGGGCGCCAGGCAGTTGGTGGTGCATGAGCCGTTTGATATGATCTTGTGCTTCTTGGGGTCTAGCTGGTCGTCGTTTATTCCCAGCACCAGGGTGATGTCGCCCGGGTCCTTGGAGTCCGCGGGCGCGGTGATGACCACGTTGTTTGCCCCGGCGTCAAGGTGCAGCTTCGCCTGGGATGCCTTCCTGAATATGCCGGTGGCCTCGATAGCCACCTGCACTCCCAGGTCCTTCCATGGCAGCTTCTCAGGCTCCTTCAAGGCGGTGACCTTTATGTCCTTGCCCTCCACAATGATCTTCCCGTCACCGGCTTTTACGTCCTTGTCCCAGGTGCCGTGCACCGAGTCGTACTTCAAAAGGTGCGCCAAGGTGTCCGCGCCAACCAGGTCGTTTATGCCCGCGACCTCAACGTCCGAGCCCCACGCGGCCCGGAGGAAGCACCTCCCTATCCTTCCGAACCCGTTAATACCTACCTCTATTCCCATTCTTTTCCTCCTTCTGCAGGATTAATTGCACCAAGCATAATCAGCGAAAGACCCTCCAACCGACAGTATGTAACCCACGTAGCTTCAGCTACGTGGGCGAGCGGAGCGAGCAGGTCATGTACACTTCTTCAGACCTTTTCCAATACCCTTTTGCTCCTTCCTGCACAACCTACTCCCTTCGGTCGCACACATAGCAAGCTTATGTGTGTTACCCGTTGAGCAATGAGTTTTGGGTTTTGCACCTGCAGCCCCTTCGGGTCTGCGCACCTGTCTGCGTTCGTACACGCACAGGCAGGCACGGTTCCAAGGAACCGTATGCGCCACCCCTCCGTCAACCAATAATCTAATCTCTGGTTTTAGCATGTCAATAAGCACGGCGCAAGATCACTCGATAAGAGCCTGCATCCTCTGCCTGGTCTCGACCAGGGTGCTCCTCTTCGCCTTGAGCTCGGCCTCGATCCTCCTCTGCTTCTCCACCTCCTGGCCGGGCGCCTTCTCAATGAAGCGCCGGTTCTCGAGCTTTGCTAGCACCTTCTCAAGCTCGGAGTCCAGCTTGTTCAACTGCTTCTCGATCCTTTTTATCTCTTCCGCGGGGTCCACCAGTCCGGCCACCTCCAGGCACACGATAACCGGGCCGCACCTCCTGGTCACGGCTTTCCTCTCTGGTTCTGCGCCGGGATCGGCGACCACAAGCTCCTTTACCTGCACCTGTGGAGGGCTCATGATGTATCCCGCAAGCGAGGCAAGGTCCGCCCGGGTACTTTCATCGTCGGGTATGAGGGTCACGTCGGTCCGGGCCTTTGCCGGGACCAGGTTTTCGCTCCGGAGGTTACGTATGGTTATGACCGCCTCCCTGACTACGTCCATTCTCTCTTCAAGTTTCTGGTCCTCCTTTTCCGGGTCAGCCTGGGGGAACATCTCAACCATGATTGACTCGCCCTCCCCTGGGAGCGCCTGGTATATCTCCTCGGTCACAAAAGGCATGAGCGGGTGCAGGAGCTTCAAGGCCCCGGAGAGCGCCGTTACCAGGGTCTCCTGCGCCCCCCTCTTGTGCGCCTCTGTCTCGGGGTTGTAAAGCGCCGACTTGGACCACTCGATGTACCAGTCGCACAGCTCGTCCCATATGAAGTGGTACACGGCGTCGGCGTACTCGTGGAACCTGAAAGCTTCGAGGTTCCGGGCCGCCTCCCGGGCCGCCTTTTGCAGCC
The DNA here is from genome assembly GCA_964650485.1 of uncultured bacterium. GTDB lineage: Bacteria > RBG-13-61-14 > RBG-13-61-14 > RBG-13-61-14 > DATKZS01 > CAZYTX01. The sequence continues at coordinate 57,651 of CAZYTX010000006.1, read as the reverse complement.
GGCTCAATATCCAGCGGTCGGCTGGCGAGAAGCGGGCCTCGGCCTTTCCCCCGGGAATGAATCCTTCCAGGTTCTGGAGCGTGAACCGGGATGCGTTCCACACCTTGTTGATGAACTTCTTGGACTCGATCAGCCTGTGCTCGCCCAGCCTCACGTCCCTGCCGGTGTAGGTCTCGATACCCAGGGTGAAGCGGAGCGCGTCTGCGCCGTACTCCTCGACCAGCTTGAGCGGGTCCACGAAGTTCTGCAGGGTCTTGGACTTCTTCCTCCCGAGCTCGTCCCTTACCAGGCCGTGAAGGAACACGTGTGTGAATGGCACGTCCCCCATGATGTGGATGCCCATCATCATCATCCTGGCCACCCAGAACTTCAGTATGTCGAACCCGGTGACCATGGCGGTGTTGGGGTAAAAGCTTTCAAGCTCCGGGGTCTTATCGGGCCATCCCAGTGTTGAAAAGGGCCACAGCGCGGACGAGAACCATGTGTCCAGCACGTCCGGGTCCTGCTCGATGTTCTTGCTTTTGCAATGGGCGCACCGGTCGGGGTCAATCCTGCTAACCGTGAACTCGTTGCAGTCGCGGCAGTGCCACGCGGGTATCTGGTGCCCCCACCATATCTGCCTGCTTATGCACCAGTCTCTTATGTTTTCCATCCAGTTCATGTACTCTTTGTTCTGCGACTCTGGTATGATGGTTGTTTTTTCCTCTTCCACCGCTTCCATTGCCGGCCTTGCAAGCGGCCCGGTCTTCACGAACCACTGGGTGCTTACGGCAGGCTCGACAACGGTCTTGCACCGGTAGCACCTGCCGGCAAGGAGCGAGTAAGGCTCGGTCTTTTCGAGCAGGCCCTGCTCTTTGAGGTCTTTCACCACGGCCTCCCTGGCCTCATACCGGTCCATGCCCCTGTACTTCTCGGGCACGTAGTCGGTCATGTGCGCGTTCCTGTCTATTGCCCGGGGCGCGGGCAGCCCGTGCTTCTTGCCTATCTCGTAGTCGTTGAAGTCGTGTCCGGGAGTGATTTTTAGAGCTCCTGTGCCGAACTCGGCGTCCACGTAGGGGTCTTCTATGACCGGTATCTCGTGGTCGGTGAGCGGGAGCCTCACCTTCCTGCCTCTGGCGTGCCCGTACCTATCGTCCTCCGGGTTGATGGCCACCGCGGTGTCGCCCAGCATAGTCTCGGGCCGGGTGGTGGCCACTGTCAGCCCGCCCTGGCCCTCGACAAAGGGGTACATGATGTAGTAGAGGTTCCCGGGCTCCTGTTGGTCCTCGGGAAACACCACCTCAAGGTTGGAGAGCGCGGTGTCGCACCGTGGGCACCAGTTTACCATGTACTCGCCCCGGTAGATAAGACCCTCTTCATAGAGTCTTACGAACACCTCGCGCACGGCCCGGGACAGCCCCTCGTCCATGGTGAACCGCTCCCTGGACCAGTCGCACGACGCCCCCAGCCTTTTCAACTGGTTCAGGATGTGGCCGCCCTTCTGCTCCTTCCACTGCCACACCCTCTCCAGGAACTCCTCCCTTCCGAGCTCTTCCTTGGTCACACCCTCGGCAGCAAGCTCCTTCTCAACCACGTACTGGGTGGAGATACCGGCGTGGTCAGTGCCCGGCTGCCAGAGCACGTTTTCGCCCAGCATGCGGTGATAGCGGATGAGTACGTCCTGGAGGGTGTTGTTGAGCGCATGCCCTTCGTGCAGTATGCCGGTGACGTTTGGCGGGGGTATGACTATGCAGTAGTTGTGCGCACCCTTATTGTCCGCGGGCCTGAAGTATCCTTTTTTCTCCCAGTATTGATACCATTTGCCCTCGGCCTTTTTGTGGTCAAAGAAGCGCTCCAAATGCTTCCCACTCATGTTCTGGTTTCACCTCTTTAATACGGCGAAAAGGGGATCCTTGATCCCCTTTGCCGACAAAAATCGTGGATCGTGCTTTCAGGAGCTCTTGGACTGCTCCATCTGAAGGATTCTCTCTTCTATCATGGCCTCGGCAAGCGCGGGTACAACCTCCCAGACAACGTTCTCCAGAACGTCCCGGATTATGCCGGAAAGCTCCTCCTTGCTCACACCGCTGGCGGCAGCCTCGCTGATGGTGCCAGCGGCCTGTTCCACCGATGGTCCCAGGTCCGCAGGCCGGGCCGGAGCGGGCACTGGTGCGGCTTCCGGTGCAGCCGTGGGCTCGGGTGCTGTCGGTTCCGGGGCGCTGGGCGGTTCCGGAACTGCGGGCTCGAAAGGTGTGGGTTCGGGCGCCGCTGGCTCGGGCGTTGGCGCTGGCTGTGGCTCGGGAACAGGGGGAGCCGCGGGCTCGGGCGCGGGTTGTTCCGAAGGCTGGGCGAATGGCTCGGCTTCCATGGAAGGCCCGGCATAAGGCTCAGCCTCGGGAACACCCTCAGCCTCCGGGGGCTGACCGGGCATGGTCTCTGCCACAACCTCGGGCTCGGCTATGCCCTCCAGTTCCCCGGGTGCAGGTTCAGGCTCGGCATACGCCTCCAGCTCATCTCCTCCCTCGGCAACGTAGTCGGGCTCGACCTCGGTAGCGGGTTCGGCAAACAGGTCCTCGGCAGCCTCGGACTCGAGCGGCATTTCCGCGGCAGGCTCGGGTTCCAAGACGTCTTGTTCAGCAGCCTCGGCAAACGGTATCCCGCTCTCTGGCTGGCCGGGGGCTAAAGGCACTGTCTCCGCCTCTGCTACACCCTCGGCTGCGGGCTCTGCAAACAGGTCGGGTGCGCCCCCGGGTTCCGGCATTCCCACTTCAATGGCTTCAGCTTCCGGCTCCGGCTGGAGCGGCGGCCCGGCTTCCTCGGCGCCGGGCGCTTCGGGTATCTCCCCGGCCTCCACACCGGGAATGGTGGAGTCGGGTATAGCCGGCATCTCTTGCTGCGGCTCGGCCGGCCCTGCTTGCGGGGCCTGTGGCTCCGCCCATATATCCGCTGCCGGGGAAGGCTCTCGTGGCGGCTCGGGCACGGCCTCGGGTTCGCCTGCCCAAACGTCTTCGCCGGGCGCAGGCGCAGGAGCTTCGGGAGCCGTCTGCTCAGGTGGCGCGGTGTCCCACAGGTCAGCCTCGTCCGCAGCGGGTTCCTCTGCGGGGCTGAAAGATGCCTGCCTCCACAGGTCTTCGTCGCTGGCTGGAGCCGGCCCTGCCTGCTGCTGTGGCGCTTCCTCTGCCGGCGGCGGCTCGGGCTCGGCAAACAGGTCAGGTTCAGGCGCCGGGGCCTGGGGCGGCGCTTCGGGTTCTCCGAACAGTTCTTCCGGCTCGGCCTGGGGCACTGGCTCCGGGGGCTGCTCAGGTGCTGCGAACATGTCTTCAGCAGAGGGCTCTTGTGCTTGCGGCGGCTCTGGCGGCGCCGGAGCTTGGGGCGGGGCGAAAATGTCCTCGCCGGGAGGTGTCGGCGCTGCCGGTTGAGGGCCTGCCGGGGACGGCTCTTCGAACAACTCCTTTTCAGGAGCGGCCGCCTGCGGCGCGGCAGGAGGGGCCGGGGCCTCTGGTGCGGCCTGTGGCGGAGCGGGGGCCGCTTCCGGCGCGGGTGCTGCCGCGCCCCTGGATATGGCCTCCTCCACCTTTGTAATCAAGGTGGTGGACTCGAACGGCTTTACAATGTATCCGTCCGCGCCTATCTGCGCACCTTTCATCTCGTCGAATCCCTCGAAGCTGCCTGCCAGCAGTACCACGGGCGTGTTCTTTATTTCGGGGTCTGACTTTATGGCTTCGCACACCTGATATCCGTCTTTTCCCGGCATTACCACGTCGGCGAGCACAAGGTCCGGCCTTGTCTCTTTGGCTTTGGCCACCGCTTCCTCGCCGTTGTCCACGGTGATGAGCTCGTAGTCCCCGTCCGCCAGGGTGATCCTGACCACCTTCTGGATGGTAATGCTATCGTCTGCCAGCAATATTGTTTTCGGCATCAAAAGCCTCCTTTACCTTGCCCATTTCCATGTCTTGCGTTTTCTTCACTTATTTCCCGGAGATTCCCTCGATCAGCTTGTCCGGCTCTATATAAAGCGCTCCTTCAAAAGAACCGCCATGGCTCATCGCGCTTTCCTGCTCGCCGCTGTTTTTTTCAACCACCCTCAATACGCGGTTGCATGACACTCCCACGGCGCCTTTTTTGGTCTCCGCGATTATTATGAGGGTCGCTTCCCATTCGTCACCCTCTCCCTTGCCGAGCTCTCTTAGCATCCCGGGTGAGACGACGGGCACGGCCTGGTCAGAGTAGTAGATCACGCCCTCTATTCTCTGTCCGGCGGCCGGCACCGGGTGTATCTCATCCATGCCTATTATCTGGAGCACCGCGTCTATGTCAACTGCGAAGACGTCCGCTCCCGCCTCGAAGGTGAGGACCTTTTTCGATGGGGCAAGAGCTTTAGGGGCTGGCCCCTCTTCATGCACCTTCTCTTCGTCCTTACGCCGCTTCTTTGCGGAGGTCCCCAGCCTGCCCAAGTCCTCCACCGTCTCGTCTATCTTTTCGGGGTCAACCTCGACTATCATCCTGAAGCCGTCAAAGAAGACCCTTTTCATGTAGCGCGTCTCCGGTCTTTTCAGGGCCCGGGGGTAGGGCATGGGCACGGCCAGACTCAGTTCCTTTATCTCTTCCACGTCTTCAACCGGTATATGATAGCGCCTGTTCCCGGCCTCCATCTCTATCCAGTAACCGGGCGAGGCGTTGGGCTGCGCTCCGGTCAACTGATAAATGTCTAGCACCCTTGAGCCGGGTCTTCTCAGGGCAAGCCCGTCCGTATCGTACACTTTTATAATGAATTCAATGGGCAGGGCCAGGGAGAACCTGCCCACCTTGAACACCAGGTACTTCCTCGTCTCTTCATTCTCCCCGGTCAAGTCCGGTTCCAAGGAATGGCCTCCATTCTTTATATTGTAAGCTCCTTGCACCTTTTATCCCTTGTTATTAATTATTTATTATTCGCTTGTCCGTGTCAAGCCATAAATCAAGCTATAAATCCGGGGACTTGACATGGTTTCATATTTGATGCAATAATTTGTTATCGGGATGCAGATAAAGGATTCTTCTTGATTATCAGGAGGGGGGAGGAAATGTCAGGCAAGGGCAGCGATCTTGATAAAGATGCGCCTTTCACCGTCCTTATCGTCCGGGACGTCACTAAAGAGCCCCGGCAGTTCCGCGTAAGGCCGACAACAATACGGAGGATGGTGTTGGGCGCGGGCGCCGTGGTTGCGCTTCTGGTGGCCATATTCGTGGTAGTAATCCCCTTGAAGCTAAGGAACGCGCACGAGGACTACTCAGCCCTGGTGAAGCGGACAAAGCGCTTGACCGCGCTCGAGTCCAGGTACATATGCTCGAGCGACAAGCTCGCCGCCCTCGATGGGCGTCTTTCCAGCATGGAGAGTAAAGTTGAAGACAGTTGCCAGCGTGCCCGGCTTGTCATCGGCGGCATGGAGAAGGACTTGCGGCGATGGCTTCCCGAAGGAGCCGCGGGCGGAGGGTCGGACAGCCACGAGGAGGAGAGCGGGGAGAAGGACACCCTGCCCTTGTCTCCCTCCCAGCTCAAGCAGATTAACGACCTGGAGGGGAGGCTGGCACTCCTTGACCTCAGGCTCGATTCTTATGAGTGGACGGTAACCAGTCTGGAAAAAAGCTGGGAGAAGCGGAGCGCGCTTTTCTCCGCCCTGCCATCTTTCTGGCCGGTGTCCGGCGGGCACATCACAAGCGACTTCGGGATGCGCTTCCATCCCATAACCCACAGGCTTCACATGCACGAGGGCATAGACATAGCCGCCCCCTACCGGACCTCGGTGTTCGCCGCGGCGCCCGGCATGGTCTCATTCGTGGGAAGGAGGGGCGGCTACGGCAAGTCGCTGACCATTGACCACGGCTTTGGCATCTCCACTTTTTACGCCCACTGCAGAAAGATTTTCGTGAGCCCGGGTGACGAGGTGGAAAGGGGGCAGCGCATAGCCCAGGTGGGAAAGTCGGGCCTTACAACCGGACCGCACCTGCACTTCGAAGTGAGGGTCAAGGGCGCCCAGGTTGACCCCATGCAGTACCTTAGCGTGTTCTCGCCGGGAGCGGAAGAGTAGGCGCCGACCGTTCCAGCCCTCTTGCATGTAACCAGGCGAAAATCCGGCTACCATTAAATGCAGGTGGAACTTGCGGCCTTGCTTGCGGTCAAAGAGTCAAGGCGCAAATAATCTCTTGCACCCTTCTCGTAGAAAAAGTCAAAGGAGGTTTATGCAATGGGGTTGAATCCCAGGTGGGGATACGTGCTTTCCGGTGGGTGGCTGATAGCTATTTGCGCCCTCGGCGTCTATATCCCCTCTTCCGATCCCGGCGAGGTCAGGCAATGGAAGGAGGGCGAGTTCAAGCCGATCATGAAAGGTCTTCCTTCTATTTATCAGGAGGACCAGTTGCGCGCCAGAAGGATCGTTAAAAAAGCCAGGCGGTCAATTGACGAGAAAAAAATGCTCGATAAGCGCTACAGCGAGATGCCGCCTTTCACTCCCCCGCAAGACGGCCGGTTTACCGAAGAACACGTTAAAAAGTACATAGGCGCCTACAATAATTACGTGCGGCAACGCAAGCACTTCGAGAGGCATGTGGTGGGAGAGAACCCCAGCTTTTTCAGCGCCTTCGCCATAGCCGGCTCCATACAGCTCCAGAACTATCTGTGGAAGAGAAGCAGCTTCGTAAAGTACCAGATGCGGAGGGAGGAGTTCAACTGGATACTCGACCGCATACTGGAGTGCGCCATCTACTGCATACAATACTCGCTCGAACACGATAAAGATTTAAACGAGGTGAAAAGAGACTGGCTTCTGCAGATGCGCGGGAGCATACTGGATGCGCTCTTCTACCCGGAAGAGAATCTTGACCTCGAAACCGTGCTGAAGCAGGGAAGGATAGACCTTGACTCCATTCCCCGCAGCAACCTGGAGATATTCCTCGACCACTACAAGAAAATCAACTACATAAGGGTCCATTTCAAGAGGCCGGTGAGAATAGATTTTGACAGGGAGGCCATCCTAAAGGCCGCGGCCAACAACCCTCCCTGAGGCGGACGCGTCCCCCCTTCCCTTACACCTCCAGCCTGGAGGACCGATAGGCCTTCATGTACTCCATGCAGAACTCGTCCTGCCCCGCGAGCGCCCGGGCAGTGAACACCGTGGCCATCAGGTGCTTGTCCATGGGGTCCACAATGGCGGATGAAAGCCCGTGGGCCATGAGCATGGCCAGGAAGGTGCGGTTGACCAGGCGCCGGTTGGGCAGCCCGAAGGATATGTTGGAAAGGCCGCAGGTGGTGTTGAGCTCGGGCCACCTCTCCCTGATGCCGTTTAGCACCGAAACCACCAGTATTCCTGCGCCACTGTCCGCGGAAAGGGCCATCACCAGCGGGTCAACGTAGACGTCGGAAAGAGGCACACCGTGCGAGCCGGCCTGCTCCACTATTTTTTTCACCACCTGGAGGCGGTCGTCAGCGCTGCGCGGTATGCCGGTGTCGTCCATGGCAAGGGCCACCACCAAGGCGTTGTATTCCTTGACCAGCGGCAATATCTTTTCGTAGCGGCCGGTCTCCATGCTTATGGAGTTGACCATGGGTCTCCCGTTCCTGCATGCCTTGAGCCCGGCCTCTATGACCTCGGCCGAGGCGCTGTCAACGCACAGCGGGGCGTCCACCGTCTCCTGCACCTGTTGGCAAAGCCAGGTCAGGTCAGAGAGCTCCTTGTCAGGGGTCGAGCCGCCGTTAACGTCAATGTAGTCCGCCCCGGCCTCGTACTGGTCCCTGGCCTCGGTGTGTATCCTTTCCGTGTCCCTCTGCTCCAGGGCCTCCTTTATTGACTTGCGCGTCGCGTTGATCCTCTCGCCGATTATAAGCATCTGTGCCTCCATTCTTCCAGGTCTTTCAGTGGTCCGAATTAATCCCCGGCTTGCCGGGTGTTTACTCACAGGCCGATCTTTTGTATGATATTTTCTACGTCACGGATAGTCAAGCATAATAAGGCAAGCCTTGCGGACAACGGCCGCTACTGATGAAAGGATAAAAGCAAATGGATGAAAAAACGAGCAAGAAGATCAACGCCTTTTCAAGGGACTTATCAGAGGCCGCGGGTGATCGGCTGGTAAGCCTCATCCTCTACGGCAGCGCGCTCACCGACCAGTTCGTGCCCGGTCGCTCCGACCTGAACTTCCTTATAGTTCTCAAGTCCGCTGGGGAGGAGGACCTGGCCTCTTTGATCAAGCCGGTGCGGACCTGGGAGAGGAAGGGCGTGGCCCTTCCCATAGTCATGAGCCCGCAGGGCATAAGGGACTCCCTGGACTCGTTCCCCATGGAGTACCTGGACATGAAGTCGGCCTACCAGGTGGTCCTGGGCAGCGACGTGCTCGCGGAGATCGAGATACAGCCGCGGCATTTGCGCCTGCAGTGCGAGCGGGAGATAAAGGCCAAGCTGATCCAGTTGCGGAGGAGCTACCTGGAGATGGGTGCAAAGCAGAGGGACAGGGAGCAGCTCTTCCGCCAGTCCATAAAGTCCTTCCTGGTGATAATGAGGAGCATGCTGTGGCTGGAGGGGGTGGAAAGGCCAAAGGCCGCGGCCCGGGTCATCTCCGCGCTCGAAGAGGTGATCGGCAGCAAGCTCCCTCATTGCACCAAGGTGATCGAGTTCAGGACCGGAAAGCCCAAGATGGCGGAGACCGAGTCTCACCGGCTGTTCGCGGGTTACTTGCAAGAGGTGGAAGCTCTGGCGCAGTGGATTGACAAGTGGGTGCAGGCAAAAGAGGGCGGGCATGAAGCATAAGACGGCAGCGGCGGCTCTCCTCCTCGCGTTCGCCATGGGCCTGGCATGGGCCGCGCGCGCATACGACATAGAAGTGCCCTCTTATAAGGGATACGTGACCGATCGCGCCGGCGTCATACCGCCTCAAAAACAGCGGCGCATTACCGCCATCATAAGAACGCTGGAGATGAACACCGCCGCACAGATCGCGGTCCTGACAGTGGAGAGCACCGGAGAGGAGCCCATACTCGATTACGCCATGGCCGTGGCCGAGAAATGGAAGCCGGGCAAGAAGGGAAAGGACAACGGAATAGTCTTCCTGGTGGCCACAAAAGACCGGAAGATGCACATACTCACCGGCTACGGCCTGGAAGGGGTGCTCCCGGACGGGAAGGTGGGGGCGATCGAGGATGAGCACATCATACCCTACTTCAGAGAGAACAGGTTCGCGGACGGCATACTATCAGGGGTGATCGCACTGGCCCGGGTGATTGACCCTCAGCACGCGGAAGTGTACAGCGGCGAGGCCGGGACCGGGCCGCCCCCGTCAAAATACAGGCGCACGCGGTCCAGGGGGAGACAGCCCAGCCAGGGCGAGGAGATCATCAGGCTGATCCTTTCAGGGCTCTTCATCGTGTTCTTCATATACCTCTTTATAAAGCACCCCAGGCTCGCCATCCTCTTGCTGCTCTTCGGAGGGTTCCGGGGCGGAGGCCGCGGAGGCGGCGGCTTCGGCGGAGGGTTCGGCGGGTTCGGCGGAGGCGGCTTCGGAGGCGGCGGGGCGGGGAGAGGATTTTAGCTTAGTGACAGCTTTGCACGCTTGCGCCTTTGGGTGAAATATACGTTTTATATTGGACACAAACGACAAACGGAGCATTGCCCGACAAATGCTTGAAAGAATCAGGGAAGACGTACGATCGGTTTTCGAGAACGACCCCGCAGCCAAGAACCTGCTGGAGGTGTTGACCGCGTACCCGGGTCTTCACGCGCTGTGGATACACCGGGTTGCTCACTATTTTTATGGAAAGAGCCTCTTCACACTGGCAAGGATAATATCTCACCTCAACCGCTTCATCACCGGCATCGAGATACACCCGGGGGCCGCCATAGGCAGGCGGGTGTTCATTGACCACGGAATGGGCATAGTCATAGGCGAGACCGCGGAGGTCGGCGACGAGTGCCTGCTCTACAAGGGCGTGGTTCTGGGGGGGACATCCACCGAGAAGAAGAAGCGGCATCCCACCCTGCATAAAGGGGTGGTGGTGGGCTCAAACGCATGCATCCTGGGCGCCATAACAGTGGGGGAAGGTGCAATGATAGGCTCCGGCTCAGTGGTGGTGCGAGACGTTCCCGAGGGCGCAACCGTGGTGGGGGTTCCCGGCAGGGTGGTGAGGAAGGTCTCGGCTCACCAGGACACGCTCGGTGACCTGTTCCAGGACAAGCTCCAGCACGCGGACCTGCCAGACCCGCTTGTGGATGTGCTTGGGGCCTGGGTCAAGGTGCTGGAGAAGTACGAGGAGCGGCTGAAGAAGCTGGAGGAGCACCACCATATCGTATCCGAGGACCTTGCCCAGACATTCAAGAAACAGGTCCCCTTCCTGGATGACAAAGAAAATAAAAACAAGGGTCCGGGTTCAGATGGAGAAGAAGCTGAAAAATAATAAGTGCAACCTCACTTGGCCCGCAAAAGCATTGCTCGCGTCATCGCTCGCACTCGCGGCCCTGCTCGCACTCTCCGCTAAAAAGTCGTACGAGCCTGTCGAGGTAAGGGTTAAGCTCTGCGACCTGGAGGGGGAAGTGACCATCCGGGCAAAGGGGCTTTCATGGAGCAAGAGCGCGGGAACGGAAAAGAAAGAGACGGCCCTGCTCTCATGGGACGGGCGTGCGCTGCGGATCAACAACAAGAGGGTTTCCGCTCCGGTGGAGTTCAAGGCTCGTGGCCCCGTCTCGGTTGATAACAGGCACTACCGCGGCAGGATAAAGGTCACGGGAGAGCCGCCCTGCGTGGTGAACAGGGTTGACCTCCAGTCATACGTGGCCGGGGTGATCAACCAGGAGATAGATTCGCGCTGGCCCGAGGCCGCGGTAGATGCCCAGGCAGTGCTCGTTCGCACCTATGCCCTGAAGCGGGCCGAGCAAAGGAAAGACAAGCCCTATGACCTGGAGGGAACGGTCACGGACCAGGTCTACGGCGGGGTTGCCGCGGAGGACGACCTGGCCCGGGCCGCGGCAAGGCGCACCCGTGGCAAGGTGCTGACTTTTCGCGGAGAGCTTGTCATCGGACACTACCACTCCTGCTGCGGTGGGCGGACCGAGCTGCCCGGCGAGGCCTGGGGAGGCAAGAACCAGCCCTTCCAGAAGTCGGTCTCGTGCAGGTTCTGCCAGGACGCGCCCCGCTACTTCTGGCGGTTCCCGGAGCAGGGGAGCATCTCCGGCAAGGAGCTCTCCGCCATGCTGGGCATGGAGTATCCGGTGCAGAACCTGGAAGTGGGTGGCAGGGACCTGAGCGGCAGGGTCACCTGGCTTGAGCTCGCTGGAAGGGGCGGCAGCTTCAAGATGAGCGGCAAGGAGTTCAGGAAGAAGCTGGGGTATGAGAAGGTGTTCTCCACCGCCATCCAGGTGGAAAAGACCGACTCCGGGTTCGTGATAAGGGGCTCGGGCTCGGGCCACGGGGTGGGAATGTGCCAGTGGGGCGCCAGGGGCATGGCCGAGGCAGGCTTCCCCGCGGAGGCCATCCTGGGCTACTATTTCCCGGGAACCAAGGTGCTCATGTGGAACAGGATCAAATGAAAGGCGGCCGACACGCTTTCACGGACCCTGTAAAAAACAGGTTTTAATAGATCAGAGCGCCCGGTACAGCCCCTCCCTTAGCTCGGCCTCGCCCCGCTCAAGAGCCAGGGACAAGTGGTGCCTGACCATGCGCATCTCCGGGGCGCGGAAGGACGCCGAAAAATGAGGGCCGTATATGAATGCATGCTCGATGATGTTTTCGATCGCCCGAGGCTCCTTTAAAAACCCCAGGATCCTCTCATGCCTCTGCTCGATCACGCCTCTGTACTGGTCCAGCTTCTCCTGCACCGGCCCGTTTATCACTCCTGTCTCGTGGCCCGTGACCGTGACACCGGGGTCAAGCTCCTTTATGGCCTGGATTGAGCGCAGGAAGGCCGCAAGGTCCGAGCCGGCGTTACCGTACCACGGCCCGAACTCGGTCAGGTCTATGTCCGCGCTGTAGAGTATGCCCTGGGCCGGGAACCAGAAGCAGCAGTGGCCAGGGGTGTGGCCAGGGGTGTGGATGACCTCGACCTCCACGCCCCCGATCATAAACGTGTCCCCGTCTCTGAACGCGCCGGACACCGGCCAGCCCCAGCCGCCCACCTCCCGCTCCTTGCGCCTCACCCACACCGGGTCGCGCTCTTCCTCGTCCGGGAACCACACCAGGGGCACAACCCCCTCCCATCTCTCCACCGCGTCCTTCTCAACCTCGTGCACCCAGGTCCTGGAGCCGGAAAACTCCTTCAGGTCGCGCACGTGGTCGCTGTGAAAGTGGGACAAAAGCACCGTGCCCACGCCCCGGGATGAGAGCTCCTGCATGGTCCTGCGGTTCGAACCAGGGTCTATCACCGCCCGCTCCCCCGAGTCTATCAAAAGGGAGTTGCAGTGAGGGTAGCGCCCGCCCCGCCGGCCGGGTGCCAGCCATATGTCGCCGTTCAGCCTCTCCATGCCCGCCTGGTCCATGACTAACAGATATTCTATCAATCACTAAACCATATTCAATGCGTTTCGCCTTTTACCGCTTTCCCCGCTCCTCGCTCCTTTTCTGTCAATTTCAATTGGACAGGTTTTTGTGAAATCGCGGCACGACTTTCCGCTGGGGTTAAATTTTCCTGAACCTGGAATTAGCGAAACTACAACACTTTTCCAATGGGTGAGAGGGGAGAGATTTTTTGAAATGCAGCCGCCAAGGGGAATGAGGCGCCAGGTCCAATTTTAAGAAAAGAAAAAATCCTGCATTTACTTTTTCAATCCTCCCTGCCTGCCGCGCAAGTGGAGCGCGGCGCAGGCAGGTGTGTATCTGTGCGAAACAAGGAATTTATTTCTGCCATCCCTGTCCCTGGATATCAGGCCTGTGCCGTCCCTCCTGAGACCTGGAGGTACACCAGCGCCACCATCACCATGATGAAAGGGGTGGTGAGCAAAGTGCCTATCCAGACGGCGCTTCCCACCGCGCTCAAGAGGAAAGCGATCAGCAGCACCACGAAGTTGTTTATGAAGCCGGAGGCCCCCACCGCGGCCCTGCTGGCTTCCATGCTCTGCCAGAAGTTCATCTTCCTGTCCACCAGGAAGAACAGGGCGTAAAGCCACCACACGTTCAGCACTATCCCGGGGATGATGAGCAGCATGTAGCCGATGCTTATCAGCACCCCTCCCACGATGATGAGCAGCAGTATCTGGCCGTATTGCTCGAAGTTCCAAAGCTCGCTGAACTCCGGGCGCCGGCCCTCCCGCGCGTAGCCCAGGAAACCCCGGGCCAGGCCGCCGGTGACAGTGGGTATCAGTATGATGGTGAGAGAGAGCACCACGGCCACGACGGTGAACAGGATGAGCTGCACGATCTCCTTTAAGAATAGGTCCCAGCTTCTCTTCAAAAGGTTTCCGAAATCCATCTTTCTCCTCCTTGTTTTATGACTTGGCTTTAGCCAATAATATAAGCCCTAAAGTCGAAGATGACAAAGGCGTGCACGATTAACCAGAGTTGTTATAATATATAATGCGCCAAGCCGTTCAGGCGGCCGCGGGCCTCTGGCTTGCCCGGGGGTCCGAGGAAAGTCCGGGCTCCACAGGGCAGGGAGCTGGGTAACGCCCAGGGGGAGCGATCCCACGGAAAGTGCCACAGAGAACAGACCGCCCCAAAGGGGCAAGGGTGAAACGGCGGGGTAAGAGCCCACCGCGGCCCCGGGTGACCGGGCCGGCACGGCAAACCCCTCCCGGAGCAAGGCCGAATAGGGCAGCGTTACGAGGGTGGCCCGCCCCAGGCTGCCGGGTAGGCCGCTCGAGGCGCAGGGCAACCTGTGTCCCAGATGAATGGCCGCCGCCCCCGATAGGGGGAACAGAACCCGGCTTATGAACGGCTTGGCCGATTTTTTCTCCCCTCACCCCTCACCCCTAAAAAATCTTGACACCCCGGCGCCGCACCTGTAATATTGCTTGTATCCTGGAGTTTCCCTGAAAAGCCATGGAGAACCACCTGATAATAGGCGCGAAGATCACGGAGAAGTTACAGGGTCACCTGGACAGGTGCATCCCGGCTTACCAGTTCTACTTCAAGGATAATGACCCCAACTACCTGCAGATAGTAAGGGTCGAGGGCGAGCGGGTCATCGGGAAGATGGTGGACCCGGGCATCCCGGTCTCCGAGCTCGAAGACTACGCTCAGAACGTTAAAAGCATATTGAAGAAAATCTGTCCTGACTTTGCCTGGAGTGAAAAAGACGTAAAAGTGTACGCTCAGACCCTGATAGGATGATGTTAAAGAGCTTGCTGTACTTTCGCAAGGATATACCACGACCGGCAAAGTAAGAACAACAAACCCTTGGTATCATCCTTTTTTCTATGGCAAACAGTGATATAATCTATTTTTCGATTCAGGTTATAAGTTTTTTATTAAGATACGTAGACCGGAGTGTCCTCGATGTCCCCGAAGACCAAGAAGCCCAAGGGAAAGATCACCATAGTCGAGCAGATGTGCAAGGGGTGCGGCTACTGCATCGAGCACTGTCCCAAGGGCTCGATCAGCTTCGCGGACCACTACAATGCAAAGGGCTATTACCCCGCGGTGTTTTCGAGCGCAGACGAGTGCACCGGGTGCGGCATCTGCGCGGTGGTGTGTCCCGAGGGAATAATCGAGGTGTGGCGCGAACAGAAGAGCTCTGCCGGGCGCTCATAGGTTTCAAGGATAAAGATGCGCAAGAAGTCAAAAGAAAAGGTGCTCATGCGCGGCAACCACGCCCTGGGGGAGGCGGCTATACGCGCCGGGTGCCGCTTCTACGCGGGCTATCCCATAACGCCCCAGAACGAGGTGCCCGAGTACATGTCCGAGAACCTCCCCAAGGCCGGGGGTGTATTCATCCAGGGCGAGAGCGAGATCGCTTCGGTGAGCATGCTCCTGGGGGCGTCGGTAACCGGCGCCAGGGTAATGACCAGCTCGTCCAGCCCGGGCATAAGCCTCAAGCAGGAGGGGATAAGCTTCATGGCCGGCCAGGAACTGCCCGCGGTGGTGGTGAACATGTGCAGGGGTGGACCGGGTCTCGGCAACATCGCAGGGTCCCAGTGCGATTACTTCCAGTCAACCCGGGGAGGAGGGCACGGAGACTACCGCACCCCTGTGTTGGCCCCGGCCTCGGTGCAGGAGCTCGCGGACCTGACCTACCAGGCATTCGACTTGGCGGACAAATACCGCACACCCGTGCTGGTCATGTCCGACGGCATGCTGGGAAACACCATGGAGCCCATAGTGCTCCCGGAGCCGGTGGACCCGGGCAAGCTCCCGGAAAAGGAGTGGACCCTTACAGGCGCCAAGGGCAGGCCCGGCAGGAAGAGCCGTTCCCTTATCCTGGACACCAAGGAGATGGAGGAACACAACTGGAAGCTGCAAAGAAAGTACAGGCTGATACAGGAAAAGGAGCCCAGGTGCGAGGAGTACGAGCTAGAGGACGTACAGATGGCTGTGGTGGCCTTTGGCACCGCGGCCAGGATAGCCAAGGGGGCCATCAGGAGGGTGAGGAGGGACGGCATGCAGGTGGGTATGCTGAGGCCGATCACGCTCTGGCCCTTTCCCGGCAAGGCAATAAAGGAGCTTGTGGACAGGGGCATAAGAGAGCTCCTGGTTTTCGAGCTTAATGCCGGCCAGATGGTGGAGGACGTGAGGCTTGCTCTCGATGGCAAGGGGGACGTGCATTTGTATGCACGGCCCGGCGGCGTGATCCCTACGCCTCTTGACCTTGCCAAGGTCATAACAGCGCGCTATTACCAGAGGCTCAGGAAATAGGGGCAATGCAATGAAGAAGGTTTACAAGCGGCCAAAATACTTGAAGGAGGTGATTTCTCACTACTGCCCCGGGTGCGGTCATTCCATCGTGCACCGGCTGCTCGCGGAGGTCATAGAGGAGCTCGGAGTGGGAGACAAGACCATGGGAGTGGCCCCCGCTGGGTGCGCGGTGCTTGCGTACAACTACCTGGACCTCGACATAGTGGAGGCTGCCCACGGCAGGGGGGCAGCGGTGGCCACCGGCATGAAGAGGATGCTGCCCGGCCACGTGATCTTCTCCTACCAGGGTGACGGGGACCTGGCGGCCATCGGCACCGCGGAGACCATACACGCGGCCACCCGGGGCGAAAACGTCACCGTGATCTTCATAAACAACGCCATATACGGCATGACCGGCGGACAGATGGCCCCCACCACTTTGCTGGGTATGAAGGCCACCACAGCGCCCTCGGGCAGGACCGTGAACAAGGAGGGCCATCCTTTGGACATCTCCCACTTGTGCGCGGAGATACCAGGCTCGGCATACGTGGCAAGGGTAGTGGTCACCGGGCCCAAGACCATAAACAAGGCCAAGAAGACCCTGCGGGAGGCCATACAGGGGCAGATGAACGGCCAGGGCTTCACCCTGGTCGAGTTCCTCTCGCCCTGTCCCACCAACTGGAAGATGACGCCGCTGGATGCTTGCAAATGGGTGGAGACGGAGATGGTGGAGCACTTCCCGCCGGGGGTCCTCGTAGACCGCCGCGGGCAAGGCTGATCAAGAAAAAAAGGTTTTGGAAGAAGTGATATGATAGTAAAGACCTTCTTCGCTGGCTTTGGCGGCCAGGGCGTGCTCTCCATGGGCTACACCCTCACCTACGCGGCCATGCTGGATGACAAGTACGTGACGTACTTCCCCTCATACGGCGCCGAGGTCAGGGGGGGCACGGCCAACTGCACCGTTTCCATAGGGGACGAGGAGATCGCGTCCCCCATTGCCAGCGAGCCAGAGTACATAGTGGCCATGAACCATCCCTCAATGCAAAAGTTCGAGAACTGGGCCGGCCCCGGCGGCATAATGTTCCTGAACACCAGCCTGGTGGATGAAAGGCCCACCCGGGCCGACCTGGAGGTGGTCGAGGTCCCGGCAAACGCCCTGGCGTCCGAGGTGGCAAACGAGCGCTCGGCAAACATGGTCATGCTGGGGGCCCTGGCTCAGAAGACCTCCATAGTGAGCGCCAAGGCCGTGGAAGGGGCCATAAGCACTATTTTCGAGAAGAAGAAAAAGGTCATGGAGCTGAACCTCAAGGCGTTTCAAAGGGGTATCGAGCACTTTGACCGGGGAGGCGAGAATAAATGATAATAAACCAGTTGTCAGTGAAGCTTGCAAACCAGCCCGGCGAACTCAGCAAGATAAGCGACCTCATGGGCGACGAGGGCATAAACATACGCGCCATCAACGCCTCGGTGCACGGCAAGGACGCACAGGTGCACATGGTGGTGGACGATGACGAGAAGGGCCTGGATGTGCTGAAGGGCAGGGCATACCAGGTTGACGTGCACAAGGTCATAGCGGTGGAAACGCCAGACCACCCCGGAGGGCTCAACGCCATTCTCAGGCCGCTCATGGACGCGGGCATAAACATCGAGTTCCTCTATCCCGTAATAGGTCGCCTCAAGGGCAATGCCATCATGATCGTGGGCGCGGAGCCCATCGAGGAGGCCATCGAAGTCTTGCGCAGGCATTATATAACCATATTGGAGAAGGACATCTACGGGCTTTAAAAGGCCTGAAGCATATCAAGGAGCACCCGCTATGAGAGGGAATCGCGATTTAAAGGCTTTGCAAGCGCTGCTGTTCGGGAGCGCCGCGTTGGTCACGGTCTACTTCATAGATACCTATGTCAGGTTGATTAATAACCAGACTGTCAGGATACTTACCCGTCCCATCGGCATGAGGGAGCTCGTTTACATAGGGACTCTGGCGGTTGTGATCTGGGCCTTGACGGGCTCCACTTACAAGCAATGGGAGTGGGCCAGGCGCGCTGTTCTGGTAATAGCATCGCTGGCCTTGGCCTGGGGTGCATACTCGGCCTCCAGGCTGCTTATCTGGAGGGTGGGGTTCTTTAAAAAAGACGAGCTGGACGCACTGGGACATACGATAAACCCCGTTGTAGTGGGCTTTGCCATCGAGCTCCTATACACCATCTTGATTGTATGGGCGGTCCTGGTAATCTACTTTGCCCTCTCATATCCACGGGCATCAGATACATAAGGGCGCTTGGCAAGGAGGGGGCCATGATAAAAAAGTCGCTAATGCTTATAGGACTGGCTGCTCTCCTGGTTCCGGCTGCTCCGCTCTCCGCGCAGGCAAGCAGCCAGGAAAAGGCCTACGTCCTGAACCTCTACCACTTCAACATCCAGTACGTGGTGGGCTCAAAGGCCTCAATGCGCAGGATAGTGAAGCAGAGCTTCGAGCCACTGGTGGACTTCTTTCTGGATCACCCGGGCTGGGGCGCGGACTTCGAGATGCAGGGCCTCATGATCAAGTACATGGCTGATAATTACCCCGAGGTTCTTAGTAAGTTCAAAAAGCTGGTGAACTCGGGCCAGGCCGAGCTGGTCACCTTTCACTACGCTGACCAGCTCCTGCTCGCGTTCCCGGCGCACGACCAGGAGTGGTCTCTGCGGCTGAACCAAGAGCTGCTTCGAGAGCACGGTATCGAGCGCTCCAGGGTGATCTTCGCACAGGAGGCTCAGTTCGGCGAGGGCATGGCATACCTTGGAGTTGACCACGGCTACGACGTGGCAATCATGACCACCAGCGAGTACAAGTGGTTCCAGGACGACCAGCGCTTCCCCTACTTCACGGTCAACGGCATGGACCTTATCACCAACAAGGACGCGGAGCTGCCAGAGGCCGGCATAAAGGTCGAGTGGCACTTCCTGGGAGACGGCGAGCTGGTGGCCACTGGCGGGCTCTCCCCCTACTTTCCCGGCCTTTTCAGAAAGAACCCTATAAAGCTGATGATGCTGGAAAGAAAGTTCGAGGACTACGAGGACAAGGGATACAAGATAGCGAAAATAAGCGAGTACGTGGAGGCGCTGAGAGGGGCGGGGGTGAAGCCGCAAAGTTTAAGACCCATCCTGGATTGTCCCTGGCGGCCGGAGGACGGCTCGGGCGTGTTCCAGTGGATGGGAAAGTATTCCACCCGCTGGGAAAAGGACTATGACATCCGCACCAGGAACTGGCAGACCAGGAACCTGTTGGTGGAGGCCGAGCGCGCGGGCCCCGACAAGGAAACACTAGAGCGGGCCTGGTCCCACATGATAAACGCCGAGGTCACGGACCCCACAGGCTGGTACCCTTTGCCGGTGGAGATAAACTGGGACTACGAGCAGATGGAGGCAGCGGAAAAGGCGCTAGAAAGCGCCCCGAACCTGGATATGGAAGCCCTGCGGGACAAAGCCCGGCAAAGACCCGAGTGCGGGGACCGCGTCAGGGAGCCGCCTGTGGAGGTGCGGCTCTTCGGAAATGCCGGGGGTGCCGAGGTGGTCTGGCAGGAGCTGCCCTCATATTCCGGGAGCTATTGCATGGAGGTCTCCTGGACAGGCAAGGGAGACGGAGGCGCGGCCCTCCCCTTCAACAGCAGGGTGGTCGAGTATTCACCCGCCATGATGGAGCACACAACAAGGGAGATTGCCCTGGATGATATAAAGGCAAAGACCATTCACCTGGGCCTCCCAAACGGACTGGTCCGCCTGGATGAAAACACCTGGCTGGTGAGGGACAATGCGTCCGGGTGCGTGGCAGCGGGCCTGTACTTCAAGGACCGCGAAGTGAAGTTCGAGATAAAAAACGGCAAGGAAGAACACTACGCCTTCAGGTTCTACATCTTGAAGGATGTCCCGTCGAATGAGGCGCTCGGGTTTGCGAACAAGCTAAACAGGATAAACCCTTGAGCGACCCGGAAAGATGAGTCCGGCTGAAAAAAGACTGCCGCACTTCGTAAAGAACCCGCATCGCTCCAGAAGAGCCCTCCACAAGCTAAAGAAGAGGCTAAGGAGGGCGGGCCTGCACACCGTGTGCGAGTCCGCCCGCTGCCCCAACATCATCGAGTGCTTTCAGAGGCCGCAGGCCGCCTTCATGATACTCGGCAACAGGTGCACCCGGGGGTGCGGCTTCTGCGCGGTCGAACAGGCAGAGCCTCTGCCCCCGGACCCCGGTGAGCCGAAAGCCCTGGCCCGGGCCGTCAGGGAGCTCGGACTGCGCCACGTGGTGGTGACATCTCCCGCCAGGGACGACCTCGAGGATGGCGGGGCCTCTCAGTTCGCCGCGGTCATACACGCCGTAAGACAAAGCATCGAGTCCGCATCGGTCGAGGTCCTGGTCCCGGACTTCCAGGGAGCCCGATCGAGCATCGAGACCGTGCTCGATAAAAACCCGGATGTTTTCAATCACAACCTCGAGGTGGCGCCGAGGCTCTATCCCCTGGCCCGTCCGGGAGCAAAATACTTGAGGTCTTTAAGAGTGCTCTCGGCCGCCGCGGGACTGGCCGCTGGAAGAACCCTGATAAAGTCAGGCCTCATGGTGGGGCTGGGCGAGAGAAAGTCCGAGGTGATCTCCGTGTTTCAAGACCTGGCAGACGCGGGCGTCAGCGCGGTGACAGTGGGCCAGTACTTGCAGCCGTCAAAACACCTGCTGCCTGTCGAGAGGTACTGGCAACCCGAGGAGTACGAAGAGCTTGCCAGGGAAGGAGAGGGCCTGGGCCTTTCAGTGTTCGCCGGGCCCCTGGTGAGGTCGAGCTACATGGCCGACCAGGTGCTCCAAGGCATGAACACTTGCCCCGGATGATGACAACGGCCCGCATTTGTGATAATAATAGCGATGGGAAAGTTGGATGTAAGAAAAAATTTTTAGAAAAAGGAGGAGTTATGCCTGAGCTTAACAAAGAATGTATCGGAAAGGAGTATGCGGGGGCGGAGATGGACATCTCCCAGTACGAGACCATCTACTACGCGGTGGGAGCCAACGACCCCAATCCATGGTATTTGGACGGGGTCAGGGAAGGAGGCATCATCGCGCCGCCCATGTACGCGGTCAAATACGGCGGGGCGCCCATTGCAAACGTCATGTTCGACAAGGAGCTGGGCGAGGGGTTCATGGCATTCCTGGTCCACGGCGAGCAGGACATCGAGTGGTTCAAGGCGGTGAAGCCCGGCCAGAAGGTCAAGACCACCGGCAAGGTCAAGGACATCCAGGACAAGGGCAGCGGAGAGCTGCTCATGGTCGAGGCCACCACCACCATGGCCGACTCCGACGAGATGGTGTGCAAGCAGAGCTTCAACTTCTTCGTCAGGGGGTACGGCAAGATGGAGAAGAAAGACAAGAAGGCCGCGCAGGAGGAGGACAAGAGCGACATAGCGTTCGAGACTAAGGAGAACGTGCTCATCGGGCAGAGCTTCCTATATGCCGAGCCCTCGGGAGACCACAACCCCATACACATTGACAATGAATTCGCCAAGAAGGTCGGGCTCGGGGGCATCATACTACAGGGGCTTTGCACCATGGCCTTCTGCCACAAGGCCGCGGTCCAGAACCTGTGCGATGGGAACCCCCTAAAGCTGAAGAAGCTCTTCGTGCGCTTCTCAAGGCCAGTCCGGCCGGGTGACGAGCTCACCATAAAGGGCTGGTGGAAGCAAAAGGGCAAGACCGCGGGGATCGAGGCTGCAAACCAGAGCGGCGAGATGGTCATAAAGGGAGGCGTGGCCGAGCTGGGCGAGGTCTCTGTCTGAGCTTTTCAAGGTGTTTTGAAACCGCGCGCCCGAGAGAAAGAATTCCCCTGCAAGAGGTGTGGCAGGTGCTGCCTGGAGCCCTTTTACAGGCACGTCTCACCCGAGGACGTTGCCAGGTGGGAGAGCCAGGGCCGCTTTGATATCCTGGCCGCGGTGGAAGAAGAGAGGAACGTCCTCGAAAACCAAGACCCGGTCATGGGCCTGAAAAAATTCAGGCCCTGCCGCTTCAACGTAAGAGAGGGCGAGCACAGGACATCCTGCGCCATTTATCCTGCAAGGCCCCGCATGTGCGCCGAGTTCGTGCCCGGCCGCTCGAAGCTATGCCCTGCCGGAAAGGAATGATGCACAGACGCGACTTCATCCGGGCCTTTTCTTTGGCCGCGGCCACCGGGCTCGGGCGCATGTCTCTGGGGTCGGGCCCGCGGCCGCCCAACTTCGTGTTCTTCCTGGCAGACGACCTCGGCTGGATGGACACCAGCTATAACAGCAGCAGCTTTTACGACACCCCTAACATTGACCGCCTCGCCTCACAGGGTATGGTCTTCACGGACGCGTACGCGGCTTCCCCGGTATGCTCTCCCACCCGGGCAAGCATACTCACCGGCAAGCACCCCGCAAGGATCGGTCTTACCGACTTTATCGGGGGCTTCCGCTTAGGGAGGCTGATCCCGCCAGAGAACCTGAGTCACCTGCCACTTGCCGAGACCACAATGGCAGAGGCATTGGCCAGGGCAGGGTATAAAAACTATTTCGTAGGCAAGTGGCACCTGGGAGGCAAGCACTACTGGCCCGGCCGGCAGGGCTTTGACAGGAACATCGCCGGGACCGCGGCCGGCCTGCCGGTGTTCGGATACTTCGCACCCTATCACATAAAGACGCTGCCGGAAGGGCCGCGGGGAGAGTACCTCACGGACCGGCTCACTGACGAGGCAATCAAATGCATGGAGCAGGCAGGGGAGAGTCCCTTCATGGTCTTCCTCTCACACTTCGCGGTACACGTGCCCATACAGGCAAAGGAAAGCATCACCAGGCGCTACCAGGAGAGGGCAGCCGGCCTGGACCCGGACTCGGCCCGGTTTGACCGGCGCGATGGGCGCAAGACCCGCATTCTCCAGGACCACCCCGAGTACGCGGCCATGATATACAGCCTGGACCAGAGCATGGGCCGGGTAATGCATGCGCTCGAGAGCATGGGCATCTATGAGAACACGGTAGTGGTGTTCATGTCAGACAACGGCGGTCTGTCCACCGCGGAGGGCCGGCCCACATCGAACCTGCCGCTCCGCGCCGGCAAGGGGTGGCTGTACGAGGGGGGAATTCGCGAGCCCATGATCATAAAGTGGCCCGGGAAGACCGAGCCCGGCGGTGTTTGCAAAGAGCCGGTTATGAGCACGGACTTTTATCCCACCATGCTGGAGATGGCCGGAATGCCTCTCATGCCGGATCAGCATGTGGACGGGGAGAGCCTGGTCCCGCTGCTTCGCGGGCAGAAAGGGCTTTCGCGTCATGCCATATTCTGGCATTACCCTCATTACAGCAACCAGGGAGGGAGACCTGCCGCCGCGGTGAGGGCGGGCGAGTGGAAGCTGATCAAGTTCTTTTACGACAACCGCGCGGAACTCTACAACCTGGCGGATGACATCGGCGAGCAACATGACCTCGCAGAAGCAAAGCCCGCCAAGACGGCCGAGCTGAAATCCATGCTCCATGAGTGGCTGGATAGCGTTGACGCAAAAATGCCCCGGAAAAACCTTCTGCACCCAGGTAACCTTTTCCCGTGGATGTGAGATCACTGCACCGAAAGCTCCAGCAAGGAGTACCTGTGCTCCTCCTCCGTGAACCAGCGCTCGATTGAAAAGCCGGTCTCCTCCGTCATACTCTTTATCCTCTCCTCGCTGAACTTCCTGCAGTTCTCGGTGTGGATGGTCTCGCCCTCACGGAAGTTGACCGTGCTGCCCAAGACCCCGATCCTGACCTCCATGTCCTTCAATGCCATGAGGTGCATCTCCACCCGCTCATACTCATGGTTATAAAATGCAAGGTGGGCGAAGCCCTCCGGCTCGAAGTCCGCGTCCAGCTCCGAGTTTATCACCCGGAGCACGTTCCGGTTGAACTCCCGGGTCACGCCCTGCGCGTCGTTGTAAGCCCTCTCCATCACCTCCACCCGCTTCACCATGTCCAGGCCCAGGATGAAGCTGTCGCCCGGGTTCATGGAGTCTGCCACGTCCCTTAAAAACTCGCGCGCCTCCGGCTCGCTGAAGTTGCCAAGGGTGCTCCCGAAAAAGATCATCATTCTTTTGCGTCCGTCCGGGATGGCGTCCATGTGCCGGGTGAAGTCGGACACCACGCCAAGCACCGGGAGCCCGGGAAAATGATCCAGCAGACCGTGCGCAGCTTCTGAAAGCTCCTCCTTGCATACGTCCACGGGAACGTAGCGCAGGGTCTCCCTCTGCTTTGATCCCGCGGCATCGAGCAGCACCTTGATCTTCCAGTTCGCGCCCGAGCCCATCTCCACAAGGTCAACGTGATACTTGCACTCCATCAGCGCCGGCGCCGCCCGCTCAAGTATGCAAAGCTCGGCCCGCGTAAGGTAGTACTCGGGCAGACGGCAGATATCCTCGAAAAGCAGCGAGCCCCTGTGGTCGTAGAAGTACTTGCAGGGAAGGTGCTTGTTCCCCGCTGACAGGCCCGTCTTGACGTCCCGTGTAAGGGAGCGCCTGAGCTCGCCGTCCAGCCGGTTTATTATCCGTATCTTTTTTCCCAATTACGCCTCCCCATTGCAGCAATCCCTCATCACTCACACCTCAAACCTCACACCTAAAAATCATCTGCAGGGCGCGAAGTGCACGGCGTTCCTTGACTGTGAGATTATCTCCCCGAACGCGCGCGCCGTGTTCTCAACGTCCTCCGCAGTGGCGGAAACACCCAGAGAAATCCTGAGCGCGCAGTGGGCCTGCTCCTCGGAGAGGCCCATGGCAAGGAGCGTGCCCGATGGTTTGGTCGAGCCGGCCTTGCATGCGGAACCGGATGAGACGAAGATACCCCGCCTGCCGAGGGCGTTGACCATGGACTCGCCCCGTATCCCCGGCAGGGTGATGTTTATGGTGTTGGGCAGCCGCCTCTCGGGGTGGCCGTTAACAAAGTTCCCCTTGACCAGCGAGAGCAGGCGCTCCTCCAGCCGGTCCCGAAGCCCGCGCACCCTCTCCATTTCAGCAAGGCAGCCGGGAACCGACTCCGCGGCCTTGCCAAGACCCGCGATCCCCACCACGTTCTCCGTGCCAGAGCGCAAGCCCCGCTCCTGGCCGCCACCGCTTATTATGGGCTCCAGGTCCACGCCCTTGCCCGCGTACAGGGCCCCTATGCCCTTGGGACCGTAAAACTTGTGAGCTGCAAGCGAGACCATGTCCGCGCCAAGCCCGGCAACGTCCACCGCAACCTTACCCATGGCCTGCACCGCGTCGCAGTGGAAGAGCACGCCCTTGTCTCTTGCAATGCGGGAGAGCTCCGGCACCGGCTGGATCGCACCAGTCTCGTTGTTGGCGAGCATTATGCTGGCAAGTACGGTGCGGGCTTTTATGGCTTTCTCGAACTCTCCGGGGTCTATGAGGCCCTGGTTGTCGGGCGCAAGGTAAGTGACTTCAAAGCCATTGCCTCCGAGCCACTCCATTGCTTTCAGCACCGAGGCGTGCTCGATCATCGAGGTTATAAAATGCGGCTTGTTGTCCCATTCCCGGAAGGCCGTGCCCTTTATGGCCAGGTTGTTGGACTCGCTCCCGCACCCGGTGAACACCAACCTGCCGGGGGGACAGCTTATTGCTCCCCCCACCTTCCTGCGCGCGTCATCGAGCAGGGACTTTGCCTTGCTCCCCCTGCTGTGGATGCTCGACGGGTTACCGTACTCGGCCATACAATCCTGCATGGCCTGAATCACCTCGTCCGACATGGGAGTGGTGGCGTTGTTGTCAAAATAAATGTCGTGCATCTTCTCGTTGCCTCCTTTTGCGTCCAGGTCATCTTCCCCGAGCTCGCCGCTGTCAATCACCACCTTTTCGCCCCCGTCCCTCTCCTTCTCGACCTCGCATAATAGGCACTTGTAGACCGGGAAGCCGGACACGGGGTCGTGGTTGTCAAGGTCGGTGAGATCGTTTACGTTCCTGCTGCTCCACGCCTTTGGCCCCACCGGGCTGCCGCAGGCGTGGTTGGCCTCGATACAGCCGGGCGCGATGTCATCGCTCACTATCGCCCTCATGGTGACTGAGCCCCTGGGCGTGGAGATGCGCACCAGGTCCCCCTGCCCGATGCCCCTCTTACCGGCGTCATCTTTGTTCATGGTCACCCCGGGCTCCGGCCTCTCTTTCGCCAGGCCGGGCACGCCGTGGTGCTGGGTGTGGAAGCTGGTGCGCACCCTGGCGCCCGAGTTGAACACCAAAGGATATTGCCCGGCGATGTCGGGCCGCGAGGCCGGCCCTTCGGCCGGCTCCACGTAGCGGGGCAAGGGGGCGTAGCCGTAGTCCTCCAATATGCGCGAGTGTATCTCCAACTTGCCCGAGGGGGTGTCGAACCCGGGCCTGCCGTCCGCGCGCAACAGACCCTTCTCCCACTTCCTGTACTGCATGAGCTCGGTGCCCACCGAGACTGCGCCCCCCGCCCGGCGAACCTCCTCGATGGTGAAGTCCGAGACCGCCAAAATGTATTCGTATAGCTCCTCGCTGCTCTGCGGATAGAGATGACCGTACCCCAGCCGCTCCGCCAGCTCCGCGGTGATCCGGAGGTCGCTCCTGGACTCTCCCAGCGGTTCGATCATCTTCTCCCGCAGCCGCAACACGGGACCGTATGTGACGTAGGAGTCCGTCTCGAAGTAGGTGCATGCCGGCAGCACCAGGTCGGCATAGGCCGCGTCCGCGGTCAAGTGCCGGTCTATGCACACAAGGAAGTCCAGCGCCTCGAACGTCTTCCTCCACCTCTCAGGCTCCGGCCAGGAGGTGATCATTGACGAGCCCTGGATGATAAGGGCCCGCACCGGGTAGGGCTTTCCAGAAAGCACCGCATCGGGCAGTGCCATGGCGTGGGACTCGTCACGGTAGCGGGCGTAAACCGGGAACCTGTCCGACCCAAGCTTGCGCGCCCCGTTAGGGCTCGCCACCAGCCCGTCGCGGTTTATCGGGAACCGGCTGCCCTCCATGGTAAAACAGCGGCCGCCGGGCACGTCCAACTGCCCGGCCAGGGCCCACAGCACCAGGGAGGCCCTGATGGCTTGCACCCCGGAGTTGCTGTATTCGAGACCTGTATACATGTACTGGCTGGCGCCCCTGGCCGAGGCCAGCCTGCGAGCGAGCCACACCACGGTCTCCGGGTCAACCCCGGTTGCCTCCTCCACCGCCTTCGGATGGAATTGCTGCACGTATGCGGAAAAGTCATCGAACCCCAGGGTCCAGTCTCTCACCAAATCCCGGTCGAACAATTCCTCCTCGATGAGCACGTTGCAAAGGCCCAGTGCCAGGGCGCCGTCCGTGCCCGGACGCAAAGGCACCCAGCGGGCGTCCGTGAGCTTCGCGGTCATGGTCCTGCGCGGGTCTATGACCACCACCTCAGCGCCGCGGCGCCGGGCATCCAGTATCCTCTTCATGTCTATGGGCGGCAGGTCGGTGGACGGGTTCGCTCCCCACACCACGATGAGCTCCGAGTTTTCAACGTCGTTGAACATGTCAATAAGCATCTTGCCAGTGACCAGGTGGGGGGCGATCATGCCGTAGGACACGTAGCAGAGCGCCCCCACCCCCATGGCGTTGGGCGAGCCGAAGGGGAACAGCACGCTGCTGGCCGACGAGACCGCCACGCCCGCGGGCTGGAACACGTCGCAGAACGCCTGCTCGAAGCAGCCCACGCCCGTGTACACTGCCGCGGCCCGGGGGCCGCTCTCCTCCTTTATACGCTCCAGTCTGGAGGCTATTTCCTCGTAGGCGTGGTCCCAGGTGACCCTCTCGAATTCATAGGTCCCTTTCGGGCCCTTTCGCTTCAAGGGGTGGAGTACGCGGTCGGGGGAGTAGATGATGTCGCGGGCGTGCTCGGCCAGCTTGCAGGTGATGCCCATGTCCGGGTCGTCGTCGGGCTCTACCTTCGCGATCCTGCCTTGCCCGTCATAGGTCGCTTTGATCCAGCACCCCGCGGGGCATATCCCGCAGATGCCTCTCTTCTGCCGCGCTCCTGTGGTCATGGGTCAAAAAAATCCGTCTATTGAAAGCTCTCCGCTCCCGGACTATGATTAGGTTAAAGGATTATTTGTGATAGTAAGTTTCATTCCCGGTTTGTCAAGTGGTTAAGAGGGGACCGGGCTTATGCACAGCTTGATAAGGGCCGTAGGCTAATCAGTATCTTTCCGGGAGGGCGGCATGGACCATTTAAACCGCAGGGACTGGATGAGGGCGGCCGCAAGAGGGGCCGCTGCTGTCGCGGTCCCTTTTATCCAGGGCTGCGCCGGGATAAAGGACCTTTTGCGCGCAGGTAAAAGCAGCGGCACAAAGGACTACTTTACACGCTTCGGCGTGGACCGGTCCCTTCTCGACAAGACATTGCACAAGGCGCTCTCGCGCGGCGGAGATTACTGCGACGTATACCTTGAGCACCGCATAAAGCACAGCCTGAGCATGGAGGACGGCGAGATCAGCCGGGCAAGCTCTTCGGTTGACCTGGGTGCCGGGGTGCGGGTGCTGAAAGGCGAATCCACGGGGTACGCCTTCTGCGAGGAACTTGACCGGCCCCCCCTCATGAGGGCCGCGGACACCGCGGGGGCCATTGCCGATGCGGCCCCAGGGGCCGAGGTGAAGCCGCTTGCCGCTGTGCCGGTTAAAAGCCGCTACGCGGTGGAGGTGCCCTGGGAAGAGGTGTTAATTGACAAGAAGCTGCCCCTGGTCGAGCGGGCCGAGGCAAAGGCGCGCTCTATAGACTCCCGTATAAGCAAGGTGAGCGTTTACCTCTCGGACGAGACCTGCCGGGTGCTGGTGGCCGACAGCCACGGCAGGCTGGTGGAAGATGACCGGCCCATGACCCTGATGGTGGTGAGGTGCACTGCGAGACACAAAGGCGTGACCGAGACCGGAAGGAGCTCGCGCTCCGCCCGGCACGGGATTTCGTACTACTCGCCCGGTCTTGTGGACGAGGTCGCCAGGGAGGCCGCACGGAACACGGTCCGTCTGTTCGAGGCCACGCCGCCCCCTGCCGGGGCCTACCCGGTGGTGCTGGCGCCGGGCAGGTCGGGCATACTCCTGCACGAGGCCATAGGCCACGGAATGGAGGCCGACTACAACCGCAAGGGCATGTCCATATACTCGACCCGCATGGGCAAGAGGGTGGCGCCCGAGGTGGTGAACATAGTTGACGACGGGACTCTTGCGAGGATGCGGGGGTCCCTGAACGTTGACGACGAGGGCATAAAGACCGAGTGCACCCGCCTGGTCGAGAACGGTATCCTGCGATCGTATCTGCAGGACAAGCTCTCCGCGGGATACTACGGCGCACGGCTCACCGGCTCGGGCAGGAGGGAATCCTTCAGGCATTACCCCCTGCCGAGGATGCGTAACACCTACATGTTGAGCGGCCCCCACTCGGCTGAGGAGATCATATCCTCGCTCAAGAAAGGACTGTACGCCGAGAGCTTCCTGAACGGCCAGGTGAACATCGGGGTAGGCGACTTCAGCTTCTACCTCAAATACGGACGCATGATAGAGAACGGCAGGCTCGCCCGCCCGGTAAAGGACTCGAACCTCATTGGCAACGGCCCCGAGGTGCTGGAGACCATTGACATGGTGGGGGACGACCTCGATTTCCACCGGGGGTCGGGCACATGCGGCAAGCAGGGACAGGGGGTGCCCGTGTCCTTCGGCATACCAACGGTGCGGGCCAAGGCAATATCCATCGGCGGGAGGTCAACATGAAAAAGCAGTTGATCGAGCAGGCGAGGTCCGTCGTAAAGACCGCGCGCTCAAAAGGCGCAAAAGGGGCGCGGGCAACGGTCATCAGAAGGCGGAGCATAAGCGCAGAGTGGCGTAACGCAAAGCCCGAGTTCGTGCGCGAGTCCACCCAAAGCTCGCTCAAGATAGAGGTGTTCATAAACGGCAGGTACTCGTCCAATATCACCAGCGACCTGAGCCAAAGGGCGCTCCAGAGGTTCGTGGAGCAGGCCGTGGAAACCACCCGGCTGCTGGGCAGGGACCCGGCCAGGGCGTTGCCCGATCCGGAACAGTATCAGGGAAAGACCGCCGCGGACCTGGGAATATTCGACCCCCGCGGAGCACAGATAGACATAGACCGATGCAGGGAGAGGGCGGCCGCGCTCGAAGAAGCAACGCGGGCCGCGCCCTGTGATGCAAAGATCATTGCCACCTTCGGCAGCTTCTCTGCGAGCACCGCAGAGCTCGCCATGGCTTCATCAAACGGGATGGAGGCAGGCGAGAGGAGCACGTACTATGTGGCCGGCGCCGACGTGAGCCTGGAGGATGGTGGCGGCCGCACCCAGCCGGGATGGTGCTACGCAAAGACCAGGCGACTCTCAGACATATCCTCTTACGAGAGCCTCGGCAGGGAGGCCATGCAGAGGGCGGTCATGCACCTGGGGTCCCGGCCTGAGAAGACCGGCGAGTATCCTCTTGTAATCGAGAACAGGGTTGCCACCCGCATGGCAGGGCTTTTCATGAGACCATTGAGCGGAAGACTGGTCCAGCAGGAGCGCTCATTCCTGGCGGACAAAATAGGTAAAAGTATTGCGAGCCCGCTCCTCACCATCAGCGACCAGCCCCACCTTAAGGCGGGACTCAGGTCAAGCGCATTCGACAAAGAAGGCATGGCAACCAGGCCCATGACAATATTAGACGCCGGGGTGCTAAAGAACTTCTACCTTGACACCTACTACGCGGACAAGCTAGGACTCGAGCCCACCACCGGTCGCAGAAGCAACGTGGTTTTTCAGAAGGGCGAGCGAAACCTTGCCGGGCTGCTGAAGCAAATGGGAGAGGGCATACTCATAAACGGATTTCTGGGCGGTAACTCGAACCCTGCCAC
This sequence comes from uncultured bacterium, assembly GCA_964650485.1. GTDB lineage: Bacteria > RBG-13-61-14 > RBG-13-61-14 > RBG-13-61-14 > DATKZS01 > CAZYTX01. The sequence goes on along the minus strand of CAZYTX010000006.1, from coordinate 27,039 downwards.
CGGCGACTTCTCAATAGGCATCCGCGGGCAATGGGTTTCGAGCGGGAAAGCGGTGCGGCCGGTCTCGGCCATGAACCTTTCCGGCAACCACTTGTCCTTCTGGAAAAAGCTGGCCGGGCTCGGCGATGAACCGTTTCCGTATTCGGGGGTTCGGGCCCCGTCAATGCGCTTCGGGCCGGCCTGGTTCTCGGGCGAATGAGACGCCGGAGCTCGTGGGAGGGCCCTCCAGGTCCGGATAACCAATGGGAAGAGTGAAATGGCAAACATAGTAATACTGGGAGGCTGCGGCGAGGTGGGGAGCGTGCACTTCCTGCCGGGCGGGGGGGCAGAGCAGGACCCCGAGGACTGGTGGAAAGCTCTCATAAGCACCTCGGCAAAGCTGGTGTCAAAAGAACTGGTGTCAAGGGATGACATCGTTGCCGTGTGCTGCTCGTCAACTTTCTCCTCCACCGTAGCCGTGAACAAGGACGGCCTCCATCTCGACAACTCCCTCACCTGGATGGACTCCAGGGGGGCGCCTTACGTAAAGGAGATCGTATCGGGGTTCCCCAGTGTTGAAGGCTACAACGTGTTTCTCATGCTCCCATGGATAAGGAAGACAGGAGGGGGGCCGCAGCTATCGGGCAAGGACGACATCGCCCACGTGCTCTTCTGGAAGAACCAGCGGCCCGAGGTATATGACAAGGCGCACATGTTCATGGGCAGCAAGGACTACCTCAACCTGCGTCTCACCGGCGAGTTCGCGGCCAGCTTTGATTCCATGACCCTGTTCTGGGTCACCGACACGAGGGACACCTCTACGTGGGAACCTCGTCGTGGATACAGTGCATCGTGCCCTTTAAGAAGACCGACATGTTCCACTCCATTGCATCGCTGCCCACCTCCATACCGGGAAAGTATTACGCGGCCAACGAGCAGGACATGGCCGGAGGGTGCCTCTCTTTCCTCCTGGACAACGTGCTCTACAGCCGGGAGCTGTGCCCGCAGGGGCCGACCGATGAGCCTTACAAGCTGCTGGACAGGCTCGCCGAGAAAGCGCCGCCGGGCAGCGGAGGGCTCATCGTGACCCCCTGGCTGAACGGCGAGAGGACTCCGGTGGATGACACCGCCCTGCGCGCCGGGATCTACAACCTCTCCATGACCACCAGGGCCGGGCATATTGTGCGCGCCTTCATGGAGGGCGTGGCCATGAACAGCCGCTGGGCGCTCAGGTACGTTGAGAGGTTCATCGGCCGCAGGATGGAGACCCTCAACATGGTGGGCGGCGGCGCCATGTCCGACATATGGTGCCGTATCTTCGCCGACGTGACCGGGAGGACCGTCCGCCGGGTGGAGGCCCCCGTGCAGGCCAACGCCAGGGGCGCCGCCATGATCGCGGCAGTCGGTCTGGGCACCATATCATTCGATGATATCCCGGGCCTGGTCCAATACGAGAACGTGTTAGAGCCTGAAAGCAGGAACCGGGACCTCTACGACGGGCTCTTCAGCGAGTTCCTGTGCATATACAGAAAGAACAAGGCCATGTTCAGGAGGCTGAACAGGTCCCCGTGAACGACGCTGCCGATATGATAAAGTGTTCACATGCCTGCAGGGAATGATATCCATGCCGGAGCAGAAAAACATAAGTCCCCCGGAAAAGGAAGAGCTTGTCAAAAAGGCCAGGAGCGCACTCGGCTGGCCCCTGCTCTTGAATCACCTCTCGGGCATGGCCGCGTCCGAGCCGGGCAAGGGGTACTGCCTGGACCCCGACCTCTTCGAGACCGCGGAGGCCTGCGAGCTTGCTTTACAGGAAACGGACGAGGCCCTGAAAATGTTCGAGTCACAGCAGGGACCGCCGGCCACCCCGATAAAGGAATCCATACCCGCGGTTGAAAGGGCCAGGGCAGGGGCCGCGCTCGAACCCGCGGACCTCATCTCAATCTCCGGGATACTGAAACACTCGGAAGAGGTCCGCTCATTTTATACCGCCAACGCCGGGGAAGGGCGCTTATACGAGTGGGCATCAAGACTCGATGCCTGCCCGGCCCTTGCAAAGAGGCTGGAGATGAGCATAGACCCGGATGGCGCGGTGCTGGACACGGCCAGCCCGGAGCTCAAGTCCCTGCGCGACAAGCACCGCACTTTAAAAAGCCGCATCCACAGGAAGCTCGCGGACATCGTGACCAGGAACCCCGACACCGTGCTCCAGGACAGCTTCTACACACAGCGGAGCCAGCGCTACGTGGTGCCGGTCAAGGCGAGCGAGCGCGACAAGTTCCAGGGCATAGTGCACGACGCCTCCGCCAGCGGGCAGACCGTCTTCGTGGAGCCGGCCGAGCTGGTCGAGCAAAACAACCGACTTAAGATGATCGAGTCCGGTATTGAGGCCGAGGTCATGCGGGTGCTGAAGGAGCTTTCCGCGGATGTCGAGAAAAACGCGGACGGTATCATAACGAACCAGCGAGTCTTGGTTCACCTGGACGCGGTGCGGGCCAGGGCCATGCTTGCGAGGAAGATGGGCGCCAACAGGCCGCGCGTAAACTCCCGGGGAGAGGTCTGGTTGAAAGCCGCCAGGCACCCGCTGCTGGCAATCAGGGACCATGAGGTGGTGCCAAACGATATACAGCTCGGCAAGGAGCTTAGGGTGCTGGTAATAAGCGGGCCCAACACCGGCGGCAAGACCGTGTGCCTGTCCATGCTCGGCCTTATAGCCCTCATGACCAGGGCCGGCATGTTCGTGACCGCGGGGCCGGACTCGGAAATGTGCCTATTGAAAGACGTATACGCGGTCATGAGGGACGAGCAGGACCTGGCGCTCGACCTCTCAAGCTTCTCCGCGCACATGCTGGACATTATAGGAATACTCGATGCGGCCGGGGAAGGTTCCCTGGTGCTCCTGGACGAGATCATGGGCTCAACCGACCCGGAGGAAGGTGCGGCCCTGGCAGCGTCGGTGCTGTGCGCGCTCCGCCAAAGGGGGGCACTGGTGGCGGCCACCACGCATCTGCCGGGTCTCAAGTCGTTCGTCCACCAGGAAGAAGGGTTCATGAACGCGGGCTTCGATTTCGACCCGCACTCGCTCACGCCCACCTACAGGCTTATAATGGATGTGCCCGGAAGGAGCCTAGGCGTTGAGATAGCAAAGAGGCTCGGCCTGGAAGGGGAGCTTATACAAAAAGCAAGGGCGGAGATGGACGCGGGTGCGGAAAGGATGGAGTCGCTTCTGGGCGAGCTCTCGAAAAAGATCGAAGAGGCCGCGGGTGAGAGGGAGGAGCTGGAAGACATGCGTCGCGGGACCGAGGCACTGGCCGCGGAGTACAGGGGATACAGGGACAAGGCCAAAGAGCACGAGAACAAGATAAAAAAAAGAATAAGGGCATCCGTCAGGGACGCGGTCAGGCAGGCCGAGCGGGAGCTGGAAGGTATTGTCAGCCCGGTCAAAAGGAGGACTCCTTTGAGAGAAGAGGTGTTGTCCGCCCGTTCAAAGGTGCGGGACTTTAAAGAAAAAGTTGGAAGCGAGTACGGCCCGGAAGAGGATGAGGTCGAGGCAGAACCCCTTGACTGGACAAAGGTGGAAAAGGGCGACAGGGTCATGGTCATGCCCTTGGGCGTGGAGGCCGAGATAATGGAGAGGCCGCCCCGGGACGTGCGGGGCGACACCGAGGTCTTGTTGAAGATGGGGAAGGTCAAGGTCAAGGTGCACGCGGAAAAGATAAGGGCCGCGCCGGAGGGCAGGGAAGCTCCGGCAGAAAAAAACGGCGCCGGGGCCGGAGGCAAGGGCAAAGGGGACCGGGTGTCAATATTGACCGGGATGCAGAAAGGGGATGCGGGAGCGAAAGCGCGGCTATTGCAGACTCCCGCGAATACCCTGGACCTCAGGGGTCATCGGGCCCACGAGGCCGAGACGGAGGTTGACGCCTTCCTTGACCGCTCCTGCCGGGGCAATATGCCGAACGTATACATAATACACGGTCACGGAACCGGCGCTCTCAGGCAGGTGGTGAGGGAGCAGCTTGCCCTTTCCCCCTACGTGGAGAGCTTCCGCCCGGGCGAGCGTGACGAGGGGGGCGACGGTGTGACCGTTGTTTTTCTCAAGGGCCTTTCCTTTACGTATTAGTTAGGACATGGACGTTTTACTCATATATCCCCGTTTTGACTACCCCACATTCGGGGAGCCCCAGGAGCCGCTGGGGCTCTTGTACGTAGGCGCGGCGCTCGAGGCCGCGGGCCACGATGTGCGTCTTATAGACCTTACCGTATCGGACCCCTCCGATATAGATGAAGCTCTCGGTACGGCGCACATGGCAGGCATAAGCTCCTCCTCCGCCTTATACGGCCGGGCATGCACGGTGCTGGAGAGGATAAAGGCCCAGCGGCCGGGGCTGCCCGTGGTGCTTGGCGGGCCCCACGCCACCGTGCTCGCAGCGGACGCGGTCGAGCGCGGGTTCGACGCCGCGGTGATAGGCGAGGGCGAGGCCGCCGCGGTGGAAATAGCAGAGGCTGTCGAGCAGGGCAGGGCACTACACACGGTGCCGGGTGTGGCGGCCTTTGTTGACGGCCGGGTTGAAAGAGGGCCTGCAAGGCCTTTTATTCCAGACCTGGATGCGCTGCCGGACCCTGACCGCGGCCTTGTAGACTATATCAAATACTTTGACATGGGCCTCACCCGGGCGGGGCTCATGGCCAGCAGGGGGTGCCCGTGGAGGTGCAGCTTCTGCAAGCCCATGCAGGACAAGCTCTTCGGCCGCAGGATCAGGAGGAGAAGTCAGCACAGGATCGTGGCGGAGATGAAGGCAATACGCGACAGCATGGGAAGGAGCGCTTTCCTTTTCCGGGACGACACCATGGCGCTCGCCGGCATCGAGTGGTTCCGCGCCTTTGAGAGGGAGTTCCAGGCCCTGGGGCTTTCCGGCCTAAGCTGGTCCTGCCAGGCCAGGGTGGACCAGGTGGAAGCGCCTCTCCTGGAGCAGATGAAGCGCTGCGGTCTCGAGGGTGTGGCCTTCGGCGTGGAGAGCGGCTCCCAGAAGGTGCTGGACTTTTACCGCAAGGGAATAAAGGTGGACCAGACCATACGCGCGTTCGACCTGTGCAGGGAGCTCGGCATCGGCACCCACGCATTCATTATGCTGGGCGCGCCGGTGGAGACCCGCGAGGACCTGGAGCAGACCGTGTCGCTGGTGGAGAGGATCAGGCCCAACAGCGTGTCCGTGTCAATCACCACACCTGCGCCGGGCACGGACCTTTACGAGCAGACCAGGGCAATGGGCATTTATAACATAGAAGACCCCGAGGACACCGACTACCAGTTCAACCTTCAGCCCATGAGGCTGCCTCACCTAAAAACGCATGATATCGCCCGGGCTCAGAGGGCCATACTGGAGCTGGTGCCAGGCACTTACTTCAAGGATCAGTTGCAGGAGAGGTTTCAATTTCTTGACACAAAGGAGGCGGGCGCATGAAAAGGTTATGCATGGCAATATTGGCGGCGTCTCTGCTCCTGGCCTCCGCGGGCGGGATGTGGAAGGACTACACAGGCGAAGAGTTCCCGGCGAGGTAGCTTATACTACAACGCTTAGCTGAGCGATTTGCCCGCGGCCAGGATGAAGGCCTGGAATATGCGGGCGTGGCCTTTGTGCTTCTTGTAGAGCAGCTCGGGGTGCCACTCAACGCCCAATACGAAACCGTGTCGCTCGCTCTCCACGGCCTCGACCACCCCGTCCGCGGCCACGGCGCACACCCGGAGACCCCTGCCCACGTCCTTCACCGCCTGGTGGTGGGTGCTGTTCACCCCGACGCGGAATTCCCCGTCCCCGGCGCCCCCGGAGATGATCCCGTGCAGTCGCGTGCCTGCCAGGACCTTCACCCGGTGGGAGGTGCTGGTTCTCTTTTTCCTCTGCCGGTGGTCCCGGGCCCCATTATGCTCCTTTAGTATGTCCTGGTAAAGGGTGCCGCCCATGGCCACGTTGATGAGCTGCATCCCGCCGCAGATGCCCAGCACCGGCATATCGCGGCGCATGGCCTCCAGCAGGAGCTTGTACTCGAACCTGCTCCGCTCCGGCTTGAGGTCGCCCAGCCAGGGCAGCGGCTCGTCTCCGTAGTACTCCGGAGGGATGTCGAACGCGCCCCCGGGCAGCAGGAAGCCGTGGCAGGCGTCCGCAGCCGATCTGATATGTGAGGGCGAGGAGGAAACGGGAAGCATGACCGGCAGGCCGCCGTGGTCCATCACCGCCTTCAAGTACGTGTCCCACAGGTAGATGATTTTTTCATCGGGGGTGCGGGTGTAGATGCGCTCTTCCTGGTCCACGTCCGGTGGTACTCCGATTAAGGGTTTCATGACTCCCTCGCAAGCACCCGGCCGGGTCTATTGCCGGTCAACCTGTTATCTTCCACAACCACCTTGCCGTTCACCACCACCATGTCTATACCCTCTGGATACTGTTTCGGATGATCATACGTGGCCGTGTCCCGGACCCGGCCGGGATGGAAGAGCACCAGGTCCGCGAAAAGCCCCTCCTTTACGAGGCCCCGGTCGCTTATTTCCAGCATCCGGCATGGCGCGGAGGTCATCTTGCTTACCGCGGTGGGAAGGTCGAGCCAGCCCTTCTCCCGCACCACCCAGGAGAGCACCCTGGGCATGGCGCCGAAGGCCCGGGGGTGGGGCTTGCCCTCGGAGAGATTCCCTTGCAGCGTGCGCACGGCAGCGTCCGAGCCGACCATCACCCACTCCTTTTTGTATATGAGTTCCAGGTTGTCCTCGGACATGGTGTGGAAGGACGCAGACACCCTGTCACCCGTGTCGGAGAGCAGGCCGCAGACAAAGTCCACCGGGTGTGCCCCGGTCTCCGCTGCGCACCGGGCCACGCTCATGAGCTCGTACTTCTCCAGGCCCTCAGCGAAGACCTGGGAGATCACTATCCGGTCCCATATATCAGCGGGCTTGCCCGGGGCGCCCAGCTCCTCTTTTATCCTCTGGCGCACTTCCGGGTCAGCGAGCCTTTCAAAGAAAGCATCCTTGCCCCCTTCGAATATCCAGCCGGGAAGCGCCGCGGAGAGCCCGGTGAAGCTGGCGAGATAAGGGTATCTGTCCGCGCATATGACAAGGCCCCGGGAGCGGGCCCCCTCGATGAGCTCGAACACCTGCCCGAGCTTGGACCAGTTCTCCGGGCCCGAGGTCTTAAGGTGGCTCACCTGGAAGCGGGCCCCCGATTGCATGGCGAGCTCCACGGACTCCTGCACCGCCTCGACAAGCCCGTCACCTTCGCTCCTCATGTGGGATGCAACTACTCCCCCGTGGGAAGAGACCTCCAGAGCGAACTGCAGGAGCTCGGAAAAAGAGGCGAAAGATGCGGGAGGGTATACGAGGCCAAAGCTCACTCCGAACGCTCCCGCGGAAAGCGCCTCCCTTATCATCCCCTTCATGTTATCGAGGTCCTGCGGGGAGGGCTCTTTTGAGGAGTAGCTCCCGGCCGCGGCCCGCACGGTGTTGAAGCCCACCAGGGGCGCGAAGTTCATGGCCGGCCGGGACGCTTCAAGCCTTTGCAAAAACTCCGGGAAGTCCTCCCAGTCCACCTCCAGGTCGTAGAGCTCCTTGTGGCTTTGCCTGCGGTCATCGAGCAGCTTGCCCTTGAGTGGCGCGCCCGAGTAGCCGCAGTTGCCCCCCACCTCGGTGGTCACGCCCTGCATGACCTTGCCATCCGCGGAAGGGAGTATCATGAGGAAGTAATCAGAGTGGCCGTGCATGTCCACGAAACCCGGACAGAGCACGCGTCCCTTTGCGTCCACTGTCCTTTGCGCCCGCACCCGGTCCAGGTCGCCCACCGCGGCTATCTTGTCCCCTGACACGGCAACGTCGGCAGTAAAAGGCGCGGAGCCGCTTCCGTCAACCACCTCCGCCCGCTTGAATAACAGGTCCGCGTCCATGCTAATTAATTTTTGCGCCCTTGCGTGAAATAAAAATTACTCTGGACGGCACTGAGCCGCGCTATTTCTTCCCGGTCTTTCCCAGCTTGATTGCGCAGAGTTCGCCGCACATGGAGCACACGTCCTCGTCCGATGGCGGTATCTGTGAGCGGACTTCCTTTGCGCGGTCGGGGTCAATGGACAGGTTTATTTGCCGCTCCCAGTCGAGGTCGTACCTTGCGCGCGCCATCTTTAAGTCCCACTGCGCGGCCCCGGGAAGTCCCCTGGCAAGGTCCGCGGCGTGTGCCGCTATACGTGCGGCTATAACGCCGTCGCGCACGTCCTGCACGGTGGGCAGCCGGAGGTGCTCGGACGGCGTGACGTAGCAGATGAAGTCGGCGCCGGCCCACGCGGCCAGGGCCCCGCCGATGGCCGAGGTTATGTGGTCGTAGCCCGCGGCCACGTCGGTCACCAGCGGCCCCAGCACGTAAAAGGGGGCCCCTTGACAGATGCGCTTCTGCATCCTGACGTTGGCCTCGATCTGGTCGAGGGGCACGTGGCCCGGTCCCTCGATCATGACCTGCACGCCCGCGTCCCGGGCGCGCTTTGTCAGTTCTCCCAGGATGACCAGCTCCTCGACCTGGCCCCGGTCGGTGGCGTCGGCTATGCACCCCGGCCGGAGCCCGTCGCCCAGGCTCAATACGAGCTCGTACCGGCGAGCGAGTTCCAGCAGCCGGTCGAACTGGACGTAGAGGGGGTTGTCCTCTCCGTTGTGCCTCATCCAGCCGATGGTGAGCGAGCCCCCGCGGGAGACCACGTCCAGCACGCGGCCCTCCTCCTCCAGTTGCCTCATGGAGCGCTGCGTCACACCGCAATGCACGGTCACGAAGTCCACCCCGTCTTTGGCCTGCTCCTCGATGGCATCGAAGAGCTCGTCGGAGGACATGTCCACAACCTTGCGGCCGCTCTCGCGCACGTCCACCGCGGCCTGGTAGATGGGCACGGTGCCCACGGGCAGGGAGGTGTTTTTTATGATGGCGCGCCTGAGCTCGCGCAACGGGCCGCCGGTTGAGAGGTCCATGACCGTGTCCGCGCCGGCCTGCTCGGACACCCGCAGCTTGCACAGCTCCTCTTCCAGGTCGAAGCGGTCGCGGCTGGTGCCGATGTTGGAGTTCACTTTGGTGCGGAGCCCGGCGCCGATGGCCAGGGCCCGCACGCTCTTCCGGACCCGGTTCCTGGTCACCACCACAGAGCCGCTCTCTATACCTCTGCGGATAATCCCGGGTTCAACCGAGTCCAGGCGGGCGGCCTCCTCCATCTCCGGGCTTACACGCCCGGAGCGGGCGACTTCCAGCAGGGTCATTTCCTCACTCAATTCCACAACCCCCCGAAAGGCATTAAAAAGGAAGTAAAGCAGGCTTGCAACAAGCAACTTCCCTTTAATTAAATGTTAACACACACCATCGGAAACAACCAGACCGACGTGTAAAGGCTTGATGAGTTTCCGGTTTGATCTTAATATAATGCACATGCTGAAAGCCGTGGTATTCGACTTTGACGGCACTTTGACCAGGCCGTTCCTGAACTTCCAGCAGATACGAGTGGAGGCCGGTCTGTCTTTTTCCAGGCAGTCCCTGCTGGAGCAGATGGAGAGCGTGTCCGGCCCGGAAAGGGCCCGGGCCATGCGTGTGCTCGAGACCCACGAGGAGCGGGCGGCTGAGAACGCGGAACTGAACCGGGGCGTGGTCGAGCTTTTGCAGGAGGTGAAAAGGAGAGGGCTTTTGAGCGCCATCGTGACCCGCAACTCGGAGAAGTCCACGGCGCTTGTCATCTCCAGGCTGGGCCTCGAGGTTGACAGGGTCATTACAAGGGACTCGGGGATAGCCCTGAAGCCGGACCCCGAGGCCCTGCTTTTCCTCTCGCGGGAGTGGCGCATAGAACCAGGCGCCGTTCTCATGGTGGGGGACTTCCGATACGATGTCATGTGCGGGAGGAGCGCGGGGGCCTGGACCTGCCTGGTTACGAACGGCGGCGAGTTCAAAGACGACTGCCGCCCCCACTTCATCGCCGCTTGGCCCGGCGAGGTGGTCAGGGTCCTGGGGGAGATAGACGACGGTCCCGGTGCGATGGACCTTGAATGCAGAGAGGTATAAGGACATATGGATGAGCTGTTTCAGAGGCTCGGCGTTGACAGGAAAAAGTTCGAAGAGACCGTGGCCCGGGACCTTGAGTCCATGCCTTTTGCCGGGTCAGGGTCTTACAGGATTGAGCCCCTGGCCGGGGGCGCCTCGGTTCGGGGATACTGCCGCGTTTTTATCGAGGGCCAAAGTCCGGTTGACAGCATGGTGGTTATGATCCTCTGCGACCCCGACCCGGCCCGGGGGGTGGAGGAGGTCATGGACGCCGGGTTTATCCGCGAGCTTCCCTTTATAAACGTACACAGGCATCTTTCCCAGTGCGGGATTAACGTACCAGAGATATACCATTACAACGGCGACCAGGGACTTATATACATGGAGGACTGCGGGGACCTGCATCTGCGTTCGTATGCGGAGAGCAGTGACGTTGCCGCAAAGAAGCGCGCCTTTGAAAAGGCCCTGGACGAGCTTGCAAAGATTCAGGCGGACGCGAGCAACTGCCGTTCCGATGATTTTCTCGGCTTCAAGGTGAGCTTCGACAAGGAGCTTCTGCGCTGGGAGCTCGACCACTTCACCCAGCACGCAATAAAGGCGAGGATGCCGGGAGAGCTCTCCTCCCGGGACGAGAAGGTGATCAACTCCTGCTTTGAAGCAATAGTGGATGATCTCTTCTCATCCGCGTACGCCTTGCAGCACCGGGACTATCACCTGGACAACCTCATCTTCTCCCTCGGAAAGGTCAAGGTTATAGACTTCCAGGACGCGCTCATGGGGCCTCTCCCATACGACCTGGCATGTTTCCTCTATGACCGCGACACCTCGGCCCTGCTGGGCCCTGCGCTGGTCGAGCACCTGATCGGCTACTACCTGCGGGCCTTTTCGGAGCGCACCGGGGAGCGGGTGGACGAGGATGACTTCAGGAGGGTCCTGGACCTGTGCGTTATCCACAGGATGCTGAAGGTGGTGGGGAGGTTTTACTTCATTGAGCAGGTGAAGATGAGGCCGGACTTCTTGAGGTTCATTCCCTGCATGCTGCCGGTGATCTCGGAGTACCTTTCAAAGGAAGAGCGCGGGCGGCGGCTGCTCGAGGTCGTATCCCGCTACTTTCCGGGGCTTGCATAAGTGGACCTCTTCTTATATTTCATTGTATCCAATCCTTGTCATGGGGGAACTTGGGCTTTTTAAAGAGAAGGTAGCCGGCCGCGAATACTATTGGTCCCGCAAAGAGGGTGAAGAGTTTTATCATACTCACCGAAGATTCCAGCGACGCTGAGATGCCGTAGATGAAAAGGAGTACGCCTGTAAACATCATGATCTGTCCGGCGCTGAGATGCACCTTTATGTTGATCGGCATCTTTGAAGGCAGGCTGAAAAAGGGCTGGGCGCCGAGGCCGCCGATGAGCAGCACCACGCCAATGAGTCCCATAAGCTTCCAGGTCTGCTCCCTGGACACGAAGAGGTACTCGAACGCGCTGAAAAGCAGGATGCCCGCGCCGCAAACTATTATCACGGTGATAAAAGGGCCGATCCTTTCTTTGTCGAATTCCATCTACAGTTATTACAATAGCACGCCGGGATTTGAGGTCAACGGGGCGGGGTTATGGAGGTGATCTCCTCCAAGACCCCGGGAATGTAGACGTCCACCGGCGCAGGGGAAACGATAAAAATGAAAAGTACCAGAACCAGGCCGGCCAGGACCTGCCTGCCCCGGTCCAGGCGAAGGTGTGGGTCGAGCGGCGGGGGGTGCTTGAACCCTCTCCTGCCCATCAAGAGGAAGAGCAGTCCGGCAAGGAAGAACCAGGGTACCCAGTACATGACCCCCATGAAGATTATCGCCGCCAGCATGAGAAGCCCGAGCCAGAAGGACCTCCTGCCCAGGGCCGCGTAGGCCACGTGGCCCCCGTCAAGCTGTCCCACCGGGAGCAGGTTGAGCATGGTGACTAAAAACCCCACGCAGGCCGCGTCCAGGAGGGGACTGCTGATGACCGCGTTCTCCGGGAGCGCCGACCCGGACAGCGCCTCCCATACGTACAAGTATGAGTGGAGCAGCAGGTTGGGATGGAAGAGCACCATGCCGTGGGGAAAGTCGCGGGCCTGGAACACCTCGACCTCCGCGGTGGCAAAGCCCAGCACCATGGTGAAGACGGCCACAGCCAGGCCGGTGAGTGGTCCCGCTGCCCCGATGTCGAACAGGGCCCGCCGGTGGGGGATGCTCGACTTCATGAAGATCACCGCCCCGAAGGTGCCCACCAGGTTGGGGCCCGGCAGGAAGTAGGGCAGGGAGCAGCGTACGCTGTGATGGCGGGACATGAGAAAATGCCCGAACTCGTGCGAGACCAGTATGGCCATGAGCGAGACCGCGAACGGCAGGCCCTCCAGTGTCCACGTGCGCCAGTGGTATTTGAACTGCACCCAGAACCTTATTATGTCGTGGTCGAAATGCGAGAGGTATGCCCCTGCCACCATGGTGGTGCAAAGGGTGAGCAGGAAAAGCAGGAGGTTTACAAGGGGGAACCTGTCAGCGGCGCCTCGTGCGCCGGGCATCCCGTCCGCTTGGCTCATGCTGCTCATACCTTAACATGTAACACCTAATGCTGCGATGTTCAATCATCAGGGTTTATTCCCACTTGCATTCCCTTGCCTCGCTGTTGTATGTTTTTATCTGAGATTACAAGGGAGGGAGACGACATGGACACGTTTGACAAGTACAGGCAGAGCTATCCCCACGGCAAGGAGTCCGACCACACCTGGGGCGGACGCCTGGAGAAAATAGCCTCCACTATACCCGATCGGATAGCGTTCATCCGCGGAGAAAAAGAGCTCACCTGGCGCCAGTTCAACCAGCGGGTGAACCGGCTGGCCAACGCCCTGCTCGACCTGGGCATCCACAAAGAACAGCGGGTGGCCATTATGGGGTTCAACTCCATCGAGTGGATGGAGTCGTACTTCGCGGCCTCGAAGATCGGCGCCGTGCCGGTGAACGTAAACCCCCGCTTCATCGCGGCCGAGCTAAAGCACATTTTGGATGACTCCCAGTCGTCCGCGCTCATCATGGAGTCCGACAACATGGACAGGATATTGCAAATAAAAGGCGAACTGCCGGAGCTCAAGCACTACATAGTCATGGACAAGAAGCCGGAAGGAGAAATGTTTTACTACGAGGACCTCATGCAAAAATACCCCGAGACCAGGCCTAGCTTTCCATGGCGGGTCACAAACGACGACTTCGCATTCCTCTTCTACACCGGGGGCACCACCGGCTATCCCAAGGGCACGGTGTGGGACTACTACAACCGGGTGAGGGGACTGGACGCCATCATGGTCACCGCCATGGAGCCGCTGATACAGAGGCTGCCGTATCTTCCCAGCGAGGCGTATGCCGGGATCAAGGTGATCCTGCCGGTTGCACTGAGCGAGAGGTTCTTTAAGGGCAGGCTCTTCAAATGGCTTCTTAAGAGAGCGGAAGAGTCGGAATCCGGTGACGAACTCTTCCTCAGGCTCCTGGGGTCAAAGATAAACTATCGTATAGGGGGCGGAAAGATGAGGATGATCGCGGTGGCGCCCCTTTTCCACGGCACCGCATACGAGTCCAACTTCTCCATGATCGGCGCCAGCGCCGGAACCAGCATATACCTTAAAAAGAGGCACCCCTTCGACCCGGCAGAGCTGTGGCAGACCCTGGAGCGCACAAAGGCCAACATCATCGTTATCGTGGGCGACGCATTCGCCGTGCCCATGGTGGAGGAGCTGGAGAGGAAGGACTATGACATAAGCTCGCTGGCAGCCATCATATCATCGGGAGTGCGATTCTCTCCCGGCGTGAAGAAGCGCTTCCTGAAAAAGCACCCCGGCCTCTTGCTGCTGGACGAGCTGGGTTCCACCGAGACCAGCGCGGCATACACCCAGGTGTCCGCGTCCGACGACGAGGACATATCCATGCTGAAGATAAAAATCTCATCCAAGGGCATCAACCAGACCAGGGTGATAAACCCCTTAACAAACGAGGACGTGAAACCTGGCGAGAAGGGGGAGCTGGTGTTCGGAGGGTTCAACGCACTGGGGTACTGGAACGACCCGGAAAAAACGGATAAGCATTTCAGGCCCCTGGAGGGCAGGAGCTGGTTCCACGTGGGGGACGAGGGCACCATGGACCATGAGGGGTACTTCCACTTGATAGGCCGCGGCTCCTCAATAATAAACACCGGGGGAGAGAAGGTGTACGCCGAGGAGGTGGAGGAGATACTGCTGGCCCATCCCCATATCAGGGACGCGGGAGTGACCGGGGTCCCGGACGAGAGGTGGGGAGAGGCTGTCACCGCGGTGATCGAGACCACCAAGGACGCGGACCTCACCCCCGAGGAAATAATCCAGTACTGCCGCGAGAGGATGGCAGGATATAAAAAGCCCAAGAACGTCTTCTTCGTGGAAAAGATGCCAAGGTCGGCAAGCGGAAAGCTCGAGCGAAAAGAGCTGAAGGAGAGCGCGAAGAAGATGATGGGGGAGTGAAGCGCCCTGGTTCTCCTTTATAGAAACTGCAAGCTTTGCCCCGCTTGATAAATCTCTCCACACGATTGTATTATGAATGACCCGAGGGGAAATGAAGGTCGCGGTCATAGGAGGGGGGAGCAGCTACACGCCCGAGCTGGCGCACGGCCTCATCTCCAGGGCAAAGGGGATCGGGCTCTCAGAGCTTTCACTCTACGATGTTGACGACAAAAGGCTCGAGGTTGTCTCAGGCTTTGTAAGGCGGATGGCCGAGGCCGGGGGCGCTGATCTCGCGGTGAGCTCTACCCTGGACCTGGACGAGGCCGCGTCAGGTTCGGACTTTATCATAATCCAGGTCCGGGTGGGCGGGAACCTTGCCAGGAAAAAGGACGAGCTCCTGGGCTGGCGCCACGGTCTCATCGGCCAGGAGACCACCGGGGTTGGCGGGTTCGCCAAGGCCATGCGCACCGTGCCGGCGGCGCTCGAAATATGCAAGCGTATAGAGGCTGCCGCCCCCGACGCGGTGGTGATAAACTTCACCAACCCCTCGGGGCTGGTCACCGAGGCCGTGCTTAAAAATACCGGCCTGAATGCGATCGGGCTTTGCAACATACCGGTTAATTTCCACCTGCAGTTGGCCGCGGGGCTGGGCGCGGACAGGTCCGAGATCGAGCTCGACTACGTGGGCCTGAACCACCTCTCATGGGTGAGAAGGGTGCTGCTGCGGGGAGAGGACGTCACCAGGGAGGTGATTTCATGGGCGGACTCGCCCGGGAAGAGGGCCGAGATTTCCGAGCTCGACTACCCGCCCCGCTTCCTCAAGGCACTGGGCATGATACCCATGCACTACCTGCGCTACTATTACATGAGGGAAAGCATGCTGGAAGAGCAAAAAAGGAGCGAGACCACCCGGGCTGACGAGGTCATGGAGATCGAGGCCGGGCTCATGGAAATATACGCGGACCAATGCGCCGGCGAGAAGCCGGAGATGCTCGGGAGGAGGGGGGGGGCCAACTACTCCCTGGCCGCGATCGAGCTGATGGAGGCCATACTCTTTAATCTGGAGAACGTGCAGGTCCTGGACGTTTTGAACAGGGGCGCGGTCCCCGGGCTTCCGGACGACGCCGTGGTCGAGGGACCGTGCCGGGCGGGAAAGCAGGGAGCGGAGTTGCTGCCGGCCAGGGTGCCCGAGCCGGTGATCGCGGGGCTTATTAATACGGTGAAGTCCTACGAGAAGCTCACTATCGAGGCCGCTCTGGAGCGTAACTATGACAAGGCGCTCCTCGCGCTCGCAATGCACCCGCTGGGACCGGACGCCGACGTGGCAGGCGAGGTGCTGGACGACATAATGGAAAGCAGCGGCCTAGCGCTTGAATGATCTTATAAGGAGGAGAATATGGCGAAGCTTGCCGTAAACGGTGGGAGGCCCCTCCGCGATGCGAAGAAGAACCCGTGGCCCCGCTGGCCGGTGTGGGGGGAGGCCGAGAGGAAGAGGCTTGGCCGGGTGCTGGACTCCGGGGTGTGGTCGTACAACGGGCCCATGGAGAGGGAGTTCAACAATGCTTTCAAGAATCTCATCGGGTCGAAGTACGCGCTCTCCGTGGCGAACGGCACGGTCAGCCTCCAGCTCGCATTGGAGGCCCTGGACATAGGCTGCGGCCACGAGGTGATCGTGCCCGGTCTCACCTGGCAGGCCACCGCGGCCGCGGTCATTGACGTGAACGCCGTGCCCGTGCTGGTTGACGTTGACCCGGACACATGGTGCATTGACCCGGGGAAAGCGGAGGCCGCGATAAACTCGCGCACCCGGGCCATCATACCCGTGCACCTCTACGGCTGCATGGCGGACATGGACAGGATCATGGAGATAGCACGCAGGCACAGTCTATCGGTGATCGAGGACTGCGCGCACCAACACGGAGCAGTATGGAGGAGAAGGCACGCGGGCAGCATCGGCGACATCGGCTCCTTCAGCCTGCAGCTCTCCAAGGTGCTCACTGCGGGCGAGGGCGGGGTGGTCACCACCTCGGACAAGGACCTCTATACCAGGCTGGATGCGCTGCGCAACTGCGGCAGGAGGCCGAAAGAGGACAAGCCCAAGGGGCACAAGGGGGCCGGACAGTACGGCTCGGAGGGCGACCTCATACAGTCCGGCAACTATCGCATGACCGAGTGGCAGGCCGCGGTGCTGATCGAGCAGCTCAAGAGGCTGCCGGGCCAGGTGAAGAAGCGCGACCGCAACGCCATACACCTCAATATGATGCTGAAAGACATAAAGGGAATCACTCCGATGAAGAGGGACCGGAGGGCAACGGTGCAGAGCTACTTCAACTTCGCCTTCCGATACGACGCCCGGGCCTTCAAGGGACTCCCGGTCGAGAGGTTCAGGCAGGCGCTCTCGATCGAGCTGGGCACGGGCGTGGAGCACTGCTACGTGCCGCTCAACAACGACCCCCTCTACCGGCCGCACACCAAGCAGCGCTACAACCTTAACAAGACCCACTGGAGGAGGATTGACCCTTCCAGGTTCAGGCTGCCGGTGTGCGAGCGCGCGTACGAAAAGGAGTCGGTGTGCATGCACCACTCCATACTGCTGGGCTCGAAGAGGGACGTGGAGCAGGTGAGCGACGCAATATTGAAGATCAGGGAGAACCTCTCCGAGCTGCTCTGATGCGGTTACGTATGGGGAAAAAGAAATGAGGGTGGTGCTGGCGGTGGACGGGGGCAACTCCAAGACCCTGGCCGCGGTGGCAGACGAGGGCGGGTCCCTGCTGTCTCTTGTGCGGGAGGGTGGGAGCAACTTCCAGTCGGTCGGCGGCAAGGCCGCGGCCGGGGCCCTGGAAAGGTCGGTTAAAAGGGCGCTGGAGCGGGCAGGCGCGGCCCCGGTCAGCGCGGCCTGCTACGGCGTGTCCGGGGCCGACCGTGACAAGGACTTCGATACCATCGAGAATATGATCGCGTCCTTCGACCCCGCGGACAAGAGGGTGCTGGTGAACGACACGCTTTTAGCACTGCGGGCGGGCACTGAGGACGGGGTAGGGGTGGCGCTCGTCGGGGGCGCAGGCTCCAACTGTATCGGCATGGACAAGAAAGGAAGGATTAAAAAGGCATGGGGGCTGGGGCCTTTGACCGGGGACAAGGCGAACGCCTCCGCCCTGGTGTTCGACTCAATAGTCGAGGCCATGAAAGGCGTTGACGGAAGGGGCGAGCGCACCATGCTGGAGGACGGGTTCAAACGTGCATTGGGGCTCTCGGAGCTGGAGGACATAATCGAGTTCGGATACTTCGACTCGCAAAAGGCGCTTGACATCGAGGGGCTGACGCCGCTGGTGTTCGAGGCCGCGGGTCAGGGCGATAAGGTTGCGATCCGGGTGCTGAGGGATCACGGAAGGGCCGCGGCCGAGGCGGCGCTGGCGGTTATGCGGGGGCTGTTCGATAGGGGCGAGGAGGTCCCGCTGGTGCTTGGCGGGAGCGTTCTACAGAAGGGAAGGCCGCACTTCCTGGTGGATGAGATTAAGATGCGGGTGGCGGAGGAGTTCCCGGGCGTTGAGCTTCGCGTGCTCTCCGGGCATCCCATACTGGGAGGCATATTGCGCGCCCTGGACGAGCTGGAACCCGGGAAGGGTGAACCGGCAAGGGAGGCGATTGCAAAGAGTTTGAAAGACATGTTGAGAGAAGGGAACTGGAAGGGGAACCAGGCATGAAGAAGAAGGGGATGGCGATCATCGGAACGAAGTTCATAGGCAACTTCCACGCCCGGGCCATAGGGAAGGTGGAAGGCGCGGAGATGGTTGCGGCCTGCGCAAGGACCAAAAAGTCGGCGAAAGAGTTCGCCGGCGTCTACGGCATACCCTTCCACACCACGGAATTCGAGAAGGTGGTCTCGCGTGACGACGTTGACGCTCTGGTAATCGGCACTCCCAACAAGTATCACTATCCGTATGCCATGGCCGCGCTCAAGTCTGGCAAGGACGTGCTGATCGAGAAGCCCATGACCGTCAGCTTGAGGGAGGCCCAGGAGATAGCCAGGGCGGCCAGGAGGTACAGGCGCCTGGTGCTGGTGGGACACATGTGGCGCTTCGACCGCGAGGTCAACTACGTGCGCGGCGTGGTGAAGGAGGGGTTGATCGGCAGGGTGGTTAAAACCAAGGGCTACGGCATCCACGAGAACTGGGGCCCCTCGGGGTGGTTCGTAAAAAAGGAACTGGCCGGCGGGGGCGCGCTGGTGGACATGGGGGTGCACGCCCTTGATACGGCAAGATATATAATGGGCGACCCCCGTCCGGAGAGCGTGTGCGCCCATATTGGTACGTATTACGGCAGGTACGACGTAGACGACATGGCCGTGCTCATGGTCAGGTGGGACAACGGCGCCGTGTCAATGGTCGAGAGCGGGTGGTGGAACCCGCACATGGACGGACCCGAGGCCAGCACCCAGCTCTTCGGCGCCAGGGGATACGCAAGGGTGTTCCCCACCGAGCTCAAGATCGAGGCGGGCGGCCTCCCCGGTCGTTTCCGGCCTCCCATGCCCGAGCGCGCCGAGCACTGCGACCAGGTCATATACGACCGGCAGATGGAACATTTCCTCGACTGCATCCGCCGGAGGAAGCAGCCATCGCCCGGCCTGGAGACCGGCCTCACAATAATGAGGATACTGGACGCGGCCTACAAGTCGGCGAGGAGCGGGAGGGCAATAAAGGTCTAGGGGTCAGGAGAAGAGGGTGGTCTCAAGGGTGGCGATGATATTGGAGAGCGCGTGCATGATAATGGACACGTATATGGATCCGGTCCTCCACCTCGCGATACAAAAGAGCATACCGAGCATGAAGCCCACCACCATGTAGTACCACTCGTACTGCAGGTGCAAAAGCGCC
The DNA here is from genome assembly GCA_964650485.1 of uncultured bacterium. Taxonomy (GTDB): domain Bacteria; phylum RBG-13-61-14; class RBG-13-61-14; order RBG-13-61-14; family DATKZS01; genus CAZYTX01. The sequence goes on along the minus strand of CAZYTX010000006.1, from coordinate 7,664 downwards.
CACGGGGCCGTGGCGAAGACCACCGCCCAGAAGGGGCCCAGCCTTTCCTGCACGCCGGTGAAGATGAAACCCCTGAACACCAGCTCCTCCAGAACGGGCGCAAGCACTATAAGCGCCGCGAGCAGGCAGGGCAGGCACGACGCGCTAGCGTATATGTCCCGCATCCACTCGGCCACCGGGCTTGCGCCCCATAGGTGTATGATGAGGTCGGAGGCTGCCACGAACAGGCAGAGCCCGCCCAGCCATGCGACCAGCGCTTTCCAGGCGGGCGGCTTCAAGGCGAGATAGTCCCGGGCGGGGAAGCTCCGTCTGGATGCCACCGCAAGGACCAGCACCGCTCCCACAAAGACGAACAGGAAAAGCTCTGAGATCCACACGAAGTCGCCGTTGGACTGAACCTGTCTCAAAAGCTCCGCGGTCTCGGCACCGCGGCCGGACAAGTGCAGGTAAGCCGTCCAGGCAAGCATTGCCACCAGCGAGGCTGCCAGCGCCGCGGCGAACATTGCAAACAGCCAAACGATGGTGGCCCAGAACCCCCACGGCCCTGGCCGGTCGAAAATGGATTGCGCGGCGCCCGAGGCGGGCGCGTATGCGGGCTTCTCCCTTTTGTCGCCGTCTTGGTGTGGGGGCTCGGCACCGCCCCACTTCGGCGGCGGCCCTTGTTCGTTCATCCTTTGCCTGTCCTCTATTCCAGGAGCTGGCCTCTTATTCGAGCACGAATGTTATGTCCAGGGTGGCCTCGTACTCCTGTATCTCGCCGTTGTACAGCCGGGCCCCCTGGGACACTACGTCTATCCTGCGCAGGTTCCTGAGCGTCTTGTTGGCTCTTTTCAGTCCCTCGGTGATGGCGTCCTGGAACCCGTTGGGAGACGTGGCCACTATCCTGCTTACTCTTTCTACCGCCATTTTTCTTCCCTCCTCTCAAGGTCTTTCCTACATATTTTGTTTACTGTTTTCCACTTTGGCAAGTGACGTCCATATTCAGACGCGTCTTGCAACGGCCTGCCTGTTCTTCTCCACCTCCTCGGGCATCCAGTCGGGGTATCTGGCCCTTAAGTGGTCGTAGAACTGGAGGGCGTTTTCGGGCTTTTCCAGCTTGTCGGCCAGTATGGAAGCGATGTTGAACAGCGCCTTGGGAGCCCGGGGGTCGCGGGGGCTTCGGCTTGCGAACTCGTGGTATGCCCTGATTGCCTGTTCGAAATCCTCGCGCTTTTGCAGTTCCTGTCCGATCAAGAGCTTCCATTCATCCCCGGCCTTTGCGGAAATACCCAGCCTTATAAGCTCGTTGTACCAGCCCAGGGCCTTGTCCGTCTCGCGGCGCTGTATGAACCTCTGGATAAGCTCGCCTATCTCCTTTGCGCACTCCTCGCGCCTCTCCAGGTTGTGGTAGATCCTTATGAGCTCTTCCCTTGCGTCAAAGTCGTCCGGGTTCTTGAGCACAGCCTTGTGCAGCCAGTCAACGGCCTGTTTATGCTCTCCCCTTTTCCTGGCCTCGATCCCCTGCTCCAGCTCCTCCGACCTTTGGGGCGCCACCTGCTTCTTCAGGGTCTTCTTCTCCTCCCTGCGCCTGTCCCTCTTGTCCTGCTCGGTGAGAGAGCGGGCGATAAAGGTCTCCTCCGCCTTGACCCTTTTCAACACCAGAACGGCCACGACGCCGAAGGCATAGCCCCCGATGTGGGCCCATACGGCAACGCCGGTGAACTGGCCCCAGGAGACGAGCCCGTAGTAAACCTCCCTTGCGAACCAGAACCCCAGCGGGATCCAGGCCTTCAGCCAGAACTGCCACTTGAAGAACACGAACCTCAGCCGGGCGTGGTTGAACCTTATGGTATACGCTCCCATCAAGGCGGCTATGGCGCCCGAGGCCCCCACCACCGGGACCTGCGAGCCCACGTTGATGGCGTGGTGGGTGAGCGCCGCGGCCACGCCCCCGGCGAGGTAGAGGAGCCCGAAGTACTTCCTCCCCCATATGTCCTCGAGGCTGAGGCCCACCAGCCAGAGGAAGTACATGTTCCCGAACCAGTGCCAGAAGCTGCCGTGGATGAACATATGCGTAAGTATTGAGGTGGGGTTTACGTCAGCGGGCACGTAGCCCAGGAGGTAGACCGGGTCGCGCCTCCTGGCCTTGCGGGCCCTGGTGTAAGCCTCTTCCCATTGCCGGTACTGGCGCGAGTCCCTGGGCACGACCTCGCCCTCTTCCATGGCCTTGCGGAACTCCTCCTGGAACCTTCGGGCCTCTCCACGGGATTTGTATATCCTTCGCAGGCGCGTTTGCGGGTGCTCTTCTCCCCTGGACTCGAGGTATTCGAGCATGAGCCTGGATTCGATTTTGCCGAGGTCCCTGTGAAAAGGCGCGGCGTAGAGCCCGTAGACCTGGTGGAGCCAGTATATGAGGACGTATGCAACGAAGCAGACCGCCATTATGGTTATGGTGAGCCTGGGGCGCCTGGTGCGGGCCTGGTCGCTGCCTATGGGGAGTAGCATGGGCTGTGCTTACCGTTCTTCGATCTGCGACATGGCGTGGTGCACCTGGTCGGCGAAGGCCACGTCGGGGTAGCGCTTCAAGATGTACTCGAACATCTGCCTTGCGTTCTCCGGCTTATTGCAGCTCTTCCAGAGTATCTCGCCGCACTGGAACAGGGCCTTGGGGGCCATGGGGTGGTCGGGGAACTTTACCGCGAGCTCCCGGAGGGCCTTGGCCGCTTCCATGAACTCCTCACTATGGCTGAGCCACCTGGAGAGGGCGAACTGGTTGCGGGGGGAGTGCACGAATTCCGGAATACTCTTCTTTATGTTCTGAAAGGTCTCCCACAGGTTTTCGAAGGACTTTTGCTTTATGAGCTCCGCGGCCTGCATGTCGGCGTACTTCTGCAGGCTTTGTACGTCTTTCAGTCTGATGGATGCCAGGACCATGCCGCGCAGGGCCCCCATGTCGCCCGGGTTTTCATCCAGCAGTTGCTTGAAAAGGTCAAAGGCTTCCTGGTGCCGGCCGTGCTCGATCATGGCCATGCCGTCGTTTACCTTCCTGGAGAGTTCCTCGTCCACGACCGGCGCGGCCGATGCCTCTCCCCCAGCGGACTTTGCGGCAAGGCCCACCGCTCCCGCGGCGCCCGCTCCCACCGCCGCGGCTGCCGCTCCCGAGGCTGCCCTTGCGATAGTGGAGGGCCTCGTCTGACCCATGTTGACCTCGCGACCGCCCACCATGAAAACCGGCTCCTCCACGTTCTCGGGCCACCACTTGAGCTTGAACCTGGTCTGGTACGCCATGTAGCCCAGCAGGTTGCCCAGGAACATGAAAAAGTAAAGCTGGAACATCCCGTCCAGGGGGAACACCAGGAAATAGCTGAAAAAGCCCCCGATGGCGGCCAGCACGAGCTGGGCGGCCAGTTGTATGATGGAGTAAACTATGAGCATACCCGCGATCAGCCCCAGCGCGATCCCATACTCTTTCGGTATCTTCATTATCTGCAACACCAGGAAGACGGGGTTTAGCACGAACTTCACGTTCCTGAACACCCCCATGATAAGCAGCGCCATGGGCAGGAAGGGCAGTCCGATGAGGATGCACACGACCAGGGCGATGATGCCGGCCGGCGAGGCCAGCAACTTGCCCGCCTCCAGCAGGTTCCCGCCTTTGATCAGTACGGATACGGTGAAAAAAAGCAGGTAGGGGTAGAACACCGCGATGCAGGCCACCATGAAGTAGACCACCGGCATGAACATGGAGCAGCCCAGCTCATCGAGCTCGGTCCAGCCCGGGACCTTGAACTTGCCCTCCTCGGTCCTGGCCACTATCCGGTAGAAGTAACTGATCAGCATGCTGTAGTAGGCCGCCAGTATGGCCCCGCCGGCCCCGGCGAAGAGGAAGCCCCCGAAGGAGAACCCCAGGTGCGCAAGCCCCCTTAATACTAAAGCAAATATGGCCCATCCCAGAAACATCATCCATCCCTGGTCCTGGAAGGGCCAGGTGAACAAGTATGGTGTCCTGGTCCAGAAAGGGGGTACGGGCTTGTAAGGGGCCAGGTCAACCACTGCGTTCGAGCACCTGGGACAGACCTCGACCTTTCCGCTGCCTATCTCTTTTATGTTTATGCAGTCGGAGCAGAACCCCGCCTGGCACTGGGCGCAGTGGTAGTCAGCCTCTCTGGTCCCGTGGTTCAGGCAATGGATCATCACGGTCTCCTGTAGCGGGTCCCTTTCACCAGATGAACTCTATCCTGACCTCTCCGTCTCCCGGCTTTGCCTTTCCGAGTTCAACTTTCACAAAGCCGGCCGCGTAAGATGTCTTCCCGTCCGGTATAACGGAGCCGTCCGCCTTTATTATGGCGGGTCTTTCCATACAATATGCCATAAACGGGCCTCGCTCGGCAAGCAGGACCACGGCCCGGTCGTCATCTTTGTCCGTATCCAGCACGGTCCCGGGCGAGACGTACTTGTTCACAAGGCCTATGGGGGCAAAGCCGTCTTCCACCGGCACAAAAGAGTAGAGCCTGGTCTCCCACCTTCCCAGCTTGACCCGGATCCTGTCCTCCGCTCCCAGGAGCCGGGCCTCTTTCGAGAAGTGCTCGTAGCCGGCAAACCTCTCCCCCTCCATGTCCTCGGCGTCAAAAGGAGTGACCTCGGCCCGCACCGGTCTTTCATACTTGTCCGCGTTCCAGAGTGCGACCAGGCCGGCCTTGCCGGACCTTGCAAAGGCCATGAGCGGCTTTCTGTCTTTGAACGGGTCCGCGAGAAGGGTTCTTTTCACGGGCAGCCCGGGCCGGTCCACCATTATTATCTCTCCGTCCGAGAGCACCAGTGGCCAGAGGTGTTCGAAGCGCTCCCTGCCGGCGTTGTCGGTCACGTACACCGGCCCGCCGGATATGGCCCTGGCCACCGCGTGGTAGTCGGCGTGCTGGTCGTGGGTCTTCCACATGTCGTAGTCCGGGTAGACCATGTTGCCGATCCACAGCGCGTTCATCACGTTCTTGACCGCGTGGGCCCTGGGGTTGTGGGGAAGGATGGGCACGTAGTCTATGCTCGACCTGCCGATGTTGGTGGTCTCCCACTGGTACACCACGTCTATGTTCATCTCCATGCAGTTTATCATGTTGGAGTCCATGTACTTTTCGGAGGCTGCCTGCAGGTTCTTCTGCGCCTGCGCCATGGCCTTGCTTACGGGGAGGTGCTCTCCTGTAAGGGATGCCAGGGTGCTCTGGTTGTCCACCTTGGTGAAATCAATGCCGGCATCCGATAGATGCTTGTACCAGTCCATCCACAGGCGCTTGCCAGCGTCCGAGCGCGGGTCGGGTATGGCCGCCTTTTCCGAGACCGGGAGGAGCGCGTCAGAGTACTCGCGCCCGATCTCCGAGTCGAGCGCTATACCGTCCCAGTATCCCTGGAAGGTGTGCCACACTCCCACGTACTCGATGCCGTATTCCTGTTTCAGCACCCGGGCGGTCTTTTCAAGTCCGCCGGGGAACTTCTTGTTGGCCGCGAAGCTCGCCATGTAAAGACCGCCCTGGGCCCAGGGGAACCAGTTCTTCTTCTCGTTCGTGATCGTCTGCCACCCGTCGTCTATCAGCATCCAGCGGACAGGGAACCCGGCATCCTTGAAGCTGGCGGCGTGCTTAAAGAGGTCATCCTGGGTCACCGTGCGGTAGTGAGCGTTCCACGAGCACCAGCCCGCGTACTTGAAGACCTGGGGGTAGTCCTTGTCCCAGCGCGGCCGGCCTGTCACCCCCTCCGGGTCAATGTCTCTCATGAGCTCGAAGCCGAAAGAGTATAAGCCGCGCACCAGCTTATAGGGCCCGTCGCCCCAGCCGACCACGAACAAGGGGACCGCGGAAGGGGCGTAACCCTGGTGGAAGCTGGATGCCACCGCCTGCACTGCGCGCTCGCTTCCTTCCAGCACCGTGCGGAGCCCGCCGCCGACCAGGGGGACCATGGCGCCCCACTCACCGGAGGGCTCTTGCCATATCAGGAACTGGGTCTCAGGGGGCAGTGAAGAGAGGGAGTCCACCCAAACCGGAGTGGTCCAGAACCTGCCGAAAAGTCCTCCCTTGACGTAGGCGCCAAAGGCGCGCTTCACTTTGGCAAGGTCCGCGCTCACTACAACGCTGCGCTCGCCGGGCAGCGGACCCCCGGAGTAGTCGGCCCTTACACCGTACATGCGCTCCGCTCCCGCGCTTATCACCGAGAGCTTTACCCCCGCGCCGGGCGATTCCACCCTCAAGCTAGACTCCAACTCCTCCCTGTCCATTGCCCCCGCGGCCTCCCAGGGGCAGGCAGCGAACAGTGCGCCCGCAAATAAAATTCCCAACAAAAGCGCAAACACCTTCTTCATGTGAGACCTCCTTCCCGGTCAACCTCTATTCTCACGTCCGCATCGGCGGACCTGTAGCAGGCGTCCACAAGCCTGTGCGCCCGCACCGCGGTGCGAAAGCCGGGCTCGGCCGGCCTCTGCTCCAGCACGGCATTCAAAAAGATATAAGCCTGCAGTGCGCCGAACCTCTTGGATATTTCCCGCAGGGGCTCGCGTATGCCCCGCATTTCCCAGAACTCTTTGTTGACCTCATCCTCGGGCACGCACTCGATGTCGCCTTCTCCCTGCATCACCTGCAACGGGCCTGTGAACTCCGACTCCAGGGCGTGGAAGGCGTGCTGGTGGAAGACCTCCACCCTGCGGTTGGAGTGGCGGCGGAGCACGTCGTGCCAAACGGACACCAGGGCCGCACTCATGCCGGAGTCGAACTCGAGGTATACGTGGGCCAGGTCCTCTATGTCCGGGTGTCCGAACCTGCATGCGGTCCTCGCCCGGAGCGACTTGACGGGTCCGAATATCCACTCCAGCAGGTCGAGGTCGTGTATGGAGTGCTCGATCAAGGTGCCGTGCCCGGCCTTTTCCCGGTCCTTGCGCCACCTGGAAGGGTGGGCACCTTTTATGGGGAAGCACTGGTCGTCGCGGAAGACCGCGGTCAAAGGTAAGCCGAGGTCGCCGGAGCGGACGCGGCCCCGGAGCACGTTCCACACCGGGCCCTGCCGCAGCACAAGGCCCACCTGGTTTATCACCCCTGCCTCTTCAACCGCCCGGGCCATGGCCATGGCCTCGCCGGCGTCAAAGCCGAGAGGCTTTTCGCAGAACACGTGCTTTTTCTCCCGGGCCGCGGCCTCCACCCACTCCCGGTGCTCCGAGGTCCAGGTGCACACCATCACCGCGTTAACGTGCTCGTCTTTTATCACCTCGCAAGGGTCGTTCGTGGTCTTGCGGAACCCGTAAAGCTCTTTCAGGCGCGAGGCCTTCCCCTCTTCCAAGTCAGCGGCGTGCACCAGCTCGACCGGGAGCAGCAGCTCGTCTATCACCGTGCGCATGTTCGAGGAGTGCAGAACCCCTATCAGGCCCGCGCCTATGATCCCGATCCCGGCTTTATTGTTTACCATCCTGAATAAACCCGCTGCCCTGTTTTGCTCAGGGAGAAGAGCTGTACTAATTTAACAAATGCCAGGGGCCTTGGCAATTCGTTGAAGGCCCGGGAGACGGGAAATAAATGCGCGTCCGGTCTAAACCGCGGACTTTGACAACGGGTGCGCAAGCCGTTAGTTTTAGAGGCTATGCTTTACGTGCTTTTCCTTTTCTTTTTCATCTCCGGGGCCTGCGGTCTCATATACGAGGTCGTGTGGTGCCG
>CAZYTX010000005.1:113970-118452 GCA_964650485.1 uncultured bacterium | reverse complement strand
CTAGTTCCGCTGCCTGTTTGTAAAAGCTCTTCAGGTCTTCAAGTGGGACGTCCTCCCAGTCGTTGTGCTTCCACAGGCAGCTCTTGCACTTGTTGTGGCAGCGGTTGGTCACGAAGTGTCCGATCAGGAAGGGGGCGCCCTCCCCGCTGTTCCTGATCTGGATGGCCTTCATAGCGGCCTTGCCAATGGTGTCAGCAAGCTCTGGATTGATCTTTCTCATGGTCCGCTCCTTTCGGTCCTTTTTTCCTCACCTGCTCTTGCTAAGTTCACTACCCGTTCACCGCCTCCGTCACTATCTCCAGCATCCTCTTGAGGTGCTGTTTGCGGAGGGCGAAGTTACTCTTTGCCATGGGGTCCGTCTCCAGCAGTCTCCCCATCATGGGACCGAAGGTGAAGTATCCGGCTATCATGGCGTAGAAGCTGAGGAGTATCTGGTCCGCGGACATCTCTCCTTTCCGGGTAGCGGGGTATGCCTGTTTGATGAGTTCAAGGCCCCGTTCGAATATGGGCGCCAGCCGGGTGTAAATCAGTTCCATGTGTCTGCCCCCTGAGGCCTCCCGCTGGATGATCCTGGAAAAGGCCGAGTTTGCTTGAAGGAAGTCCATGTAAGTATCGAGCACCCGGGAGAGGCGATCGGCCATCTCCCCCTCCTCTTCCAGCGCATATAGGAGGCGGCGCTCCAACTCCAGGAAGTAGCGGTCCAGGACTGATTCGAAAAGTGCCTGCTTGTTGCCGAAGTAGTAATAGATAAGTCCCTGGTTCACTCCAGAGCCGCGGGATATCTCCCGGGTGGTGGCGCCGTCAAACCCGGCTTCGCCGAACAGCTCTTCCGCGGCGTTCATGATCTCTTCTCTTGCACGCACTACTGTTTCCCTCTTCTCTTTTTCCAGATTTTAGTCACTCGACTAAACACGCGCAATCATACAAATCCGAAAAACCCCCTGTCAAGTAAAAAATTTACCCTCTCAATGAGTGAACGGGAGGGGGATACCACCGCGCGGCCCACCGGGCGCTCAGGCGAACAAAAAACTTTTTACAATATTCTCCATGGCCGACGTCGAAGACAACTCCATTCGTCAGGGCATATTATGGACTTAAAAATATGCGCTTGTTTTGGGTTTAGTGTTAAGAAGAAGCGTCAGCCGTCCATCTTCATCAGCGCCTGGTCCAGGTCGGCGATGATGTCGTCCGGGTGCTCGATCCCCACGGCCAGCCTCACCAGTTGATCGGTGATACCCAGGGCGTACCTCTCCTTCCTGGTGGCGCGGTAGTAGGTCACCGTGGCCGGGTGTGTGATAAGGGTCTCCACCCCTCCCAGGCTGGGAGCTATGTAGATCCACTGCAGGGAGTCCAGGAACCTGTTCACCTGCTTGAGTCGCCCCTTTGCCCAGAATGACACCACTCCCCCGAAGCCGTCCATCTGGGCCTTGGCTATGTGGTGATGGGGGTGGTTTGGCAGTCCCGGGTAAAACACCTTCCTGATTTTGGGATGGCCTTCCAAAAAGCGGGCCACCTTAATGGCCGACTGGTTCTGGTACTGTATGCGCAGGGCCGCGGTCTTGAGCCCGCGCAGCAGGAGGTAGCAGCAGTGGGGGTCTATTATGGAGCCGGTTGCGTGCTGGTAGTCCTTGATGGTGTTTATGAGATCCTGCCTTCCCAGCACAGCTCCCGCAAGTATGTCGTTGTGGCCGGCCAGGTACTTGGTGGCGCTGTGAATGACCAGGTCCATTCCCCACTCCAGGGGCTTCTGGATGTAGGGGGTGGCGAAGGTGGAGTCAATTATCATGAGCTTCTTGTACTTCTTCTTGATCTTCAGCATGCGCTCCAAGTCCACGATGTTGAGGTAGGGGTTGGTGGGCGACTCGGAGAATATGATCCTGGTGTTCTTCTTTATTGACCTCTCCATCTCGTCGTAGTCGCCCATCTTGGTGACCGTGTACTCGATGTTGAACCTGGGCAGGTGGCGGGTGCAGAAGCGAAGGGTCTGCCCGTACACGTCGTCGGTGAGGATTATATGGTCCCCCTTGTTGAGCAGGGCCAGCAGGGTGGTGGTGATGGCGCTCATGCCGGAGTCGAACACCAGGCAGTCGTCAGCCCCGTCCAGTATGGCCAGCTTCTTCTCCGCGGCCTGCTGGGTGGGGTTCCCGTACCTTGCGTACTCGAAGCGGATGAGCTGCTTGGAGGTGTACTTCTTGATCTCGTCCGTGCTGGGGAAGACGAAGGTGGAGGTCTGCACTATGGGCACGGTGAGGGCGTCGGCGTACTTCTCCCTGATCTCCCCCGAGTGGACGGTCTGAGTGTGCATGGACCACGACTTCTTCTTGTTAACTTTGCTCTTTCCCATGCGGAAAACTCCTCTTGAAAGCGGGCTAAAAAGCCGCCCTGCAGGACAATGCATACACTTTAGTAGCCAGGGCTTTAAGAGTCAAGCCGGGCCATGGAACAAGCGAATGATAAGGGAGTCCGCTTTTTCAATCGGAATATATGTAAACATCGTCTATGAACCATCCTGGAAGCACGTTATACAGCTCGTCCCCGGTGTCGAAATAGAACCTTATCCTCACGGTGCTCCCGCAGAAGGGTGAGAGGTCAATAAGCGGGTTTGCCCAGCCCCCGCTGAAGCCGGAGGGAGCGGAGCCGTAGCCTCCCCTCAAGTGCGTCCAGGTGGACCCGTGGTGCACGTCAACCATGCACACGTCCCACTGCTCCTCTGTATGGAAATACTCGCGGAATGAAAGCGCTGCTGTGGTGGACGCCTTCAGGTTGATCTCCGGGGTCAGCACCGCGGCATTGATCCTTCCCGCGTTGTAATTCAAGCTGTCGCCGGTCTTCTGCCCGCACCAGAGGCTGCTGATTGCCGAGAAGCTCTTCTCGCTCGACAGGTGCCAAAGATCAGTGCCCCCGTAGGACTCTGTTGTCCATCCCAGGGTGTTCCCGCTTTCAAATTCATCAGAAAAGACAGCGGGCAGGCAAGCGTCGTCAACAGCATCGTCGCAGTCGTTGTCCCTGCCGTCGCATATTTCGGGCGCGTCTTTATAAACTCCCTGGTCCGTGTCGTCGCAGTCCCGGTCGCATATGGTCCGGCCGTCCTTGTCCCCGTCTGCTTTAGGACATGCCCCGTGCATGAAGAGCTCGTAGAAGTATCCGGGTCCTCCTGAAGAAGCGGCGTCGAGTACAGCTAGCTGGTACGTGCCTGTCCGGGAGAAGTAATGGGCAAGGTATGAGTCTCTTGTTTTGAGCTTTTGCTCAAAGGTCCTGCTGTTGTCGTTGCGGGCGAGAACGGTGGAGCCCTCGCAAAGCTCGAGCACGCTGTCAAGGTTCGAGCCCATGACCCTGGCGTCGCAGTCGAAGTCCATCCTCTGGCCGGCGCAGGCGTGGAATTCGAAAAAGTCTTTGTCTCCGGCGGGGTCTATGACGCCGCTTATGGTGGCGCCCGCGGCCGGAACCGGGTCGGCCAGGGTGCAGCCGTCGTTTGGCTCCGACTCGGACATGGTTGTGCTACCGCATTCCTCGTCCACCAGAAAATCGCAGTCGTCGTCCCGGCAATTGCCGCAGACCTCCGCCCGGCCCGGGCTTATTGTGCTGTCCGAATCATTGCAGTCGAGCCCGCATCCCATGTAACCGTCACCGTCGTAGTCCGAGCCCGGAAAGACGGCCGGGTCGTTGTCGTCGCAGTCGCCGTCACAGACGGAAAAGGAGTCCTGGTCATCATCAGGGCAGTCGCCCAGGAAAAAGGCGTCAATGTACCATCCCTCGGAGATACCGCAAAGGGTGTCGCCGTCGAAACCCGCCCGGAAGCGGACCTTTATAGTCTCTCCCGCCCAAGGTGCCAGGTCGAACACTTCCAGGTCCCAGCCGAGGCTCATGTGGGAGTATGCTTTGTAATATGCCAGCGGGTTGCCGCCCGTGTCTTCCAGCACAAAAGGGTAGTTGTCAAGGGGATGGACCTGCTGCCAGGCGGCGCCCGAGCTGACCTCGACCACGCCCCCGTCACCAATGACCGCGCCGCCGCACTGGAGGAAGTCGTACCAGGTCCTCACCACCAGCGTCGGCGCTGATGCCGGACCCAGGTCCATGACCGGCGACTCCAGGGCCAGGTCACCGCCCTGCTGCTCGGGTCCGCTGTGCCAGCTCCAGCCACCGTTGTAGCTCCTCTCCTGCGATACGGTCCAGGTATCAACAACGGCTGCGCCTCCGGTGTCCGAGAGCACGTAATGCGACCAGCCAACCGTTGTCTCTCCTCCATATACGCAAATGCCACCGTCGCAGTCCTCGTCCGAGGTGTTGCCGCAGACTTCCGTTGCGCCCGGGTATACGGAAGCATCCAGGTCGTCGCAGTCGCCGTCGCAGAGGCTTACCGGGTCGGAGTCCTTGTTCCGGTCGTCGTCCGCGAGCCCGTCGCAGTCCTGGTCAACCCCGTCGCAGAGGACTTCCGTTGCGCCCGGGTATACGGAAGCATCCAGGTCGTCGCAGTCGCCGTCG
>CAZYTX010000005.1:0-113870 GCA_964650485.1 uncultured bacterium | reverse complement strand
CCCGTCGCAGTCCTGGTCAACCCCGTCGCAGAGGACTTCCGTTGCGCCCGGGTATGTGTAAGCGTCGCCGTCATTGCAGTCCACCGAGGCGCCGCACGAGGGTTCCACGTAATAGCCGTCCATGTCGAGGTCGGTGCAGGCGAACGGGTCGGTGCCGTCCTGGAACTCGGCGAGGTTACTGGACCCGTCGCCGTCGTCGTCAGGGTAGATGAAACCGTCGTGGGGAAAGCTTACTCTCGTCTGTCCTCCCGGGCTTACCTCGACCGGCCGGGTCTGGCGTGCAAGTATCAGTTTCGCATCTTCCGACTCTAATATGACGTAGTATCTGAGGGTCAACTGGTGCTCTCCCGAAGGTATCTGGATTATGCCCGAGCAGCTCCCGTCGGAATAGATGGTCAGCGGAAATGCCTTGTCAGTGGCTCCGTCAACCACGATATCAGCGTAAAGCTGGTAGCCGTCTTGCGTGGAGAGGAGCAGACCGGGAGGCGCCGTTGTCCTGAACTCGAGGTCCTGTTGCGTTCCCTTGTCGTCGGGGGAGGAGCCGCTGCACCCGGCCACCAATGCCAGAGCCAGGATGAATAAAACCGCGGCCGGTTTGAATGACCTTATCACCTGCCAATCCTCTGTAAAAACTCCCCCGTATGAGGCGTTTCCAGCGCGACCCTAGAAGGGGTCACCTTCCACTATGACCGTGCCGGGTTGAGCTGTGCCGCGGTCATGGTCGTCATCACCTTCGCTCTCCCGGTTGAAAAGAACAAGGCCCAGTATGATGGCCGAGCCGATCCCGAGATAAAGAGCGTTCCTTGAGATGACCCGCTCCTTTTGCATATCGAAGCTTAAGCTCACGGCGTCGTCCGGCCCGAGGGTGACGGAGCTGCTCTCTTGTTTGTAGCCTTTCTTTTCCACCGTCACCCGGTATTCACCCGGCTGGAGGAGTATGGCCCGCTCGGGCGTGGCCCCGATCATGTGTCCGTTTACCAGCACCGTGGCCCCGGAGGGGTCTGACACCACGCTGAGAAGCGCGCTCTTTCGGGGGTAGGTGTCGGCCGGGCCCGGGGCGCCATTATTCTTTTTCGCGGACGAGGCGCTTGTTTGTCCGGCGTAAGTTTGGGATACGCCGGCAAAAACCAGGGCAAGAGCGGCCAGGAGCGCGCACGGTCTGCAAGCTTTCACGCGGGACATCATAGTCCAGGGGCGGGGCAATGTAAACAGCCATCAGACGACCACGGTCCTGCAGATCTCCTTGACCACTTCCTCGGGATCGTCAATGATCCTGAAGATGTCCATGTCCTCGGGTGATATGCGAGAGCACTGGAGCATGGTGTTCTTGAAGAACTCGACCAGCGGCTGCCAGTAATCGCCCCCCACCATTATTACCGGGAAGGGCTTGATCTTCCTGGTCTGTATGAGGGTGAGGGCCTCGGCGAGCTCGTCCAGGGTGCCGTAACCCCCGGGCAGGACTACGTATGCCTGGGCGTATTTGATGAACATCACCTTGCGAACGAAGAAGTAGCGGAAGTTGAGCCGCAGGTTGGAGTAGGGGTTCGGGCTCTGTTCCATGGGCAGCTCGATGTTGAGACCCACGGACCTGCCCCCGGCTTCCGCGCACCCCTTGTTCGCTGCCTCCATCACACCCCCTCCGCCCCCGGTGATAACCGCGTAACCCCTCTCCGCAAGCAGCCTGGCTATGGTGCAGGCCCTGTCATAGACCCCGTCGCCCGGCCTGGCCCGGGCCGAGCCGAATATGGTGACCGCGGGGTAAATCTCGTGCAACTCCTCGAAACCCTCCACGAACTCGGAAATGATCCTGAACATGCGCCAGGACTCGCCCCGCTGGATGGCGTCGAGCATGAACTGTTTTTCGTTAGACAATTTCTTCCTCCCCGTGTATTAAAAAAACTTTGTCTGTACGGATTAGATATGATCACACCTCGCGGGGATATTATCAATAATGCGTCACGGCATGCGCCCGCGCCAGCGGCTTATGCCCACGGATATGAAGGCGGGGTATGAGTACATGATCTTGCTCCCCATGGGAAAGAACTTGAAGTCGCCGCCCGCGGCCACGGTGAGAAAGTACTTGTAGCCCGCTCTTATATGGACCCCTGCTTCAACTCCTGCGTTGTAAGAGGTGAGGCTGCCAGCAGGGACCTCCGGCTGCTTGTCAACCTGCTGTATCCAGTATGAGCCGAACCCCACTCCCATTGTGCAGCCGAGGTAAGGCCGGAGCGCGTCTTCAGTCTCCAGGAACATCTTTCCCTCGAACTGGAGAAGCGCGTACCCCGCTCCGGCGTCCCTTTTATCCAGGTCCCCTATTTGCGAGTCTTGCCAGGAGACGCCGCCTCCGCCCAGGGCCACCCCGTAGAAGAGCTCGGGTCCGTCACCGTATTCCGACCGGGATGAGAGGGTGTTGAAGCTGAACACGAACTCGCCGCCTGCACCGGTGTCCGGCAGCATGATCGGCATGTACCTCGCGGCTGCGGCCTGGATGTTCTTGGAGCCGTACAGGGACTCGAGCCCCTGCTGTGCCCTCAGCGACCCGGGCGCAAACAACATGAAAAGCGCGGCTGATACGGCCGAATAGATATATGGCGCAATTAAAAAACGCGGCAAGTTCTCTTCCTTACCTGCCCGAGAAGGAGATCAGCCTTGACCCGCAGATAACCTGCCCCCTTTTCAGGAGCTCGTAACGGGCGGTGTAGTTGCCGGGTGTAATGTAGACGGGCAGCAGAGCCTTGTAGCCTTGGGTCATGCCGGGCGCAAGCGGGACCTCCTCTTCCTTGTACAAGGGCCTGTTTAAAGGGTAGGGCTTTCCATTAATATAAAATCTCACCCGGTAGCGGAAGCCCAGGTCGCGGTCGGAGGAGACCTCGGCCATGAGCAGGGACTTGGCGCTTGAGAGCAATACGTCTCCCAAATGGTCCACCTTGTCCCCGTAAGTGACCCGCATCCGTCCGCAGGCCGCGTCCCTGTCGGGAGGGTTATACACCTTGATCCATGCCTGGCCCTCGGGGTACTGCGGCTCCTCATCGGAGCCCATGTTGCAGGTCCTGTCCTGGGCCAGCACGGTGAAGGTGCCCGGCGCTATGCCCGAAGACTTGAACACCGCCTCTTTCTCGGTTTTCACCACGAGCTCGTGCCCGGTCCCGGCTTTTTTATCCGAATCAGCATCAGGACGCCTGAACCTCCAGTGCAGGGGCACGGGCCTTAGGTTCCCCTCGCGATCATATGCAGTGGCCTCAAGATGAACAACGCAGTCCGACTCGATGGTGCAATCCGGTCTTTCAACCTTTTGAGGAGAGACCTTCACCTTGTAGGTGGAGCAGGAGCCGAGAATAAATTCCTTGTCTTTCTGCTCGGCTTCTGCCTGGCCGTCGTTCTTTTTCCCGCCGCAGCCCATGACCTGGAGCGCGAGCGCTGCAGCAATAAATAAAAGAAAGGTATTCCTCATCAGTCCCTCCGCGGCCTCGCCCCGCGGCCGCATTCTTTTCCGGGAACATGGGACGTCGCACACAGCCACGTCACCCTCGGAATTTTGTCACTCCTCGAATATATCATATCATTCCCCGGTCTTTAAACCACTTGTAAGCCCTCTTGACCGCTCCCTCTATTGGGGACTGTGGCATGCCAAGCTCTTTTATGGCCTTGTCCGGGGTGAAGTAATGCGGGGCATAGCCCATCCTGGCGGTGACCGAGTTCACGTCCGGCTCCATGGAAAGCAGCCTTCCCGCGGCGTCCATAACGAGGCCCCCGGCCACTGCAATCGGCCTTGGTATCCTGAACACGGGCCCTCGTACCCCGGCCACCCGTGCGATAAGCGAGAGCATCTCCTTGTATGTCAGGTTCCCCTCTTTGTCAGCCAAAATGTAGGACTCCCCGGTCCGGCCCTTTTCCATGGCGAGTATTATGCCCTCGGCCACGTCCAGCACGTCCACGAAGTTGTTGCCACCGCCCGGGTATCCTATGGCCCTGCCTTTTGCCACTTCCAGTATCATCTGACCGGAGGTGGGCTTGGTGTCCCATTCTCCTATCATGTAGGTGGGCTTTACGATCACCAGGTCGAGTCCGCGGCCGAGTATTCCCAGAGCCCTCTGCTCGGCCTCGTACTTGGTGTCAATGTAGGGGTTCCGATACGCGGCGAGGCTCTCGTGCTCCCAGGTCTCGTCCGCGGGCCGCTCCCTGGAGGAAAGCCCCAGGGTGTCAACCGTGCTCACGTGGACAGCGCGCTCCACACCCGCTTTCAACGCGGCTTCCAGAACATTGACCGTTCCCTGCACGTTGACGTCCCACATCCAGGGCCGGTTGGGCCGCCACTGGCTCACCGAGGCAGCGCAATGCACCACCCGGTCGCAGCCCTGCACAGCCTTTGTGACCGCGTCCGGGTCGCGGATGTCGCCGGTCAGCAACTCGATGTCAAGACCCTGGATGGCGCTCTTGTCCGAGCACTCCCTTGCCAGCACCCGCAGCTCTGCGATGCCTCTTTGTGCCACCAGCCTTGCCAGGTTTCCGCCGAGCAGACCGGTGGCCCCGGTCAGGAACCATCTCATTTAATAACAGATGATTAACATAAAACACTGCTCGATCCAAGGAGAGCAGAATTTCCGTGCGCGGCGCCGTGCGCGCGGATTGACACCGTCTCCCCAAGGGTATAGCTTGTTATCTCCAGGTGGGCGTCATGGACAAGTCCGACTTCATCCGGCAGGCCAGGCTCGATGACGTGCCGGCGATATACGATGTGATCCGGGAGAACCCGGACGAGGTTCTGCCACGGCCATTCCAGGACATCTTCACCCACTTCGACCGCTTCTACGTGTATGACGACGGCGTCATAAGGGGGGTGATATCCTGGCAGGTGCTCCCGGTCACTGACCCTGACAAGCCTGACCGCTGCTTCGAGGTCATTAGCTTCTCAGTGAGGAGGGAGGACCAGGGGAAAGGGATCGGGACCCGGCTTTTGAGGCACATGCTGGGACTGCTTGCAAAGATGAGCCCGGACAGGGTCATAGTGCTGACCTTTTACCCCGAGTACTTTCAGAGGTTCGGGTTCAAACAGACCAGCAAGGAGAAGCTGTACCAGAAGATTTACGTGGGGTGCCTCCACTGCACCAGGCATAAGTCCCCGCTCACCTGTCCCGAGGTGGCAATGGAGTACGCGCCGGAATAAAAGGAGGGTTAAAGATCATGAACAAGATAATGGCCGCGGTCTTTGTAAGCTTTTGCATGCTCCTGCCCGCGGGCCCGGCCTTCCCGGCCAGGAAGTACGCTCCCGAGATCAAGGAGTACCTGGACAAGATAAAGAAGGAGCGCAAGGAGGAGCGGAGGAAGGAGAGGAAGGAGCGAATGGCCGACCCCCACAGGAAGCTGAGACCGTACCAGACACTGCCGGAGATATATGCGGACGTGGACGAGATACTCTCCGGGCACCCGGAGATGTTTACAGGCGGCACATACGGAAAGAGCGTACAAGGCCGGGACCTGCGCTGGATCAGGCTCTCCACCGGGGCCGGTGACAAGGCCGAGCTTCTGATCTCGGGCAGCATCCACGCACAGGAGCTGGCCGCGGGGCAGATGGTCATGGGCATAATCGAGTACTTTGCCGAGAACTACGAGACGAGCCTGGACGCCAGGACCAGGGCGGACTCCTGCGACATCTACTTTATACCCGTAATGAACCCGGACGGCCTTGCAAAGACCGCTCGTATCCAGTCCAGGTGGGGGATCACCCCTTTTATCCGCAAGAATGCCAACAAGGTGGACCTTAACAGGAACTTCCCTTATCCTGCGGACGCCTCGGACAAGCTCAAAGACAGTTGCGGGTCGCCCCGCAGGATAAGCCAGACCCACCGGGGGCCGGAGCCCCTGTCCGAGCCCGAGACCCGTTCACTGGTGGAGTTCATTGACAGGCACGACTTTATCCTATCTCTAAACTACCACACCACCACGGGCCTGGTCCTGTACGTGCCCGGCACATACCCGGACCCCGAGCCCGACACCGAGCTGATGGAGGAGATAGCCGCGGCCTACCGGGCCGAGCAGTTCAACCCCTATGACGTGCGCCCGGCAATAGGTCTGTATCCCACCATGGGGGCCATGGACGACTTCCTCTACCACCATTACGGCATGCTGGCCTTCACAGTGGAGGTGGGCACGGACAGGATCAAGCGCGGGCTCATACCCAGGAACGGCACATACTCGCCCATCTTCTGGTCATACAACGTGTATTACCTGGAGCGCGAGAAGGAAAACAACGTGCCCGGGGCGCTGGCCATGATTGACTACGCCATTAAGCTGCACGAGGACCCGGAACTCATTAAGTGGCGCCCGCCCGAGGAGAGATGGGTGGGAGAGCCGGCCCTTGAGGGAGAGCCGGCCGGGACAAAAGCGGGAGAACCAGGGCCGATCCACGTCCCCGCCCGGGCCGGAAACTAGAACTGGTTTCATAACCCGGGAAAATTTTACTGGTAGCGCCGCCGCTCCAAAACTGACAACTGATAACTGACAACCGATAACCGACAACAAACTCACTTGTGCTCCCCTGCGGAATAATATAACCTCTTTATGTAGCTTTTTATCGTCCGGCGATAAGTAGTAACGGAAGGCATGCCCCATGTCCGGCCAGGCTGTACTAGAGGCCCGCAAAATATCTAAACGGTTCGGCGACCTGCAGGCCGTCTCCGACCTGTCGCTCAAGGTGAACCAGGGCGACATCTACGGGTTCGTGGGCCCGAACGGCGCCGGCAAGACCACCTCCATTCGCATGATGCTCGGCCTTATCGAGCCCACCTCGGGCACTGCCCGTGTTTTCGGGCACGACATAAAGAGGGAGTTCAAGCGCGCGATCAGGTTCGTGGGCACCATGGTGGAGGGCCCTGCTTTTTATCCCTACCTTTCGGGCAGGAAGAACCTGCGTCTTTTCGGCCGGCTCTCGGGCGGGGTGAGCGAAGAGAGGATCAGCGAGGTGCTGGGTCTCACCGGCCTGGGCAGGCGCGGCGACCACCGGGTCAAGGGCTACTCCCAGGGTATGAGGCAGAGGCTGGGCATAGCCCTGGCCCTGCTCCAGGAGCCCAGGCTGCTGGTCCTGGACGAGCCCACCAACGGGCTCGATCCCCAGGGCATGCGCGAGGTCAGGAACCTGATAAGGCGCATCAGGGACGAGGAGAAGACCACCATCTTCCTCTCAAGCCACCTGCTGGGAGAGATGGAGATGGTCTGCGATCTCATAGGTATAATATACCGCGGAAGGATAATAAAAGAAGGGCGCATGGAGGACCTGGTGGGCAGCCGCGCCGACGTGGTGACCGTGCAGGTCGAGCCGGAAGAGGACCAGAGGGCAAAGGACCTTCTAAAGGAGCGCATGGGCGTCGAGGCATACATCATAAGGAGGGGGGTGCTGGAGTTCGCAAAAGGCGAGGTCCGGCTCGCGCCCGTGAACAGGATGCTGGTGGAGGAGGGGCTCGCGGTCTCCTGCATAAGCGCCAGGCGCCGCACCCTGGAGGAGTACTTTGTGGAGCTTACCGGGGAGTCGCAGGATGTCTTCTGAAAAGCGCATGTCCTTTCCGGCAAAGACCGGCGACTTCCTGTTGACGGTTTTGCGGCTGGTGCGCGTTGACCTGGTCAAGCTCTCCCACTACTGGGTGATCATCGCCGGCTACGCCGCCATCATCGGCATATCTCTCCTGGGGGCCTACCTGGTGTACCACGCGGAGCAGGCCATCGCCATAACCTCGGGGTCCGGGTATGCGTTCGCCATCAGCCTGGTGATACGGTGCGTGGACTTCGCCGCTCCCATCCTCTACGTGATGATCTGCATACTGTTCGCCATCGAGGTGTCCAACTCCACCATCAAGTATATCCTCACCAGGCCGGTCACCAGGATGGAGCTTATAACCTCCAAGTACGTGACCGCCATGCTCATGGTGGTCCTCTCCCTCGGCATCTTCTGGGCCATCGGCCTGCTCACCGGCGGCTACTACTACGGGCTCGGTGACCTGACCGAGAACGAGTACGTGATATTCAAGTCCACTTACATGTACAAGCAGATATTTTACGGGAGCCTGTTTTTACTCGTGCCTTTCGCAGCCATCGCGGCAATGGCGCTCATGATCTCGGTGTTCTCATCAACCATGGGAGGGGCGGTGATCATCGGGCTCATAGGTTACTTCTTCTTCCAGATAGTGGGGATTATCCCCACATCCCTGGGATTCTCCATAAAGCTTTTCGGGGAGAAGCACATGGTGCCTTACCTCACCTTCGGGTTCCCCTCGCAGAGGTTCGTGCCCATGTACGTGCTCGACGACCTGCCCACCGGCATCGAGATCGAGTCATGGTGGAGTTGGGACATCCAGAAGATGGTGGTCATCTGCTCGGCCTTCTTCCTGGTGTTCTTTATTATCTCTATAATAGGGGTGAAGAAGAGGGACTTCGTGCTGTGAAGACAAAGGCTTTTTTCACGCAAAGGCGCAAAGACGCAAAGAGTTAGTAATTTTTTATATGAAAATTAAAATAATACCAGGCATTCGGTTCCCGAGATTCATCTCATGGGGGAAGATGAGTTGCAAAGTCTTCGGAAAAGGCCGGACATGATTTTTCAGAAAGATAAAAGACAGTTTTTAATTCACATTGTTCTCTGCGCCTTTGCGCCTTTGCGTGATATAAATTCATGCATCAGGCACCCGGCTGCGGCGCTTGCGCTGGCCGCGGCGCTTTGCTGTGCGGGCATGGCCTCCGCCAAGGAAGGTGAGTCCGAGCTTTTCGACTTTTACTCGCTGGAGTTTACGGGCACCAGGCACGACCGGGTGATCGAGGACATGGACGGCGACGGCAAGGCCGACCTGGGCATGCTCTTCTCCCGCTCCGACGTTTCGGATAAGTACTGGTTCAGGTCCTGCCTGCAGAGCGGCGAGGGGGTGTTCAGCAACGAATGCTCGGTGGTTGACGTGCCTCCCCAGGCCAGGGTGTTTGACCTGGGAGAGATGGACCACGACAAGGGGGCCGAACTCGTATTGCTGACTCCCAGCGGCATATCGTACGCTTCTTTCAAGGGGGACAACTTCCGCGGTTTCAGCAAGGCCAGGAAGATAAGCACTCTGCTGCAGGACACCGAGCGGGGCCAGCCTGCACTGCTCCGCTTCTTGTGGGACCTTGACAAGGACGGTCGAGACGAGATCGTGCTGCCTACGGTCAAGGGGCCGGTCATATATAAGTTCCGGGAAAAGGAGTTCGTGGAACTCACCCGGATAAAAAGCCCGGCCAGGACAACCTACAGGGTGGGGAGCCTCGGAGACATCACCCACACCGACGACTTGAACCAGTTCCTGCTCTTCAAGACCTACCAGAAGCGGACCTCGGCAAAGTACACCGCGCCCGACGTGTTCATAACCGACTTCAACGGCGACCGCAAGATGGACATCGTCACCCTCATTGACAACACCCTCAGGGTGTTCCCCCAGAAGGAAGACGGCTCCTTTGCCACCCAGCCCCGGGTCACCGAGCACAGGTCAATACTCACCCCCGAGGAGAAGGGAGGGGGCTTTGCCGGAGAGGGCATGACCCACGCGGACCTGAACGGCGACGGGCTCGGCGACATCATCATGATGAAATGGGGGACATCGGACGAGAGGACCCGCATGGACCGCTACATATACTACGCAAGGCCGGGCCTCGAGTACAAGGATGAGCCGGACCAGATAATCCGCTCGGAGAGCGCCGCGGTGGACTTCGGAATCCACGACCTCAACCGGGACGGCAGGCTGGACATGGTGATCCCCTTCTTCCACTTCGCCCCGGCCCAGGCATTCAAGGTCATGACCGAGAACGCGGTCAAGATACAGTTCAGAATATTCCTCATGAGGCCCGGCGGCCGCTACTCACAGGACCCGGGCAAGACCTTTGCCAAGGTGGACAAAAGGATACTACTCAACTACAGGATAAACGTGCTGGGAATGATTTTCGACCTCAAGACCCTGATAGAAGGAAAGTTCAGGCCGCTGATAAGCTTTGGACACGACGTAAACGGGGACGGGTACCCGGACCTCATTGCCGACACCGGCAAAGACAAGATCGAGTTCTACTGGGGCAACGAGGAGGTGGAGTTCCCCCGCCGGCCCGACCACGTGATAGAATTCGAGTCTGCCACAGACTTTGATATAAAGGACGTAAACAACGACGGCAAGGCGGACCTCGTAACATTTTACGGGTCCGAGGAGCGCACCAGGAAGAAGAGGGAGTTGGCCAGGAAGGCACGCGAGCAGGGCGAGCCCGTGTTCGAGATGGACGAGGAGGCTGCCCTGGCCGATGCGCCCGAGGGCACCCGGGTGAAAATGCTTATCAGCAGGTGAGTGATGCGGGAAGTAAAGATCATGGGGGTGGGGCTCACCCCCTTTGGCAAGTTCCTGGACCGGTCTTTGAAGGACCTGTGCAGCGAGGCGTGCACTAACGCCTTCCAGGACGCCGGCATCTCCCCCATGGACGTGCAGGCCGCTTACGTGGCAAACTCCATGGCAGGGCTCATCACCGGCCAGGAGTGCATACGCGGACAGGTGATGCTCCGACCCATGGGCATAGGCGACATCCCGGTGATAAACGTGGAGAACGCATGCGCCTCGTCCTCCACCGCTCTTTACCTCGCCTGGATGGCGGTAAGCTCGGGCATGCAGGAAGCCGTGCTGGTGCTGGGCGCGGAAAAGCTCTATCACCAGGAAAGGGCCAGGAGCTTCCAGGCCATAGCGTCCAGCATGGACGTGGAGCGCATCCAGGAGTGGTTGGTAATTAGAGGCGAGGAGGACAAGCATCAGAACGTAAGGCCCGGTCAGGAAAGGTCCCCTGACCGCAGCGTGTTCATGGACTTCTACGCCATCGGTGCGAGGACCCACATGGCAAAGTACGGGACCACCCTGGAGCAGCTCGCAGCCCTCTCGGTCAAGAACCACTACCACGGCTCCCTCAACCCCTATGCCCGGTACCACCAGGTGTACACGGTGGAAGAGGTCCTGAACTCACCCCTGGTGGCCTATCCGCTCACCCGCCTTATGTGCTCGCCAATCGGGGACGGGGCCGGCGCCGCCATCGTCTGCTCTGCGGAGTATGCAAAGGCAAGGGACAAAAAGGACGCGGTAACGCTTGCCGCGGTGGCACTGGGTTCGGGCGTGGACCGCCAGCTCGACGAGCCTGACATAGTCTCCAGGGTGGGAAGCAGGGCGTACGAGATCGCGGGGGCCGGTCCCGAGGATATTGACGTGGCCGAGCTGCACGATGCCACCGCCTTCGGCGAGCTCCAGGCCACCGAGGAGCTGGGGTTCTGTCAAAGGGGCGAGGGAGGCCGCTTTGCAGAGGAGGGCCACTCAAGGCTGGAAGGCAAGCTTCCCGTGAACACCTCCGGAGGGCTCGAGTCCAGGGGACACCCGGTGGCGGCAACCGGCGTGGCGCAGGTGGCCGAGCTGGTGCGGCAGCTCCAGGGCAAGGCGGGCCTGCGCCAGGTCGAGGACGCAAAAGTGGGACTGGCACAGAACGGGGGAGGGGCGATCGGAATCGAGGCCGCGGCCATGGCGGTCACCATTGTCACCCGCTGAAATTCACGCCTTTGATTATTAATCGGTTCTCAGCGCTGTACAAGATAGATAATGCAACCAAGGATTTCTATCGCACACAGACACAGAGGACGCTGAGCTTTCCTGGATTTCTACTCGCATAGAAATGATGACAGTGAGGACAGGATATCACTGGTGTTCATAAAGCCCGAGAACCTGGGCGACATCCTCCGGCAGAACGCGCATTACGGCATACTGGCGGTGGCCATGACCTTCGTGATCATCACAGCGGGCATAGCCGCGGGAGCGGCCCTGGGCTCGGACATTGACTTGGGGACATCAAGGGTGCCGTGGCCGGGACCCTGATAGGAGCGCGGGTTATAGGGGTGTTGAACAACGTGCTGGGACTCAGGGGAATAGACCCCAACCTGCAAAGGGTGCTGAAAGGCGCCATCATTATCGCCGCGGTGCTCCTGCAGCGGGAGAGGGACTGAAAAGGCATTTTCCAAGAGCTCCGGCTTGACACGCGCCCGCCCTGCATTTAATGTCTATTAATCAAGGATATTCATTCACTTATTTTGAATACCAGTGCGAGGGCGTGTAGAAAATGGAACCCGGCAGTAAAAAAAACCTGAAAGCAGACATTATCATGATCGCGTTTTTAGCTTGTCTGGTCTCCTTCACCGGCGGGGCCGGGGGAGCACAGCTCTCAAAGCCTATAATAACACCGGATGAGCTCAAACCCGGGATGAAAGGGTATGGCCTCTCAGTGTTCAAAGGCGAGGAGCCGCAGAGGTTCGAGGTGGAAGTGGTGGACGTGATGAAGAACGCGCTCCTGGACCAGGACATGATTTTGGTCATGTGCAGCGGCCAGGACCTGGAAAAGACCAGGGTGATAGCGGGGATGAGCGGCAGCCCGGTGTTCATAGAGGGCAGGCTGGCAGGGGCAGTGGCCTATGCATGGGCGTTTGCGCACGACCCCCTGGCCGGGGTCACGCCCATAACCAACATGATACACTCCCTGGAAAAGACGCCCGCGACCCCTCCCGCAAGGGCCCATGCCGGACCGGCAAAGGGGATCTTATTCGGGGACGACAAGGACAAGTCAGGGGAAGTCCAGGCCCGGGCCAAAGGCCCGGCCACGCGGGAAGGGCTCGCCCCCATTGCCACCCCGCTTTTGGCCTCGGGGTTCAGTCCCGAGGGGATTGACACTCTCACCGAGGAGCTCTCCGAGTACAACATGGTGCCTATGCAGGGGGGCGGACTCTCCTATGCGCGGCTTGACCGGGCCGCGGCAGAAGACTTGAAGCCCGGCTCCGCCATCGGCGCGGTGCTCATGAGCGGCGACCTGTGTTTGACCGCCATTGGCACCCTCACCTGGAAGGAGGGTGACAAGGTGCTTGCATTCGGACACCCTTTCCTAAGCGGAGGGCCGGTGTCCATGCCCCTGGTGTCCGCGCGCATACATACCGTGATCAGCTCGCAGAGGGTGTCCGTCAAGATGGGCTCGCCCAAGGCCATGGTGGGCGCCCTTGTAATGGACGAGCAGGCGGCAATCGTGGGAGAGCTGGGAAAACAGGCCGACATGATACCGGTAAAGGTGAAGGTGCAAAGACAAGCCTTTAACTTTGAAAACGACTTTGAGTTCCGACTGGCCGGTGAGCATTCCCTTGCGCCCCGGCTCATAGTTATCGCGCTTTCCGAGTCCATAAGAAAAGTCGCTCCTTCCAGGGAGCCGCTCACGGTCAAGGTCTCATCCAGGCTCTGGCTGGATGACTACGGCCAGGTGGAGTACGAGGACGTATACCCGGTGCTGCGCGGCAACTTCCAGATAGGCTTCATGGACCCGGTGCTTTTCTTCTTCACCAACCCCTTCGAGAGGGTGGAGCTGGACAAAATAGAGATGGACCTTTCAGTCACGGACCAGTTGAAGGTGGCGACCGTGGACTCGGTCTGGACGGATACGGACGAGGTCTCCCCGGGCTCCACGGTTGAAGTGGGGGTATTGCTGAGGCCCTACGACGAGAAAGGATTGGTGGAGTACAAGTTCCAGGTGATGGTCCCCCTGGACAGAAGTCTCAAGGTCCTGAACGTGACAGTGGGCGGGGGCAACCAGGTCCGGCCCGACCAGGCCGTCCCCCGGGATGTCCCGGACATGATAAGGTACATGGACGCGGTTTATCCTGCGGACAACCTGGTCTTGACTTACAGGGTGCCGCGCAAGGGCATTGACGTCAAGGGGGTGAGGATGAGGGACCTGCCGTCCAGTATTGATTCCGTGCTACAGCCCGGCAACGCCACCGAGCCTTCACCCGCCCCCGCAAGGATGGACATGTCGAAAAAGACCCCCTACGTCATCCTGGGAGCAAAAAGACTGGTTCTCAAGGTGGGCGATAAAAGGAAGCCGAAAAAGTAAGAGCCTCGGGAGGCGGTATGAGAGATATTGCAATAGCGTGCTTACTGGTTTTTTTTACCCTGCTCGCGGTGAGTGCATCCGCGGTTGACACCGAGCGCTTTGAGATCGAGAGCTTCGAGAGATGGAGCAAGGGCACTGCCGAGGGCGTGGAGATAGGCTCGAAAGGAGAGCTCAAGTCGGTGGGAGCAGCGGAGAGCTTCGAGGCCCCTGCCGAGGGTGTATGGTCCGTTGCCCCGGTCGGTCGTGGCAGGGTCTACATGGGCACCGGCAACGAGGGCAGGCTGCTGCTTTTCAAGGATGGCGAGATGGAAGAGGTCGCGGACACCGACCACGTAGCATTGACCAGGGTGAGGTATCACAATGAAGAGGTATGGGTGTCGGCTATACCCGGGGGAGCATTGTACAAGCTCACAGATGAAAGCCGCCTGCAAAAGGTCCTGGACACGGAAGAGGAGTACCTGTGGGATTTCATATTCGACGGCCGGGACATACTGGTAGCGACCGGGCCGGGAGGGAAGATACTCAAGGTCTCTTCGAGCGGCGAGATCGAGGGAGTGGTTGAGACGGGAGAAGCTCACGTGCTCTGTCTTTTAAAAGCAGAGGACGGAAAGATATACGCCGGGACCTCCGAAGAAGGGCTGGTGCTGGAGCTCGTGGGCAAGCACGGCTACAGGGTGGTGCACGACTTTGACGAGGAAGAGGTGAAGGGCCTGGCCTGGGCGGACGGGACCCTGATCGCGGCCACCAACGAGGAGGCCGGCCGCAGGCCCGGGAAAGGTCCATCCGTGAGCGTATGGGAGAGAAAGAGGGAAGAAGAGGCACAGGAGGACCAGGGCGGTGAACAGGAAGAGGGACACCCCCAGCCCGAGGCCATGATAGAGAAGAGGCCGGCTCCAAGGGGCGGGGGCAAGGTCACCGGCGCGGTGTACGCATTGAACCACCAAGGCGGCGCCAGGATGCTGGTGAAGCTGCCCAACCGGGCCGCGGTCGAGATGGCGGTGCAGGGCAAGGACGTATTTATAGCAACTGACCAGGAAGGGAAGGTGTACCGCTGCAGGCCCCACTCTTCAGACTATGCCATAACCTTTGACCTGTCCCAGGCACAGGCCTTGTCACTGGCCGTGGACGACAAGGGAGCATGGATAGGCACTGGGTCCCCCGCGGCGCTGGTGAGGGTCAAAAAAGAGGTCTTTCAAAAGCCGCGCTACACCACCGAGGTCCTGGACGCAAAGTTTCCAGCAAGGTGGGGAGAGCTCTCCCTGGAGTCGGAAGGCGCCATGGTGTCCCTCTCCACGAGGAGCGGGAACATTAGTGACCCGGAGAGGGGCTGGTCAAAGTGGGAGCACGCCGGCCTCGGCAAGGACAAAAAGATTAAAAGCCCGGATGCAAGGTATTTGCAGGTGAGGATCGAGTGGCCTTTAAAGTCCGCGGCACTGGTCAGGTCAATCTCGGTTCCGTATAAGATATACAACCAGCCCCACTTCCTGGAGTCGGTCGAGGTCGAGAACCTGCAGAGTGACGGGGACAAAAATAACAGGAAGAAGCGCCGCGGCAAGGGGGCGAACAATGACGACAATGGACCCCCGGAGCACGACGCGGTGAGGAAGGTACAGTGGAAGGTCACAAACCCGGACGAGGACGCCTTGGCCTACGAGCTTTACTTCCAGCCGCAGGGGACTTCAAAGTGGATAAAGATAAAGACCGCGGAGCCGGTGACCAAGACCGAGTTCGAATGGAACACCGCCTCGGTACCGGACGGGTGGTACAGGATAAAGGTGGTCGCCTCCGACGGGCCTGACAATACTCCCGGGCAGGCCATCCGGGCGGAAAAGGTGTTCGAACGGGTACTGGTTGATAACACCGCGCCCCGCATCAAGCGGCTCAACGTCTCCAGGAATTCAGTGTCAGGAAAGGCGGTGGATGACACCAGCGACGTGTCGGGCATCCAGTACTCGATTGACGGAGGGGAGTGGAATAACGCGGGCCCCGAGGACGGGGTGCTGGACTCGAAATCGGAGAAGTTCGAGTTCGAGCTCCCACGGGACATTCCCGCGGGGACCCACATAATCGCGGTCCGGGCATGGGATCGGGCATTGAACCTGGGGCTTTCCATGGAGAGCTTCGAGAAGTGATCCGCCCCTACGGGTCCACTCGGGAAAAGGAAAGTGAAAAAGAGAAAGCCCAGGCACGTAAGAGACGTAGTGGACTCCCTTCTCAAGGGATGGGGACTGGACCGCGTATCAAAAGAGCAGGAGCTGTTCAACGTCTGGGATAAAGCCGTGGGCGAGCCGATCTCGAAATGCACAAGACCGGTGGCCGTCCATAACGGGCGGCTGGTGGTGGCTGTCAAGGACAGCGCCTGGATGCAGGAGCTCTCCTTCATGAAAAGGGACATAAAGCGCAAGCTGAACCGGGTACTGGGCAGGGACGTGGTCCGCGAGATAAGGTTCAAGCAGGGGATGTGGCAGGAGGAGCCCGGCGAGCCCGAGGAGAAAGGGCGGGAAGATGAAGAGGAGACGGAGCTTGACCAGTCCGTGATCGAGGAGGCCAGGCGGGCGGCCTCCGTTATAGCGGACCCCAGGCTGCGCGAGCAGGTGCTCCGGACCCTGCTTAAAAGCGCCGGGAGAGCCCGGGAATAGCTCGCACATGATTTACGAGGTGATCTCGAGCCTCTCGGCTCTGCCCCACCGCTTGCCGGCATCACACAATGAAAGAAGGGCCGCGGAGTACTTGAGGCAGAAGATCGAGGAGATGGGATACAAGGCGCGCCTGGACCCCTTCGGCACCCGCACCACCTTTTCCTGCGTGCACATCATACTCTACCTAGGCTTCGCGGCCGCGGCCATAACGGGAGCGTATTTCCCCCTGCCCGGAACGCTCGCGGCCCTCCTGTTCGCGGCGCTGTTCTTCGGCGAGCACACCACCAGGTTCTCGCCCCTTTCAAGCTGGGCGCCAAGGGGACTCTCACATAACGTCGTCTCCAGGGTCCCCTCCAGGGACGGGCGAAAAAACGCGCTAGTGCTCGTGGCGCACTATGACACCGCCAAAACGGGCATAATGTCCAGCCCGGGGATGAGGGGGAGCCTGAGCTCGTATTTTACCGTGTCATTGGTCATGATCGCGGCGCTGACCCTCTTGACCGCGGCCAGGCTGGTATTACCCGATAGCTTTGAATGGGTGCTAGACTGGGCCGTGCCCGTGCCCGCGGCCTACGTGCTTTTCATGTGCTTCCTGCTCGCGGAGAGGGAGATAAGGGGTGAGCCGGTGAACGGCTCATCTTGCAATGCATCCGGGGTGGCGGTGGTGATGGAGCTTGCAAGGAGGCTGAAAGATGAGGGCGTGCCCAAGGGATGGGGGGTGGTGGTCCTTTTTACGGGCGGCGGAGAGGCCGGCCCGGAGGGGATGATACATTTCCTGCAAGGCGAGGGACAGGAGCTTGCAAAGGACTCGACCCGCTTCCTGGTCTTCGAGGGAGTTGGAGGGGGCAAGCTCTCGTATATAAAAGGCGAGGGCATGCTATTTAGTATGGAGGCGGACCCGGAGCTCTTGGAGGCCGCGGCCAAGGCCGGCGCCGGGGACCCGCGCTTTTCCGACCTGGATGCCGCGACCACCGGTGTCGCGAGCAGGGACGCCCTGGCCGCGCTCGCCAGGGGCTACAAGACGCTCAGGATCACGGCCCTGGGCGACGACGGCATGCCGAAGCACTGGCACTGGCGCGACGATCGCATGGAAAACGTGGACCTTACGGTCGCGAGCCTTGCCGCGGACCTGGGCTGGAACATGGTGAGGCTGCTCTTCGACAAGAAGGCGAAAGTGTGATATCCGCCATCCCGCCTCCCGCAAGACCTCCTTGTTCCCGCCTTCCTCGCAAGAGCCGGCCGTGCAAGAGGCAATAAAAAGTAGAGCAAAGCTAAAGCGTATATATAAGACTGGTCCAGAGAGCGGCTTCATTCGGGTGCTTCCGGCAGGACGGCGCTTTTTGCCGCGGACGAGAAGAGGTCCGCGGCCGGTCTCTTCTGTCTCTCGAAGGTCTCCGGGTCAAACCCCCAGAGCCCGTAATGCAGGTCGAAGCCCTTGTCCCACTCGTAGGAGTCCACGTCCGATGAGTACAAAAAGCCCTGCACGTCAAGCCCCTGGCTTATGGCTTCCCTCACCTTTTCGAGCGTGTGGAACAGATACCTTTGCCGGAGGGCCTCGTCCCGGGTGGGGATGCCGGTGCTTATGTAGATAGGCTTATTGAGCCCCGAGCCGTGCACCCTTTTGATGGAGTCGTATACGCCGGCGGGACAGGCGCCTGCGTCCATCTCGGTTTTTTCCTCCCCCGAAGAATGGGCCTGCATGCCGGGCATGCCCTCAAGCCCGGAGAGCCTCTCGAGGAAGCACTCCGCGGGGGCCGCGTCCCTGCCGGCCAGGAACCTGAACCAATAGCCAAGCAATATAAAGTCTGCGGATCCCAGGCAGGAGGGCACGTCCGCTGCCCCCTTGCCGGGCATGGAGACCACGCCGGCGCGCACGGCCTCCAGGGGCGGGCGGTTTATCATGCTGTCAATGAAATCCGAGGAGATAACGTCGGGGTGATGCTCGGGGTCCATGGGAGAGACCGGGACCACCAGCGCGGACATGCCCACCCTTGCACCAGGAGGCAGGTATGTCTTCAGGATTTTATAGGCGTCTCCATGAGCCCGGAGGATTCGCACCACCATTTCCGCGAACCTGTCCATGCGCCTCTTTGCCGGGGGGTAGATGCCCAGCAGGTTGGACCCCGCGGCATAGGTCACAGGCTCGTGCACCGGTATCCAGAACTCGGCCAGGCGACCGAATTCCTTTGCCATGAGCTCCACAAAGCGGTGCCAGTACATAAGTGCGGCCTCGTCCGCGAAACCGCCCATCCTGGCGAACCACGCCGGGAGGACAACATGGTGAAGCGTGATCCATATGTTTATGCCCCTGCGCCGGGCCGCTTCCATCATGGCCCTGTACTGCTCGATGGCCTCCCTGTCGTACACCCCTTTTTGCGGTTCTATCCTGGACCAGTCAACGCTGGTTTTGTAGTCTTTTATGCCGGCCTCGGCAAGACGAAGCATGTCCCGGTCGAACATGGTCCGCCTTCCGTTGCCTTGCCCGCTTTCAGGAGCCTCGCCCTTGCGTTCCCTGATCATCCAGTCGGAGCCCTCGGCCACACCGTCACTCTGGGGGCCGCCCGCTGCTACGCCCCATGCGAAAGTCTTCGGAAATGAAGATTTTTTGTCCGTCACCTAAAGCATTCCCCCTGGACTTGGACTCGTTATTATAATGCAGGGGGCGCCTGTTGCGCCCCCCGTATAAAAAAGGCTAACAAAGAAAAGATAAGCGGTCAAACAAATGCGCTCTCCAGGCCGCTTTTTTGCCAATAGCGCCTTGCTTTGTTAATTTAATAATGGATGAGTACATCTTTTCAGGAGGTGAATTTAATGGGCATTGATCCCGATCTCATGGAGAAGCTGGTTTGCCCCAAATGCCACGGCCCGCTCGAACAGGTGGAGAGCGGCACTGGTCTCGATTGCAAAAAGTGTGGGCTCCGCTACCCGGTAGAGAAGTACGGCGAGGACGTGTGGGTGCCGGACATGATCATAGAGCACGCAAAACCCATAAAAGAATGAAAGCGGCCCGGCAAAAAGGGGAAGGAAATTTGCGGGTGCTGGTCGTTAACACCGCATTTGTCGGCGACGTGGTCCTGACAACGCCCCTGCTAAGGGCCTTGCGTGAGCGCTTTAATGACGGCTTTATCGTTTTCCTGGGCACCCCCGGAACGGTTGAGCTCATATCAGCACTACCTTTCGTGGATAAGTTCATGACCTATGATAAAAGGGAAGCGGAGAGGGGCATAAACGGGCTGCGCAAGAAAGCCGCGGAGCTGCGAGAGCTCGGGTTCGACGCGGCCGTGTCAACTCACCGCTCGGCCCGCACCGCCCTCCTGCTCAAGATGGCAGGCATACCCGAAAGGATAGGTTTTGCAACCTCGGTGTTTCCCTGGCTCTACACCCACCGGGCGCCCCGGGACCCGGACAAGCACGAGGTGTTGCGGAACCTGGAGCTCATGGTCCCTCTCTCCGGGCCCCCGGAGGGGTTCGAGCCCGGGCTTTGTCTGCCGGAAATGGAGCCGGCAAAACAAGACCTCCTTGGCGATGGAGCCGGCAAGCTAAGGGTGGGCCTGTTTCCGGGGAGCATATGGAACACCAAGAGGTGGCTGCCGGAGGGCTTTGCCCGGGTGGGGGACAGGTTGAGGGAGGAGCGGGATGCAGCCGTCTACGTGCTGGGCATGGAGCAGGACCGGGAGGCTGCCAGTGAAGTCGGGGCCTACTCCCGCGGGCCGGTGATCAACATGTCCGGCAAGGTCGGCCGGAAAGATCTTAACAGGTTGCTTTTCTCAATGCACCTGGTGATAACCAACGACAGCGCACCGGCCCACATAGCAAGCGCTTTGCAGGTGCCGGCGGTGGTTGTTTTCGGACCTACGTCCTCCAGCCAGGGCTTCTCTCCCTGGCAGAGGAGAAACAAGGTGGTGGAAAACAATGAGCTGGCATGCAGGCCCTGCAGTCTCCACGGTGCAAAGCGCTGTCCCGAGGGGCACTTCAAGTGCATGGAGACCGTAACCCCTGAACAGGTTGTGAAGGCGGCAAACGAGCTATTAGGAAAGCGCTTTTGACATACGGTAGAAAAGTGGTGCTTGGCACGGGGATATGTGAATGTCGGGCATTTCAAAGAAGAGGGTGGCAAACATTCGCTGGGAGATAAATCCACGATTCCAGGAGGGTCTTACACCCCTGCTGGAGGAGCTTGGCACTCCGCTCGGCGGCTACGACAAAAGGGTGTTTTACAAGGACCCTAACACCACGTTATTCACTGTAAAGACCAACCGCCCGGGGCTTCCGGGGGAGCTCATGGTCAAGATTTTTCGAAGGGGGGGGGTCATAAGGCCCTTAAAAAGCCCCTTGCTGCGGGAATGGAAAATGGCCGCGGAGCACGAGAGGAGGGGGCTGCCGGTGGCGGCCCACATGGCCAGGGGGGTCTTGAGGAAGCGGTTGTTGGCCACCGAGGAGTACCTGGTGGTGGAGTGTCTCACCGCGCACGAGCCCTTTGACGACTTCTTCAGGACCACCTTCAGGCCCGAGCTTCCGGGTGCAAGGCCGCAGGACAAGAGGAGGGTGATAAAGGAGCTCGCAAGCGTTATCCGCAAGATGCACGACCGGGGGATTTCCAGGCCCAATATCGAGCCGTCCAACATCATGGCCGCGCCCAGGTCCGGAGGGGGAGTCGGCCTGGTATTCAAAGACCTGGGCAGCTCATGCCTTTCCAGGTGGGGCAAAGGCATCTCGGGAAAGCACAGGGTGCTGGAGCTGGCCAGGTTCCACAAGAGCTTCTCTCCACTGTTCAGTCAGGGCTACAGGATTCGCTTCTTCAGGGATTACTTAGCTCCAGACGAACTCTCCGCTGCCGAGTTCCAGGATATGGTAAAGAGGATCATAGACCTGTCGTCCGAGCTCAAGAGGAGAGAGGAGAAGCAGGTGGAGAAGGCGGTCATGCAAAGGAGGGACCCGTATTTCTGGTTCGATGCCGGGGACCAGAGGGTGTTCCTCAAAAAGCCCCTGTACCAGAACTCTCTGCTGGAGGTCATAAAGGACCTGCCGCAGAACCGCAACGCAAGGGTCAAGGTGAAAATGCTCGACGGCAAGCCCCCGGTGGAGCTTCTGGCAATACAGTGCCTTGGGGAGGACGGCTTTGCCGGGACCCGCAACAACCGGGCCAGGCACGCCTTTCTTGCCAGCGTGGTGCTGGACCACCACGGCATATCGCACTTTCCCGTGATGGCGGCCCTGGAGAAGAAGCGAGGGCACGAGGGCAGCATTTTCACCAGGGTCCCGGGCAAGGGCGAGTACAACCTTGCCGAGTACCTGGCCAGGAGGGTGGCGGACGAGTTCTCCGGCCTGCCATGGGACCGCAAGTTCATTATAAGAGTTGCCAGGTACCTCCAGGCACTGCACGAGGCGGGATGGCACTTCCCAAGGCCATCTGGTGACGACCTGTGGGTGAGGCACACGGAAGAAGGCGCCCACGAGATAAGGATCCTGAACGTTCAGCGCCTCAGAAGACTGAAAGCCCTGAATGACCGCACCCTCATGAGGAACGTGTTCGACCTCTGGTGCGTGCTCCCAATATCATACGCGGACGGGCTCATGCTGGCCGAGGAGTACATGCGCTTCTTCAGACTGCTGAAGGGCGACAAAAAGCAATGCATGGAGCGCTTCATGGAGTGGCAGATGGAATTCGTGGCGCCCCCACAGGATGCGGGACAATGAGCGGCTCGCTGAAAGTGCTCATAGCCGCCCATATAAAATGGTATAACGCCGAAGCGGAGTACGTGCACAGGCTGGCCAGGGGCCTCATGAATAGAGGGCACCTGGCCATGGTGTGGGCAAGGCCAGCATCCCCCCTTGCACTGCGACTGCGCCAGGAGGGGCTGCCAGTGGTCGAGGCAGGGGACACCGGCTCGCTGGACCCCGCAAAGATAGTGTCCATGCATAAGTTCGTCCGCGATCTCATCACTGAAGGCGGGTTCCACCTTTTGAACGCCCACAGGTCGGAGGGATTCCCCGTTATCGCCAGGGCCGCCAGCAAGGCCCGGGCCCCGGTGGTGCGGACAAGGGCCGAGTCGAGAATGCCCAGGCTTCTGCCGGTGAACCGCAGGGTACACAAGTGGTGGAGCGACTGGATCATAACCTCCAGTGAGCGCCTGCGGGAGGAGCTCGTAATACGTCTCGGCATTGAAGAGGAAAGGACGCGGGTAATACGCTTCGGCATTGGAAACAATGAGCTCAAGCCCGGATGGAGCCGTGAGAGGGCCAGGAAAGAGCTCGGAATCAGCGACGGCGAGAGGGTGGCCGCTGTGGCAGCCAGGTTCCAGCCCGTCAAGGGCCATGAGTTCTTTCTAAAGGCAGCTGAAGAGGTGGCAAACCGTTTTCCGCGCTCCCGGTTCCTCCTGCTCTACAAGTCCATCGAGCCGAGCGACATTTTCATGCCCATGCTGAAGAGGTCTCCCCTCCGGGACAGGTTCATACTGGTGGGTCCCAGGAACGACCACGTAAATTACATGCAGGCAGCAGACGTGGCTGTAATACCCTCGGTGGGCAGCGAGGCCCACTGCCGGGTGGCACTGGAGTGGATGGCCCTGCGCATTCCCGTGATCGGCTCCAGGGTGGGGGTGATACCCGAGATCATCGAGCACGGAGACACCGGCTTCCTGGTCCAGCCCAGATACTCGGAGGCAATGGCTGAGTGCATCATGCGGCTTTTCGAGGATCCGGAGCTTGCAGAGCGGATGGGGCAAGCGGGCAGGCAAAGGCTTGAAGCGGAGTTCAGCGAGGAGCGCATGATCGAGGAGAACCTGGAGGTTTTCAGAAAAGCCGTGCGCCTGGCCTGATCCAGGGCCGGAGCAGAGTCCGGGCTTTTGGTCCAGCTTTATTGAAAAGTGACTATGCCTGTGGAATCATTGGAAATGAGGGGCTTTGGAGGAGTGTAGAGTGTGGTTGGCTGGAGTTGACGTGGGTTCCATATCCACCGAGGCGGTGGTTATTGACGGTTCAGGGGAATTGAAGGGCCTCTCCATTGAGGCCACGGGCGCCGACACCTCAGCCGCGGCCGAGCGCGCGCTTCATGAGGCCCTTTCCGAGGCGGGCATAAACAGGGAGGACCTTGCCGGGGTAATAAGCACGGGGTACGGCCGCGAGCGGGTGGCCTTTGCCACGGCCCGGGTCACGGAGATATCATGCCACGGCCGGGGAGCATCCAGCCTTGTGCCCGAGGCCCGCACGGTGGTGGATATAGGCGGCCAGGACAGCAAGGTCATAAGGATTGACGGGAGCGGCAAGGTGCAGGGCTTCCAGATGAACGACAAGTGCGCCGCGGGCACCGGCAGGTTCCTCGAGGTCATGGCCAGGGCACTGGAGGTGGACCTTGTGGAGATGGGGCCTCTTAGTCTGCAAAGCAAAGAGGATGTGTCAGTGAGCTCCGTGTGCACGGTCTTTGCAGAGTCCGAGGTGGTAGGCCTTATACACCAGGGTCATGACAGGAAAGATATTATCGGGGCCATACACAGGTCGGTGGCAGACCGCACCAGGGCACTGGTGGGAAGGGTGGGTATACAACCGCGTATCATACTTACCGGCGGGGTGGCAAAGAACCTGGGAGTGGTCAAAGCGCTGCAGGAGCGGCTGGGCCATGAGGTGATCGTTCCGGAAGAGCCCCAGATAGTGGGGGCCCTGGGTGCGGCCCTGATAGCGAGGGACAAGACAAAAAGCACGGAGCAGGACAAGGTGGATAAAAAATGATGCAGGAAGCCAAAGCAGAAGAGCCCGCCATGGTGGCGGTTGCCGATGCATCGTACCAGGACCCGGCTCCGGCAGTGGACAGGGTTATAAGGGAGCTTGACCTGGAATCCTGGGTCTCGGGGCTCAAGGGCAAGAAGGTGTTCATAAAGCCAAACATGCTGGGGCTGTTCCCTCCCGAGCAGCACGCCACCACCCACCCCTCGCTGGTGCGCTGCCTGGTGGGGTCCTTCCGCGAGGCCGGGGCCGAGGTTGCGGTGGGGGACAACTGCGGGGTGGGCGGGTACGGCCTGAACAACCGGGTGGCCAAGAAGAGCGGCATAGCCGAGGCATCGGACGGCGCTTTCATAAACGTGGCCAAGGACACGGTCCAGGTGCCCTTGAACTCAAGGTACATGGACTCCTTGGTGGTATCCAGGGCCATGATGGAAGCGGACGTCTTGGTGAGCGTGCCCAAGATGAAGACCCACGGACTTACGGTGGTCACCGGCGCGGTGAAGAACATGTTCGGCCTGACCGCGGGAGCGTGCAAGGGCATGGCACATGCTAGCGCGCCCGGGCTCAAGGAATTCGGAAACATACTGGGAGACATCTTTTCCCTCCGGCCGCCGGACCTCACCATCATGGACGCGGTGGTTGCAATGGAAGGGAGCGGGCCGTCATCTGGAAAGCCCAAACAGGTGGGCAAGATCATCGGCTCCAAAAACGCGGTGGCCCTGGACGCGGTCATGTGCAGCATCATGGGCATACCTCCGCAAGAGGTCCACCACCTGGCCAGGGCATCAAAGCTCGGGCACGGACCACTTGACAACGGGGCCATCGAGATAAAAGGAGCCGCGCCCTCGCCGGCAAGGTTCAAGCTGCCCACCACCGTGCACAAGATGAGCTTTATCGGCAGGTTCGTGAACCAGCGGTTCTTCAGGCCGATATCAAGGAGCAGGCTATACCTGGACGAGAAGAAGTGCACCAAGTGCAAGCTCTGCGTGGAGGCATGCCCCACCGGGGCCATGCACTTTGACCAGCACCCCTGGATAGATGACGAGGTGTGCATAAGGTGCCTGTGCTGCCACGAACTCTGCCCGGAGCAGGCATGGAGCACGGGCGGGCTCATGGCCCGGTGGCGGGGAAGGAGGTTTTGAATTGGAGGAGTACGTAAGCCTTGACAGGGCCTTCCAGCTAATAGACGACAATGCGGAGCCTCTGATGCCCGAGTCCGTGGAGCTAATGCTCGCATCGGGAAGGGTGCTCTCGGAGAGGATGAGCGCATGGGTGGACCTTCCCGGGTTCAACCGGTCTCTGCTCGACGGATACGCGCTCCGCTCGCAGGACGTGCAGTCGGCCGGACCACAAAGCCCGGTCAGGCTCAAGGTTGTGGGCAAGGCATCTCTTATCATGCCTTTTGAGAGCGCCTTGGCCGAGGGCCAGTGCCTGAAGGTCACATCAGGATCGGTGGTGCCGGAAGGCGCGGACGCGGTAATAGGCGACGAGCAGGTGAACGTGCAGGGCGAGGAGGTCGAGGTCCTGGCCGGGGGGCGGGCGGGCCAGGGCATTTCCGAGAAGGCCTCCGAGTTCAGGAAAGGCGAGCTGGTGGCCGAGGCCGGGGTGGTGCTTTCCCCCGGGTGGATCAGCCTGCTCATCGCCGCGGGCTGGGGCGAGGTCAACGTGATAGGCCTCCCAAGGGTGCGGGTCATAGCGGTGGGAGACGAACTCAAGCCGCCTGGCGCGGTGGTCGAGCAAGGCGAGGTCTTTGCCAGCGGAGGGGCGGGCGTGGTGGCCTGGTGCCGCTCCATGGGGGCCCAGGACGTGAGGATGAACATCGCCGCGGATGACCCCTATGACGTGCAGGAGGCTGTGCCCAACCACGCGGTGGCCGACCTGGTCATAACCCTGGGGGGGACCGGCTGGAGCGAGCGCGACGTGGTGATTGACGCGCTCTCCGAGATGGGGGTGGAGTTTTTATTCAGGGGCGTCTCGGTGAAGCCGGGTCATTACACCGCCTTCGGGACCCTGGAGAACATGCCGGTGTTGTGCCTGCCGGGAGGGCCGGCATCCTCGGAGATAATGTTCCAGGTGCTGGGCAAGAGGCTGGTCTACATACTGATGGGAATGGTGGACAAGACCCTGCCCATGCACACGGCCACCCTGTCAGAGACCATCCCTCCAAGGGGGGACTTCGACCAACTGGTAAGGGTAAAGCTGGAGAGCGCTGAGTCCGGGGTGATGGCCGTGCCCCTTTCCGGGAAAGGGGTGCACAGGGAGATAGCGGAGTCCGGGGGGATAGTGCTGGCGCCGAAGGGAGAGGAGCTTAAAGAGGGAGCTCGAATTCCGGTATGGATAACAAGGTGAGATTGGG
The DNA here is from genome assembly GCA_964650485.1 of uncultured bacterium. GTDB lineage: Bacteria > RBG-13-61-14 > RBG-13-61-14 > RBG-13-61-14 > DATKZS01 > CAZYTX01. The sequence continues at coordinate 87,215 of CAZYTX010000005.1, read as the reverse complement.
AGAATGTCTCCTTGATCCCTCTCAGGGATGGGACCTTGAAAGGGCCAGGGGGGTCCAGGAGCGACTGGCCGGGAAGGTGATAAAAAAGGGGGGAGGCAGCCGAATAAGGCGAGTGGCAGGGCTGGACGTGGCTTACGTGGGCAGAGAAAGGGCGTTTGCAGCCGTGGTGCTTTTCGATCTTTTCAGGTTCGAGCCGGTAGAGAAGGCGGTGTTCATTGGCAGGCCGGCGATTCCTTATATCCCGGGTTACCTGTCTTTTCGTGAGGCGCCTCCCCTCCTCGAGGTGTTGCGCTCTCTTCACAAGCGGCCGGACGCGCTCATGTGCGACGGGCAGGGCATAGCGCACCCTCGCGGCATTGGCCTGGCCTCGCACATAGGGGTTATGCTGGACCTCCCATCGGTGGGATGCGCCAAGAGCAGGCTGGTGGGAGAGTACCGGGACCCGGGTCGGCAAAGGGGAGAGTGGACCCCCCTAATGCACCGCGGAAGGGTGGTGGGCTCAGTGCTACGGACCAGGACCGGGGTGCGGCCTGTGTTCGTATCACTCGGCCACAGGATGGGTACGGCCGCGGCAAAGGGGCTGGTGCTAAAAAGCGCGGGAAAATGCAGGATACCAGAGCCGATACGGCTCGCGCACATCGAGACCGCGAGGATGAAAAAGGAGGCTGGCTCATGAAAGTTAAGATGCTGGCTGCGTGCCTGTGTTTGTTTCTGGCCATGGGTGCGGGCTCCCTGCCGGGATGCGAGGACAAAGAGGAGCCCGGCCGAGGGGAAGCCTTAACCGAAGAGTCAGGAAAGAAAGAAAAAAAAGAGCCTGAAAAATTAAAGGACCAGGGCAAAGACAGCTACGAAGATCAGCGGGAGGCCATGGTAAGGACCCAGATCCAGGCCAGGGGAATAAGAGACCCCGCAGTGCTCAACGCCATGAGGGAGGTTAAAAGACACGAGTTCGTGCCCGCCTACCAGAGGTCCAACGCCTACCGCGACCATCCCCTGCCCATCGGTCACGGACAGACCATAAGCCAGCCATACATCGTGGCATACATGACCGAGGCGCTCGACCTGGAGCCGGGAGAAAAGGTGCTGGAGATCGGCACCGGGTCGGGATACCAGGCCGCGGTGCTGGCAAAGATCACGGACCAGGTATACACCATCGAGATCATATGCGGGCTTGAAAAGAGGGCAAAGCAGACCCTGAAAAGACTGGGCTATAATGAGGTGCAGACAAGGTGTGCGGACGGGTACAAGGGCTGGCCCGATCACGCGCCCTTTGACGCCGTGATCGTCACCGCGGCGCCCGACCACGTGCCCGGGCCTTTGGTGGAGCAGCTAGCAGAAGGGGGGCGCTTGGTCATCCCGGTGGGAGAGCATTTTCAGGAGCTTGTAAGGATCACCAAGACAAAGGAAGGCACAAAAAAGGAGCGGCTGCTCCCTGTACGGTTCGTGCCCATGACCGGAGAGGCCCAGGAGAAGTAACAATAAGATTGCATTTTAAAGCCCCGAAGGGGCTGTCGGCCTAAAGCCCAGGGTGACAACCCTGGGCAAAAAATGTGTCGTATAGTACATTTTAGCCCTGAAAGGGCGGCGCAAAGGTTTTAGAATTAAATGCAGGAACCAACTGAAGAGGAGATAGAGCGGGTGCTTTCCGGCAGGGACCCGGTGAAACTCCCTGCTCAGGGTCTCAAGGTGGCCGCGGTGCTGGTGCCAATATTCAAAGAGCAGGGTGAGTGGCGCCTGCTCCTTACCAGGCGCACGGACAAGGTGGACCATCACAAGGGCGAGATATCTTTTCCCGGCGGTCACAGGGACGACGATGACCCTGATCTCCTGGCCACCGCTTTGCGCGAGGCCCGGGAAGAGGTGGGCATCGAGCAGGATGAGGTGAAGATTTTGGGGAGGCTGGACGACATCTCCACCTTCGCCAGCGGGTTCAGGATCAGGCCGTTCGTGGGAGTGATCCGGTACCCGTTTGAACAGAGGCTTTCCGAAGAGGAGATCGAGGAGGTCATAATACTTCCTCTTATAGAATTCACGGACCCGGGGAACTTCCGGAAAGAGGTGTTCATGAACAACGGCAGGCCTTTCCCGGTCTGCTTCTTCCTGGTAAGGGAATACAACGTCTGGGGGGCCACTGCCAGGATTTTAAAGCAGTTTTTGGAGATTACCATGGGATTCAAAGAGCCGGAGTAACTCCGGCAAGTGGAGGGATTAGATGAGGGGAATGGTTTCTTTTACTGGAAGGCTAAAGTGGTTATGGGTGCTCTCGGCCCTCTTGCTGATCAGCGTGGCCGCGGCTTCCACTGACTTCATGGAACAGAGGCGGAAGTTCCGCTCGGAGATAAAAGACAAGATCGAGAAGGAGCTGGACGATGAGGGGATGTACCTGTCAGTGACCTTCAAGGACGAGAGGGACAAGTATGATTTCAAGGTGAGTGAGAAGCACCGGCTGCGGCTGAAGTCTTACCTTAAATCGTATTTCAACTGCGAAGAAGAGTCCCTGCTGGAGAAGATGGTGGACGAGCTCGACCGCGGCCGGTACATCATCTACAAGGAGTATCACGAGGAGGGTGTGAACATAAAGGTGCTCTTCCTCTCCCCCGAGGCAAAGTACTGGAAGTGGCTCATTGACGGGAACGGGATCGAGAGGATGTTCCATACATACAACTTCTCGGTGGGGCTCTTTCAGACGGGGAACAAGCAGTACGTTGTCCTGCAGACCGAGGGGTCCTTTTGGGGCATAACTCAGTCGGTGACCCTGCCGATGGTTTTCACCGACTACCCGGACGAGCGCAGGTTCGCCTTCCAGATGCCAAAGGAGGACGAGATACAGGAGGCGGTCCGCAGGATGGAGCCGATAAAGCCGGGCCGCACCGGGCCTCTGGAGAAGTTCATTGACGCCTGCCGGCAGCATCCCTATTTCCAGCAGGTTGACGAGGACGGCGAGTACGCGGTGGGCGAGGACGAGATACGGGACTATTATGAAATGGTGGTGGCGGAGCTCGATGAGGAGTGCCCGGTAAAGGAGAGCAAGGGGCACTGGTGCATACAGGAGGACTACCCCTACCTGGTGGTGGACTACTCGCTCAAAACCCGTGTCAACATCGAGGCCTTTATTCCCAGGGCACTGCGCATAGGTTTTATAACAGGCACGTTGGAGGGCATCGCCCAAAAGATATCGGACGAGGTCAGCGTAAAGTACGTGCCCCTTTCCATGAAGAACTTCAGGGACATGACCCAGGAATGGACCCGCACCGGGGGACCGGACAAATGACCGAGCTGTCCGTGATGTTCCTCTGGCACATGCACCAGCCATACTACGTTGACACGGTGCAGGGTTTGTCTTTAATGCCCTGGGTCAGGCTCCACGCTGTCAAGGGGTACCTGGACATGATAGCCGCGGTGGAGCGCTGTCCCGGTGCCAGGGTGTGCATGAACCTCACCCCATGCCTGGTGCGACAGCTCATTGACCAGTCCCAGGGAGGGGCGGTGGACCAGTTCTACGCACTGAGTAAAAAGCCGGTCTCCGAGTTAGGACCCGAGGAGCGGGCCTTTATCCTGCGCTACTTCTTCATGGCCGACTGGGAGACCATGATAAGGCCGTTCGGCGAGTACCTCCGGCTGCTCAACAAGCGTGGCACAAAGGGCAGGATTGATTTCGAACAGGCCCAGAAGAAGTTCTCCGACCAGGAGATAACCGACCTCGTGGTGTGGTTCAACCTGGCCTGGTGCGGGTGGCGCGCACTGGAGCAGAAGCCGGAGCTTTTGGAGCTCAGGCAGAAGGGCAGGGATTTTACAGAGGATGACAAAGACCTGGTGCTGGACTCGCACATCGAACTCATGGCCCAGGTGCTGCCCGCGTACAAGCACCTCAGCGGGGAAGGCGCGGTGGAGGTGTCCACCACGCCCATGTACCACCCCATACTGCCGCTACTCTATGACACCAACCTGGCGGACAGGGCCAGGCCGGGGGTGAGGCTGCCGCCCCGGTTCAGGCGCCCGGAGGACGCCTCGGCCCAGATCAGGCTGGGGCTTGCGTACATGGAGGAGTGGATGGGAAAGAGACCATCCGGCATGTGGCCGTCAGAGGGGAGCGTGGCCCATGAGCTGGCGCCCATATTCATTGACAACGGCGTGAGATGGATAGCGACTGACGAGGGGCTTTTGTTCAAGAGGCTCCGGGCACACCGGCGGGACGAGGCCCTGTTTCACCCCTGGAAGGTGAGGGTGGACGACGGCCGCGAGCTGGTGGTGTTCTTCCGAGACCGGGGACTCTCGGACCTGATCGGGTTCACCTACTCGAAGCGGCAGGCAGAGGCCGCGGCCGACGACATGGTGACAAAGCTGCGCGAGATACACTCGTCCCTGTCCAGGCTGGGTCACGACCACGCCATAGTGTCCGTCGTCCTGGACGGCGAGAACCCGTGGCAGTCTTATCCCGACGGGGGCAAGGAGTTCCTCGCTTTGCTGTACAACAAGATCATCGAGAGCCCGGGCATCGAGATGGCGCTGCCATCAAAATACCTGGACGAACACCCCCCGCAGCGGGTGCTGGAGGAGCTGCCCACCGGGTCGTGGATCAACCAGAACTTCGATATCTGGATCGGTGGTCCGGAGGAGAACAAGGCATGGGACTACCTGGGCAGGGTGAGGGAAGACCTGCCCAGGATTGCAAAAGACGCGCCCCGGGGAGTGGCCCAGGCTGCTTGGGACTCGTTGTGCGCGGCCGAGGGCTCGGACTGGTTCTGGTGGTACGGGGACCAGTTCAGCTCGGACCTTGACTGCGAGTTCGACCACATCTTCAGGATGCACCTCAAGAACGCCTACATGGTGCTGGGGGCTGATCAGCCCTTGTTCCTGAACGAGCCGGTGATATTCGACCACCCGGTCAGGCTCCTGGACGAGCCAATGGACTTCATCAGTCCGAAGATTGACGGAAAAGTGACCGACTATTTCGAGTGGCACGCAGCCGGGAAGATGAACCTGGCAGCCCAAGGGCCCATGTACCAGGGACACAAAAGGCTCCTTCAGGTGTACTTCGGGTTCGACCTTACAAACTTCTACCTGCGTATTGACCCCGCGGACCTGGAAAATGAAACAGAGGCAATGGACGTGTACGTGCAGGTGCTGGCGCCTGCGAGGATGGTCATCATTTTTCCTTTTAAGAAACCTGCAGTGGCAAGGGTGTATGCGGAAACAGGGGCCGGGGCCCTGGACCCGGTGGGAGAGATCGAGTCGGTGGCCGGGGACAGGATTGTCGAGCTGAAAGCCCCCTTCAAGCTTTTGGGCATGGAGAAGGGGGACGAGGTCCAGTTTATCGTAAAGCTTTACGAGGCCGGCGAGGAGATCGAGTGCCACCCGAGAGACGGGTTCATATCCTTCACCGTGCCTGACGAGTCATTCGAGGCCAGGCACTGGAGCGTGTAAGCGACCTGCCTGTGCGGACACGCAGACAGGTCAGGTCATGGGCTTTATAGACGCAACGTCGCCACGAAAAAATAAAACCTTCCGGTCTTGCCTTACTCAAACCTCATACCTTGAATCAGTCCTTCCAGTCAATGGGCTCCACGCTCTCCGGGACACGCGGCCACCCGGACTCGGGAATGAACACGGGCCAGTCTCCACCCTCGCAAGAGACGGTGTGGCCAGAGGCCCGCATCTCTCCGGTAAACGAAAGCGGCCCCCGCCCCTCCATGTATACTTTTTCGTTTGTATTGAACTCTTTGCCAGGGGCCGGGGGCACGAGCATCATTGCGCCGGGCTCCTCCTTGATCCCGGGGTCATTGAAAAGGCCCGGCCCGGCCCCGGGCTTTATTGGTATCAATGCACCCGCGCGCGCGAACACGGGATACTCATGAAGGCCGTACGTATAGGTGAACGAGCACCCGCCTTTAAGAAGAGGGAGCTCGCTGTCCTTGACCCTGCATTTTTCAGCCTTGGCCAGATACTCGCCGCCCGCGAACAGTGGCCACCAGTCCGAGCCTTTTGGGAGCACCACCCTCTTCTTGCCGCACGGCTGCTGGATTGGGGCCACCAGCATGTCGCGGCCCAGCATGTAATGGTCCCTGCCACGGGAGAGCGGCCTCACCATGGACCTGCCCTGGTTCCAGGCCTCCACTGCCTGGGAGTAAAGATAGGGCAGGAGCACTTTATGCAAGAGAGCATAGGCCCGGTACACGCGCATGGCCTCGCCGTCAAAGTGCCAGGGCCGGTGCTCGCCCACTCCACCGTTCTCCATGAACGGGCACAGTGACCCGAACTGGGTCCAGCGCACCAGCACCTCCTTGTCCGGGCCGCCGCCCCGGTAGCCGCCTATGTCCGAGCCCACCACCAGGTAGTCGTTCTTTGCAGAGTCCAGGACCCAGCGGGTGGCGATCTTCAGCCCGTCGAAGGTGGGGTCCTGGTCACCCACCCACGACATGAAGCTTATCTCCACGGGCGCGTACTTTAAGTATACGCCGGCCCCGAGGGGGTTGGTCCAGGTGGGCAGGCCGAACACGCTCTCGTTCAGGAGCTGCTCCATTGGTCTCGCCATGATCACGGTCTTTTCGCCCGAGCGCTCGCGGGTGTAGTGGTAGAAGTCCGAGTAGTAGTCGTTCGAGTACTCTTTCCTGAGCTTCCAGTTCTTTACCAGGTTCACCGGCTTCTTGAGAAGCATGAAGGGGTCGGTGCCGTCGCACTTCCACCCGTCTATGCCCATGTCAATGGTCCTGTTCATGCGCTCGTGCCACCACTCCAGGGCCTCGGGGTTCTCATAGTCAATCATGCCTCCGGCGCCCTTCCACCAGGTGACCTCCTCGCGTCCCTTTACAAAGTAGCCCTTGTCAAGGCACATCTGGTAAGCCGGGTCCTGGAAGTTCACCATGGACGTGATCCACATGATCACCTTTATGTCGTTGTGATGGAGGTCGTCTATTAGCTTTTGCGCTTCGGGGTAGCGCTCCGGGTCGAACTCGAAGGTGTTGTACGCGGTCTCCCAGGGGGAGTCTATGATCACCCCGTCAACCGGTATGCCGTGCGCCATGTAGCCCTTTGCCAGCTCGTACACGCTCTGGGTGGTTGACTCGTCCATCCACACCACGTGGCCGAACACCCAGGAAGGGAAGGGCGCGTCGGCTTTCTCGGCTCCCCGGGCGGGAAGCGATAGAACAAGGGCCGCTCCGAGTGCTGTTAGAACCAGCCGTGCTTGCTTGATTCCCATTCTTCCCCTTCTTCTTGATAAAAATAAAATGTTTACTTCGCACAGAGACACAGAGTGCACAGAGATTTTATAAATTTCTTATCCCATAGTCATGCCTGCATCTTATTTTCATTACTCTGTATCCTCTGTGCCTGTGCGATACAAATCAGTTAACTCCCTGTGCGGCTAAAATTTCAATGGCGAGATATACTCCCCGTGCTCCTCGCGCGCCTTTAAAAGCCTATTCCTCTGCTCGGAGAGCACCTGGTGGAGCTCAGCCGGGGGGTCCGCGACATCCTTGTATACCTCTTCGATCCGGTCCAGCTTGGAGATCAGCTCCTTCACCCTTACGGTGAACTGGCTTTCGTAATCCTCTTCAGAGTAGTCATTGTTCAGCACGTTCTTGAAAAGCGGCTTCAGGTCCTGGTAGCGGGGAATGAGCCCGGTGGGGGTCTGCACCGCTTCCACCTCCCCCCGCACCCTTAGGTCCATCCACTTCAGCCACACTGCCTTGTCCATCTTGTCGTTCAGGAACTCGTCGTTCTCGTCTTTCAGGAAGTAATTGACCCCGTAGATCCTGGGAGGATGCTCGAGCTTCTTCCCGAAGCTTAGATGGTTCTGTATGTACCTTGCCAATGGTATTGAAAGGAAGTCCAGGATAGCCATGAGGTTGAACTTCCTCACCCCCCCTTGCCCCAGGGTGGCCGCGGTGGTCTCGGACTCGAGAGACGCGCCCTTTGTGATCACCCCGTGTGCCCAGTCAAAGCTCTCCTCCACCGGGGGGCAGGTGTCCGAGTCCCTGCCGCCGTATATGATCCCTGAGACCGTGACCCCGTCCGGGTTTTCCAGCTCCGTGTCCCTGTTCTCCAGCAGTCCGATCTCCAGGGTGAACCTGGCGTTGGGGTGGGACACCGGCACGGGCTTGCCGTCCTGGTCCTTCTTGTCCGGGGTCCATTCGCCCTGGTGGTTGACCCCGCGGGGAGGCTCGGGCCCGTCCTTGTCTATCCAGAAGACTTCTCCCTCCTCGGTCTTCAGCACGTTGGAGAATATGATCTCCCCTGGGCTGTGCAGGGTGTTCCACAGCACCGGGTCGTCCTTTTTGTTGATCCCCTGGATGATGCCGAACATTCCCTTCTCCACGTTCACTGACTTGACCTCGCCTTCAACCGCGAATAGGTATGCAAGGTCGTCGCCCACTATGGTCTCCCAGGGAATCATGGAGGTGGAGGTCTTGCCGCAAAGCGAGGGGAAAGCCCCCGCGAAGTAGGTGGGCCTTGATTTGGGGCCGTGCACACCCATGAGGAACATGTGCTCGGCGAGCCATCCCTCCTTGTACGCGCGCTGTATGGCCAGCCTGAAGGCCAGCTTCTTCAGCCCGATGGTGTTTCCCCCGTACTGGGTGTTGGCGCTGTAGACCACCTCCTGGTCCAGGTCTATGAACACCCGCCTCTGGTGGATGTTCTTGCTCACCGCGCCCTCGAGCTCGCCCTGGGAATGCACGAACTTGAAATAGCGGGCCTTTGGGCCAAGCCTTATGAACTCGCTGTAGCCCTGGCGGTAGAGCAGGTTCTCGCTGTGGGCCACGTAGGCGGAGTCGGTGAGCTGCACGCACGGTATGGACAGCTCCGAGCCGCACGGCCCCAGGTTGAAAAAGAGCACGTACAAGGTCCCGCCCGGCCTTACGATGCCCTTCATGATCGAGTGCATCTCGGAGAGTCCCTGGTCGCGGTCTATCACGTTCACCCCGGCGCCGAAGTCGGATTTCCTCGAGGTCATGAGCCTGGTGTTCTGTTTGTCCCTGGCCTGGTCCTTTGCGTTGTCAAAGTGGATGGTGTGTCCCTTGATCTTGAGCTCCTGCTCCTCGCCGTGCCTTATAGCCTCCTCCCTGATGTAGGCGATGTCCTCGGGGTCGTCGCTGCAAACGAACACTCGATCAGGGACCATCAGGTCCACGTAAAAGGCCACGAAATCGTGCAGTTCAGGGGCGTTGATGGAAAAGAGCTTATCAAGGTCCGCCACCCCTGCCTTCTTCTCAAGCATCTGTTTTGCATCCATGTCATTCACGCTCCTTCTGCGGCATCCTAAAATACGGGCATCCTCGCCCAAACTTTGACATCCTAAATGAATTTAGCGATGAAAGTCAAGATGTCAAATCCAGGCATTCATCCGGCTAATCAAAAAACCTAAAAAAACAGACACTATGGTTTGTCAGGAAAGGCAAAGTTTGAAAGCATACCAGGTAATGTCTATAATAGTTAAGAACGCTTTGACGGAGAGCCTCATAAGGCTATAGAGCTAGCTTGCATGGCCAGCCTCGGTTTCCCTTGTACGGCAGAGCCTCAGAGTATCCTGATTACCAGAAGAAAGCGGTATTTGAGCCCGAATTTCTTGAAAGGAGGATGGCTTTCTTATGATTATGATTTGTCCGGGCTCAGGGACTCCAGCCTGGCGAACTGCTTTTTCAGGTCCCTGGACTGCTCCTTGCTGAGCCCGGAGTCCCACCTGGCCTGGTGCTTTCGACCGGGGACCTTGACGCGGTTGGTTATCTGCGCCAGGAGCCATTTTTTTGCCAGGATGATCCTTTCCCGGCACAGCGGGTCAGCAAGGTCGTTATGGTTTATACTCATGATGAGGATGCTGATCCCCTGCATGGGGATGCAAAGGTATTTGTGATTGAAGCCGGGGTCTTGTCCGGGAGGTATGACTTTCAGGGTGAAGGGGTCCACTGCCTCTATGACCTCGCGGTTTTCAAGCACCCTTTTCAAGGCAAAGGAAGGGGTTATTCCGAGGACGGAGGATACATAGTTCAAAGGGACGCAGGGCCCGCATCGGCTAAGATAAACGGGTACAAGTTGTCTGCCGAAGATCACGGTAGGCGGGAAGTAAGCGTATCTTTGTGGCCGCGGCAATTCCATTTTGGCCTCTTTAAGCTGTCGCACCCATAGATAAGTTTTCCTTTCAAGCGGGTGACCATGGGCCAGAACTTAAACTGAATATGATGTTAACCATAATAAACGATTTGGTTAATTTTGTCAAGTGTAAATTAACGAAAAAATTAACGGGATGAAAAAATGGAGGATTTTACTGAAAGGCTGGACAGCTTGAGGAGGCCGGGGGAGAGCAAGAGGGACTTTGCCAGGCGCCTGAGCATAAGCCCGGTACAGCTCAGCAGGTATTACTCCGGGGTGTCGCCCGGCCGCAAGATCCTTGAGAGGATATCCCAGAAGACCGGCGCCGGGGTGGACTGGCTGCTCTACGGCGAGCCGGGGAAGACGCCGGCCCGGAGGCTGGCGGCAAGGACCAGCAAGCGCATGAGCGACGACGACCGGGTGAACCTTGCATGTTCCTATATTGACGAGCTCAAGAAGGTTGACCGCGAGGGCAGGGAGGTTTTGAAACAGCTTTTAAAAGAGTCCGTAAAAGACGCGGGCCGCAGGGACAAGCTGCTCAGCTACCTTGATTTTATAAAGTTCGAGGACGCGCGCAACAAGAGCAGATGATTCAGCTTTGAGATCACTCTTGTCCAAAAGGGCCGCATCCAGGTTAAAGTTCTGTAAAAGGCAATAAATGTGAAGTATAAACATGGGCTTATCTAATTTATTAAAACCTATTTTGGACAAGAGTGCTTTGAGATGTGAGTTTTGAGCGCTCACCCTCAGAGGAGCAGCAGTATCTCACACCTCATCCCTCACACCTCCAATATCTCTGCTTTTGTCTCTCCTGACTCATCCACGTTTATCACCGCATATGTCTTTTGATGATCGCCCATGCCCATTGCGCCGGGGTTTATCAGCAGCACGCCCCCGAGCTCCTTTTTAAGGGGCACGTGGGTGTGGCCGAACAGGGCCACTGATGCCCCCGCCTGTAAGGCCCTTTTTACAAGCTCGGCCAGGGCCGCTTCCAGGTTCTTGTCCCAGGGGTTCAGCTCCAGCTCGTGTCCGTGCATTGCGTAGAACCTGACTCCTTCGGCCTCGAAGATGAACTCTTCGTCCACGGGAGCCGAGCCCGGGTACTCGTTGTTTCCGGGCAGGGCCAATACGTTCACCTTGAGCTCGGCCGAGAGGTCCACCGCGTCGGCCATGCTGTCTCCCAGGTGGATTATCTGGTCCCAGGGGCCCCGCTCAACAATCACCTTGCGCGCGATTTCAATGTGTCCGTGAGTGTCGGATATAACCAGGATGCGCAAGAAAAATCCTCCTGATGGCGAGCTGATGGAACGTACGATTAAGAAACTTAGCAGATTCGCGCAAATGGTCAAATTTTTTATATAAAGTTCTGCCTGAAAAACCGCATGGCTGTTATAGTCGCGATGGTTACCATCGCCGGCCTTGCCGCGGCCAAACCTCAACCCCCACCCCTCAATCAATCCAGCTTAACCGCCTCCACCGACATGTCGGAAAGGTCGCACACCATGACGGACGGATCATTGGTAAGGTAACCGCTGCACTCTCCCGGGTTGAGTATCAATGCCTTGCCTCTTTTGCGCTCCTCCCTGCCGTGCAGGTGGCCGTAGACCACCAGGTCAAAATGTCCGGAGTCGGCCAAGGCGTCTATGAACACGGGCTCGTGCATGAGAGCGATTTTCCTGCCGGAGAGCTCAAGGGAGAGCGGTCCCTTCTTGATCTCCCCGGCGCCATGGACCGTCTTTGTCAGCAGGAGCCAGTCCCCGTCGTTGTTGCCGAACACCGCGGTAAGCGGCATGTAGAACTTCTTGAACTCGGAGAAGACAAAGGGCGAGCATATGTCCCCCGCGTGGAGTATGTGCTCCACACCTTTGTCATTGAAACTCTGCAGGGCATTTGAAACACGCCCCAGGTGGTCATGGGTATCGGAAATAACTCCGAGCTTCATTGCCTGACCTCCTTGGTTTGGTCTATACTTATAACACCATGAAGCAAAGGGGACAAGTCATGAGGAGCGGGTGGATGATCCTTTTGATTGCCGTGCTTCTTATGGGCGGTTGCACGGAGGACAGGTTAAAGCTCGATTCTGTAAAGCCGTCGAAAGTAAAGGCCGGCAGGCAGGCAATGGTTGACATAAGGGGGCGGGGCTTTAGCGAGGACGCACGGGTGTGGTTCGGGGACCGGGAATCCCGGCAGACCATATCGGTGTCCCAAAAGCGCATCATCGCCATGACCCCTGTGTCCATGCCAGGGGGGACCGCGGATGTCAGGGTGGAAAACCCGGACGGGACCTCGGCAGAACTCGAGGCCGCCATCAACTTCGAGAGCAGCATGGCTCTCGCGCGCGCCATGCCTTCCAGACTTCAGCCGGCAGAGGGAAAAAACATTGTGCGTCTGCGGGGAAGGGCCTTTTCCCGGGGGGCCAGGGTGTTCTTCGCTGAGCTCGAGTCTCCTGGAGTGGAGGTAAAAAACGAGCGTCTGATCCTGGCAGAGCTGCCCGGCCTGGAGCCCGGGGTGGTGGACGTCAGGGTAATGAGCCCGGACGGCTCGGAAGCCGTGCTCGAGGGGGGATTGCAGGTGCTCGGCCGGCACGAAGAGGCCCCGCTCCAGCCTCTGCATGAACAGGCGCACAACTGGGGGCTGGCTTACGATGAGAGGACCAAGGACACCGGCGCGGCCATCGCGGACATCAACCGGGACGGGTTCATGGACCTCTTGATCATTGCATCGGACGTCTTCAGGCTGTACCTGGGCACGGGTAAAGGCTCTTTTCAACACAGCCCGGACTCCGGACTGGACCCGGGACGGGGATTGTATAACGGGGCCTTCTTCGGAGATTTCGACAATGACCGGCTCCCGGACCTCATAGTCACCGGACAGCACTGCAAGCTTTTTCATAACCTGGGAGAGGCCCGCTTCCAGGAGGTCACCAAACAGGTGGGCCTTCCCTTTGTAAAGGGATGGGCCGCGGCCTGGATTGACTTTGACGCGGACGGACTGCTTGACCTCTTTATCGGGGACCCGCAAAATGACGACCGTCTTTTCCACAATACCGGCACGGGCTTCGAGCAGGTCTTTCCCCGAACCTTTGAAAAGGAATCCCTTGCCATGGAGCTCGGCAACCGCCAGCCCACCACCTTCTCTGCCGCGGCCGCGGACTATGACAACGATTCTTTCCCTGACCTGTTCGTGGGCGTCCGTGGCCAGCCCTCGGCGCTCTACCACAACATGGAGGGCGAGGGTTTTGAGAATGCCACGGAAAAGACGGGCCTGGACTTCGAGGTGGCCGGCCAGAATGACAAAAGGTTATTCAAGGCCAACTGGGGGGTGTACTGGGCCGACTATAACAACGACGGGTTCCTGGACCTCTTTGCAGCCTCCGGTCCTTTTGGCACGGACCTGTATCAGAACCAGCAGGGGAAAAGCTTTGTAAACGTAACAAGGTACATGAGGGTCGAGTTCAGCGGCATGACCCTGTGTCCTGCCTGGGGCGACCTGGACAACGACGGTTTCCTGGACGTGGCCGTCTCCGACAACATCCGAGGGATAAGGGTGTACAAGAACCTGGGGGACGGGACCTTCAAAGAAGTAAGCGACGAGTTGAACATGGGAGCGGCCGGGGAAACGCCCATGGCCATTGTCTGGGCGGACGTAAACCAGGACGGCGCCCTGGACCTGTTCGCCAGCCAGTACCTGCGGGAGGACAACCTTTTCATCAACACCCCTTATCCTGGCAGGCATTACCTTAAGGTTAAGCTCGAAGGAGGGGGCACTAACGCCATGGGCATCGGCGCGGTTGTGGTCTTGCAGTGCGGCAAGGATATTTTCACAAGGCAGGTGAGCGGGGGACAGGCATATCTTGCCAGCGAGCCTTTCACCCTTCACTTCGGGCTGGGCAGTGCCGAAAGAGTGGATAAATTATCGGTCAGGTGGCCCGGTGGAGAGCTGCAGGCCATCGAGGACGTGGGCGTGGACAAGATCATCACCATAAAACAGGAGGGAGAGCCAAAGAAGTTCGAGTTCCCGGAGGAACAACCTGCGAGCGGCCGGGAACCAGGGAGCGGAGCAAAGTAAACCAGGGACAAGGGAAATGCCGGAGTGCTTTTTCTGCCGGGGCGAGATCGAGATAAAAACCAGGGTGATGAGGAAGGACGTCTGTCCTCATTGCGGCCGCGACCTTCACTGCTGCCTGCAATGCAGGTTCCATGACACCGGCTTTCACAACCAGTGCAGGGAGCCCAAGGCCGAGATGGTGAGGGACAGGGACAGGGCCAACTTGTGCGACTACTTCGAGTTCCAGGGTGCCAGAGGCGGAGAGGAGACCTCGCAGAAAGACGAGGCTAAAAAGCGCCTGGATGATCTTTTTAGGAAAAAATAGCCACTCTAAGCTCTCATCCGGCTTTACAAGTGCTTGACATCAGAGTGGATTTTTTCACTTGACAACATCGGATGCATCATGGTAATGTTAGCTGACCTTATGCGTAAAAAGGGACAAGGAGGAAGGATGTTATGAAAAAGGAATGGATGGCTTTACTTGCTGTAATAATCGCCTCGTTCTGTTTTACATCCTGCATTGCAGAGGAAGAAGAGGAAGAAGACAAGTCACAGCCCCTCAGCCTCCAGGAAGTCGCCCGTAACATAGACTATCAAATGGGGGAGATAGCACTGCAGGAGGGTGAGCCCAGATGTGACGACATCAGCACGGGAGTTGATTTCGGCACCCACTGCAAGAACCTGCTCAGGGGGCGTATAAACACTAACAAGGTAAGGGACATTGTAAGGATCATGAGCGACGACGTCCTCTTCGGGAACGTCAAGACAGGGACCACCGTCATGGCCGGCGTTACCGTCAGAACGGGAATATTCCTCGATGACACGCCCTTTTACCTGAGGGGCTTCCCGGTCGCCGAGAACCCCTGCACCCTGGACAGTAACGATAACGACAGGTTTGACTACGCAGAGTTTGCGAGCGAGTTCTGTAACCAGAACGGCGTCAATTTCTGCCAGGAAAAAGGAGACCATCATTACGTGCTGAACTATGTTGACTGCCACTGGCCGGACCCTTTAGCCGGGGCCACCTGGGAGCTGGACGGAGCGGTGGACATCCAGGCATACGTGAGCCAGGAGAGCGAGCAGGTCATTGTAAAGAGCTACTCCGGCTTTACAGGCGGGAGGCTCGAACAGGGGGTAAGCACGGGAACCTACCAGGTATGGGGCACGGCCACCAGGTACCTGGTGCTGGACCCCTTTGACGGACAACCGGCTACCGGCACCACACCAGGGGGCGCCACCGACGGGATGTGGATGGTGAACATAAGTGCCGTGGTGGACAGCGACGGGGCCGGCGCTTCTCCGCTCTCCGGCAGGTATCCAATTTACTACTCCGTGGACGACGAGGACGGCCTCATCCTGCTTAGCGGCTACGATGCCGCCTGGCCCTCGTCTTTCGAACCCGAGCCGTTTAATGAATTCAACATAACCAATATTTACATGTTCGATGCAGACCGTCCCTGGAACGGCCTGGGACCCTATAACGGGGACTGCAAGGTCTCCATAAGCGTTGACCCCTTCAACAGGACTTTCAACATGAGCAGCAAAAACGGAAGTGGCAACGATTGTCTGCCTCCTAGAAACAATCTGGATTTCTAGATAACAGGGCGATGGGATGAGCCGAGGGGAGAGGCGGCTTTACCGCCTCTCCTTCTTCATTTAACATGTTCCTTGTTGTTAACGTCTATCAAGAGAGGTGAGTAAATGAATGAAACCGTGATAGTGGGCGCGGCAAGAACCCCGGTGGGTTCCTTTCTGGGAAGTCTAGGCGCCGTGCCCGGGCCACGGCTGGGTGCGACAGCCATCAAGTCCGCGATCGAACGCGCCGGGGGCAAGCTGGCCGTGGACATGGTTGACGAGGTCATAATGGGCTGCGTTCTTCCCGCGGCCCAGGGCCAGGCCCCGGCCAGGCAGGCATCCATTCACGCCGGCATACCCACCTCGGTGGGCGCCATTACCGTTAACAAGGTATGCGGCTCGGGCATGCGCACGGCAATGCTGGCCGACTCCATGATAAGGGCCGGCCACGCTGAGATCATAGTAGCCGGGGGAATGGAGAGCATGAGCATGGCGCCCTACGCCCTGCCGGGCGCAAGGACCGGCCTGCGAATGGGGCCGGGAACCGCTGTTGACACCATGGTGAACGACGGGCTGTGGGACCCGTACCAGGACAAGCACATGGGAAGCTTTGCCGACCTGTGCGCAAAGAAGTACGAGATCTCCCGGCAGGAGCAGGACCTTTTTGCAAAGAGGAGCTACGAGCGGGCGAGAGAGGCAACAGAGAAAGGCATCTACAAAGAGGAGATAGTTCCGGTGGAGGTCAAGCAGAAAAAGAAGACTGTGATGGTGGAGGTTGACGAGGAGCCGCAGAAATACGACTGGGAAAAGATGCAGAAGCTGCCGCCCGCGTTCAACAAGGACGGGACCGTGACAGCGGGGAACGCATCATCCATAAACGACGGGGCAGCGGCAATGGTGCTGATGACCAGAGAGAAAGCCGAGGAGCTCGGGTGCGAGCCCATGGCCGCGATAGTGAACCACTCGGTCTTTGCACAGGACCCCGAATGGTTCACTACCGCGCCAGCGTTCGCCATGAAGGACCTGCTGGAAAAGACCGGGATTAAAAAGGATGACATTGACCTGTGGGAGATTAACGAGGCCTTCAGCGTGCAGGTGCTGGCCGCGGCAAAGGAGTTCGGAGGTCTTGACTGGGACAAGGTAAACATCTACGGGGGCGCGGCCTCCATCGGCCATCCAATAGGTTGCTCGGGCGCGCGCGTAACTGTGACCCTGCTCTATGCCATGAAGAGAAACAACGCAAAGCTGGGCATGGGGAGCCTGTGCATTGGCGGCGGCGAAGCAACCGCCATGGTGCTGAGAAGAGATTGATAAAGGAGTCTTTTATGACGGATGAACTGGTCCTCCTGGACGTTTCCGAAGGGATCGGCTGTCTCACCATCAACCGGCCAAAACAGATGAACGCCCTCAACCCGGACCTCCTATTCGAGCTAAGACAGAAGATACTCGAGTGCGGCGGCAGGGAAGACGTAAAGGTGGTCATCATCACCGGCGCCGGGGACAAGAGCTTCGTGGCCGGCGCGGACATAGCCGCGATGAAGGAGTTCACGCCCCGGCAGGCCTTTGCATTCTCCGAGCTCGGCCAGAGCGTGTTCCGCATGATCGAGCAGTTACCAAAGCCGGTGCTGGCCGCGGTCAACGGCTACGCCCTGGGAGGGGGCACGGAGCTGGCCATATCATGCGATATAATCCTGGCATCGGAAAAGGCCCGCTTCGGCACGCCCGAGGTGAACCTGGGCGTGTTCCCGGGGTTCGGCGGCACCCAGCGGCTGACCAGGCTGCTGGGAAAAGCCAGGGCCAAGGAGATCATCTTCTCGGGTGAGTACTTCGACTCCACCAGGGCACTGGCAATAGGACTGGTTAACAGGGTCTGCACGCCCGAGGAACTCATGGACGAGGCCAGGAACCTGGCACGCACCATCATGGCAAAGGGCCCGGTGGCCATCAGCCTGGCAAAGCAGTCAGTGGAGTCGGGATACGACGAGGACCTTGACAAGGCCCTGCTGATCGAGAGGTCTTTGTTCGCGCAGTGCTTTGACACAAGCGACCAGAAAGAGGGCATGAGCGCCTTCATGGAAAAGAGGGACCCGCGGTTCAAGGGAGAGTGAAACCGATACTGCGACATGAAGCATACTGACGCCGCGGAAGAATTTGTTGAGGCAATAGCAGCTTACGGACCGATAATGTCCAGCAGTCCTTCCAGAATGCGGTCCACTTCGTTTTCAGGCAGACGGCCGAGCTTCTTTCCCAGCCGCCCCGAGGAAAGGGTGCGTACCTGGCTGATCTTGACCCACGATGCTTTTGGCATGAGATTGTCGGGCAAAGGATAAGTAAGAGGAAAGCCGGCTGACTGGGGACTGCCGGTGATGGCCATTGCTATTACGGTCCCCGAGCGCTGGTTGAATATCTCGCGGCTGAGGACAAGCACCGGCCTGCGGCCCGACTGCTCACGCCCGCGCACGCATGCGAGCTCCGCCCAGTAGATGTCACCTCTCAAAATTCTTCGGGCCATGTCTCGCCCTCAAACCTTTCATCGGAAAGAGCCCGCTCCTCTTCGCGGTCAAGCTTTGCAAGCTCCTCGGCAAGCCGGGTCCGGCGCCAGCGCCGGGTCTTCTCCCGCACCGCGGCCTGGATGGCCTGGCTGCGGTTCTTGTAGCGGCCCTGCTTCACCCATCGGTCAACCGTCCGAAGCAGTTCCTCCTCAATCGTGATCGCAACCTTTGCCGAGCCCATCAGTCTCACCTCCGGTACGATATATTATCATACCGGATTACAGGGTCAAGCCGGGCCAAATAATTTCAGGACACGTAATCTCACGGACCTTGACATTTAAACGAGGAAAATCAAAAATAGTTGTTCTGATACGATGCAGTAGCGTTTTCAAGGAGGTGTGCGATGTTCGATCTCACGGAAGAGCAGCGGATGATCCAGGACATGACCCGGGACTTTGCAAAGAACGTGGTCGCGCCCCGGTCCGCGGAGGTTGACAAGAACCACGAGTACCCGGAGGACGTGATTAAGCAGATGGCTGAACTGGGTCTCATGGGGGTCGAGGTCCCGGAGGAGTGGGGCGGCGCCGGCATGGACACGCTCTCCTACGCCATAGCGGTGGAGGAGATCTCCGCTGCCTGCGGCAGCACCGGTGTGATCATGTCCGCGCACAACTCTCTGGCCATATCCCCGGTCATGCACTTCGGCACTGACCTTCAGAAAAAGAATTACCTGGCGCCTCTGGCCAAGGGCGAGACCATCGGCTGCCTGGGGCTGACCGAGCCGCAGGCCGGCTCGGACGCGGCCGCGATAAAGACCAAGGCCGAGCTCAAGGGGGACGAGTGGATCATAAACGGGTCCAAGCTCTTTATCACAAACGGCAAAGAGGCCGGGGTGTGCGTGCTCTTCGCCAGGACAGAAGATGACCCCTCACACCGGGGCATCAGCGCCTTTATAGTGCCAAAGGACGCGCCCGGCTTCTCCGTGGGCAAGCTGGAGGAGAAGCTGGGGATCCTGGGGTCCAGCACCGCGGAGCTGATATTCGAGGACTGCCGCGTGCCAAAGGACAACCTGCTGGGAGAGAGGGGCAAGGGCTTCCGCGTGGCCATGCACACCCTGGACGGCGGCAGGATAGGCATTGCCTCGCAGGCCGTGGGCATTGCCAGGGGGGCACTTGACGCCGCGGTGAACTTCGCCAAGGAGAGGGTGCAGTTCGGAAAGACCATATCGAGCTTCCAGGCCATACAGTTCATGCTCGCCGACATGGCCACCGAGGTTGACGCGGCAAGGCTGCTCACATGGAGGGCCGCGAAGATGAAGATGGCAAAAGAGTGGTTCAACAAGGAGTCGGCTATGTGCAAGCTCTACGCCGCGGAGGTCGCGGAGAGGGTGACCAACAAGGCCGTGCAGATTCACGGCGGGTACGGGTATATAAAGGAGTACCCGGTGGAGAGGTTCTATCGCGACGCCAAGATCACCGCCATATACGAGGGAACCTCCGAGGTGCAGAGGATAGTCATCTCCAGGGAAGTGCTGAAAGATTAGAAAAGGCAGAGCCGGCGTCAACGTGAAGAGGGCCGCGGTGTTTGCCTGCATACGTCCTTAACGCAGAGTTGTGGGTTACAAGGTTTAACCGCCTGTTGCAATAGAGGCGTTAAAAAAATATAATAACAGGGTTAAGCGCCTTGGATTTATACGGCAGACATTTGATCGGGATACACGAGTACCAAAGGGACGAGGTCTCCCTGATACTCGAGAGGAGCGCGCGTCTGAAGTCGGATTGGAAAGCGGGGCGCGCGTGCAACAGTCTTGCCGGAAAGAGCGTGGGCATGATCTTCGAGAAGCACTCCACACGCACCCGGGCCAGCTTCCAGGTGGGGATCGCCCAGCTCGGGGGCCACCCGCTTTTCATGCCAGGCAGCGAGCTGCAGCTTTCCAGGGGCGAGCCCATAAAGGACACGGCCAGGGTCTTCGAGAGGTACGTGCAGGCGGTGGTGATCCGGGCACAGCGTCACCAGGACGTGGTCGAGTTCGCGAGCTACTCGGGCGTACCCGTGGTCAACGGGCTAACCGACCTCTTGCACCCGTGCCAGATCCTCTCAGACCTGTTCACCATCAAAGAAGCCGGCCTGGACCCGGACTCCGCGAAGATCGCATTCATCGGCGACGGGAACAATGTGGCCAACTCCTGGATCAACGCCGCTGCCCTGTTCGGCTTCCACTTGAATCTGGCATGCCCGCAGGGGTATGATCCTGACACGGATATATTGCAGGCCGCAAGGGAAAAGGGCGCCAGTATTGAATTTTTCAGGGACCCGCTGCGGGCCGCCCAGGCCGCGGACGTGCTCTACACCGACGTGTGGGTGAGCATGGGCCAGGAGGAGGAGAAGGAGCGCAGGCTGAAGGCCTTTTCCGGGTTCCAGATAAACCAGGCGCTGCTTTTGGCCGCGGCCCCCGGGGCCAGGGTGATGCATTGCCTGCCTGCTCACCGCGGTCACGAGATAACGGACCAAGCCATGGAGAGCGAAAACTCGATAGTGTTCGACCAGGCCGAGAACAGGCTTCACGTGCAGAAGGCCGTTCTCGACCTTTTGGCGGGGGATGCGAAAGATGCCTGATGAGTGCGATAGCGAAGAATTCTCTCCTGAATCCGTTCCCCGCATGTGCGAAGGCGTGGATATTATGGGGATGGAGGTGACGCCCGAGGAGGGGTACGTGCTCGGGAGGATTGACGGGCTCCAGAGCGTGGGTGACCTGTGTGTCAGCACCGGCCTGGGAAAAGATAAAACCGTATCCATGCTGAGATCCCTGCACGGAAAAGGGATACTTGTTTTCAAGCACAGGGAAGAGAAGGCAAAGCCCGGTCCAGCGGAGGGCCGCGGGGAGGCCGGGGCCGGAGAAGAGGGTCATGCCCCGGGCTCGGTGTATGACCTTCAGTCTTTGAAAAAGATGCTCAGAAGTGATCTTCCCAAGGGGGAGGAATTTATCCCGCTTGTGGACTCCATCTTTGATAACCTCGAACATCTGAGTTATTATGACCTTTTGGGGATATCCAGGGGCGCGAAGGAGAACCAGCTTAAAAAGGCCTATTTTAAAAGAACAAAGTCTTTCCACCCCGACAAGTACTACCGCAGGGCTGATAGGGACTTCAAGGGGAAGCTCCAGGAGATATTCAAGCAGTTGAACAAGGGGTACAAGCTACTTGCCGACCCCGAGGCAAGGGCCGAGTATGACGGCTCGCTGAGCGAGGAAGAGGATTGGGAGGAGGAGGCAGCTAAGGAGCCCGCGGCGCAACCTCAAAGCCGGACCAGGTCGGTAAAAGGGGGAGCGTCGCCCTGGAAAAATATAAGGGTATCAAAGCAGAAGCCAATAGAAGAGAAGACCAGGCCCCAAAAGAAGAAAGAAGAGAAGGAGCCGGACAAGCCTTCCGGACCCAAGTTCAAGCTCGGTTTGAAAAAGGGAAAAAAGGCGTCGTCGCCCATCGGAAAGAAGATCGAGCAGAAGATGAAAGAGCAAGGGGCCACTGGCCCCTCCAAGCAGGCGCAGAAGTTCTATGAGGGCGCTGTGATAGAGATTGACAAAGGAAACTTCCAAGCGGCCAGGATCAACCTGAAGCTCGCGGTCCAGTATGACCCCGCGAACAAGAAATACAAGCAGGCATTGGAGGAGCTTGACAAGACGGAAGAGGGCAGGAAGGCCGAGTCGGAGTTCAGGGCCGGTGTGGACTCTCAACTCGACGGTGACCTCAAGAAGGCCGCCTCCCATTTCAAGACCGCACTGGAGCTTGGCTTCGAGAGCCCCAAGCTATATCACAGGTACGCGGAGCTTTTGATCGAGATCCAGGGCAATCACGAGAAGGCCCGCTCCCTTCTTTTGAAGGCCATCGAGATGGAGCCTGGTGTTGCGGACTATCACATGGCCCTTGCCCGGGCTTACAAGGGGCTCAAGCAGATACCCGCTGCTGTCATACAGTTGGAGAAGGTGCTCAAGCTGGACCCTAAAAACAAGCTGGCTGCCAAGGAGCTTAAATCCCTGTGGCGAGGATAGGAGGATAAAAAAATGGGAAAGGTCATCGGCATTGACCTGGGGACAACCAACTCGTGCGTGGCCGTGGTGGAGAACGGCCAGCCAAAGATCATACCCAACAAGGGCGGATACAAGACCACGCCCTCGATGATAGCGTTCGAGGAGGGGGGCAGGAGGCTGGTGGGGCACCTGGCCAAAAGACAGATGGTGACAAACCCCAAGAACACCATCTACGGGACCAAGCGCCTGATCGGCAGGAAGTTCGACTCTCCCGAGGTCAAGAAGGCCATCGCATCCTATCCTTACCAGATCATTGAGGGCCCGCACATGGACATCCGTATCCTGGGCCAGAGCCAGGAGTTCAGCCTGCCCGAGGTAGGGGCCATGGTGCTCCAGGAGATGCGCAGGGTGGCAGAGGAGTACCTGGGCGAGCAGGTGAAGGAAGCGGTTATAACCGTCCCCGCCTACTTCAACGACAACCAGAGGCAAGGCACCAAGGACGCCGGCAGGATCGCCGGCCTGGACGTGCTCCGCATAATAAACGAGCCCACCGCCGCGGCCCTTTCATACGGGTTCGGCAAAGACCTGGACCAGACCGTGGCCATATTCGACCTGGGCGGCGGCACATTTGACATCTCCATTCTCGAGATATCCGAGGGGGTGTTCGAGGTGGTCTCAACCGCGGGAGACACCTACCTGGGGGGAGATGACTTCGACGACAGGATCATTGACCACCTCTCGGACAGCTTCCAGAAGGGCACCGGGGTGAACCTGCGCCGGGACAAGATGGCCTTGCAGAGGCTGAAAGACGTGGCCGAGAAGGCCAAGATGGAGCTCTCCGAGGTCACCCAGAGCGAGATCAACCTGCCCTTCGTGGCCATGGGAGACGACGGTCCCCTGCACCTCAACCTGGTGCTCACCAGGCAGAAGCTGGAAGAGATCACCGATGACTTGGTAAAGAGGACTCTCAGCATATGCGACAAGACCCTGGAAGCTGCCGGCATGACAAAGGACGACGTTGACGAGGTCATACTGGTGGGTGGACAGACACGCATGCCCCTGGTTATGAAGAGCGTGGAGGACTTCTTTGGCAAGGCGCCCAGGAAAGGGGTGCACCCGGACGAAGTGGTGGCTGCGGGTGCGGCCATACAGGGTATGCTGCTCTCCCAGGTGGAGGATGAGGGCGAGGAAAAGGAGGACCTCTTGCTCCTGGACGTGACTCCCCTCAGCTTGGGGATTGCAACCTTCGGAGGATTCTTCACCAGGATCATAGAGAGGAACACCACCATACCCACCCACGCCTCCCACATATTCACCACCGCCTCGGACAACCAGACCTCGGTGAAGATCCTGGTGCTGCAGGGAGAGAACGACCGGGCCGCGGAGAACGAGCTCCTGGGCGAGTTCATGCTGAGCGGGATAAGACAGGCAAAGAGGGGGGAGCCAGAGGTCGAGGTCACATTCGATATTGACGCCGACGGCATAGTGTCCGTGTCCGCCAAAGACCTGGAAACCGGACAGGAGCAGTCCATCACAGTCACCGCCAGCTCCGGGCTCACCGAGCAGGAGATCCAGTGGATGGTGGACACCTCCAAGGACTACGAGGTGGAGCTTAAGACAAAGGAAGAGCTGGAAGAGGCCGTGCAGAAGCTGGAGGGGCTCTTGCAGAAGCTGGACCGGGCAGTGCAGGCAAAAGGCAAGGAGCTCGGCAAGGAGATAAAGAACGAGGCCAAGCACACCGCCCAAGGCGCGCGCAGGGCCATCGAGTTCGGGGACATGACCGAGATAAGGAAGCACACCGACGACATACCCTCTTTGGTGGAGAGGGTGGAATCCGCGTCATGACCCTTTCCCCGCTCCCGGCTGTTTTCAGGGGCTTGTAGTGAAAAAGGCGCTCGTGTTCATTGTGCTGGCGGGTATGCTGCTCGTCTCCCCGGTTGCCCGTGCCACCAGGATATCCTTCCAGATGGCCCTGGGCTCGGCCTACAACTTCCCAACGTGGCTGCGCATACACCAGCACGGGGAGGAGCCCATCTACATCGAGAGCGCCAGGTACGTGGAGAAGCCTTTTTACGAGGCCCCCTATTACAACTGGCGCTTCGGGGTGTGGCAGGAGGGAGACGCCTGGGAGCTCGAGCTTGTCCATCACAAGATCTACCTTACAAACCCGCCGGCTGACGTCCAGCATTTCGAGATCTCACACGGCTACAACCTTGTCACACTGAATAGGGCCTGGCTGCGCAAGGGCTTTATATGGCGGCTGGGCGCAGGGTTCGTGCTCGCGCACCCCGAGAGCGAGGTGCGGGGAGAAAAGCTCGAGTGGGAGAACACCAACCTGGACGGGTTCTACGCCGCCGGGCCAACTGTCCAGGCCACTCTTGCAAAGAAGTATTATCTCCTGGCCGGACTGTTCACTTCCGTGGAGGCAAAGCTCACCGCTTCACATGCCGCGGTCCCGGTGTGGGACGGCCAGGCCTTCGCCCCGAACATCGCCGTGCACGGGCTGTTCGGGCTGGGATACGACTTCTACTCCGACGAGTGACCTGTTGGAGATAAACAAAAGGGGGATCGGGCCATGAATCAAAGGAAGGCGACATTAGCGTTGATCCTGGTCCTTGCGGCCGCGGGCGTGTCCGGGTGCTTTATCACCAGCGCCTTTCTGGACATGGGCCCGCCAAAGCACCTTGTCAAGGTCAAAAAGAACGTGATGGTGGAGATGAGGGACGGCGTGCATCTGGCCGCGGACGTGTACATGCCCGCGTTCGTGGACAAGTCGCTGCCGGTGATACTCACCCGGCTGCCTTACAACAAGAACAACATTGCCTCAGTGGGCTTCCTGCTGGCACAGCACGGCTACATTTACGTTGTCCAGGACTGCCGCGCGTGTTTTCACTCCGAGGGCGAGGTCTTCATACCCATGGTTTACGAGCACGAGGATGGAGAGGACACGGTGGAATGGATCACCAGGCAGCCGTGGTTCAACGGGAAGCTCGGGACCTGGGGCCCCAGCTACTTGGGCATAACCCAGTGGGCCATAGCCACCAGCGAGCACCTGGACTGCATGTACCCCCAGATAACCACCGGACGCCTGTACCGGACCATATTCCCGGGAGGGGCTTTCTCCTACCGGCTCTCCACCGGGTGGTCGTCATCCGTGGGCAAGCAGAACGAGGGGTCCCTCTTTTCAATTGGAAGCGAGATCGACATGGAAACAGAGGGGTTTTACAACGCACCGCTTGAGCCTGACTTCCCCCTGGAGTGGAAGGAGCTTCCCGGGCTGTCCATATCCGAGCTGCGAGAGAAGCTGCAAGAGGCGTGGGACATACCGGAGGGCGAGACCCCGCCCGACTTCGTGGACCGCATGATCGAGTTCATGAACTACCCCGCGTTCGGAAAGTACGCTGACGCGTTCAACTTCCGAGATTACCAGGAGGTGAAAGCTCCGGCCCTGCTTTTTTCCGGCTGGTACGACATCTTCACCGCGGGTCAGCTCGAGGACTTCAATGCCATGCGCGAGCATGCCCCGGGAGACGCCGGCCGCTTTACCCGCATAATCGTGGGACCGTGGGGCCACGTGTCCGGCATACACCCGGATGCCGGCAGGGACGCGCGGCTGGGCAGGATATTCAAGGACATGTTCATCATGGACTGGTACGACCACTGGCTGAAAGGAGAGGACAACGGGGTGGAGGACCAGGCCCCGGTGAGGATCTACGTGATGGGCAGGAACCAGTGGCGAGACGAAGAGGAGTGGCCCCTTGCAAGGACCGAGTGGACAAAGTTTTACCTGCACAGTAAAGGCGACGCCAACAGCGTCTCCGGGGACGGCCGGCTCTCGACCAGGGCGCCCGGTGACGAGTCCCCTGACGGGTTCGTATATGACCCGCGCGGGCCCGTGCCCACCGTGGGGGGCAGCAACCTGCTCGAGAACGTGGGGGCAAAGGACCAGGCCGAGGTGGAGAGCCGGCATGACGTGCTGGTGTTCACCAGCCTGGTGCTGGAAGAGGACCTCGAAATCACGGGTCCGCTGTCAGCGGTGATCTACGCAGAAAGCTCGGCAACCGACACCGACTTCACGGTAAAGCTGTGCGACGTGTACCCGGACGGGACCTCATATAACCTGCAGGAGGGGATCATCAGGGCCCGCTATCGCGAGTCATGGACCGAGCCCAGCCTGATCGAGCCGGGAAAGGTCTATCCCTATCACATTGACCTGTGGGCAACCTCCAACTGCTTCCTCAAGGGACACAGGATAAGGGTGCAGGTGTCGAGTTCGTCGTTCCCCCGATTCGACCGCAACACCAACGCCGGCGGCGAGGGCGGCCCGCAGAACATAGAGGTGGCCGAGCAGACCATATACCACGACCAGGAATACCCTTCCCACCTCATACTCCCGGTCATACCGGAGTGAGCCCTCTCCTCCCTCGGGATGCATTTGTCCTGGAAAAGCAATAAAAACGCCAAGACCCCGAGATCGCCAAGAAAGAAGAGTCTTTTTATATATTAAAGTATAGGATTAACTTACACTCCTGAGAGCCTTCGGAGAGCAGGGCCCGAGGACATTCTTTTTACGTGCGGACATAAAAGAGTTCATCAAAAAAATTACTGACTCTTACAACCTGGCGCCCTCTTCTTCCTCTTGGCGTCTCGGCGTTCGCATTTAATAAGAAAGGCCCTGCCTCGGTCTTTATGACAAGGCAGGGCCTCTCATCAAGTTTACGGACTTTACCAGCGGCGCCCGCCGCCCCCTCCGCCTCCGCCTCCGCCTCCGCCTCCGCGGCGGTCGGTGCGGGGCTTTGCCTTGTTGACGTTCATGCTGCGGCCGTCAACCTCGGTCTGGTTAAGGCCCTCGATCGCGGCCATGGCCTTCTCGTCGTCGGGCATCTCCACGAAGCCGAAGCCCTTTGACTGGCCGCTGTACTTGTCCTTGATGATGTTAACCGTGTCCACCTCGCCGAAAGCCTCGAAGGCCTCGCGAAGCTTGTCCTCGTTCACGCCATAGGAAAGGTTCCCTACATAGATATTCATTCTTTTCTCCTTGGGTTTAGCGAACAATAGATACGGAAGGTATTATATGGAGTATCGCCTGTAATCCTTCTTCCGAGCGATGTTCGAACGGTTTCGGCCCTCTTGGCCCCTTTTTCGATCAAAAGGCGAGTTTGTCGAAGATATCACTATATGTCAACCAGTAATGACTAGATGATCTATATAATACATACTATTTGCCCGTTGTCAAGCCTGGTCCCAATCCCAGAACAAAAAAAACCCCAAACCTTGCTACTCAATCAATCTTCACCATATCCTTTTTCTTGTTGCCCCCGCGGTGGAACACCAGGGTGTAGGTGTTTTCCTTTTCATCCCGGGCCGGCACGGTGAACTTCATCTCCACGGTGTGATAGTCGAACAGGCCAGCTTCTATTTCCGAGTCATACTCCACGTCCCCGGCTATGACCTTCCTTGTCTCGAACACTATGGGTTCTTCGCGGTGGTTCTTAATGATCTCTTTCCACTCCTGCTCCTCGTCCCAGCCGCTTACCTTGCCGTGTTTGTTGAAGTGGAAGTTGAGTCTTTTTGTGGACAGCTTCTTTGCCTCGTAGACCACCAGGTCGTCACTGCCCAGGTTGATCTCGATCATGTCCTTTACAGGCACGTAATGCACGGTCTGCTCCCCCAGGTATGACAGCCCCCGGTCCCCGTTCTCGCGGAACACCCTTATAAGGCCGTTCGGCAGCGGCGAGGTCCCGAGCTCATGCTCTTTGTTGTTCTTCCATATGAAGAACCTTGCAGGCCGCTCCCCGTACTGGTGCTTTCGCATGCGGAATACGATGTCGAAATCGAGGCCCTTTGCGTTCACCGCCCGCATCCTCTTTGACCATCCGTCCTTTATGGTTTCCGTGCCCTCGATGGTGAACATGAAGTACTCGGAGACCCCTTCCTTTACAATGCCCTTGGGCGCGGACAAGGGAACTCCCGCGGCCATCTCCATTGCCATAGCAGCTTTGTCAAAGGACTCCTTGGCAGCCTTGGCCCTAAGCTGCGAGTAAGCCTCCTCCTCGGGCATAGGAGTGGGTATGCCCTGCCTTTGTGCCAGGTCCGCGATCTTCTCCACCAGGTTGATGGAGCCCACGATAAGGCGCACCTCTGCGTCCTCGTAGTCTTCGCCCGAGTGGTTCACCACGGACACGTAGCCGGAGAAATCCATGCGCTCCTCGGCACGGTCCGTCACTCCCACGTAGTCCATGCTCCAGGTCAGACCGCTGGTGAAGTAAGACACCTGCACCTCGGCCTGGCCCTCGTATTCGGAGCGGATGTGCCACACAAGGTGCTGCGGCTTGCGGCCTGGGAAGATGGTGTCCAGGATCTCGATCTCGTCCCCGTGCTCCAGCGGCCGGAACTCCACGCTGGTCGGGTCTATCAGGGTGCCGGCCCATGAGTACTGGAGCGCGTTGACTCCCTTCTTCAGGGTTACGTAACGGCGCTCCTTTACAAAGGTGAGGTCCTCGGAGTTGTAGATGGTGAGCTGCACCTGGTGCCTCCTGGGCAGGGTCACCAGGTCAACGTTGTTCGCCAGCACGGTCCCGGAAATCGCGGCCGATAATACAAATAAGTATAGCATCCTCATGGCACGCCTCCTTTTTTCAGCTCCACAGGTTCTTTATACGAAAGTGGAACTTTATCTCCACCTCTTCCACTCCCTCGCCGTCACCGGGGCTTGGGGGCAGGTCAACGTAGAGCACCGGCCTGGCGCCGCCCTCTTCTCTCTTGAGCTCGATGCCCCGGGAGGTCTTCCTCTCGATCTCCCACTCTACGTCTCCGTGGGTGCTGCCGAAGTATTCCTGTGCTATCCTGTTCATTTGCTCGACTATTCCCAGGGTCACCTCCTTGTCCTTGAAGTTCTGTATGCGGTAGGCGATGATCATCTCCTGGTCGTATAGGTTCCCGCGGCGGTGATGCCTCTCGTTCATCTCGATGGTGCGCTCGCACTTCACGTCCCTGGCCTCGCCCAGGTAGAGTTTCATCTCCGAGTCCAGGGGGGTAAGCCTTGCCCAGTCCTCGCCCAGGAAGGCCTCCCCGCCCTTGCCGTCCTGTATGAAGATGCGCACCTTGCCCGGGGGCAGCGGGTAGAGGCCCAGGTTATTATCCCGTGTGTTCATGAGCCGGTAGTGCATGAGTACCCTTGACTGGAAGGGCTTGTCCTGGTTGAGCGCCCCGTGCTCATACCAGTCAAAGGTATAGGTCTTTTTCACCGGCACTTTTGCGAAGCGGTGAAGGAGCATCTTTATGTCCATTTGCCGGCTTATGGTCTTCTCGAACTTGTCGCCGAACCCGGCCCATATGCCCGCTTTTCCGAATTCCTCCCCCGAGTGGTTTCTCACCTTGAGGAAGTTGCGCAGCACCAGGCTGGTCTCGTCCTTGTCCGCGACCGCGCGATAACTGAAAGAGCGGGAGAGCTTCTCGACAAGGTAGCTCACCCGCACCTTGACAGCGCATGACTCGTGCGCGTACACCTCCCACACCAGGGCGTTCTCCCCCGGAGGAAAAGACACGTTTATGACCGAGACCTCGCGCAGGTCCCTGCCTTCCTGGGTCTTCACGTCTTCTATTGGCCGGAACTCGTCGCCCTCTTTTATGGCCAGTGGCCGGAACTGTATGGACGACTTGTTGATCCTGGTGTTGGACCAGCTGAAGTCAACCATGTTGTTGCCCCGGCTGATGGTAGACTTGAGTAGTGGGATAATGCGCTCCTCCTCCACCAGGGTGTAGCGGCTGTTGTCGAGCCGTATCTCCACCCGCTCCCTGTGGGGCAGGGCAGAGAGCTTGATGCGTGCCTGGCAAATTCCCCCCATAAGCAGCACCGCCATGATTGTTATAGCCATAGTCGCTTTTGGAACCTCTTTCATTACTTTCGCCTCCTAAAAATCCTTTCTTTGCGGCCGCTTTAGTGTTTAAACGGACGGGAAGGGGGAAAGTTTTATGGGTTGGAATTAAATGTGATATCTTTTTTGCTCCGCGTTTTTGGGCCCGCTTCAAAAATAAACCCGCCCATGCGCTGAGGGACGGGCGGGCTGTATGCGATAAACGCGGTTCGAGTCTACTCGATTCCGAGCTCCTCTTTCTCGTGGTGCACGGCCTTGTGGCAGGTGTCGCAGCATGCCAGGCACCCTCTTTTCTCCTTTTCGGCCTTCTCGCGGTGGCAGTCGTAGCAGGCCGCATGCAGCGCTTGAGAATAGGGCAGGGCCATGTGATCGAACTTTTCCGGGGAGTCCTGTATTCCCATGTCTTCTTTGTGGCACTCCTCGCAGGTCTTGACATGTTCGCCGGTCTTTGCCCTTCCCCTCTGGTGGCACTCGAAGCAGTAACCCTGTTGGCCGTGGTACTGCTGGTGCAGATCATGGTCGAATATGGACACGTGACGGTTCATGTCCGCATGGCAACGATGGCAGGGCGAGTTCATGTCGCCCGGCTTGTATACGTGGTGGCACCGCACGCACCCGTCCTCACCCCCTGTCATCTCCCGGTGCATCTGGTGCTTGAAGACCACCTCGTCGCCGTCACGGTCGCCGTCAATCCGGAGCACGTGCCTGAGCGCGTCTTCTGCCTTTGGCGCCAGGACCGGTGACGGGTCGGGCTTTCCCTGGAGGACGCCGGCGTATAGCATGCTCAAAGCCAAGGGAACGCCTATGACCGCGGTGACGGTTATCCTCTCGGGCGAGTCGCGGAGCGCGGGCTTCCAGACATGTGAGGTCTGGTCGAATTCTTCATCCTCTCCCGGGTTTTGGCCCGAGGGTTTGTATATCGAGGAAAGCAGAGCCAGGACCGCGGCGGCCACTCCGCCCATAAGTATGATGGAGCTGGACGCCGGGGACACGGAAAGAGGAGAGCCCGCTGCCTCGTATGCGAGCACGGCCGCGGCAAACCACACCAAGAGCCACAATACGTCTCGAAGCACTCTGATTCCACTACTCATGCTGAATACCTCTCCGGAGGATCAGACCTTGGCCTCGGGGCCGCGCATGGCGTGTGCGACCTTCCTGGCCCCCTCGGTGGAAAGCCTCCAGTAAAAGTCTGAGCTCACGCGGTCGAACGGGAACAGGACCGCGTGGGAGAGCTTGGAGAAGGGGAGCAGCACGAACACCAGCTCCGCGCTCAGCACGTGCACCAGCATTATGGCGGTGTAGCCGGTGAAATGCAGGGAGGGGTGAGTTGCCAGGAAACCGGAGATGAAGGGCACCAGCACCGCGCCCAGGATGAAGTAGTCCATGAACGAGCTGAGGAACCGGGTGGGGGCGTGGAAGACCCTGATAGCCAAGAGTCCCAGCCCGGTGGCGATGGTCATGAGTGTGAGTGCGTCAGCCACTCTTACACCCATCTCGATCCAGGCGGGCACGGCAATGCCCAGCCCTCTCTCCCACAGGAATATGTGGGATGCGAAGAACAGGGGCACAAGCAGTATGCCGAGGTGGAAGACAAAGGAAAGAGCGCTCATGACCGGCCGCTCGCGCACGAAGTTCTTTGTGGGCACCACCCAGCTTATGAACTCTCTTATGTTCTTTGACCAGGGAAAGCCTCGCACCTCGGTCAATGCGTTCGATCTTCCTATCTCCAGGATCTCCATGGCCACCACCCTCAAAAGTCCCAGCACCATGATGAGGAAGGTGGCTACGAACAAGGGGCCTCTTGCAAACTCCAGCAGACTCTCCATACTTCACTCCTTGTATCAGTAATTCACTTTTTCCCAGTCAATGGCCTTCATGAGCAGGTCGTGCAGGCCCACCAGTTCCATGTCCAGCTTGTGATAGTCAATGAGCTCGCGCACCTGCTTCTTGCAGTTGGCGCAGGGGGCCACCACGTAATGGGCTCCGGCCTCCTTCATCTGTTCGACCTTCTTGAGACCGCCCACTTCCATGCGGAATTCATAGGTCTCGTCGCAGGACACCGAGCCGCCGCCCCCGCCGCAACAGTAGTTGTGCCTGCGGTTAGGCGTCATCTCCACGTAGTTCTCGCAGATGATCTTCAAAATCTCGCGCGGCTGCTCCACTATCCAGTCCGAGCGTGCGATGTTACAGGGGTCGTGGTATGTGACCGGCTCTTTTATGGCGCCTTTTATCACGGGCAGGGACCCGTCTTTTATCTTTTCAAGGGCGAACTCCATGCAGTTTATTACCGGGCGGGCCAACTGCCTGCCCCAAACGGGGACCCCGTACTTCGCCGCCCTGGAGGCGTGACCGCACTCGCCGATCATGATGGTCGGGCACTTCAGCCGCTCAGCTTCGGCCACCAACTGGCTGATCACGCGGTCCCACGCCCAGTCGGAGTAGAACAGCCCGTAGTTGATCCCGTCATAGTCGCCGGTGCCGATGGTCCAGCGGCTCTGGTAACCGCTGGCGTACATGACCGCGGCGTTGCCC
This sequence comes from uncultured bacterium, assembly GCA_964650485.1. Lineage (GTDB taxonomy): Bacteria > RBG-13-61-14 > RBG-13-61-14 > RBG-13-61-14 > DATKZS01 > CAZYTX01. Next base: position 54,582 of record CAZYTX010000005.1, on the reverse strand, counting down.
ATGAGGGTGTCGGCCTCCATCATGAAGTCGCTGACCGCGGGTACGAACAGGAAATCCGAGCCCTCCTGGTCAATAGGGAACTTGATCTTCCTGCCGGTCTCGTCTTCCAGCTCCTCCTCCAGGAACTCGAGGGTGTCATGGAGCGCGGGTATGGGTATGGCCGAGGTGTTCCTGGTCTTGCCCTCGAGCTGCTCCCGGGTGCTGATCCTGAGCGCACGGGGCATGATGCCGATCTCGGAGAGTATGTAGCGCGCGAAGTGGGTGATGAGGCCGTGGTCTATGCCGAACGGGCAGTTCATCATGCACCTGCGGCAGGCGGTGCACCTCCATACCAGCTCCTTTAGCTCGTCAATGTGGCGCTCGGTCAGGTGCCACCCCCGCATCTTGATGGCCCCCATGGGCTGGAAGTAGCGGCGGTAAACGTTCAGGATGATGTTGGTCTTGTAGCAGGGTATGTCGGTCCCATTGCCCGTGACCTCGTACACTGGGCAAGAGGCTGCGCAACGCGAGCACTTGGCCGTGGACCGGGCGTAGGCACGGAGCGCACCCCTGTAATTAGTATGAACAAGGGCCATGCCGAAAGCCCTGAGAAAAGGCGTCACCCGGTCGCCGGTGGGCTCGTCCTCGATGTGGAAGACGAAATTCCTGTCAGACAGGGATGGCTTTTCCGGTTCGGGAGCGGGCCCCGGCTTATTCGTATCCTTTTGTTTCTTTTCTTCCTGATCAGTTTGTTCGGACATACTAAAAAACACTCCTTTCAGGGCAAACTTCTCCCCTCCACTGCTATGCCTGTGTAATCATGAAGCAATTGGCATGCCATGTAAAAACTTTTCACGGCAAATGGGCACTTCCAATAAAAGCTTTACAATCAAATACTTAAAACAAAGGACGCATCCCGGCAAGCATTTTATGCCACAAACTCCGTTGCGCATACCGAGTATGAATCGCAATATGCAACATTTATTGCAATAAAATCTCTATGATTAAAGATAATAGGAATTGCGGAAGAAATCAATGGTCTCTTGCAGCCCCTGTTTGAGGGGCGTCTCGGGATTCCAGCCGAGAGCTCTTTTAGCCAGACCAGGGTCCAGCACGCTTCTTCTTTGCTCCCCCTTTTTTGGGGGACCGTGACGCTCCTCCACATGCGAGCCGCTGAGCTCGCGCAGGGCTCTGAAGACCTGGTTCACCGAGGTCTCGACCCCGGTGCCAATGTTAAAGCATCCCGTGGCCTCCTTTTCAAGTGCGAGCAGGTTGGACCTTGCCACGTCCGAGACGTAAACATAATCCCGGGTCTGCTCCCCGTCCCCGTTAATGAACGGTGCCTTGTTCCCCAGCATCTTCTGGCTGAATATCGCCACCACCCCGGCCTCGCCAAAGGGGTCCTGCCGCGGGCCGTACACGTTTGCATAGCGCAGCGACGCCCAGCGCATCCCATAGGTTTTTTCATAGAAGAACAGGTATTTCTCGACCGCGAGTTTGGCCACGGCATAAGGGGAGACCGGCTTTTCGGGATGGTCCTCAGAGGCGGGGAAAGAGTCCTGCTCACCGTATATGGCGCCCCCGGTGGAAGCGAATATGAAGCGTGCGGTCCCCTGTTTCTGGCAGGCCTCCAGGAGCATAAGGCTGCCGATGACGTTCACGTCCGCGTCAAACAATGGGTCGTCCACCGAATCCCGGACGCTTACCTGTGCCGCGTGGTGGTTTACCATCTCGGGCTTGAAGTCCGCGAACACCCGGGCCACGGCCTCTCTGTCCCTTATGTCCACCTCGGCAAGCTCTATTCCTTTTCCCAGGTTTTCCTTGTTTCCGCGCAGGAGGCTGTCCAGTGCCAGGACCTCGTGCCCGGCCTGGTGATACGCCCGTGCCACGTGGGACCCTATGAACCCCGCCCCGCCAGTAACCAGTATCCTCATTATCTTGACGCCTCCTTTACTTTTTACGGACCGCTACCTCGACCTCGATCAACTTGTCGGCCATGAGGGTGGCGGGGTTCTTCTCCAGGATGAGTCCGGCGCGCTCCCTGCCGAGAACCTTTTGCACCCTCTGCTTCCAGCCCGGAAGCAGCCTTACAAGACCGGCAATGCTGTGGCCGTCGGTCCCGATCAGGTCCACCATTCCATCCGCGGCCATCTTCTTCACCACCTTGAGGGCCCTCTTCCCGGCCAGGCCCACCACGCTCTCCAGGTTCACCTGGAACAGGTAGCCGTGCTCGCGGAGCGGCAGTAGTTTTTTATAGTCCATTAGCACGTCCTGGTTCCGCTCCGGGTGGGCTATCACCGGCCGGAGGTATGACACGGCTTTGGAGATTTCTGCGGGGTCGGATTGCGAGGGCAGTGATGAGTAGCCCATGTAAGGGGGCATCTGCATCATTGGCATCTCCACCAGCACGTACTTGGTGCCGGCAATGCCCAGCATGGGATGGTGCAGCCGCACCAGTTCGGGTATGGACCGGTCCATGTAGTACTCGGCGCCCGGGTGCACATCGAGGTCCACTCCCCTGCTTTCAAGCTCGCCTCGAAGCTTTGCCACCTTGGCTTCGACAGTATCTTTCTCCAGCTTGCGCTCCAGGTCTGGCAGCAGATGGGGGGTGGCAACCACCCCGTGAAAGCCGTGCTCCACGAGCTCTCTTGCCATCTCCACCGAGTGCTCCATGTCCGGGGCCCCGTCGTCAATACCTGGAAGTATATGGGAGTGGAAGTCTATCATCCCTTGTCCTGCTCCCGCCTGCGACCTATTGTAAGGTCCTTTTTCACGTGAGCGTGGTGCGGGCACAGGGGCTCGCCCCTTTCGCTCTCCCGATAGAAGGCCCTGCGGCCGCATACTGCACAGCGGCTTTTAAAGGGCAGGGTTATGAAGTCGGTGAGCAGCCTGTCCAGGGGCGCGGACAAAAGCTCGATAAAGGTGCGCCCGCTGCGCTTGTAAAGGTATACGGTGCCGGCCAGGATGGCGAGCATGAGCGCTGTCTGCACCACTTTGACCTGGATGAATGCCAGGCCCTCGAACTGGGCCAATGCGGCCAGCTTGAACTCGAAATCAGAGATCGGCCATAGAAACCTCTGCTTCCAGGAGGGGTGGTTGGTTATACTGTCGAGCGGCAGCTGGAGCGCCCCCGCGGCCAGGCACACCAAAAATATCTCCATTCTGCGGGCCTTGTTCGCGAGGGCCATGGCAATGGAGACTCCCGCGACGAAAAATATGTTGTGGCTGAACGTGTGATGCACCTGCTCCCATATTCCCTGGTTGAAAATCAGCACCCCGTCCAGGTCGGGAGCCAGGGAGGCCAGCATGATCATCCTTCGCTCTCTCAGGCCGTAGTCTCTCGCGTTCGCGATAAAGGACCCCACCTGCAGATGGTAGAGCGGGTTCATAACGCTAGGTTATACCGAGGCACGGCGGCTATCAAGCTTTGTCTGAAGCTTTGTCTGAAATGGCCTTTCTCACCTTGCTTTTTAAGGCTTCGGGTGCTATTCCTTGATAGAAAAAGTCTTCGGGAGAACAAGTAAAGCACATGCCTACCATCGGCCAGATGTTGGTCAAGGACAAGGTCATATCCGCGGCCCAGCTCGAGGAGGCCATTCAGAACCAGGTTATTTTCGGCGGTCGTCTGGGCACCAACCTTATCGAGCTCCAGTACGTGGACGAGGACACCCTGACCAGGTACCTCTCACGGAAGCACGGGGTGCCCACGGTTGACTGGACCCTGCTAAACAGGGTGAAGCCAGGTGTGCTGAAAAAGTTCTCCAAGAAACTCGCCAAGTCCGCGGAAGGATTTCCGCTCAAGGAGGACGGCAAAGACCTCTACGTGGTCATGACCGACCCCGCAAACCTGGACGCTCTCCAGGAGATAAGGTTCGCAACCGGAAAGAACGTAAAGCCCCTGGTGCTGCCCGAGGTCAGAGTGTACGACCTGCTTACCCGCTTTTACAACATCGGCCGGGAGATGAGGTACATCGGCCTGGCAATGATGTACAAGAAGAAGAAGCCCGCTGAAAAGGCCCCTGCTCCCGCGTACCGGCCCTCTCCCGGGGCGAGCGAGCAGGAGCTCAAGGAAAAGGAGGAGGCCCGAAAGAAGGTGGGCCTGGATGAAGGCGGCGAGCTTATGAGCGAGTCCGAGTTCCAGGACATGACCGAGAAGCAGTACCTGGGAAAGACGCAGACCGAGGAGCCCCTGGACTTAGGCATTGACAGGCTGGAGGAGAAAGCCGAGGGGCCTCCTTCTAAGGAAGAGACCCCGGCCAAAGAGCCCGCACCCGCGCCCGAAGTCGAGGCCCCCCGGGAGCCCGCGCCTCCGCCACCGGCACAAGAGCCAGACATACAGCGGCCCCTCACAGGCAGGCAGCCCTACAAGGAAGTGGCCCAGGCCATTTATTCCATCCTCACCAAGCACGGCATTGACAAGTACGTGGACAAGCACACACTGCAGGAGTTCTTGAAGCTGTTCGTTAAGAACCAGCTCAAGAACTTCGTGCTGAACTCGAACTTTTTAGCCAACTGGCTCATAATCGAGGCCAACGTCCCGGTGGAGTGGCTGGAGGACGTTCTCGTGAAGTTCAAGCAGCAGTCGAACAAGCTTGGCATAAGCGTGGTTCTTCCGGGAGAGCCCGTGCCTGAGCCTGCACCGGCTCGCGAGCCCGCGGAACCCGCTCCTCCTGCACCCGAAGAGGTTGAGCCGGCGCCGGTGGAGCCTCCTCCTCCGCCCGCGGAGAAGGTGGAACGCGAGCAGCCCCGGATCGAGACCATGGAAGCCTCGGCTGCAGAGAACATGCAGGTCATCGAGCTGTCCGAGGACGACCTGACCACCGTGGAGGAGGCCGAGGAGTTCGTTCCCGAGGAGGAGCCGGAGGAAGAGGAGGAGGAGGAAGAGTATACACAGCTCACCCTGGATGCCGCCAAGGAGAAGCTCTTGACCGAGGTCGGCGACAGGAGGGACATCTCCAGGATCGTGCTGGGTTTTGCCAAGGGCTTCTTCAAGAGGTCCATGCTCTTCACCGTCAGGGCACAGTCCCTCTACGGCTGGGACGGCGCCGGTCCCAACATAAGCAGCGGCCTGGCCGAGTCCATTCTCCTGCCACTGACCGAGCCCGGTGTATTCCAGTTGGTCAACACCACCAAGAGCTTCTTCCTGGGGCCGGTGCAGCCCACCAGGGTGAACGAGCACTACTTGAAGCTCCTGGGCGGCGAGAAGCCCGGCAACGTGTTCATAATGCCGGTGGTGGTCAACGAGAGGGTGGTGTACATGTTCTACGGGGACAACGGGGACAAAGAGTTCGTGCCGGTGAACGCCCCCGAGGTGCAGATACTGGCTTACCAGATTCCCAAGGCCCTGGAGATGCTCATACGGAGGAAAAAGGCGGGAAAGCCGCCCGAGTAGTTCTTTACAAGGAAGTTCTCATGCACCCCTTACTTTTCGAGATCGGAGATTTCAAGATCTATACCTACGGCCCCATAATGGCACTGGGGTTCCTGCTGGCCTTCCTGCTCATATACCATATTGCAAAGCTCCGGGGCGAGGACACAAACTTCTACATGGACCTCTACATCTGGATCATCATCTTCGGGGTGCTGGGGGCCGAGCTGCTTTATAACGCTCTCGAATGGAGGGCGTTCATAAAAGACCCGGTCCGCATGCTCAACCCCAGGAACGGCGGGCTGGTGTGGTACGGCGGGGTTGTGGCCGCGGGCGCCTTCACCCTGTGGTACAGCAGGAGGAAGGGAAAGCCCATCCTTCAGGTAACCGACACCCTGGCCGCGCCCCTTTCTCTGGGGCTGGGAGTGGGAAGGTGGGGATGCCTGATGGGAGGGTGCTGCTATGGCAAGCCCAGCGACCTTCCCTGGGGCATATGCTACCCCGAGGTGCACGAGACCGGCGGGCTGCCGGTGCACCCGGCGCCCATATACTCTTCCATCGCCTCTTTTGTAATAGCGGGGATTATCTACTTTGCCTTGCGCAAGGGCGTGCGAAGGGGCGTGCCCACCCTCGTGTACTTCACCCTCTATCCTTTGTTCAGGTTCATGGTGGAGTTCGTGAGGGGGGACGAGCTCAGGGGGTTCATCTACAAAGGAGAGCTCATGAGCGTATCAACCTCCCAGTTCATAAGCCTGGTTATACTCGCGGTCGCGGCGGTGATCTGGATACGTTTTGCAAGATCAGCAAAGAACAAGGGCGGTGGCTAGTATGCCCGCGGGAGGTGCACACATGACAAGATCGGCAACCAAGATAATTGTCGCGTTGATGGTAGCTGCCCTCATTCCCTGGGCCGGTCTCATGGCCGGGGGCGTGGGCCCTTACCCCTCCCTGGAGGATGCTTTCGGGGAGATAAAGGCGCTTGCAAGGGATCACCAGGAGCTGGTGGAGCTCGAGGTGATCGGTCACAGCGTGGAGCAGAGGCCCATATACGCCATACACGTAGGTATAAGAGACGGGGAGCAAAGGCCCGAGGCACTGGTCACCGGGAACATCCACGCCGGGGAGGTGCTCTCCTCCAGGGTGGCGCTGGCCGTGGCCGAGAGGCTGGCAGGGGATTACGGCACGGACCCCTGGATCACCTCTTTGCTTGAGAGGTCAGACTTCTGGGTACTGCCCCTTCTGAACCCCGACGGGTACAGGGCATCGGTGTCCGGCAAGGGCAAGGCCCTGCGCAAGAACGCACACGGTGTGGACCTGAACCGGAACTTTCCACTGGCGCCGGGGGCCAAGAGCTGGCACCCGCTCTCCGGGAACAGGAGGCCAAAGTCCAGCTACTACATGGGGCCCGGCCAGCTCTCCGAGCCGGAGACGAGGGCGGTGGCGGAGTTCGTAAAAGCACGCCACTTTTACGCGGCCACCAACGGCCACACCGTGGCAGGCAAGTTCCTCTACCCGCACGGGTTCACCAGGAGGCCGAGCGTGCACCAGGCCGAGTTCATCCGCATGGGCGAGGCATTCAATTCGAGGCAGTCCATGAAAAAGTACAAGGTGCAGATAAGCTGCTCATGGTATCCAACCCTGGGGGACATGGACGACTTCCTCTACATGGAGCACGGGGTGATGTCGGTCACCATCGAGCACGGGACTGTATGGCACAACTTAAAATACGTTATCGCACACCCGAGCCTCTTCTGGATAGCGAACCCGCACGACGCAGAGGAATGGGTGGACAACGATCGCGACGCCGTACTGGCCGCGCTGGAACAGGCGCTCGAGATAACCGGGGGCCGGCCATTCGACCCCCAGGACTGCCATCCCGTGGAAAAGTGAGATGTGGACACGCATACTGACCGCAAAAAAGGCGCGCGGATAAGTACGCAGCGGAACCGTTCGTGCGGCGGGGCCGCCGCGGCCCACGCGGCCTGCGCGCTTTTCATCCTCGCCTCATGCTTTGCAATATACGCAAACGCTCTCCACGGACCCTTCCTCTTCGACGACCGCATAAACATATCCGAGAACCCCTACATCCGCATGACCGAGCTTAACCCCGATCAACTCAGTCGGGCAGCCTTCCAGGACAAGTTCCAGTTGCGGCCCCTCTCGGGCCTCTCATTCGCATTGGACCACTACCTCCACCGCCTGGACAGAACCTGGATGCACGCCGAGAACACGGCCCTGCACGCTCTAGCCGCTTTCCTCTTATACCTGTTGGTATGGGAGCTGCTTAAGGTCCGGGAGCTAAAAGACGCTCCATGGTACGCGCCCCGCGTCGCGGCGTTGGCCGCGGCCCTCATGTGGGCGGCGCACCCGGCCCACGCTCAGGCGGTGGCCTACCTGGTGCAGAGGCAGACGTTGATGGCGGCCTCGGGCTCCATGGGGACGCTTCTTTTTTACCTCAAGTGGAGGCGTGGCCCCGGGCCGGGGAGGTCGCTCTTATACTTTCTGGCATGTGCATTTTTTCTGCTCCTGGCCGCGGGCTCCAAGGAGACGGGGCTGATTGCACCGGCCCTGATCCTCCTGGCCGAGGTCACGGTGGTCCGGGAATGGAGAGGGGTTTATTCGAGAAGGGCGCTTATTTATCTTTTCCTTGTTCTGGCCGCGGTCTTCGGGCTGGTCCTGGCCGCCCTCTTGCAGACCAATATATTGTCCACGTACCTTTCCTCTTACGCCGAGTTCGACTACGGTCCCGGGCAGCGGGTGCTGACCGAGGCCAGGGTGGTGGTCTCATACCTCGTCACCATGGTTTTCCCCCACCCCTCGCGGCTGGCCCTGGAACACCACGTGGTCACCTCGAGCTCTCTTATAAAGCCGCTCTCAACCCTGCCCGCGGTACTGGTTCTCGCACTTTTTCTTGCAGGAGGAGTCTTCTCTACAAGGCGAAGGCCGCTGGCCGGCTTTTTTGTGCTCGGCTTTTTCATCTGTCTTCCGCCCGAGTCCTCTTTCATACCAGTGGCCCTCATGAACGACCACCGCATGTACTTCTACTCACTCTTCGTGCTCCCGCCACTGGTTTCATGGGTGGCGATAAAAAGGCCGCGCGGCTCGCTGCCCTTGCTGGCCGCGTCCCTGATACTGCTTAGTATATTAACGGTGTCCAGGAACGAGACCTTTTCCTCGCGCCTGTCACTGTGGAGGGACTCCGCGGCCAAGTCGCCCGGGAGCCACCGGGCCTGGGCGAACCTGTGCGCGGCCCTGAACCAGGACCGCGATTATGCCGAGGCCCTGAGGGCGTGCAACATGGCCGTGTCCCTGGACCCGGAAAAGCCCATGGCGACCGTGAACAGGGCCATCGCCCTCTGGAACCTGGGACAAAATGAAGAGGCTGCAAAAGAGCTGGAGCGCGCGGCTTCCAGGTGGCCGGAGAGCCGCGCGGCCGCGTTCAACTATGGGGCCCTGCTGGAGGAGCGGGGCGAGCTGGAGCATGCCATAAAGTATTACAGCCGCGCCCTCGACTCCGATCCTTTCCACTTCATGGCCAGGCTGAGAAGGGCGAGGCTCTACAGGGAGACGGGCAAAGATGTCCTGGCAGCATACGAGTACAAGCTTTTGCAAAGGCTTTTTCCGGGAGATGCGAGCACGTATAGAGACGGGCGACTCAAAAAATGATTTACATGCCGGGAAAAATTAAAAAACTTAATGTGGCGCTTTTGACCGCTTGTGCCGCTTAAACTATAATGGGCCTTGTTGTGAAAATGATCTGGAAAACCCTTTGAGGCGCACTATATATTTCACTGTTCTTTTTGCCTTTTGTTGAAGTATGTGAGCAAGGAGGAGTGAATTGTTGAAAAGGAAGTACGCGGTGCTGCTCGGCTGCTTGTTCGCCGGCCTTGTCTGGGCCGCGGCCCAGCCCTTGTTCGGTCAGATGGCGGAGGGATCGCTTACACCGGACCTTCCCCCTGCCTACTCCTGGTGGATGTGGCCGCTGGTGCTGTTCTTTTTCTGCCTTGTGCTGGGAGTGCTGGCCGTGCTCGCCGGCGTTGGCGGAGGGGTGCTCTACGTTCCCCTGGTGAGCGGGCTTTTCCCCTTCCACCTCGACTTCGTGAGAGGCGCGGGTCTGCTGGTGGCCCTGGCGGGTGCGCTTGCAGCCGGCCCGGGCCTTTTGAGGAGGAACCTTGCAAACCTGCGGCTTGCTTTGCCGGTGGCGGTGATCGCGTCAACCTTCTCCATACTGGGGGCATTCCTGGGACTTGCCTTGCCCACCTACATCGTGCAGATCGCGCTCGGCCTCACCATCATCGGCATAGCCATACTGCTGCTCTCCTCCAAGAACGTGGAGCGGCCGGTGGTGGAGAGGCAGGACGCCATCGGCAGTGCGCTGGGCATGTCGGGCCTTTGCTGGGAGGAGTCCACGGACGAGGCCATTGACTGGAAGACGCACCACACCTGGCAGGGGCTGGTCCTCTTCGTTTTCATCGGAGTGATCGCAGGCATGTTTGGGCTGGGAGCGGGCTGGGCCAACATCCCTGTTTTGAACCTGGTGATGGGGGCCCCCCTCAAGATCGCGGTGGGGACCAGTAAGTTCCTGCTGTCAATCACTGACACCTCCGCAGCCTGGATCTACATGAACAAGGGGTGCGTGATCCCCTTGATGGCCATCCCCTCGATCGTGGGCCTGATGCTGGGGTCCTTCATAGGGGTGCGCATACTTGCCAGGGCCAAGCCCAAGGCCATAAGGTACATAGTCATCGGGGTGCTGTTCTTCGCCGGGATCAGGGCTTTCCTTAAAGGGCTGGGAATCTGATAGGAGGCGGACCGTCATGGAAGAGAGAGTGGAGCTTACAAGGACCGACTGCGAGGCGTCGCCCGAGCAGATAAGCTACGCCAACATCCTGTTCTACGGCTCGTGGCTGGCCATCGCCATCATGTTGGTGACCTACTTCATATACGTGTCCGGTTTGCTGGAACCGCACGTCCCCCTGAAAGAGGTCCCGGTCTACTGGCAGAGCACGGTGGAAGAGTACCTTCACAAGGCCGAGGTGCCAGCGGGATGGGGATGGACGTCTTTGCTCGGCAAGGGCGACTTCCTGAACTTCATCGGGGTGGTGCTGCTTGCCGGCATGACCATCATCTGCTTTCTGGCGGAGCTCCTGCCGGCGTACTTGAAGAAGAAGGACTGGCTCTTCCTCGCACTGGTGATATTCGAGTGCGTGGTCCTGATAGTGGCGGCCTCCGGCGTGCTGGGCGGCGGAGGTCATTAAAGTTAGCGGGATCTTATACTGTTAAAGATCAAGGCAGAAGAAGGGGCAAATTCTCCCGGAAGAAAGACCCCTTATAAGCCTGAATCAATTCTGTTGTAAAACCTTTTGTATCTGCCTCACATCGCCCCGGAATATGTTCCTGGCGATCAGGCTCTCTTCATCGTCTGCAAGCTCTTTTAATAGCTCGATCTTGAGCTCCAGGGACCCGGGTCCGGTTCATCCCCGCTGTTTATCACCAAGTCTGGCCACGTAGATAATAAACACCGGGGTCGGATGGAACAAAAGCCTTGTTATACACCTTCAAACTCTTCTCCGCCCCTGCTCTGCCTGGAAAGTAGCGGGATGAGGAAAAGCACCCCCGCGGACAGGAGCGCGGCGAGCCCCATCCCCGCGGGGAAGCTCACCGCGTCGGCTATCACCCCCACCGACTTCCCGGCCGCGGAGGCCCCCAGCATGCCCGCGGCCATCACCATGATGAACATGGTCCCGGAGGAGCGCTCGGGTATGTGCTCGGTATGGGAGATGATAACGGGGAACATGCCGGAGAAGAAGAGCCCGGAGGCCACGAACAGCGCCTGGGCGGCCATGAGACTCCCGGCCATTGGAGCGGCCGCCAGGGTTGCGCATGACAGCGCCGCGAGGCCGGCGAGCAAGGCCCTTGGTCGGACCCCCTTCTTGAGCAGGGCCGCGCACAAAAACCTGCCGCCGGTTATGGCGCCCCAGAAAAGGGAGAGCACCGCAGCGGAGCCCAGCTCGGAGCGGCCCGGGAAGGTGTCCTGCAGGTACTTCGGTATCCAGGCGTTGGGCACGGCCTCCGCTCCCACGTAGCACAGGTTCATCACGATTACCACGGCCAGGATGCCGCGGTGGTCTTTTACAAGGTCGCGCATCGCTGTCGGGTATAGACCCTGGCCCAGCTCGGGTATGGGCATCCTGGAAAAAGCAGCGGCTACCCCGGCGACCAGGGCCAGGCCGGACAGCGCCAGGAAGGCTTCTCTGAAGTGAAGCCCCAGCTCGACCAGGACGCCCGAGCCAATGGGTGCGGTCATGACCCCCGCGGAGAAGAAGGCATAGAGCAGGTTCATGCTGCGTGCTGCCTGGCCCGCGGCCACCCTTGCCGAGATCATTCCCGGCAGGGTGATGAGTATTCCCGATGCCGCGCCGAACAGGAAGAACCAGACCTTGAGCCACATGGAGAAGCCGGGCGCAAGGCTTATGAGCACCCCTGCGGCGCAGAGCGCCAGTGCGGACCCGTAGAGCAGATGCCTGGCCCGTGACAGGGTGAGCCCCAGCAGCAGGAGCCCTGCAAAGTCGCCCGAGAACTGGGCCAGCGGGAGCGAGGACGCCTGGCTCTTGCTGAGGTCGAACAAGAGGGAGACATCGGGCAGCGCCGCGCCCAGCAGGCTGAAGCTCATGCCGGCAGTGAATATTAGAAGATACAGGACCGGGCTGAGCCGTTTCTCCGGTGCGGCCTCCCGGCCTTGCCCGGGCTCACTCATCAAAGATTCCCGAGAGCAGCGCCTTCCTGGCCGCGTCCTGCTCGGCTTCCTTCTTGCTCCTGCCCCTGCCGCGGCCGCAGGGCCTGTGGTTCAAGTACACCTGCACCTCGAACCACTTCATGTGTTCCGGCCCTTCCTCGTGCACCACCTTGTACGAGGGCGTGGACTTGAAAAGCGCCTGGGCCTTTTCCTGCAAAGGCGTCTTGTAATCACCCAACAGGTGCAGGTGGGAGTCGGTTTCCAGGAAGGGCGAGAAATGCGCGGCGACCACCTTGTAAGCCGCGTCGAACCCGCCGTCCAGGTACACGGCCCCCAATACAGCTTCGTATGCCGCGGCCAGGATGGAGGGCTTGTCCCTGCCTCCGCTAGACTCTTCTCCCCTGCCCAGTCGCAGAGCCCGGCCGATGCCAAGCTTTCCGGCAAGGCTGGCCAGGACCTCCCAGTTGACCAGGCCGGCGCGGACGCGCGAGAGTTCGCCCTCGGTAACCTGGGGAAAACGGCGCATGGCAAGGTCCGCCACCACCAGGGCCAGCACCGCGTCGCCCAGGAACTCGAGGCGCTCGTAGTGGCCGGGCCCTTGTTCATCAATACCCTGGCTATCGGACGGATGCTCATGCGAGTAGGATCTGTGGGTCAGAGCGTTCATCAACAGTCCCATGTCCTTGAACATGTAACCAAAACCCTCTTGCAGAGCCTCTATGATCTCATCGTATTGCCTGTCCACTTTTTCGCCGGACCTCCGTTGAATAAACACTCGAGTGTCAATCAACAGCCTCCGCCAGCAGCCGATTGCCCTTGAGCTCGCAAGCCCTCACCCTCACCACGGAGCCAATTCGGTCCTCGCCTGCCTTGAACTTAAGCCGCAGGTAGTTCTCGCTGGTCCCGTTTATAAAACCTTTGTCATGGGTCTCGGCCACCGCCTCCAGCTCGCGGCCAAGCTGGGTCTTCTTGAACTCCATGGCCTTTGCATGGCCCAGCTCGCGCAACTCGCGCGCCCGGGTCTTGATCTCTCTCCTCGGGACCTTTCCCTTCATCTTTTCCGCGGCCGTGCCGGGCCTTTCAGAGAAGGGGAACACGTGAAGGTAAGAGACCGGGAGCTTTGCCACAAGTTCTGTGGTGTTTTTGTGGGCGGCTTCGGTCTCTCCCGGGAACCCGGCGATCAGGTCGAGTCCGATGCCGATGTTGGGCACGGCCCGTGCCGCGGAGAGGATCATTTGCTCTACATGATCGGGTGAATAGGGCCTGCCCATTCTTTGAAGCACTTCTGGGTCTCCGCTCTGCAGGGGCAGGTGCAGGTGCGGGCAGATCATCTTGGAGCGCGTCATCATGTCTATGATTCCGCTGGTTAGTTCCTGCGGCTCGATGGAGGATAGCCTGATCCTCTGCGGCATGCCCTTTGCGGAGATGATTTTTTGCAACAGCCCTTCAAGCGAGGCGCCCAGGTCGCGGCCGTACGAGCCCAGGTTGATGCCCACCAGCACGGCCTCGGAAAAGCCCCGGCCGGCAAGGGAGCAAAGCTGTGAAAGCACCTGGTCAGGCCCCAGGCTTCGGCCGGGCCCGCGTGCGATTGAGACCACGCAATAAGCGCACCTCGAGTCGCACCCGTCCTGGACCTTGACTATGGCCCGGCCCCGGGCCTGCATGCCGGCCTGCTGGTGAAAGAACAAGTTGCCTGAAGGTCCGGGCTTGCCCTGAAGCGAGCGGACCACGCTTTCCCTCTCCGTGATCCCAGCGACCTGGTCCGCGCCCGATTTTACCAGGGAGCCGGGGTCTATCTGTGCCAGGCAGCCTGTGGCAATGATCCTGGCCGCAGGGTTCTGTCTCCTGGCCCTTCTTATCATCTGCCTGGACTGGAAGGCGCTCTTCTCCGTGACCGCGCATGTGTTTATCACGTACACGTCCGCGGGCTCATGCAATGCCAGGGGGGATGCGGTCTCCAGCACCTGGAACTCTCTCGGGGGGACCTTTGCCATTATGACGGAGGTGTCGTATTTATTGGCCTTGCAGCCAAGGGTTATGAAGGCCGCTGTACAGGGGCGGGGCTTTTGCCTTGCCTTCACAGTGCCCCCTCCATGGGCTCGCCGCCCGGGGGGCCTTCCTGCCGGGCGGCTTCAAAGGGCAAGTCATCCCGGGTGAAGAAGCCGCTGCCGATGACCTCCTGGGCCCGGTATATGACCGCGGCCTGGCCTGGCGCAATGGCCCTCTGCGGCTTCTCGAAGATGATGCACGCACGACCGGGTTCTTGTTCTATCATCCTGGCGGGGGCGAAGGATGACTTGTACCTCACCTTGACACTTACCCGCTCGTTGGGCGCCGGGGGCTCTGCCAGCCAGTGCAGTTCGTTAATGTGGGCCCGTGTAGAGTAGACCGACTGGTGAGGCCCTGCAATAATGCGGTTGCGGCGGGGGTCTATATAGATTACGTATAGTGGCCCCTGCTCGCTGGCCGGCAGCCCCTTTCTCTGGCCGATGGTGAAGTGGTGTATGCCTGGATGGGCACCCATCACTTTTCCGTCAAGGTCCACTATATCTCCGGAGGGCGGGGTCATGCTGCCCAGGCATTGCTCCACCAGGGTCGCGTATCCGCGAGGACCCACAAAACATATGTCCTGGCTCTCGGGCTTGTCCGCCACCGGGAATCCAGCATTGGAGAGGGCCTCTCTTATACCTTGCTTTCGAAAGCAGCCGGTGGGGAGCACTGCCTTTGAGAGCTGCTCCCTTGACAGACGGGCCAGGAAGTACGACTGGTCCTTTCTGCGCTCGATTCCCCTGAGCAGCCGGGGCCGGCGGGATCGGGAGTCGGGCAGCAGCCTTGCATGATGGCCGGTGGCCACCGCGTCCATGCCCAGCTCGCGCGCCTTTTCAATGAGGATACGCCACTTGACGCTCGGGTTGCAGGTTATGCAGGGGTTCGGTGTAATACCATTACCATAGGCTTGGGCAAAGGGCATCACCACGCACTTTTCGAATTCCTCTTCCACCGACACCCAATAAAAGGGTATGTCCATGAGATGGGCCATGCGTGCGGCGTCCACCGTGTCCTGGTCCGAGCAGCAGCGCTTGGGGTCATAAGGAGGAGAGAATCTTCCAGTGCTGAAATGCAGGCCGGCCACCTCGACCCCCCGGCTCTTCAGTGCCCATGCCGCAAAGGTGGAGTCAACCCCCCCGCTCATGGCCACCAGCACGCTGCCGGGCTTGTCCTCCGGGCGAGTCCAGAAATCAACCCTTTGTATGTAATCGAGATCCATGGAGCATCCTGAATCTATACAAAATTATGAAATTATGATAAATTAAATTAAAATGGATTTCCAAGAAGAGCTGATCTTTATGCAGCGCCGGGTAAAAGGAGGTTCTATCCCAGGTGGCTTACGAAGACAAAGAAGAGGCTGCAAAAGAAGAAGGGGTTAAAGAGGAGACCGGCAAGGCCCGCAAGGTGAAAAAGAGCAAGCTCCTGAAGGCCCCCTTGCGCGTCCGCACCGAGGATGGCGGCGAGGAGGAGGAGTTTGTTGACTACGTGATGGAGGTTGACAAAGACCGGGTCTACATAAAGACCGAGAGCCCTTATCCCGTTGGCACCGTAATCCATCTCGGCCTTGACCTTCCAGGGGTTGACCGCACCATCCACTTCAAGGGCGAGGTCATAAGGGTGAACCCACACAAGCCGACCACCCCCGACGGGCTCGACCCCGGCATGGGAGTGATATTCGACCGGGTTAGCTATGACTCACGCAAGCTGATAAACGACTACCTTGACAGGATACAGTCCGAGGACCGCTCCGAGGAGTACTCGGTGTTCCTCTCCTGGATCAGCAAGATAAGCCGGCCCATGTCGCCCAGCGAGCGGGAACGGGTGAAGAAGGATCTGTTAAAAGTCCTATACACCACCAAGGAGGTCACCCCGGTCCCGGTGTCCAAGCGGAGGAAGAGCGAGCAGGAGATGGAGCTGATCTCGCGCATCCCGCTTTTCGAGGAGCTCTCGGACATGGAGCTGGAGGAGATGGCCCGGGTGATGAAGAGGGAGGATCTCAGCGCCGGGGACAGTGTCTTCGAGGAGGGAGACGTGGGCGACAAGCTCTTCATCATCGTAAAGGGAGAGGTAGACATCATAAAGACCGCGGACAAAGGTCCGGGCCAGGTGCTGGTCACGCTCAAATCGGGGGACTACTTCGGCGAGATGTCGCTTATTGACGACGCGCCCCGGTCGGCCTCTGCCAGGGCCTCGGTTGACTCCACCCTGTTCAGCATCAAAAAGAACGACCTGGCTCTTCTCTTGGACAACGCGCCCACCATCGCCGCCAAGGTTTACAAGTTCTTCGCCTTCACCCTGAACGAGCGTCTGAGACAGACCAACGAGAAGATAAAGTCCTTCGTGCACATGGCACAGGAGATGAGCGAGTCCTAGGAATCACCTTGCTTTCAAGACCTTGGACCCGGTGCCCGGGATGCGGTAGAGGGTATCGAACTCATCAGGAAAGGCTCTCGTGACCGGCCGCAGCACCTGTTCCACGAACCAGCCGGGTCCGGAAGAGAAGAGACGACCCCACTCGTCCAGTACAATGTAGTCCGCACCGCCCTCCACAATATAGTCGCGCACCTCTCCAAAGTCCCGGCTGAAGGGTATGGAGCGGCACTCGTGCCCGGACACCAGCCAGCACGGGGGAGGCGAGTGGTACATCACCACTGCGCCCGGCTCCACGTTTTCCCCGGTCCACTGGAGCAAGGAATAGCTCTTCATGACCTCGGCGTTCACGAACCTGACCTCGAAGCCGGGGGCGTGCTGCACCCGGGGCAGCTTGGAGCATGCTCGCTGGTATTCGATGTCCTTCCATACGTTTGTGGCCACGAGAGACAGCATTATGAGCGAGGGTATGAGAAGAGCGGCCGGTCTTGCAATTTTTGATCCTTCCTCTTTTTTCCTGCGGAGTCCGGAGACTGCAATCTTTGAGGACTCGACGAGTCCCCTTGCGAAGTAGATTCCTGCAAACGGCAGCAGGGGGAGCAGCAGCCGGTTGTCATCCATGGGCCAGACCATGATCGCGCCCGAGTAGACCGCGATGAAAAAGATAACCGCCTTGTTGCGGCCCTTCTCGCAAAGGTAGAGCCCGGCTACGCTTATTGCCGCTGAAATAACAACAAGCGCGTAGGAGGCGGGCGAGGGCACCGAAGAGATTGGATACAAAAGCTGGGCGAAGATCGAGTAAGCGTAGAGTACAGAGTGCCTGCCCGCCCTGTATATCAAGCCCGTAAAGGAGATCCATGGCAGCTCTCCCATGAGGGGAGCGTGGAAGTCCACCGCCATCATGGCCGGGCTGCCCGGGGGGAGGTCCATCATGAACCAGTCAATGTAGTTGTACCCCGCGGGGTCGGAGACCACGGCGCCCCTTACGGCCCACAGCAAGACGCCCAGGAGCACGGGCGCGAGTATAACAAATGCACATCCCGCCCGGGAGCGCAAGGGCCGATCGTGCCGGCCGTGGACCAGGAGCGCGGCGGCGCCGAGCACCACGGCAAGACCCAGCGTGCGCATGAACACCGCGGCCAGGCAAAGTAAAATCGCAGCCGCGGCCAGAAAAGCTGTGCGTCTGTCCCTGCCCTGTGCGTCCGCCCTGTCAATCAGGCTTTCCATTACCAGGAGCGCCCCCATGGCCGTTGCCATGAAAGGCAGCTCCGACTTGGGGCCGCTGAAGAACTGGAAAAGCTCCGGGGAGCTCATTACGAGCAATGCGGTAAGAAGAGCTATAAGCGGCCGGGTGCGCCTTTGAAAGAGCATGGTCGAGAGCACCGCGGATGCTGTGTACGCCGCCCATATCAATGCCTTCATGGGGAGCATCTTGAACCCGAAGGTGCGGATGAGCCCTGCGAGCATGAGGTAAAAGAGCGGGGGCTCTCGCACGTGAGCGGGGTGCCCTGGCAAAGAGAGGTCCACGAACCCCTTTCCCTGGGAAAGGGCCTTGGCGAGCATTATCCCGTGGCTTTCCATGCCGTAGAGGAAGTAGAAGGCCGAGTCCACCCTGAGCAAATAGAGCGCGCCTATGAGCACTCCTGCCAGGGCCGGGGCCCAGGCGCGTTGAATCAGTCTCGCGCGGCTCGCGGCTTCTGGATTGCGGGTTTCCATGGCAAGATCTAAAGCATCCGGCAAAGCGGCCTCAGCCGGGCCTTGCCGCGGGGCGGGATACCGCTGCCCCCACTCTCCGGAGGGCCAGGACAATGAGCCTCCACACCGCGGCAAAGACCTCCATCCTGGATATCTTGGACCTGCCGGCGCGTCTTTCCACGAACACTATGGGGACCTCGGTGGTGGAAAAGCCACGGAACCTGCACTCGAAGAGCATCTCCTCGGCAAAGGCGTACCCGTCCGAGCGGAACCTGTCCAGGGGCAGCTTTGCGAGCATTTCCGTGCAATAGCACCTGAAGGAACTGGTCCAGTCGTGCACCTGTCTGCCCAGTGCCAGACGGGCCACAATGTTGGCCGTGCTGCTCAGGAAGTGCCTGTACCATGCCCAGTTCTCCACCCTGCCGCCCGGTATGTACCTCGAGCCGATGGCCACGTCCGCCGCTTGTGTGGCCTGGATCAGCTCCGGCACCGAGCCCGGGTCGTGGGACCCGTCCGCGTCCATCACCACCACCAGGTCGTATCTCCCTTCCACCCCCGCTTTCATGCCCGCGCGCTGGGCAGACCCGAGACCCAGCTTGCCGGGACGCACAATGGCACGCACCTTGTCCTCCGGCCCTGCGGCCAGGGCTATGACCGCGGTCCCGTCTGGAGAGCCGTCGTCAACCACGAGTATGTCGAGGTCAAGCTCAAGAGAAAGCAGGGACTTTATGATCCATTCGATGTTTTCTCTCTCGTTATAGGTGGGGAGCACGACCAGGACGCGCATGATAAAAGCACCTCGGAAAAATCTTAGCACAGCGGGGAACTCGTTCCAATTCATCTTTAAGTCGCTCGCAAAAGATGGTAATTTTTCAACGCTTGCTGTTTCGAGTTTGGCGACTCCCTTAACGAGTACGTTTACGTGTCGGGCCGGCTATCTATTCCTACGTGATGAACAACTACTGGGAGACCAATTACAAGGCATCTCAGCCCGGTGTCACGGTCTTCCGCTACTCGATGTTACCCCACGCGAAGTGCGACCAGACCGCGAGCGTAAAGAACGCCCTGTCCGTCATGCAGCCTCTCCTAATGGTGTCTGGCCTTGCCAGCCTGCAAATCCAGGACCCGCCGGTTACGGTCCGCGACCCCCGCGTTATCGTTATTGGCGCCTGGTTCATAGCGACAAGCCCGGACATGAGAGTCATGTTTTACAATGCCTCCCCGGACACGGTGACAGTGGAGCCAAAGCCCGGCCGGCAATGCAAGAAACTGCTGCTGAGTGATAGCCGCGGCCCGGACCTGCGAGCGCCGCCCGCAATCCGGCTCCCCGGGCACATGCTGGTAAGACTCGTCTGCTCCCAATAGAAATACAAAGCCTCCAGCTTGGCGCCGGAGGCTTTGTACGGATGAAAAGGTTTGGCTCCTTTTTCATTTATATAGATGCGGCGCCTGTTAAAAAGGTTCCGCAAAAAAAGCGTTCTTTTGAAGGTTTTTTATCAAACCGGTCTCCTTTGATGCTTATGCAATAAAAACAAGAACTTATGCCGCCAGAGACGCCACCGCCCCCGGAGGGCTTCCAGGGGCGATGACGGGATGAAAAGGTTTGGCCTTTTCAGGGATTCACTCAATAAGACAGCGTGATACCTGGATAAGTTCCACTTTTGTCAGGTATGTTTAGACGCAACGACGCCACGTCGCAACGGGTTATGGATTCTAAATTTTATCTATTGAGCTTTTTGCAAAAATCATGGACCTTATTGTGGGAGCGACCTTCTGGTCGCGATTCTTATGAAGAAATCGAGGGCAGAAGCCCTCTCCCACCCCCTTCTCTAGTCATTTTGCAAGAAACTCTATTAAGTGCCTTGAGAAGCCAGAAGAGCCATATATAATCCCGTTGCGCCGTTTGCGTCAAAGCACTGTAGGTGAAGGCTCTGGGCGGATCAGCGCATGAAGGTGATCGAGAAGGGTGGCAGGCCCAGGTCAATGGGCTTCGGCGTTAAAACAGTGTCGTTGTCCATGGTGTCTATCACCACCACGCCGGGCCTGGCAGCGCTCCTGTCGCACACGTAGAGGAAGAGCCGGTCGGACAGCGCTATGTCCCACAGGCTGAACCCGGAAGCAGCGGAGTAGATGCTGCCCTGGTCCCGGGCCCCGGTGGAAGGGTCGAACCGAACCAGCAGGGACTCGAAGTCCGCGGTGGTGATGGTGGCATAGCCCCTGGTCTGCGCGGCTATCACAAAGTCGCCCACGTTACCGCCAAGTGCGGCCTCGTCAATGATATACCCATCGGAGACCGCGGCCCCCGGGCGGACCCCCTCGATGCCGCCGTCGCCCACCCTGGTGTGGTCCCCCGCAGTGTATACAAGTATGCTGTCCAGGGCAGGGGAGTAGGAGATGTCCGTGACCGGGTTTTTTCCAGCCAGGGCCACCTCACCGGCCACCGTATCTGTCCCTGTGTCAATCAGCACCAGCTTGCCGGGCCCCTCGGGCTCCCACCTGCTCCTGTCCATCATCTGCACGGCAACGTAAAGGGTGCGACCGTGGAGCAGCATGCCGCTCATCTCGGGTATGCCGTCCGCACCGCCGTAACCGGCGGTGGCAAGGTCAATCGAGCCAAGCTTATCACCGGTGACCGGGTTTATGACCCACAGGTCCCTGCACTCGTACCGTGATAGGTATGCCTTGTCCCGGCTTGCGAACTCCAGGTCATGGGGGTTGGAGGGGTCACATGAAGGGTCGGCTACAGAGTACTGGGCCTCGAGGCCGAACCCCTTGTTCAGGACCGAGATGCTGTCATAGGTGTGGCGGTTGATCACGTACACGTGGTCGCCGTATGCCTTGACCAAGGGGTCAGGGCTTACCACCTGGGTGGCGAACATTGGGTCGGGCGACCAGGTGCACAGCCGGCCCAGGTCAATCACCCCGAACCCCCCGTTTATGGTGAAGTCGGTGGTGGCCACGAACGCGGCGTACTGAGACGGGTTCTCGCTTGTATCTCCCTGCACTATTTCGCACCCCCCTTCATGGGGTAGGTTGCCGCGTGGGTCCGGCATCTCCGCGCAGGCCGGGCTTATAAAGAGCAGGGCCAGGGCGAGGCAAATGCCGGCTGATGCACTGGAGCATGATGCCCGGCTCATTGTCAGCAACCTGCTACGATGCATTAAGCTTGGCCTGTAACCATATGTTTTAATATTGAAATACATTTTAGTCATAGTTTTTTTATCTGCACGGTCACGAACCCGCTCCTGCCGGGCAGAGGATAGCCCATCACGTCCGAGACCCGGTCGTCCGCAAGGTTCTTGCCCTCCAGCGTAACTGACACCACACCTGCCTTTCTCCTATAAGCCTCCATGGTGGCGCCCATGTTGTATATCTCCCGGTCGGGCAGCTCATAGAGGTTTGCGCGGTCCCAGAAGTTGCCGCTTACGTACAGTGCCTCTCCGAACACCTCGAGCCGCCTGAAAGGCGTATGCTCGACCCTTGCAAAGGCTTCGTGCATGGGCCGGCCGGGCAGGGCGTTATCGCGCCAGAACGGGACCTCGCCCTTGTCCACCGCGCTCTGGAAGGTGTAGTTCCCCGAGATACGCCACCCCTCGAAAAGCTCCGCGGAAAATGAGAATTCGTGGCCTGCGACCACCGCTCCCCCTATGTTCACTGACCTGATGGTGCGCTGCGAGTTCTGAAAGGATAAAATCAGGTCCTCGGTGTTGCTCTTGAAGAAGGCGTACTCAATGAAAGGCCTTTTAAAGGAACCCACACCCCGCCCGGAATAGGCAAGGCCAGCGTCCCAGTTTACCCCCTTTTCCGGCTCCAGGTCGGTGTTGCCCACGGCCACACCCCGCTCGCCGAAGAGCTCGTAGAACGTGGGCGCCCGGTAGAAGCGGCCGGCGTTCGCCTTCAGCAGAAGCCCCTCAAAGATGCGGATACGTATCCCCGCGGAAGGGCTGGTAAGGTCCAGCTCGTCCCTGTTGTCTCCCCCAGCCTCGGACCACCAGAAGTGCGGGTCACCCTGGATCTCATTCAAATAGTGCTCGTGCCGAAGCGTGGCCTGCACAACCAGCCTGTCCTTGAAGCCCGTGACCTGGGCAGAGACCACGCCCGCCCACATGGTCCTCTCCTGCTCCTTGCCCTCGAAAAAATCGGGCACATGCTCGAACGGCTGGTAGGTCTCCTCCATGAACCGGCCGTAAAGAGTGAAAAGAGCGCGGTCTCCTTTCAACCGGAACATTGACTTTGCCTGTGCTCCTTGTGTGCGCATCCTGTTTTCGGTCTTTTTCGGCCCGGAGAATGAAAGCTCCCCTTCGGGGTCGTCATAGACCTGGCTCTCGAGGAGACCGTCCGCGGCCAGGGCAAGGTCAAGCTTCCCGTCAAGCAGCATAGGGTGGCGCGCGCTTATTACGAGGGTCCCTCGCCCGGTCTCCAGCCTGGTATGCTTTGCCTGCGAACTCTTGAGCCCGGCGAGCCCCTGGTCCTTTAAATGGCCCGTGCCCACCGCTGAGAGCTCCCACCCGCCCCGGTCAGAAGCAGCCCTGAAGGAGACGTCCACGCTCTCGAAGTCGTTGTTGATCCTATCCTCGGTGCGGTCGTCGGAGTGGTTCAAGGGAGTGCCGTTGTCGTTTTCATAGGTAAAGTCTCCCTCGCTCGAGTGAAAGCCGGCAAATCCCAGAAGTCGCATGGGTCCCGCGGGCCCGGCAGCGGTGGTGCTCAACCTGTAAGTCTGGAAAGACCCGTAAGAGCCGCTCGCCTGCCATCCCTGGAAGTCCTTCCTGGTGACCAGGTTTATTGCGCCGCCAATGCCCGAGCCCGCAAGGTCCGGCGGGGTGATGCCCCTGAACACCTCGATGTACTCGATGCTGGAAAAGGGCAGGTCGCCCAGGTCGGCCACGCCTGTCACCGCCCTGTTCATGGGCACACCGTCAAGGAACACCTGCACCTGGGAGGCTGACGAGCCGCGGATGGAGGCAGTGCTGAAGCTGCCCATTCCGCCCCAGCTCTTGGTCTGCACGCCCACAGTCTCGCTAAGCACCTCGGATACGGTCTCCACTCTGTCACCAGACCCGGAAACGTCTATCACGGTCATGAACTTGGACGGGTTCAGAGCTTCACGCTCGCTCAAAAGCTCCTCTCCAAGCACGATCACCGGCTCGATTTGTATAGTCCCGGAAAGAGTGTCCCCTGAAGCGGCGTCAATGGCAGCGGTGTCCCCGGCCAACTTCTCTGACAGGGAGGCGCCCGGCGCAGCGAGCACGGCCGTAAAGGCGCATGCCGCGAGCAGGGACTTTAAACGAGGCCCGTAGTATTTAGCGTCATGTGGTTTTAGTATGCAGGGCAATGCCTTCTCCCCCTCCTCGAGGACCCTCGACATTGACCGCAAGGCAGGTCTCCTGGCTCGAGGATCACGGCCGGAGGCCCGGGCCTTCCCGGGTCATTCCCAGTGGCCGTTGTCGGACCTTGGCTCCCCTCTTACAGTTGCGGGTCAGCTCCGGATTCTCACCGGATTCCCTCTTGGCCCAAAAGGGCTCACCTTGCAGCTTGCTTATTAATATAACGCCAGGCGAGCGGTTCGTCAAAGCGGATGCAAAAGTCCTGAAACTATCAAGATGCAAAGGTGTCTTAAATATTGGATTATTATGATCACGTTCCATGTAATGGCCCTTTTGGAACCTTGACACGGGGGCAGGCCCTTCTTAATATCACATTCAAGGCGTGCAGGCAGGCTTAAACATACTTAAAGCCACGGAGATTATGGCATTCTCCGCGGCTTTGATTTTCGCGGCCGCGGCAGGAGAGGTGCGGGCGCAGCAAGGTGCGGGTCTGCCTCCGCCCGCGCTTGAAAAGCCATCCGTCAAAGGATCGGCCCAGGCAAAGGACCGTGAATTCAAGCCCTTGCCCCCGGTGTCCATCACCGCCCGTGTGGAAGACCCGGAGGTCCCCAGGGGCGGCACCGCTAGGCTCCTGGTCGAGCTTGCGTGGGAAGAGCCCGCGGGGGAGGCTGCGGCCCCCCTGGACTTCGAGTTCCCGGACCCGCCGTCCGCGGAGGGCCTTGCCTTGTATGCAAACTCTTTCAACTCCAGCACCAGACTCTCGGGCAGCACCGTACACTACACCAGGGTGCACACGTTCGACTTCCGCGCGGACCAGGAGGGCCAGGCCCGGATCAGCCCGGTCAAGGTGGAGTACATGAGGACGGGGTCGGATGATGTCAGAGAGCTCGAGACAGGGGAACTGCCCCTGGCCGTGACAGAGCCGAGGCCCGGCCCGGGAAAGCTCGCAAGTAATCCAGCGGCAATCGCAGGGATAACCCTGGTGCTTCTCGCGGCCGCGGTTGCGCTTGCCTGGCCGGTAATAAAGGGCAGGCGGGGGAAGAAGCTGGCTGTAGAGCCAGTGCTTTCGGTGCACGATCAGATGCGGGAGAGGCTGGGCCAGGTTGACAGGCTGCGCATGGCCGGGGACTACACCCAGTTCCTGGTGGCCCTGTCCAAGGAGGTGGCCGCGTACATGCAAAAGGCCCTGGGCGTAAAGGCCAGGGCCGTTCCGGCGCAGAGGATCGAGACCGAGGTCGCACAGAAGCTGGGCACGGGCATGGCCGAGAGGGTCACCGAGCTCTTTGAGACCTGCAACCAGGTGAAGTTCGCCGCTCGGAAGCCTTCGGTCGAGCACATGGACAGGGCCATGGAGACAGCCAGGGCACTGGTGGCCGAGGCCGAGAGTCGGGACCAGAGGGCCACATGATTAAAACGTATAATGAAGGGTAGCCCACATAGATGTGTGCGCCGCCCGATAAGTTTCAAGGGGGAGCGGTTAAATGGAAGTAGACATGGGAGCCATCCAGGAGAGGGTGGAAGAGGAGAGCAGGTTCGTGGACTCCATAACGTCGCAGGCAGGCGCCGTGCTGGTGGGGCAGCGCCACATGCTGGAGCGGCTGCTCATTGCGCTTCTCGCGGACGGGCACGTGCTGCTGGAGGGAGTGCCCGGCCTGGCAAAGACTTTAGCCATACGCACCCTGTCCGACATCATAAAGACAAAGTTCCAGCGCATACAGTTCACGCCCGACCTTCTGCCCGCGGATATCATCGGCACGCTTATCTACAACCCCCAGACCGCGGCCTTCACCCCCAAGAAGGGGCCGATATTCGCGAACCTCATACTGGCGGACGAGGTCAACCGCGCCCCGGCCAAGGTGCAGAGCGCGCTTCTCGAGGCCATGCAGGAGAGACAGGTGACCATAGGCGACGCTACCTATCCCCTGGACCAGCCCTTCATGGTCATGGCCACCCAGAACCCCATCGAGCAGGAGGGCACCTACCCCCTGCCCGAGGCACAGGTGGACAGGTTCATGCTCAAGGTCATCGTGGGTTACCCTGACAGGGACGAGGAGCTCATGATTATGGACCGCATGACCGGGGCCGAGCTTGCAAAGCCCGAGCCGCTCATCACCCCCGAGGCCATTGTCAAGGCCCGGGAAGCGGTGCGCATGATTTACATTGACGAAAAGATCAAGCGATACATCGTGGACATAGTGTTCGCCACCCGGGAGCCCGGCTCCTACGGCATGAAGGATATGCAAAGCCTTATAGCATACGGGGCCAGCCCCAGGGCCTCCATTTACCTGAACCTCGCGGCCAAGGCCCACGCATTCCTGCGCCACCGGGGCTACGTCACACCCGAGGACGTGAAGGCCGTGGGTCCCGAGGTGCTGCGACACCGAGTCATAGTCACCTACGAGGCCGAGGCCGAGGAGGTCACCAGCGAGCAGATAATCAGGGAGCTCTTCGACCACGTGGAGATACCGTGATCGCCAAAGAAAACCATAGCACCCGGCCCGCGGGGGACGAGTCCATCCGCGAGCTCCTGAAGAAGGTGCGCAGGATAGAGATCACCACTCGCAGGGTGGTAAACGACGTGCTGGCCGGGCAATACCATTCCGTGTTCAAGGGCAGGGGCATGGAGTTCGCCGAGGTGCGCGAGTACCAGCATGGGGACGACGTGCGCATCATTGACTGGAACGTGACCGCGAGGACGGGGTCTCCACACGTCAAGGTGTTCAACGAGGAGCGCGAGCTCACGGTCATACTGATGGTGGATGCGAGCTCGTCGCTCTCCTTCGGCACCCGTGACAAGACCAAGTCCGAGCTGGCCGCGGAGCTGTGCGCTCTTCTGGCCTTCTCCGCGGTGCAGAACAACGACCAGGTGGGCCTCATCATCTTCACCGACCGGGTGGAGCTGGCCATCCCTCCCAAGAAGGGGCGTCAGCACGTGCTCAGGATCATAAGGGAAGTCCTGCATTTCAGGCCCCAGGCAAAGCAAACCGACATCGCCGAGGCCCTTTCATACCTCTCCCGCATACACAAGCGCAGGGCCGTGGTGTTCCTGCTCTCCGACTTCATGGCAGAGGGCTACCACAGGGCCATCAGCGTGGCCGGAAAGAGGCACGACCTCATTGCCGTGCCCCTGGCCGACCCCAGGGAGAAGGGACTGGAGCCAGTGGGTCTGGTCGAGCTCGAGGACGCAGAGACCGGCGACACCGTGGTGGTGGACACCAGGGACCCGGAGACGAGAGAGCTTTTCGCACGCATGGCCGCGGACACGGACGCGGGTCTGCAAAGGCTTTTCAGGTCATCTGACCTGGACACCATACCGGTGATGGCCGGGGAGCCCTACGAGCACAGCCTGGTAAGGTTCTTCAGGACAAGGGCCAGGCGGGCCAGGTGAAGCCAATGATGAAAGCGTATATGGCTGCGGCTTTGGGCCTCCTTTTCGCCGCAGCCGCGGCCGCGGGACAGCCCTACCCGCCACGGGCAGGGGAGGTGAAGGCCCCGGGGCCGATCTTTGGAGACCGGGCCATAACCGTGTCCACCAGCATTGACAGGACCATTATCAGGGTGGGCGAGCTTATACATTACGAGATGGAGGTCTCCGCGCCGGAGGGCTCGAACGTGGTCATGCCTCCGCCCGGGGCCGAACTCGGCAACTTCCTCATACGGGACTACTCCTTCCCGGGGATTGAAGGAGAAGATGAGAAGACCTGGATTGAAAAAGCCGGTGACTGGCTGGCAAAAAAGGCCGGGTTAGAGACCGCAAAGGAAAGCGTAACCCAGAGGTTCGAGTTCACCATCACCACATACCGGACCGGAGAGCTACCCATACCTCCCATGCCCATAATGGTGGTGGACCCCGGGGGCGTACAACACAGCCTCTTTGCACAGTCGGCCAGGGTCAGGGTGGTCCCGGTCACCAACCCCGAGGACCTCACCATAAGGGACATAGCGCCTCCTTTGAAGGTCTCCATACCGCCGGGCAAGTACCTGCCTTGGGTAATGGCGCCTCTCATGCTCGCTGCCGCGGCGGCCGCAGGGGCGTTTTTAATGAGAAGGCGCGGGCGCGAGCAGCCGGAAAAGATTGACCTCCGACCGGCCCATCAGATAGCCCTTGAGGAACTGTCCTCGCTCGAGGATGAGGGTCTGCTGGAGTCCGGCCAGTACGAGGGGTACTACACCAGGCTCTCTTGGATCATAAGGAAGTTCCTCTCGCTCAGGTTCGGCATCTATGCGCTTGAGTATACCACCCCCGAGATACTGGGCCGCCTCAAAAGCGAGGCCATGGACAGGGGCGACTATGACCTGGTTTCCGGGTTTCTGCAGGAGTGCGACGTGGTGAAGTTCGCAAGGCAGGCGCCATCGCTTTCGGAGCGCAACACCGTGATGCAAAGGGCCCGCACCATGGTGGAGCGGCTGAGGGAGCCCGAGCTCGAAGAGGAGGAGCAGAAAGCGGCATGAGCATAAGGTTGTTGCATCCGTGGCTGCTGGCTGCGCTGGCCCTTTTGCCGGTCGCAGTCTGGGTCTACCTCCGCATGGAGAGGAAGGGCAGGCCCAGGGTCGTGTTCTCCGACATCCAGGGCTTTAAAAGACTGCCACCCTCGAAAAGGGTGCGCCTTCGGCACGCGCCCCTGGCCGTACGGGTGCTTGCCATGGCCGCGCTGGTGTTCGCCCTGGCAAGGCCGCAGACGGGAGACAAAGTCCGGGAGATCATGTCAAAGGGTATTGACATAATGATCGTGGTTGACAACTCCACCTCCATGGCCCAGCCGGACCTGGACCCGAACAGGCTGGGAGCGGCCAAGGCCGTGGTGAAAAGGTTTATCCGCGGCAGGGAAGAGGGCTTGCAGAACGACCGCATCGGACTGGTGGCCTTCTCCAGGATCGCATCCACAAGATGCCCGCTTACCGTGGACTACTCCATACTGAGAAAAATAGTGGACCGGCTGGAAATAACCAGGAAGGAGTTCGACGGCACCGCCATAGGCACGGCGATCGCAACGGCCGCGGCAAGGCTGAAGCAATCAGAGGCCAAGAGCAAGGTGGTGATCCTTGTCACCGACGGGCAGAACAACACCGGCATTGACCCGCTCCTGGCCGCGGCCATGGCAAAGTCTCTGGGCATAAAGATATACACCATCGGCGTGGTGCCGGAAACCTTCATGCAGAAGGTCCAGGACAGGATATTCGGGGTCCACTTCACTCCCGCGGGTCCCCGGGTTGACGAGACCCAGATGAAGGAGGTCTCCAGGGAGACCGAGGGCCGCTACTTCCGGGCCGAGGACGAGGACGGCCTTGTAAAGGTCTTTTCCGAGATTGACCGCATGGAGAAGACCGAGGTCAAGATAAAAGAGTTCTACCGCTACTCCGAGCTATTCCTTCCCTGGGTGGCCGTTGCCCTGGGACTGGTGCTCTGCGAGCAGCTCATATCGAGGACGATACTGAAAAGGATACCATGAGGGATGGTCAACTTCGCAAACCCCGGGATGCTATACCTCCTGGCGCTCGTGCCCCTGGCAGGAATCCTCATGTGGGTGAGCGCGGCCCAAAAGAGGAGGGCGGTGGCCAGGTTCGGCAACCCCGAGCTCCTGGCCAGGGCCGGTATGTCGGTCTCCACGGGCAGGAGGGCGGTAAAGGCCGCGCTAATACTTCTAAGTATGGCGCTGATGACGGTGGCCCTGGCAGGGCCCCAGTGGGGAGCATCCAGGGAGAAGATCGAGCGCAAGGGCGCGGACGTGATGGTGGCCCTGGACGTGTCCAAGTCCATGCTGGCACAGGACGTGGCCCCCTCCAGGATCATAAAGGCCAGGCAGGCGGTGACCAACCTGATCGAGCTCATGCAGGGCGACCGCATAGGCATAGTGGCCTTTGCCGGGAGCGCAATCACCATGTGTCCGCTCACCCTGGACTACGGCGCGGCCCGCATGTTCCTCGATGCCGTGGACACCCACTCCGTGCCTGAACCGGGCACGGACATAGCCGGGGCGCTTTTACAGGCGGCCGAGAGCTTCGAGCAGAGCACTGACAAGCACAAGGTGATTATACTCATATCCGACGGCGAGCACCTGGAAGAGGAGGATGGGGAGCCGGTGGAGGCCGCAAAGGAGCTCGCGGACAAGGGTGTAGCCATATACACGGTGGGGGTGGGAGATCCCAAAGGGTCATCCATACCGGTCCCGACCCCGGACGGTGTGGTGGATAAGACCGACGCCGATGGGGAAGTGGTAATAACCAGGCTGGACGAGGACACCCTGAGGAAGATCACCCTGGCCGGCTCGGGCAAGTACCGGAGGCTGGACAACAGGGCCAGCGGGGACGAACTGGCCCAGATTTACGAGGGCGTGGCCGGCATGGAGGAGAAGACGTTCGAGGAGCGCTACCAGGTGCATTTCGAGGACAGGTTCCAGTGGTTCGTTGCCGCGGCGCTCGTAATGCTCCTGATCGAGGTCATGATCCCGGAGAGGAGGAGAGCGAGGGCCGTCTCATGACTGGGAAGTATAGAGGACTGCTTTTCGCTGTTGTGGCGGCCCTGGCGATGGCGCCCGGGCCGGGGTCCGCGGAGCAGGGTATTGTTGACTCGGCCAGGACCAGCCTGGCCAACAGGGAGGCGAACAAGCTCTACCATGAGGGAGAGTACGAGCGGGCCAGGACGGAGTACATGCGTGCAAAGGAGTTCGCCGCAGAGGACCGGGAGCAGGGAAGGCTCCTGCACTTCAACATCGCAAACGCCTTTTACAAGCAGGGGAAATACGACCAGGCTGAAAAGGAGCTGAAAAAGGCCGCGGCCGCGGAGGACCTCGAAGTCCGCGAGAAGGCGCTCTACAACCTCGGAAACGTGTACTTCAGGAAGGGCACACGGGAGAAAAGCATAGAGACGCTTGAGAAGGCGGTGGAGCACTACCAGGGGGCCCTGGAGCTGAACCCGGACAACGACGACGCCAGGTTCAACATCGAGGTGGTGAGAAGAATAATCGAGATGAAAAAGAAAGAGCAGAAGCCAAGGCCCCAAGGGCAGAAACAAAAACAGAAGCAGGACGAGAAAGAGCAGCAGGAGAAAAGCGGGGAAGGCTCTGAACAGCAGGACCGGGAAAAGAAGCAACAAGAGCAGAAGCAGCAGCAACAGCGGCAAGAGCAGCAGCAGAAAAAGCAGCAGGCCCGGCCACAGCCGCAACAAGGCTCCACTGCGGATCGTCAAAAGAGCGCGAAAAAAAAGGAGCATAAGCCCGAGGGCCGGGGCAGGGCTTCCGGGGAGATGACCAGGGAGGAGGCCGAAAGGCTTTTAAAGGCCATCGAAGCGAAGGAGAAGGAGAACCTGAAAAAGATCATGCAGAAGAGGCGGCAACAGCAGGGCAGTGGCGGGAAGGACTGGTGATGAAGAGGGTCTCCGCGCTTATACTTTTTCTGATAGCGCCCCTGGCGGCCCGGGGGTCTCCCGGGCTTGAACCGGAGCTCTCGGCCAGCTTTAACAGACCTAGCCTGGCCATAGGCGAGCGGGTCGAGCTCACCGTGGTGCTGGAAGGGGAGGGCGTATCCCAGGGGGCGAGCTTCAACCTTCCCGAGATACCCTCCGAACTCCGACTTGTGCGCTCCGGAGCCCCCTCGCACCAGTTCAACACCCGCATCCTGAACGGCCGCGTATCGAGGTGGGGCAGGGTGTCGAGGACCTACGTGTTCGAGGCACGGAAGGTGGGGATCGCTGGCCTGTCACCCATTACCTGCCGCGTCGGGGACAAGCTGCTGAAAACCAAGCCCATAGCCGTCCGCGTGAGCGAGGCCGAGGAACCGGCGCCCATCCAGGAGGGGGACACTGTCTGGCAGCCTCCCTCGGACCCCTACCTGCACGTTACGGTCTCGCGCTCGGAGGTGTACGTGGGCCAGCAGGTCAAAGCCACCTGGCGGCTGTACTTCCGCGAGCCCATGAGCGAGGTGGGAATAGCCAGGGTGCCAGACGCCGGTGATTTCATGAGCATTGACCTGGGCACCGCTTCATCCCTTAACCCCGTAACTAATATTTTCGGGAGGGCCAGGTGGAACGCGGCATACATAAAGAGCGTGGCCCTGTTCCCGGTAAAAGCGGGCGCCGCGGTCATAGATCCCCTGGTCATGAACGTGGAAAAGGGTGGCATGAGCTTTTTCGGGGGAGGCTTTCCCGAGAGGAAGCGGGTGTCGTCTCCGTCAATAAAGATCAATGTGAAGCCCCTGCCCGAACAGGGCAGGCCGGGGGATTTCTCCGGCGCGGTGGGCAGGTTCAAGATAAGGGTGGACAAGACAAGCGCGACCCTGGAGACCGACCGGCAGTTCAAGTTCATACTCGCGGTCGAGGGCAGCAGCCACCCCGACTTCATACCAAAGCCGGAGATTGACCTGCCAGAGGGGTTTGAGCTCTACACAGAGGCGGTTGAAAAGGACACCCGGGTAAAGGAGGGCGATGCTTTCGGGATGCGCGTTTTCAAGATGATACTGGTCCCTCATAAGGCGGGGGACTTCACACTTCCCCCTTTCTACTTCCATTACTTCGACCCCGAAGAGGGGGCCTACCGGGAGGCGAGAAGCGAGCGCATGCGGCTCCGGGTGGAAAAGGGGGCAGGCATATCCATTTCAGAGCAGGGACCCTCCGCCTCGGTGGTGTCGGCCAAGGGCGAGGACCTGCGCTACATAAAGCCGGACCGGCAGGAACTGAGCGGCCGGGGAGGATGGGTGCTTGCCTCGGCCCCCGCGGTCGCTCTCCAGGCCCTGCCCCTGGCCGCGTATGCCGCGGCCCTGGGCATAAGGAGGAGGAGGGAGCGGCTGGCAAAAGATTTAAGGTACGCAAGGAGGCTCAGGGCGGGAAAGCGCAGCAAGAAGCTGCTTAAGGAGGCTAAAAAGCACGCGGACGCTGGCGAGACCGCGGATGCATATGCCAGCGCATACAGGTGCGTGACCGCTTTCATAGGCGACCGGCTGGACCTGTCATGCGAGGGAATGAGCACCGCGGACGCGGTGTCGGCGCTCGGGGCAGCGGGCGCCTCCGCGGAGGCGAAAGAAGGGGTGCGCGCGCTCCTTGAAGAGTGCGACCGGGCCAGGTTCGCGTCCGGTTCCGCGAGCACGGAGCGGGCGGGCGAGCTGGTGGCCGAGACCGCCCGGCTGCTTCGCCACCTGGACAAGGAGACCGCGAAATGAGGGGCCGCGCTTATCTCCTCTTGGCTGCCCTGTTCTTTATTTCACCAGATCCCGAGTTATGTGCGGCCTCTGCCGCTGCGCTTTACAACCGGGGCAACGACCTCTACCAGCTCGGTCAATACGAAAAAGCACGCGATGCATACATAAAGGCCCTGGAGACCGGCATCGAGGCCCCGGATCTCTACTACAACCTGGCGAACGCCCACCTGCGCTCGGGCGACCTGGGAAGGGCCGTGGCCTTTTACCTGAAGGCGGAGAGGCTCGCGCCCCGGGACCTGGACGTAAAGTTCAACCTGGAGTACGCGCGGAGGAAGGTCGCGGCCAAGCTCCCGGACCTGCCGCAAGGGCCCTTCTCCAGGGCCTTCAACGCCGCGGTCGGGTTCCTCTCCGCGAACGAGTGGACGCTCGTCATCGTGTGCGCCTACTGGGTCGCGTGCATTTCCGCCGCGGTCATGGTCCTGGTCCGGTCAGGTTGGCTAGCCGGCGCTTTCCGGGTCGCGCTCGTGGCCGGCGCGGCAATATTCATCCTCTCCCTCCCCTTTGCCGGTGCCAGGGTGAAGCGGGACTTCTTCACCACCACTGCGGTGATCATGGCGGACAAGGTGGCTGCGAGGTCCGGCCCGAGCGATGACAACGCGGCCCTGTTCGATCTCTACGAAGGAATGGAGGTGAGGGTGGACCAGTGCGAGAGCGGCTGGTGCAGGGTCTCGGCAAAAGGCGGCTTCATGGGGTGGGTTAGCTCGGAGAGCTTCGAGAAGGTCTAGCATGCATTCAAAAGGCCGCCCGGGATGCATGTATGCTGCCAGTTATTTTTTTTGCGGACGTTGTATTCCGCATACTTAGCTTCTAATAAATAATTTTTTAAAAATTGCCTTGACAAGGCTCTGTCAAAGATTAATAATTTCTAATAGCAACATCACTATAATCTGCTGTTATTCACAATGTTCACGCAAGGAGGGGTTATAAGAAGGGGGCTCAAATGAACTGCCCGTATTTAAAAGGAAAAACCATAAAGCAGTGCGGCGCGGTGAACTGTGCCGTGGTAATGAACGGTAACGAGCTGGCCGAGTTTTGCAAAAGCCCGAACCATGTGAACTGCCCTGTGTACATTGCAAAGAGCGGAAAAGACGGAAGCCTGAACCTGAAGGAGTACTACGCGATCTACGCGAGATGGACCAAGAGCATGCCCTCTCCGGGTCTGGCTGATAAAAAGGCCTCCTGAGCCGAGAAAACAGCCAATTACCGCCAGCTTAGAAAGCCGTTCATTGACTAAGCCTAGAGAGTTGCTTCCAGGTATTTCTTTCAAGGAAGCTTGGAGCGGCGTTTATCTCCATTTCCTCGAACATGCCAAAAGGCACTGCAAAGGTCATGAGGTCATCTTTTAACTGCCTTTTTAAAGCTAGCCGTGCAGAGATATCCACTAAACCTACTACTGCCCTTGGTTTTTCCGAGCGGGCCTCCTCATAGGGGTAGATCCCGATTGACTGGCATCCTGCCGCCTGTGGCATGATAACGTTGTGGTTGTCATCTCTCGCGTAGTTTGCGAGCACGGTCAAAGCCGCGAGCTGGTCCATGTCCGCAAGGAACACTACAACCTCCGGCCTTTCCCCGTGCGGGTCCACATGCTTCAACGGTTTCATCACCACGTACCGGGCGTGTATGTCCTGTATCGGCAGGCACTGGATGAACTTCTTGACCAGCTCCGGGCTCTTTATATACCCCTCGCCGTGAACGAAGTTCTCGTAAGACTCGTCTCTCATGTAGGGTTTTATCTTTTCCAGGACTTTTCTGCCCTTGTCCCATTCTTTGTTTCCAACGGAGAGGAAGTAGCAAAAGCAGTCCTCCCCGCCGGGGAAGCTCTTGTACAGGTCGCCGAACCCGAGACCAACTCCGCCTCCCCAGCAGCCGAATGTCTCCCGGTCGAACACCGCGGTCTTCCCGCGGGTGGCCGCGGCCAGCATGAACATGACGCAGCCCCACTTTCCCGGCTTGAACTGCTTGGCTCCCTCCGGTCGCTCGTCAGCCCATATTATGGCCACTGGCTCGTATTTCATCTTCATCAACGAGACTGTTTTACTCTCCATCCTTATCACTCCCTTTATCAATTATTTCCAGGGTGTCCTTGAAAATATGGTAATATCTTATCATAATATTTAAAAACCTGGTTGAAAGGATGTGATCCTGATGACGGAAAAAGAAACAGCAGCGGACCCTGCAAATAAGGAGTCTAAGTCCGAACACAGGCCCGGCCTGGAGGGGATTGTGGCCGCGCGCTCCAGCATCTCTTCGGTGGACGGCCAGGAGGGGGTGCTCGAGTACCGCGGCATTGACATCCGCGAGCTTGCCGAGCACAGCAACTTCGAGGAGACGGTGTACCTGCTTTTATACTCGCACCTTCCCAGCGAGCGCGAGTTCAGCCAGTTCAAGATGCTCATGTCCAAGCTCAGGCACCTGCCCCGGTCCATAAGGGCGTCTCTAGAGACCTTCCCGGTGGGGATCCACCCCATGCTGGCGCTTCAGTCCGCGGTGTCCCTTTCGCAGGGCGACGACTTTTACGCCGACGACGTATCCTCGCCCCAGCACAACCTCCGGCGGGCGGTGTCGCTTATCGCCAAGTTCCCCACCCTGATCGCGGCCTTCGAGAGGCACCGCTACGGGGAGGAGCCGCTGCCGCCGGTGTCAAAGTACTCGCACGCGGCCAACTTCCTGTTCATGCTCACCGGCGAGCCGCCGGACAACCTTTCAGCAAAGGTGTTCGACAGGTTCCTGATCCTGCACGCCGAGCACACCATGAACGCCTCCACCTTTGTCACCAGGGCCATCGGCTCCACCAACGCCAGCATCTACTCGTCCGTGTCCGGCGCGGTGGGGGCACTCAGCGGCACTGCACACGGGGGCGCCAACGAGCGGGTGCTGCGCATGCTCTACTCCATCGGGCACCCCGACAACGTGGAGAAGTTCGTGGACGAGCAGCTCGCATCCAACAACCGTGTCATGGGCATCGGCCACCGGGTGTACAAGGTCAAGGACCCGCGCGCCGTAATTCTCGAGGACTACATAACCGACCTTGTGGCTAAGCGCTCGGGCGAGGAGGTCAAGACCCTGTTCCAGATAGCCCGCCGGCTGGAGGAGGTGGTGGCTGAAAAGCTCAGCCACAAAAAGATTTACCCCAACGTTGACTTCTTCTCCGGCATAGTGCTCGAGGCCCTGGGCATACCTTCCGACCTGTTCACCTCCATGTTCGCCATGTCAAGGGTCGCGGGGTGGTGCGCCCACTGGATGGAGCAGATACAGGCCAACAGGATCATCCGGCCCACACAGGAGTACATAGGAGACCACAATCGGCCATACCTGCCCATTGAGAAGAGGTAAAGGAGGCGGGGTCAGGCTATACCCACTTGCCGCCTGAAAACAGCACGTGCGCTATAAGACCGGCCAGAGGCGGGAAGAAGAAGCTGCATGCAAGACGTATGAGCCACACCTTCCACCCGATGACCCCTATCTCGATGGGGGCCCTGCCAAGAGCGATCAGGGACCAGCCGGTAAGGAAGGCCACTATGGTGCCTATGCCGGCCCCGGCCCTTATAAAACCCGCGGCAAGGGGCATGGTGACATAAGGCCCGCCGGGAAGCACCCCGCCTGCCAGGGTCCCGATGATAAGACCCCTCCAGCCGGACTCCTCGCCAATCCAGTGGGCTACCGCCTCCCTGGGCACGAGAGCCTGTATCATCCCCGCAACTATGAAAGCGAACAGGAGCAGGGGCAATATCTTCCAGGTAATGGAGAGGGCGAACTGGAGCCCTGAGACGTGCTTGCCCTCGCCTTGCAGGTATCCCCATAACAGCATGCCCGCGGCCAGGACACCCATCACAATGGTGGGAATCAAAAGGTTCATTTTCGGCCCGCCTTTCCTGGCTGCTTTTTTATCCTCTTTTCCCATGTTCAAATCTCAAGGTGTCGCCGGTCTCACTCTGCCATGCCCGGAGCCTTTGCTCCAGTTCCTTTCTGATGCCCTTGTGTGCAGGGTCGTGGAACAGGTTGTTCATCTCGATGGGGTCGGCTTCCAGGTCATAGAGCTGTCCGTCCCGCACGTCGTAGAAGGAGTATGAGTACTTCCACTTCCGGGTCCGTATCATGCGCATGGCGTCCACCTTCTTGTACACCAGCGCGTTCACGTGGGTCTCTGACTCGGAGAATATTGCATCTTCACGAGGGCCGTCCTCTCCCCTGAGCCAGGCTGAGAGGTCCCTGCCCGGCACCTTTGCCGGCCACTCAACACCCGCGAGAGAAGATATGGTGGGACCAATTGAGACGTTCGAGACCATGGTGTCCACCTGGTCCGCCAAAAGAGCGGGATGATAAAAGTAAAGGGGCACGTGCAGGTCCTCCTCGTAGCCCATGTACTTGCCGGAAAAGCCGTGGGCACCGCCCAGCTCGCCGTGGTCCGAGGTGTAGACGATAATCGTGTTGTCCAGCATGCCAGTGTCCTCCAGCGCCCGGAAAAGCCGTCCTATGTAGGCGTCGGTCTGCTCGATGAGGTCGTAGTAGAATGAGAGGAACAGCTTCCAGTCGCGCTCCTCGTACTTGTAGAAGGGCTTGGCATTGGGGTTCAAAGTGGTGCTGAAATGCGCGAGCTTGCTCTCGCGCAGCTTGAGCTGGTCCGCGGGCTTGGTCTTGAGGTCGTCGTGGAGGCTATCGGGCAGAGTGACGTCCGGCCTGATGGTCTGGTCCGGTTTGAGTTGCGGATGGCAGATGTCGTGCGGGTTTATGATCGAGCAGGTGAGGAACCATGGATTATTTCTGTCCTGCTTTTTGATCCAGTCGCAGGCCATGTTCACCACCTGGTCGTCAGCCGCGTGCGCGTACTCCTGGTCGGGCACGTCCCCGCAGTGCCCCTCGTACCCGTAATCGCCCGCCCTGCCCCGGTCGGAGAGGTTCACCAGGTAGTAGGTCGGTCCCTTGGACATGTCCCATTTTCCCTTGTACCCGATCTTGTAGCCGGCTGATGCAAGCACCGACCCGATATGGGGAACGGACGGGTCCAGGGGCTCCTCGCCCACCGGGAAGATCATGTTCTGGGTCACACCGGACTGGTGCGGGTACAGGCCCGAGAACATGGCCGAGCGGCTGGGCGAGCACAAGGGGTATGCGCAAAAGGTGTTATCGAAGCGGACAGCGTGCGAGAGCAGCCTGTCCATGTGCGGACGCCTGAGAGTGGAAGGGAGGTTCCCGGGCCAGCGCTCCTGGTCGGTCATCATCAGCAGGATGTTCGGGGGCCTGCCGTTTGTGAGGTCGGAAAGTGCCGGCCGCTTTTCCCCGGTCTTGAATACGGGCGGCGGCGCCGGGCAGGTGGTCCTTACCTTGCCGGCGCACCCTGCTCCCAGCGCGGACCCGGCCGCCATGGTCCCGGAGGCCTTGATAAAGCCTCTCCTGTCGATCTTGTTTTCCTTGCTCATAACTCCTCCTTAAATGCAGATGTCAATAGCGCCAAGAAAGCATTAAAATAAAATCTTCTTCCTGTCTTCCCTTGGCGTTTTGGATTTATTTTTGTGTCTCAATCCCGTACGACTTTATCTTCCTGTGCAGGGTGGTCCTCTCCATGCCCAGGCTCTGGGCCGTGCGGGAGATGT
Source organism: uncultured bacterium (assembly GCA_964650485.1). GTDB lineage: Bacteria > RBG-13-61-14 > RBG-13-61-14 > RBG-13-61-14 > DATKZS01 > CAZYTX01. The sequence goes on along the minus strand of CAZYTX010000005.1, from coordinate 16,281 downwards.
TGTATTGGTTCTGGATGAGCTTTCTTGTTATGAACTCCCGCTCGAACGCTGCCCTGGCCTCCTTCAGACTGCCCGCGTCAAAGGGCGACTCCCCGGCGGGCTCCGGCCCTGGCGCGGCTATGTGCGGAGGCAGGTCATTGACCTTTATCTTTTCGCCCTCGGAGAGTATGACCATCCTCTCAATCACGTTCTTGAGCTCGCGCACGTTGCCCGGCCATGAGTATCCGGCCAGGGCCCCTAACACCTCGTCGTCCATGCTCTTGTGCCGGAGCCTTGCGCGCGCGGCGTACTCGTCCAGGAAATGGGCCGCGAGCAATGGCACGTCCTGCTTGCGCTCCCGGAGCGGGGGCACGTGCAGGGGTATGACGTTCAGCCGGTAGTAGAGGTCTTCCCTGAAGCTGCCTTTGTTTATGGCCTCTGAGAGGTCCTTGTTGGTGGCCGCGATCACGCGCACGTCCACCCTCACCGGCCGGGTGCCCCCCACCCTCTCGAACTGCTGCTCCTGGAGTATGCGCAAAATCTTCGACTGTGTGCGCAGGCTCATGTCGGCTATCTCGTCCAGGAATATGGTGCCCCCATCGGCCAGGTCGAACTTGCCCACCTTGCGCTCGCCCGCGCCGGTAAAGGCCCCTTTCTCGTACCCGAACATCTCCGACTCGATGAGTTCATCAGGTATGGCCGCACAGTTCACCTCCACAAAAGGCGCGTCCTTCCTCGGGCTCCTGCGGTGGATCATGCGGGCCGCCACCTCCTTGCCGGTGCCGTTCTCGCCGGTGACCAGCACCCACCCCTCGGTGGGACCCACCCTCTCGATCTGGTCGCGCAGGGTCTTTATGGAACCGCACTCGCCTATAAGCTCCTGCTCGCCGGCAAGCTCCCGGGACAGACGCTTGTAGCCTCGCGAGAGCCTTTCGAGCTCGAGCGCGTGCTCGATGGTGAGCACCACCTTGTCTATGCTGAGCGGCTTCTCGATGAAGTCGAAGGCGCCCAGCTTGGTGGCCTTGACCGCGCTCTCCACTGTGCCGTGTCCCGAGATCATCACTACCGGCAGCTCGGGCCAGTTCTGTTTTATCCTGGTGAGCGCCTCGATCCCGTCCATGCCCGGCATCCAGATGTCGAGCAGCACCAGGTCGGGCTCGGTGTCGCGGATGAGATCAAGACACGTGTCCCCGTCGGAAGCCGTGCTCACCCTGAACCCCTCGTCCCGGAGCACGCTTCCCAAAGTGGAGCGTATGCTCTCCTCGTCGTCAACCAGAAGAATGTTGTATCCCTTGCGCTTCTTTGCCATGATCCTTGCCGTGATATAATACCAGCTATGAATGGAAAATTCAGCCAAAAGCAATAAAGTCACAAGAAGGTCACAAAAAAAAGTCACTCCGGTTGACACCGGCCAGGATACCTCTTAACTTGAAAAAGCTTCCCGCAGGTCTTATTAACTTAAAAAGAAAGTATTGAATGGCAAAGCCCCTCCAGTCCAGTATCGAGAAGAAGGCCCTGAAACAGGCGGAGGCGATCCTTCCCAAAGCATGGGAGCTTGCAAGCTCTATTCACCGGAACCCCGAGCCCGCTTATAAAGAACACCTTGCCTGCGATCTTATCACCGGGTTCTTGGCCGAGTTCGGCTTCAAGGTGGAAACCGGGATAGCAGGGCTCCCCACCGCTTTTAAGGCGCGCTCGAGCGGCGGGAGAGCCAGGCCGGCCCTTGCTTTCCTGGCAGAGATGGACGCGCTTCCGGGAATGGGCCATGCCTGCGGGCATAACCTCATCGCCGCGTCAAGCGCAGGGGCCGCGGCCGTGCTCGCCGGGGCACTGGATGATCCGTCTGGCTCAGTGCGGGTGATAGGGTGCCCTGCCGAGGAGGGGGAGGGCGGAAAGATACTGCTTGCCAATGCCGGCGTGTTCGACCGTCTTGACTGTTGCCTGATAGTGCACCCGGACAAGAGGACAGAGGTTGAAAAGCCCTCGCTCGGCCTTGTAAAGATCGAGCTCAAGTTCCAAGGCAGGGCCGCACACGCGTCCGCATACCCGGAGGAGGGCGTAAACGCACTGGACGCCGTGATCCAGACATTTAACGCGGTTGCGCTCATGAGACAACAGATGTCCAGGCATGCCCGGGTGCATGGGATCATCACCGAGGGGGGCCAGGCCCCCAACATCATCCCGGACTCGGCCGGGGCCGTCTTCCTTGCCAGGGCGCTCACAATGGATGAGACCCTGGAGATGGCTCAAAGGGTGGTGGACTGCGCAAAAGGCGCGGCCGGGGCAACGGGCGCAAGGGTCTCCATAGAGGTGGACAAAGAGAACATGTACGCGCCATACGTCCCCAATCGGGCCATGGCGGAGGTCTTCATAGAGGCCCTGCGGAGTCTTGGCATGGAGGCGGGCAAGGGCGTGGTGCTGGAGGGGCTCGGCAGCACCGACGTGGGAAACGTGTGCATGCAGGTGCCAGTGCTCCATCCCATGATCGCGCTTCCAGGGGTCTCGCACGGGGTGCACACGCCCGAGTTCGCGGAGGCTGCCGGAGGGGAGGCCGGGAGGTCAATGCTTGATACCTCCATCAAGGCGCTGGCCATCACCGGCGCGCGCATACTGCTCGATGAACAGCTCAGGAAAAGGATAAAAAACGAACATCGGGAAAATATCTAAACACTTGCTTTGACGGAGATGACAAGGAGGGAGTTTTATGAAGGCCATTGGTCTCATGTCCGGGACATCCCTGGACGGCATTGACGCCGCGGTGGTGGACCTCGAACGCTCCAGGTGGGGGGTAGCTGCGAAGCTCATAAGCTTTGTCACCATCCCCTACAGCGGGGAGACGCTGAGGCTGATCCTGGAGGCCTCGGACCCGGCCACGGCCGCGGTTGACAAGGTGGCCCGGCTGAACTTCTATCTGGGCGAGCTGTTTTCCGAGGCCGCGCTCAAGGCTCTCAAGAAATGCGGGCTGGGTCCCGGCGAGATCGAGTTCATAAGCTCGCACGGCCAGACTATAATTCACCTGCCTTCCCCGGTGAAGATGGGAAAGCACAAGGTCAGGGCCACGCTCCAGGTGGGCGAGCCATCGGTCATCGCCGCCAGGACCGGCATAACCACGGTGGCCGACTTCAGGCCGGCCGACGTTGCCGCGGGCGGGGAAGGGGCCCCCCTGGTGCCTTACGCGGACTACCTCATGTTCCGGGACCCCAAGAAGACCAGGCTGCTGGTCAACATCGGGGGCATTGCAAACTGCACCCTGGTGCCGTCAGGCCAGTCGGACCCGCTCAAGGTGCAGGCCTCGGACATCGGGCCGGGCAACATGGTGGTTGACGAACTCACAAGGCGCATGAGCAACTACAAGCAGTCATATGACCGGGACGGAAGGCACGCGGCCCGGGGAAAGGTGGTGACAAAGATACTCTCGGAGCTACTGGGCCATCCCTTCTTCAGGGAGACCCCCCCCAAGAGCACGGGCAGGGAGAGGTTCGGCCCGGCCTTTGTTGACTCCATACTGGAGAAGTTCCCGCCCAGAACCAGGGGGGACTATCAAAACCTGGTGGCCACGGCCACGGCTCTCACCGCGGAGTCCATCTTCGACTATTATAAGAAGTTCCACGCCCGCAGGAACCCGGTGGACGAGGTGATCGTATCCGGGGGAGGCGCAAAGAATATCACGCTCATGATGATGCTGACCGATAAGTTCCAGCCCGTGCCGGTGGCGGCATCGGACGAGTACGGGATACCCGCGTTGGCCAAGGAGTCCATAGCATTCGCCGTGCTCGGCATGGAGACCCTGAAAGGAAGGAGCGCAAACCTGCCAGCGGCCACAGGGGCCGCCAGCAGGGCCGTGCTGGGCAAGGTGGTCAGACCCTCCTAGCGCTCTGTCAACTGAAAGGTGCCGGATAGTAGCGCCGGCAGCCCTGTTCCTGCGGGTCTACGACTTGCCGGCACGCGCTTTTCTATGCCGCCGGGCCGGCGGCGTTACTCCCTCGGCGTCCGACAAGAATCAGTTGACAGAGCACTAGTTCTATCAAGTCCTCGATCGGGTACAGGAAATCAAACTTAGGCATAAGGTCCGTGCTTTAATACATGGAAAGCCAGCCAACCCAGGACGATCAAAATAAGGACAAATTTAAGCGGTCTGTCCATGGAGGGACGGGACCTCAGGTCCCAACTCAAAAGCGCCGCGGACATAGACACCAGTGGAGGCACAAGTGTATAGGTCAGCCGCCATTTGTAGTAGCCTAAAAGCCAGTAAAACAGAAAGAATGCCAGGAAGGTGAAGGTAACTGGGATTAAGATGTAGTCCTTGTAAGCATTTGTAAGCCACTTATTTTTTCCGCGCAGGTTCATCACGGAAAGCACCGCGGCGGCGAGAATAAAGGGAAGAATCTCAAACGACCAGAAAGTCTTCAAAAACAGACCGGTATTTTTAAGAAACTGCATGGTAAAAGCCGCAAAGCCTCTTTGCATGGAGTAGAGGACCCACACACCCTGCCCGTAGTCGCTCACCTCATGGCTGAAATATGAACCAGCCGTGAACGTGACCGTTATAACCCAGATAAGCGTGGGAATGATAAAGAAAAAAAGGCCAGATACAATGTGCATAAGTGCTTTTCTTCGGCCGAGACCCTCATCCCCAATGGAGCGGAAGAACAATGCCCCGCTCAAAGCCAGGAAGACGGGCGCAAAGTTGGCGTAGGCTAGCATCAATATTCCACAACCCGTGGTGAATAAATAAAAGCTTCTTTTGGGGTGAGGGGACCCGGTGACGGCGATTATGCCCGCCATGCTTAGCAGGGGGGAGAAAATGGAAAACAACTGTTCGTTTGCGGACCAGAAAAATGCCTTTGTCACATCGTTGCAGACGAGGAAGACCGAGAAGATGAGAAGTATTCCTGTATCCGCTCCGCTTTTTATGGTGACTCGGTCATAGAGAAGCAAGGACGCATACAGGAGCAGCAAATTGAGAACCACGTATGAAAGATAATGGTTATAAGGGTGCTCCGTGCCGAAGACCATGTTGACCAAAGCCCCTGCGGCTGCTCCCAACCAGATGTACAAGGGCCGGGATTGGCGGACCTCCCCCTCTTCCAGAAGGCGTGAGGGCTCATCAGCCAGGTTCACGAAGTGCTTGGAGTCGCAGTTGATGAATATATTAGCCCCGTAAGGCAACCGCACCAGCCACCCGCACTGCTCACTCTCTGGGGGCGGGGAGAAAAGATAATATATGCAAACTACCGCGATGAGACCAAGGTATATGAAGGCCCTGTTTCTGAACCTTGCTGCTGGCGGCCGTTCATGCACGCATGATAATTTATACCAAAACGCCAATAAATAAAATTCCCCAGCCCGGTTTGCCGAATCCTGCGCACATTTGGGGTTGCAGGAAAAGACAGTCAGGCAATGGCCGGCCTCCCCTCCTCGCCTTTTTAAAAATCTTGCAAATAGGAGCTTCACCCTCTTGACAAGGGAGGAAAAGTGCTTACATAAAACAACAGAAAAGGCAACGATAACGGCAAGATATGCCAAAGTCCGGGAAACCAGTATGGAAAGGAGGGTTTAGAGATGGCGTACAGCATATTTGATGATCTGTGGGGAATGGAGCCGCTTGGCTGGGAAGGCTTCTGGCCCGGACGCACGTGGAGAAGAACCAGGCCTTATCCTCCGGTTAACCTGTACGGTAACGAGGAGAAGCTGGTGCTGACCAGCGAGATACCGGGCCTCAAGTCCGAGAACCTCGACATCAAGGTGGAAGGACGCAGCCTGACCATAAGGGGAACGCGGCATGCGCCCGAGCTCTCCGAGGACGAGTGCTTCACCTGCCGCGAGCGGGGCCACGGCGACTTTGAAAGGACGCTGACCCTTCCCTACGAGATCGAGTCAGACAAGGTGGAAGCGAACTATGACAAGGGCGTGCTGATGGTGCATCTTCCCAGGGCGGAGTCGAGCAAACCGAGGAAGATCGAGATCAAGGCCGCTTGAGCTTGAAGAAACCCGAATCAGTGAAAGGAGGGATGGAACATGGCTGACATGGAAAAAAGACGCGAGGAGCCGGTTTTCAGGCCCTGTCTTGACATCGCTGAAAGAGGCGAGAATTACGAGGTGTGGGCTGACATGCCGGGTGTTGACCCCGAGAGCGTGGACGTGAGTGTTGACGGCAACATGATGACCATACGAGGAGAGGCCAAGCACCCTGAAATAGGAGACCTGCCTCCCATTCACAGGGAGTACAGGGTGGGTGACTACGAGGTGCACCTGAGACTGTCGCAGGAGATAGACAGAGAGGACATAGGAGCGGAGCTCAAAGACGGGCAACTGAAGATAACCATGAAAAAGTCGGAGAAGGCAAAGCCGAAACAGGTACAGGTCAGGGCCGCTTGAGAAGATAAAAGCTAATTCCCAAAAAGGAGGTGAACTAAAATGGCCGTGAGAGGAATCATACCATGGAGGAGACGTGAAGAGGAACCGGAAGGCCTGCTGAGACGCAGCGACTTTCCAGGCAGCTTCATGGATCTGCAAAAGGAGATAAACAGCCTGTTCGAGAGCTTCTTCAGGGGGGCCGAACTGGACTTCCCCTGGAGGGGAGCGGAGACCAGGTTCACGCCCAGGGTGGACGTGAGCGAGACCGACGACGCTGTCCTGGTCAAGGCCGAGCTCCCGGGCATGGAAGAGAAGGACGTTGACGTGACCCTTGATAACCACCAGTTGATTATGAAGGGCGAGAAGAAAGAGGAAAAAGAGGACAAGGTGCGCGGGGTGCAACGGGTTGAGCGGAGCTACGGCTCCTTCTACCGGAGCATCCCAATACCGGCTGACGTTGACGAGGACAAGATCGAGGCAAACTTCAAGAGAGGAGTCCTGGATATAAAGCTGCCCAAGACGCAGGCCGACAAGGAAAAGAGGAGAAAGATCGAAGTCAAAAAGGCCTCGTAAGCGGACAAGGGGCGCGGCCCAGGCCGCGCCCCCCTCCAGTAAAGGCGCTTCCTCTTTAAAAAGCAGGGAGCGTTTTTTAACGCCAAAACGCTAACGCCAAGACGCCGAGAGAAGAAGAGAGCGCCAGGAAGAGCGGTTTTTCAGTTCACTGAAAGAATTAGTAAACCCGGATTTTATCCGCCTCCCAATCATGTTAGGCTTTGCTATCGAGTTTTAGATGATGCCGGCCAATGCCTGCCATTAAGACGGACAATAGCCTGGACCCCTTTTTCGACCCCCTGGGCGTGGTGATCATAGGCGCCAGGCACACGCCCGGCTTCGGGTTCCTCCTGCCCCAGGCCCTTGCCCGGCAGGGGTTTTTTGACAAGCTTTTTCTGGTGAACCCCAAGGGATGAGAGCTCCACGGAAAAAGGGTTTACAGGAGCGTGGCCGAGGTCCCGGACAGCGTTGACCTGGCCGTGTTGATCGTGCCGGCCGCTGCCGTGCCGGGCGCCCTGGAAGAGGCGCGCGCGGCATAAAGCACGCGGTCATCGAGAGCGCGGGTTTCGCGGAAACCGGGGAGCAGGGAAGCGAGCTCCAGGACCGGGCGGGGGAGGCGGCCCGGGCCCGCGGCATGCGTGTGATCGGTCCCAACTGCGTGGGTGTGGTCAACACCGCGAACCGATTCTCCACCGTGGAGGTGATCGAAGAGTGTCTTGAACCCGGCAATAAGGTGCGGCCTGGGGCTCCCCGAGCTTTCCCAGGAGACCGTCCAGAAGGTAAGGGATGTGGCCCCCGCGTGGATGTTCACCTCTCCGGAGGCGGCAGCAAGGTCGCTCGCATGGCTCTACAGGTACAGGCTGTTCCAGGACAAGGCCGGGGCTAAAAGCCCTGAACAAGGAAACTCCTAATGAATGTGCCATCAAGGGAAGCTGACAACCGGTTGAGGTGGGACAAAAGGCCCGGCTGGTACGAGGTCTACTACGTAAAGCTTAACGAGCTCCGCACCGGGAAAGCCTTCTGGCTCCGCTACACCTTGACAAGCCCGGCTGCGGGAGAGCCCTTCTGCGAGCTGTGGGGGGTCTTTTTCGACCCGCAAAACCCGGAGAATAACTTCGTGCTAAAGGACCGCTTCCCCATAGATGAGCTCTCGAGCGAGGACTCCCCTTTCCGCGTGTCAGTGGCAGGCTCCGAGCTTCGCCTGGATTCATGCCGAGGGTCCATAAGCCACGAGGACCACTCACTTGCCTGGGAGCTCGAGCTCGAATCAAAAGACCCTCCCTTCCGCATGTTCCCCCACTCCATCATGTACAAGACCCCTTTCCCCAAGACCAAGTTCACCTCTCCCCATCAGAACTGCAGACTGAGCGGGAAATTGAAGGCGGATGGAAAGGAGATTGACGTTGCCGATGCACCCGGCGAGCAGGCCCATATCTGGGGCACGGAGCACGCCCTCTGCTGGGCCTGGGCCCATTGCAACACATTCGAGCAGGAACCGGACGCGGTGTTCGAGGGTCTTGCGCCCAGGATAAAGATCGGGCCTGCGAGGAGCCCCCACCTCAGCATGTTCTATCTCAAATACCAGGGAAAGGATTATTAATTCAACTCCATCAGGAGCATCTTTATGAACAAGAACCACTGGGAGCTCGGCAGGTGGAGCTTCACCGCCGCGAGTGCCGGGCTGGCAATAGAGGGCGAGATCACCTGCCCGCCTGCAAAGCTGGTGGCCGTGACCTACGAGGACCCGGACGGTGACAAGCTCTGGTGCAACAACTCGGAGGTGGCATCCATACGACTGGAGCTTCACATGCCGGACAACAGCAGTGAGACCATTACCGCCCAAGACACCTGCGCTGTCGAGTTCGCGGACAGGAGAATCTACGAGTCGGTCCAGCCAAGGATATAGATCAGAATAAATTTGTGTTAGCACCCGGATTTTGTTATGATAAATGAACCCGGGATGGGCGCTTATGACCCCGCCCGGGGAAAAGGGTTTAATAACAGTAAGTTAAAAAAACGGAGAACGGATGATATTCGGCCCCTTATTCTCGCTGTTCTCGAACGACCTTGCCATTGACCTTGGCACGGCCAATACCCTTGTGTTCGTCAAGGGCAAGGGCATAGTGATAAACGAGCCCTCGGTGGTGGCGGTGCAGAAGCACCTCCGCACCGGCAAGGACGAGGTGCTGGCGGTCGGGGAGGAGGCCAAGCAGATGCTGGGCCGCACCCCGGGCAGCATCCAGGCCATCCGTCCCATGAAGGACGGGGTGATAGCTGACTTCCAGATAACCGAGTCCATGCTCCGGTACTTTATCGTAAAGGCTCACCAGAGGAAGACCCTGGTAAAGCCCAGGATAGTGATCTGCGTGCCCTTCGGAATCACCGAGGTTGAAAAAAGGGCGGTGCGCACGTCGGCCATGTCCGCGGGCGCGCGCGAGGTCCACCTGATCGAGGAGCCCATGGCCGCGGCCATAGGATCGGGCCTGCCCATAAGCGAGCCCTCCGGGAACATGGTGGTGGACATAGGTGGCGGGACCACCGAGGTTGCGGTAATCTCACTGGCGGGCATAGTGTTCAGCCAGTCGGTCAGGATCGCAGGCGACAAGATGGACGAGAGCATCGTGCAGTACATAAAGCGAAAGTACAACCTGCTGATCGGCGAGAGGATGGCGGAGAACATCAAGATACAGATCGGTGTGGCCCACCAGTCGGCGCAGGCGAAAAATATGGAGGTCAAGGGAAGGGACCTGGTGGCCGGCATACCAAAGACCCTGGAGATCGGCTCGGAGGAGATCATGGAGGCCCTCTCAGAGACCATAAACGCCATAGTGGAGGCCGTGCGGCAGGCCCTGGAAAGGACCCCGCCGGAGCTGGCGTCCGACATCGTGGACAAGGGGATAGTGCTCACCGGCGGAGGGGCCCTGCTTACGCACATGGACGTGTTGCTGCGGGAGGAGACCGGGCTGCCGGTGATGCTCGCTGAGGACCCCGTGTGCTGCGTGTGCCTGGGAGCTGGAAAGGTTCTGGACGACCGCGGGCTCCTGGGGTCCATCGAGATCGAGTAATAAAGGAATTTTGTCACGCAGAGGCGCTAGAGTACCAAGAGATAATGTTCACGGAAAGGCTTAGTCAAAAACAACACATCGCTGTCCCCTTGAGCCTCCTGCTGACCTCGATAGTACTCTTATCCTACTTTTCATACACACGCAGGGGCACTCGGTCCTCTGCATTCTCGCGCACCTTGATCAGCGCCGTGGCACTCGGCCAGAAGACCACCACCGGCACGGTGCGGGGCATAAGGGACTTGGTGCGCCACTACCTTTGGCTGCGGGGGGTCGAGGACGAGAACCGTGAGCTCCGGGGCAAGCTCCGTGACCTCCAGCGCAGGAACTTCCTCCTCCGTGAGCAGGCCGTTGAGAACGAGAGGCTTAGAAGGCTCCTTAACTTCAACCCCCGCGAGAAGATAGAAGACTGGATTCCGGCGCAGGTGATAGCGGACGACCTTTCAGGGCTGTATAAGACCATAACCATTAACAAGGGAAGCATGCAGGGGATAAAGCCGCGCATGGCCGTGATAACATATGACAGCGCGTTGGTGGGACAGATAATGGACGAGCCCGGCTCAAAGATAGGGTACAACGCCAGCCAGGTGCTGCTCATCACCGACTCTCGCAGCCGGGTCGAGGTCATGGTGCAAAGGCCCGAGAGCAGAGCCAAGGGCATACTCTGGGGCAGGCCGGATAGTGACGACTGCAAGCTCTTGTACGTGGACAGGCTCGCGGACATAGTGCCTGGCGATCTCCTTGTCTCCTCCGGTTACGGGGGCGTGTTCAGGAAAGGATGGCCCGCGGGCACGATCCTTGAGATCAACCGGGACCCCTCGCAGTTTTATCCCGAGATACGGGTGGAGCCAATGGCCGACTTCTCCAGGCTGGAAGAGGTTATGGTGATCCTGCCGGGCAGGGAGCAATGATCCTGCAGTACGTCATAGTGGGAGCCATATCCCTGCTCCTGGTGGTGATACAAAGCGCATTGCTGCCTTTTCTGAGCGAGACCCTCTTTGTTGACCTGCTTTTCGTCACCGTGGTGGTGATCGGTCTTTTCAAGGCCCCCTTGCACGGCTCCTTCATGAGCGCCGGGGTGGGGCTGCTCCAGGACCTCATGGTGACCACCGTGCCCGGCCTGTTCATGGCCGCGAGGGTGTCGGTGTTCATGGTGGCGCAGGCGCTCAGGGGAAGGCTCAGCCCGGACACACCCGGGTCGCAGTTCATAATCGCATTGGGCCTGGGTGTCTTTGACAGGATAGTGGTGTTTTTACTGCACCAGGTGTTCACCACGCCCCTGCATCTATCAGGGAGGACCGCAGTGCTCATGCTGATCGGAACATTGATCAACGCGGCCCTGGTGCCGCTTTTCTATTACGGGTTCGAAAAGATACCGGGCTTCGTGGAGACCGGGCCGGAGACCCGCTTCCTGCAGTGAGGCTTTAACACATGGCGCTTGGGTTCGGACAGGAAAAGGACAAACAGCCGGCTCTAAAGGTGAACCTGTGGCTGATCGCGGTGACCGGCCTGTTCGGCCTGCTCTTCATCCGCTTCTGGGTGCTGCAGGTGATCCAGGGCGAGACCTGGTCCTTTATCGCCGAGAAGAACCAGATACGGAAAATCACCGTGCCTTCCATGAGAGGAAACATATATGACCGCAATAAAAAGCCCCTGGCCGACTGGAGACAGAGCTTCAACGTGACAGTGACCCCCGCGGACGTGACCGAAGAGGCCATACAAAGGCTATCAAAAATTCTGTCCATCACCACCTCCGAGATGAAGCGGCGAATAAGGGAAGACCGCACCTGGTCGGAATTCATACCCGTGGTGGTGGCCGAGGACGTGGACTGGCAAAGCTTTGCCAGGGTGGAAGAGAACAGGCTTCTCATGCCCGGCGTTGACACCGAGGTCCGCCCGGTGAGGAAGTATTACCCGCACTCCAGGCTGACAAGCCATGTGCTGGGCTATCTGGGAGAGGTCACAAAAGAGGAGCTCGAGAGAAAGGAGTTCGAGGGATACAGGATGGGCGACCGCATCGGCCGGGCCGCCATTGAGGCGGTGCTGGAAAGATCTTTGCGCGGAACCGACGGGACCTCGTACAAGCTGGTGGATGCAAGGGGACAGGAGCTCTCCGTGGACGCCCTGGCCGAGAACACCGGCGCAGGCGCGGAGTTCAAGGAAAAGCTGGAGATTCTGGAAGAGATGTCCTGGCCCATAAAGCCGGGGAAGTCGGTTGTCCTCACCCTGGACATCGAGCTGCAGAAGATAGCGGACAAGCACATGGGAGAGCATAACGGAAGCGTGGTGGCCATGGACGTGAACACCGGTGAAATACTGGCCATGCTGAGCAGGCCCTACTTCGATCCCGTGACCTTTACAAAGGACGTGACCGAAAAGCAGTGGAAAAACATGTGCGACCTCCCTCACAAACCACTGCTCAACAGGGTCATCCAGGGGGTGTATCCTCCGGGGTCCATCTTCAAGATCGTAATCGCCGCTGCCGGCCTGGAAGAAGGCATCATAACGCAGGAGAGCACCTTCAAGTGCGACGGCTCCTTCACACTGAAGGACACCACCTTTGGCTGCTGGCAGGAAAGGGGACACGGGAAGATAGGGCTTTCAAGGGCCATCGTCGAGTCCTGCGACGTCTACTTCTACAAGCTGGCGCATCAGATGGGGATCCTCACGATAAAAAAATGGGCCGAGAGGTTCGGTTTCGGAAGACCTGTGAGCACGGGGCTGCCCGAGGAGAAGGCGGGACTTGTGCCAGGTCCGGAATGGAAGAGGAAGAACATGCGATTCCCCTGGCTGCCGGGAGAGACCGTGCTGGTGGCAATAGGACAGGGGTACATGCTTATAACCCCCGTGCAGGCTATTCTCATACCCGCGGCGGTGGCGGGTAAAGGCTGGATCATGCAGCCGCAGATCATACACCACCTCGAAGACGTGCACGGCAACCATATCACACGCTTTCAGCCCCGGCTCATGAATAACCAGGTGATGAAAAAAGAGACCGCCGAGTTTTTGGCAAAGGCCATGGAGGGCGTGGTGGACAAAGAGCGCGGCACAGCTCATTACTACGTGAAAAGCGAGGCGGTGGACATCGCGGGAAAGACCGGCACCACCGAGGTGAGCAAGCGCTTCCAGGGCGAGGACATCGAGGACATACCCTACAAGTACAGGGACCACTCATGGTTCGTGGCCTACGCCCCCGCGGACGAACCGGAGATAGCAACAGTGGTGATGGTCGAGCACGGAGGCTCAGGAGGGGCAACGGCAGGGGCAATAACCAGGAGGATACTGGAGGAGTACTTTACACTGCGCACCGCGCGGGGGATAGGCAACGCATCAGCGACCGGGGGATAAGCCTTGAAAGCCAAGCAGCCAAGAGCGCCAAGTTTTAATCGTTAATGATTCTTCTTCCTTGGCGAGCTTGGCGGCTTGGCGTTTAGCTTAAAAGCCTTTGGGCCTGCGCCGACCCCGGGCCTCCTCTGCCATCTCCCTGATCCAGGAGAGCGAAGGCGGGGATATCTGCTTCTGAATAAGCATGGCTAAAAGCCAGGCGGAAAGGGATGCAGGGAAGAGCGCGAAAGCGGGCTGGAGGGAGCCGTTGAGGAAGTGGTAGTACGCTGCCACGAAAAGCTCCAGCACTGGCAGCAGTGCCCACCACCCCAGTCTGGACCATATGAAAACGATCAGCCCTATATGCACACAAATAAGCGCGAGGTCCCCCATGCCGTGGTAATAGCTCAGGTCATAAAAGATATCCACCAGCACTATGGTGTAGCCCAGGATGGCGAAGTCCAGGTGGTCGGACCCGTCCCTCTTCCTGCGAGGCTCCAGTATGGCGCCTTTAAAAAGCTCGTAAAAAGCAAGGCCAGAAGCCATGAGCAGGACCAGCACCAGCATCAGGTCACTTGCCTTGCTGCCCGGGAAGTCGGAGCCTTGCAAGGACAATATTGATCCCTGCCCAGCGTAGGACACCGCGTGCAAGAGCACACCGGTGGCAGGGTCATAATCACCCGTGCCGGCCACAACATCGTGCTCATCTATGAACCTTATGCTCCGCTTTGCGCGGCTCAAGCCCCCCGTTCTCCATTCCGGACGGTATTTTCCTGTCCTGAACTTGTAGGTTTCGCCGGGCTCGCCCAGAAAGCCGGTGACATCCATCATGGGCGATTCGTTGAGCTCCCTTTTCAGCGAGACGTTGAACACGGGAAAACTGTGCGGGACCGGCAGCCAGAAAATGGAGTAATACAGGGGGCCAAAGAGCTCGGGCTGGTACTTGCCCTCGCGGCTCATCTTGGCATGCCACAGCACGGTCTCTCCCGAGCTTATGCTGGTGTAGCCCGTTCTTCCAATATCCAGGATCAGGCTACGGGCCGGCTTTTGTAATGCGTTCCCTTTCTTTACGTAAGAGAACCTGTATTCTTCTCCGCGTGCAAAGGGGTTCGCGGGAACCTCTATAAAGTTCAAAACTATCAGGATGCCGGCCGTGAAAAGGGGGGCGATGACCAGGGCGGCCGTCTTCAAGAGAATAACTCTTCGCTGCAAGGTCTTTATCATGGCTGATTCAACTCACTTAAACAAAACTCTGCCCGCTAAATCGTTTAGCGGCATATTCTAGGCGCTCTGCTTTTTAAAATCAAATAAAGCGACCTGCTGACAAGGTTTGTCCCTCGATGAGATACCTGTTATCTTACACCCGGCTTACCTTTTCCAGAGGGGTCCAGGGCTGATGAAGGCTCCATTAAAGAATCCCGGGATTAAAACCGTGCTCGCGGCTTTGGCCCTCCTGGCCGTGTGCATCGTCCATATCCCCCTCTTATACGCCAACGCAGCTGACATGGCGGACGACGCCATGATCTCGGCCAGGTACGCGCGCAATCTTGCCTGGGGGCACGGGCTCAGGTACAACCGCTCCCCTGAAAGTGAGAAGCCGGTGGAGGGGTACTCGAACTTCCTGTGGGTGATGGGACTCTGCGCGGGATACAACATGCAACTGCACCCGCGCGTAACCACGGCTTACACGGGCGCGGCCTTCTCGCTTTTGACCGTGATCTCTTTATCGCTCTGGGTCATGAGCAGGACCGCCCGGGCCTGGCCGGGCCTCATCGCCGGGCTGGTGCTCGCCACCTCCCAGCCTTTTTCAATATGGGCCGTGCAGGGGCTGGAGACGCCGATGTTCGCGGCCCTGATGCTCGCCTCGGTGGCGCTGGTGAGGACCGAAAAGCCGTCGCCACTGCCATTCCTCGCGGCCTCCCTGGCCTCCATGGCGCGGCCCGACGGGCTTCTAGCGGCCGCCGCGGTCTTCACAGCCTGCCTTTTACAGCCCGGGCGCGACCCGAGGCCCGTGCTCAAGAGCTCGCTCGGCTTTATTATACCTTTTGGCATTTACACCGCCTGGAGGGTCCTTCACTTCGGCGAGCTCATACCCAACGTGTTCCATGCCAGGACCGGCCTCGGCCTTGCCGGGGTCATGGCAGGGGCTCGCTATCTTTTGGCCTGGGCCGCGGACCAGTGGCACATGGCCCTGCTCCTGGTCCTGGGGACGGCTTCCCTGCTGTGGAAGCCAAACAGTCTGGTAAAGCGCCCGGACCTTCTGGCGCCCGTGTCCCTGGCTCTCTTCTACCTTGCGTTCATCGCCTGGGCCGGGGGGGACTTCATGCCGGACCACAGGTTCGTGATGCACGTGCTGCCGGTGATGGTCGGTCTGGGTTTTTTCGCCCTGGCAGGGATTTCTTCTTCGCGTGCAAAGCGTTTGGCCGTTCTTGTTTTCCTCGCGTTCGTGCTCGCATACAACGCGGCCGAGAACGTGCAATATCACTCTGGGTCTAAGTACGAGAGTCAGGCGGCCGAGTGGCACCGGGACCAGGCAGAGTGGTACGGCCGGACCGCGTCATGGCTCCTGCACCACACCGAACAGGGGGACGCCATCGCCTGCGGGGACATAGGCTACATAGGATACGTGACCGACGTTGACAGGATTCTGGACACCAACGGGCTGGTGGACCCGTACCTCGCAAGGAGACCGGGCGCTGCCGCGCTAAGCTCGGACCCGGACTACGTGCTCGACCGGGAGCCAGCCTACCTGGTGGTCATGGTGCATTACTTCCAGGGGGGAGAGGTCCTGGGCCACTCCGCTTTTGACCGGGCCGTGCTGGCGGGCGAGAGGCTGGGAAAGGAGTACGAGCTTGCCGTGGAGCTGCCTGGATGGCGCTCGATGGAGAGGTCCATGGATGACGGGATAAAAAGGCGAAGCCGCGTGCGTTTTCGCATCTACAAGAGGAGAGGGCCATAGATTATATAGGCTATTCTCTATAGGGTTTGGTTAACACGGGCAAACATG